>CAUZBP010000066.1:0-26145 GCA_963578105.1 Planctomycetota bacterium
GGTGAAGGCCGGGCCGGCAGGCAGCACATCAGGAAGGCCTTTCGCCCCAGTTGGTGAAAGGCGAAGCGAGTTAGCCGGCGCTCCCTGCCGGTGCGACAAGGGTCGGATACTGGGGTCCCTGGACGAGTTCTCCCACAGGCACATCCACCGTGGCCTGCCGTTCGTTCCAGTTATCACCGGTGCGGCGCGTGTGACCCGGCATCAGGTGCATGATGTAGCTTCGTCGCGGGTTGTCTGTTTTGTTGCCGTACGACCCGTGGAGAGTGCGGCAATGATGAAAATGGCAGTGACCGGCCTTCACTTCGCAGGGAACGGGCGTGACCTCGGCACCTTGGGGCACGTTCTCCGGGCGCAGGGGCCAGTTTGGATCCTCGACGTCCACATCGTTGCGGTGGTAATTGTATTCCCAGCGATGACTGCCGGGGATGACGTGCATGCATCCGTTGTCGATCGTGGCGTCGTCCAGCGCAATCCAGCACGTGCCCAGATCGGCGGGGCCCACATGGTCCCAGTACGTGTAGTCACGATGCCAGGCGAGCACGGCCTGATTGTCGTGAGGAGGTTTGAAAATCATCTGGTCCTCCCAAATCCGCACCGGGCCGGCCAGCAGGTCATGTGCCAGGCTACCGATCGTTTCATCAGCGACAAGTTCCGCGAACAGATCGTCTCGGCGAAAGATGTTGACGACCTTCACCGCTGGCAGATTACCTTGGTTCTTCAATTGAACGGCCGCATCGCCACGCAGATGGGCCGGGAAGGGGATTCGTTCTTCCAGGATGTCCTGAATCCGCACTGTCAGTCGGCCAATCTGGTCATCGTTCAAAACGCGGGGTCCGGCGACGTAGCCGTATTCCTTGTAGTGATCAATCTGCTGCGGTGTGAGGTGCATGTGTCTCTGTCCCGGAAGTCTCGCGGTCGCGGTGACTTTGTCCGCAGTCTAACGCAAAAAGGTTGCCTGATAAATAAGCTTCTGAGAACCTCCGGCCGCAGGCACGGTTGCAGCGGATCCCTGTTTGTGATTTTGACCCTGAGACGGAAGGCTGACGACAACGAGTTCGCGTTATGATCCGACCCTCGAAGTGGCGAGCAGCAGAATGCCTGCTACCAACAAACACAAGGTGGTCGGTTCCGGAACTGCCTCGGTTCCATATCCGACGGCGCTGAAATTCGATGCCAGCGAGTTGTAGTCGCTCAGGTCGATATTACCATCTCCGTCGAAATTTCCCTGCCCCCACAGGTAGGGACCGTACGTGCCACCGGGATCAAAATTGGCAGCCAATCCGGTGAAGTCTGTCAGATCGATGTCGCGATCCAAGTCGGTGTCGCCGGGCAGGTAGGCGGAGCCGTAGCCGTGTTCGCTGGCGGCCAGGGTCAGCCACTGGTTCAAATCATCCACATTGACGACGTTATCAGAGTTCAAATCAAAGAGGGAATCCGTGGGAGGCACATCGGTGCCAAATACCGCGTAAAGAGCATCCAGGTCGTCCGTACTGCAAATACTGTCCCCATCGAAAGCGCAGGGACCTGCCGATTCGAGAATACTCCCTGGGCCAGCATTGAAGTTATTCGTGACCTCGGTCGAGGTCAACGCAAACGGGTAGATCCGCACGAGGTTGTAGTCGACTGGCGCCGCGCTGGCACCGCCGAGCTCACCGGGCCGCTGGCCGCCGAAGCGAAGATCGTCATGGATGGCGCTCTTCCAGGACCAGGGTTCCGCTTCAGGGTACAGGATCTTACCGGCCGTGACGTCCACGCCGTTCAGGTAGGTCGTCAGAATGTTCCCGGTTTCCTCGAAGGTGCCCACCACGTGATCGAACGTGGTCGTCGACAGCGTTGCGAAGTCGTTGACGTTTTCACCCATGCTGCCGAGGCCGTCGTCCCGACAATTTCCACAACCAGTGGACAGATCCAATTTCCCCTTATGATCACCGTGGAGGAAAAATGCCATGGCTCCGTTTTGACCATCATCGTCACCGAAGAATAGCACGGCAGCCTCGTTTTGATCCGATGAGTCGCCGTTTTGGCGGATCCACAGCTCGATCGACAGGCCGTTGATCACCTCGTCTATGATGTCGGACTGGCTACCGTTTTCGGCCATGCCGCCACGGTTCGGGCCGCCTCTGTAGAAATCGACAAGGCCCTGCCCCGGTACGTTTTCACTCATCAACTGGGGTTGGGTTCCCCCGAGATCGCAGCCACCACCACCCACACACGTACCAAATTCGTAGGAACCGGGTAGTGTGGGGCTTCCGTTGTTTGCCACGTTGTCCCAGGTGTTCGGGTTGCCCGGGTTGTCTGCCGCGTTCAGTGTCACGATCGCACCCGGGGTGACTTGCGCCCTTGCGGACGAGACCAGCCCTAGCATGAGGACCATCGCTCCACCAACAACCTGTGCGGATGTTACCCGCATTGGAAGGTCCTCCTCATGTTAAAGCCTTAGGCGACGATCAGGTGAACCGGCCGCCGCACTCTCAGTAAGAGGAGCCCGAACAACAGGCCACACAGAGTTAGTGTCACCGTTCCCGGTTCGGGAATGTTGATGGTCAGGAATTGATCGACTCCCACCCCGGGTACGGATTGCGTGGTTCCATCCGCCCAGAAGATTTCCAGGTCGACCGGCCCGTCGTGAGTCCCCAGTCCGAAGTGCAGGGTCAGATCGTTTTGGACCGCTTGCCCCGTACCCCCTTCCACCTGGCGAGTGATCGTCCCCAGTCCGGGCACATCAATCCTGACTTGCGACCCGATGGCCGAGCTGTTGACCAGGCTGTTTGCGCCTTGACCACCGACGAGTTTGACTTTGAGATAGTGATGATCGGGCCAGTTCGCAGCGCCCGGGTTCTTCCACACTTTTCCGTCGGCCATCAAGTCAACGAACCCATCATTGTTGTAATCACCCCAGGCTGCCTGTGCGACCGCCCCCCCACTGGAACTTGCTGTGTTCAGTCCGACGCTGGATGTCACATTTGTAAAATTCCAGTCACCGTCGTTGCGAAACAGCCGTGCTGCGGGGCTGCCATAACCGGGCGAAACCGTGATGAACACATCCAGACGTCCATCATTGTTGTAGTCCGCCAACACGGCGGTGTCCTGGGGTTCGACTCCCTCGGTACCCCGTGGGCCACGATTTTTGAAACGATAATCGCCGGCGGCTCCCAGACTTTCCCGGAACCTTGGCGGTTGGTTCCCCGGGTGGGCAAAATTGCTGACATAGATGTCAAAATCACCGTCATTGTTGAAGTCCCCGACAGCCGATCCCTGGGTGTGTGCCTTCCCTGTCAGGCCGTGCTCATAGGCTACGTCGGTCAGGCCACCGGACCCGTCGTTTTCAAACAGCTCATTCCGATTCGTCCAGTAGTTGGAAACGAAGATGTCCTGGTCGCCGTCCCGGTCGAAGTCAAAATGCGTGACCCCTTTGCCGTTACGAAGAGGATTGCCGTACCAGGTGTTTGAAAATGTATTCGCTTCGTTGCTGGTGTAGATCATGTCACTATCACCGGGAACCGGCCACGGTTCGCACCAGGCAGTCAGATAGTTGTCCAGGTAGCCGTCACCGTTGATATCTACCCAGATGATGTCACGGTGGACCCAGGCCGGAGTGATATTTGTCGGCAGGAACTTGTCTGAGTGATCTGTCCAGCTGGTGCCACCATTGTTCGTGTAGAGTTGCGGACCGGAGCCGCCCAGCTCACCGCTCCGGTAGCCCATCGCATCGAGAAACCCGTCGTTGTTGTAGTCACCGAGCGTAACGTTGAAGACGTGCGTGAAGCTGGGGAAAATGTTTCCCTGGTTGGCAAAGGGAGTTCCCGGATTGGTTTCGGCAACGTTCAGCCACAGGCCCGAGGGGCCTTGGCCGAAAATATCCGACCAGCCATCGTTGTTCACGTCACCCCAGGCGCTGGCAATGATGCCGCTCTGCACCGGCTGGAAATTGGCCGCCCGGGCCTGCTGTGTCTGCCAGAACAGACTGGACACCGTCAACATTGCCACCACGACTAGGCACCGCAGTGCGAATGAAAAAGTGAGTGAGAAGCCTGCGGCCCGAGCGATAGAAACCGGTGCCGGTCGCCAACGGCTCACGATGGAAATCCAACTGGAAATAAATTGCATCAGACGTTTCTCCAAAGGATAAAGTTGATCAGCGGGCCGGTTGTTCAAAACCTTCATTGCTACACCTGCTGGCTTGGCGATCAACGGTCCTTTCGATCTCGCCACCTCTGCTCACCATTTGTACTCGATACCAAATCCATTGGTTCGCGTGAGCGTCACTGTCAGCCTGATTTCATCTGACAAGTTGTACTGAACCACATCAGACAGATCTGCGAGTATCCCTTCGACCCAATCGCCGGGAGGGGATTCCGAACAACAGGCCACACAGAACCAACATCACCGCCCCCGGTTCGGGAATGGCAATGGTCAGGAATTGATCGACCCCGACCCCGAGGACCGTTTGTTCTGTTCCGTCGGCCCAAAAGATTTCCAGGTCGACGGGACTGTCGTGAGTTCCCAGGCCGAAGTGCAGGGTCAGATCATTCTGCACGGACTGTCCCGTGCCCCCTTCCACCTGGCGCGTGACGGTTCCCAGTCCGGGCACGTCGATCCTGACTTGCGAACCGATGGCCGATCCGTTGACCAGGCTGTTTGCGCCCTGACCACCGACGAGTTTGATTTTGAGATAATGATGATCGGGCCAGTTTGCAGTGCCCGGGTTCTTCCACACCCCTCCGTCAGCCACCAGGTCCATGAACCCGTCATTGTTGTAATCACCCCAGGCTGCCTTCGATTCCGCGCCTCCACTGGAAGTTTTTGTGTTCAGTCCGACGCTGGATGTCACGTTCGTAAAATTCCAGTCACCGTCATTGCGAAACAACCGCGCTGCGGGGCTGCCATAACCGGGCGAAACCGTGATGAACACATCCAGACGTCCATCATTGTTGTAGTCCGCCAACACGGCGGTGTCCTGAGGTTCCACCCCCTGGGTACCTCGTGGGCCACGATTTTTGAAATGATAATCGCCGGCGGCTCCCAGGTTCTCCCGGAACCTGGGCGGCTGATTGCCCGGGTGGGCAAAGTTGCTCACATAGATGTCAAGCTCACCGTCGTTGTTGAAGTCGCCGACGGCCGAACCCTGGGTGTGTGCCTTCCCGGGAAGTCCGTATTCGTTCGCCACGTCGGTCAGGCCGCCGGACCCGTCATTGAGCCACATGTTGTTCCGGGCGGTCCAGTAGTTGGAGACGAAGATATCCTGGTCCCCATCCCGATCGAAGTCGACATGTGTGACGCCTTTGCCTTTGTATCTGGGTCCAGACCAGGTATTTGAAAACGTTTCGCCCGCATTGCTGGTGTAGATCATGTCATTGTCACCCGGGACGGGCCACGGTTCGCACCAGCCAGTGATGAAATTATCCAGGTAACCGTCGCCGTTGATATCCACCCAGATGATGTCACGGTGAACCCAGGCCGGGCTGGTAGTTGTCGGTAGGAACTTGTCCCGGTGATCGGTCCAGCTGGTGCCTTCATTGTTGGTGTAGAGTCTTGGACCGGAGTCGCCCAGTTCACCGCTTCGGTAGCCCATCGCATCGAGAAATCCGTCATTGTTGTAATCACCGAGCACGACGTTGAAGACATGGGAGAAGCTGGGAAAAATCTCTCCCTGGTTGACAAAGGGAGTCCCTGGATTGGTGTCGGCAACGTTCAGCCACAGACCGGAGGTGGAGGGGCCGACGAGGTCTGACCAACCGTCGTTGTTCACATCACCCCAGGCGCTGCCAACGATCCCGCTCTGCACCTTTTGAAAATTGGCAGCCTGGGCCTGCAGGTCCGGCCAGCACAGACCCGATACGGCCAGTGCTACTGCGCACCGCAGTGCGAACGAAAAGTCGAGCGAGCAGCCTTTGAACCCGAGATATTTTGACTTGTTGTCCCGACGGGCCATCAGGTGGCGTAGAAGATTCTCGGCATACCGGTCCTTTGTCATCAGCCGTGACAGAGAAACGGGCACCGGCATCCAACGGCTTACGATTGCAATCCCACACGTCACAAAGTTCATCAGACGCTCCTCGCGCTACCTCAAAAGGAAAAGTTGATCAATGGATAAGTTTTTCACGGCCATCGTTCCTGATAGTCCGATGACTTGGCATTGGACAGTCTTTTTTCTAGCCAATTCAGATCACCACTTGCGCTGGACTTTGCGGTTGCGCACGGCGAGACCGCAAAAATAGCGAGGGGAAATTCACCACAGAGAGCGTCGGCAGGGCAAGAAATAAAAAACGCCCGTCCTCATTCGCCCACACCTCGATGAACCGCGTACACGCGGCGAGGGTGTTAAGATTGGCGTAGAGTCACGAGCAGTTCCACTCGACACATCAGTTTGAAGTTATATCACCCATTATTGTAAGCCAACGGGAGGCCGACACAAGCTTCTAACCCTGAAAAAAGCGTTTTTTTGTTTTTCAAGCGGTTTGTTTCAGCGGGACATGCTGCAATTCTCCCAGATCAAATCCGTCCTCTGATGGAACGCCACCTGTGTAAAGGGTACTACCAACGTCACTTATGTTGTTGGCAAAATATTGAACAAGAGTCCCAGGCAGGGACCGGCCTGGGTCGAAGAAACAGCCGGTTGAAAAGGGGGTGATGTTACGTGGTACCCCGGGCCCGTATCATTTTTCATGGCCGGTACAAAACACGCGATTGCATCAACATGAGTTTGGTCTCCCAACAAATCGAAACTGCCTTGCGACATTTTCGATCATCGGATCCGGTTCTCCAGGAGACGATCAAAAAGGTGGGGCCTTTCCGGTTGCAACTCCAAGGCGACCGTTTTCAAGCTCTTGTGCGATCGATCATCTCGCAGCAGATCTCTACCAGCGCGGCTCGCACGATTCGAGAGCGACTGGCAGAACGAGTGGCTCCGGAGAAGATCAGTGCCACTGTGATCATGGAACTCACGGATCGTCAACTCCGGTCTGTTGGTTTGTCGAAACAAAAATCAAGTTATTTGAGGGATCTTTCCCAGAAGACGCTGGATAATCAACTGCGTTTGAACCGGATCGGTCGACTATCGGATGAAAAAGTGATTGAGAAACTGACCCAGGTCAAAGGCATCGGTCGTTGGACTGCCCAGATGTTCCTGATGTTTTGCCTGGGCCGACCTGACGTGTTGCCTCACGATGATCTGGGTATCCGTTCCGCGTTGCGTAAACTTTACAAGTTGAAAGCATTGCCCGACAAAGCAGAGACAGAACAGATTGCCAGTGCCTGGCGCCCCTATGCAACCATCGCTTGTTGGTACTGCTGGCGCAGTTTAGACTTACCAAACAAGGGAGCGCTCAAATAGTAGGTTCCCGTACGAGTCGCTCTGTGGAAGATGGAGCCAGTTCCCAGAAGATATTCCGCCTGCTCCTGTCAGGAAAACGATCACCCGGTCCAGCACGTTGTGATGGATAGGGTCCGTCTCAGGGATTCTATTTCGGGCAGACGTCGAGGCGTTGTGTTGCCCACCGGTTAGAAGTGTAAACGGGGTTCCGGGAGCCATCAAATCGCCGGGCTGGTTTCAGACATAAACGTTTTTTGACAAGCGGTTTTGTTTGGCCGTGACTCGGACGAGCCGACCGGCCGCAAGTTGAAAGGAAAGAAGACACTGGTTGTCGGCTGCCATGGAAATCATCGACAGTTATAGTCATTGCGGGATCAGTAAGTACGAACCGATTGAACGGGTACGTGGTGTCATGCGCGGCGGGGACGTGGCACGGGCGGTTCTGGTTCAACATTTGGGTGAGTACGACAACCGCTACCTGCAAGATGTCGTGGCGGCTGATCCGGACCATTTGGCTGGCGTCTGCATGGTCGACCACCAGTTGCCCGATGCGTCTGGAATACTGAAGCACTGGCATCAAACGGGGTGTTTTCGCGGCGTGAGGTTATCAACGGACGTCTTGTCGGTCGCCCCGCAGTTGTTTTCGACGGCAGCCGAGACAGGACTCGTGATTGTGTTGTATGCACCCGACGGCATCGGCAGCTTCGTTGGACAAGTTGATGCGCTTTTGCGTGACCATCCCGACGCGCGTGTAGTCCTGACACATTTGGGAAACCCGCCAGTGGGCCAGTCTGCGGAGTCGGAAGCTTATCGGGCAGTGTTTCGCCTGGCGCGACACCCGCATGTTTACTTCCAGATATCCGGCATGAAAATGTTTTGCCCCCATCCGCACGAACCGCTTTACACGTGGATCACCTCGGCGATTGACACGTTTGGCCCCGATCGCCTGCTGTGGGGATCAAACTATCCGGTTGTGGGGGATACGGACGACTACCTTGCCGACCTGCGTCTGGTCACCGGTGGCCAGCTGCCCTTTTCCAAACCGTCCATTCCCGCGATCGCGGGTGGAAATGCGAGACGACTGTGGTTTGACAAGTAACGGCTCTCCTGAGAATGTTGTCTTCTCTGAAGGTGGGACTGGCGGTCTGAATGAGAATATTTCTGGTTCGCACTGGACAAAGTTCAACGGTCGAGGCCCACTTTTGTTTTTCCACGTGATTTGGGCTTCTGACAAGGTTCTTCGTTCGTAGACTAACTGAAACACCACTGAGTAACAGGGTTTGGACGCCGTCATCCATTCGAAGAATGATTGACAACTCCCGTTGGCACAGGTACAAGGAAACATAGGGGAATTGCTTATTCGACACCAACATAAGCGCGCTTCCATGTTGACGAGAAACATCATCTGCGTTGGCATCGTGACCATCGCCGGCGGGATCTGCCTAACGTCCATCTGCGACGTTGATTCTCGCGCCGAATCCGTGGAAGTGTCTCGGCCCTCCGACTCCGCAGAATCGGCGGCTGAATCTCGTGCTGATGAACAGGCAATTGCTGTTGAAGAACCCCTTGAGCGATCCGCATCCGAATCGGACCAGGATGAGCCATTGAGACTGGAAGGGGAGCGTCTGCGATGGGCCAGCTCGGCCTTTGCAGCCAAATGCGCGCTGTGCCACGACGAGGATGGTCGAGCGACTTCACTCGATAATCCACGAGCAGACCTGGTGGATAAGGCGTGGCACCACGGGTCACAACTCGTCCAAATTGAAGAGACGATTCGCGAGGGCGTGCCCGATACGCCGATGAAGCCCCAGGGAAAAAATTACACGGCGGCAGAGATCGCGGACCTGGCAAAGTATGTGAAGTTGTTGAGTCAGGAAATGCATGTGGAACTGGCCAGGTCGGAACGCAAGGCTGCTACGGAGTTGACCGATACGGTTGCCGCACAGTTGCCACCTGGACCCAGCCAGCAGTTTCGGGAGAAAGAGAATTTCATCGACGACTATATTTTCGGCAAGATGAAAGCTCATGGAATTCCCCATGCGCCCCTCTCGACCGACGCTGAATTTATGCGACGACTGTATTTCGACTTGTGGGGGCGACTGCCTGACACGGATGCGGTGCGGCAATTTGTTGCCGACGCGGAACCCGACAAACGCAATAACCTCATCGACCAATTACTGGGCCTCGATTTCATGGACCCTGACAAACCGGGGTTCGCGGGAAATCAAGATAACGACTATCGAGGCCCTTGGCTGGTGAAAAAACCCTTCTTGAATAAATGGACATTCTTTTTTTCCGATTTGTTCCGCATAGGCGGAGGTGGGACAAACAGCGGACCGGCCTTCAGAGATTACATCCACCTCTGTTTGAAGTACGAGATCCCCTATGACTACTTCGTGCGTGAATTATTGACCGCCACGGCGATCGGAGGCAAGGTTTCGGGGCCGGCTGGTTTTATCATCCGCCACAAGGTGGGAGGAATCCGTGATGCAGACGTGATGCATGAGGATACCTGCGATGAAATAACACTCTCGGTGTCGAAAATATTCCTGGGTGTCAATCTGGAATGCGTCTCCTGTCACGACGGGGCGGATCATCTGGAAAACATCAACCTGGGTCTGTCGAGAATCACGCGCAGAGAGTTCTGGCAGCAGGCGGCTTTCTTTGAGAACATTCGCATCTTCCGGGGCGACCCGCCCAATGGCATCGACTACGTGTTACTCGACGGACCGTCGTTGCGGCCAGAGAGGATCTGGCAGGGGGGAATTGCGCATTTTGAATTTTCGAGTCCCACTACCGCGGCCGGAGGACTGGGGTATCGGATGGAGGCTCCGAGTGTCATACGCATTCCGCGGGACCGGAACGAAAATGTCCATCCGCAGTATTTCATGAATGGGGAACGGCCCGCCCAGGGCACGAATCCTCGTCACGAATTGGCTCGCATGCTTACATCAGATTTTCAGTTCGCCAAAGCGACAGTGAACCTGTTCTGGTCCAAGCTGATGACGGTGGGCATTGTCGATCCGCCCTTCGAATGGGATTTGGATCGCCAGGATCCGGAGAATCCTCCTCCGGCCCCCTGGACGATTCAGCCTTCGCATCCGGAACTGTTGGATGCGCTTGCCAGAGACTTTCAGGATCACAACTTTGGGTTGCGTTACCTGATGCGTACCATCTGTCGTTCCAAGGCCTACCAGCTTTCCTCGCGTTTCTCAGGAGAATACAAGCCGGAATACGACCGCTACTATGCGCGCAAACTGGTGCGCCGTCTTTCGGCGGAGGAGATCTACGACGCCATTGTCAAAGCAACGAATGTTTTCGGAAACAATGTCAAGTTTGTCATGGAACAGGACGGCCTGCCGGACGCAGAGTTGAAACGATTCCTGTCCTTTTTCGGTCAAAGTAACCGTGCAACAACACAACCCGATACCAAAGGTTCGATCATCCAGGCATCACTGATACTCAATAGTGAGCTGGTCAATAAAAAATTGCTGGCCAGTACGGAAGGAAGTCGGGTCAACATGCTGTTAAAGAAAGATCCCCCTTTGGACAACCATGAGTTGGTTGAGGAGTTGTTTTTGGCGACGCTTTCGCGTTTTCCAACGGCAAGAGAAATGGCGGAGTCCGTCAGTCATGTTGAGAAGTACCGGAACCAGGGTGTTGAAGATCTTCAGTGGGCATTGATGAACAATCTGGAATTTATTGTTAACTATTGACCAGGTGCAGCGACACGTGGCGACGATACGGTCAGGATATTCGCTATGAGCAAAGAATCATCTCGCACAGAGACCGGCCGTTTAGGGAGTTCACCGGGTTGGCAAGACGCCCCCTCGAATTTTCCCAGCCTCACCCGGAGAGACTTTCTGCGATTCGGCAGTTTGGGGATCACGGGGTATTCTCTACTGCCGATCTTGAAGCCGCATAACGTGCAAGCCAACGCTGATGTTCAACCTCGGGGTGGTGCCGAGGTTTGCATTTTCCTTTTCCTGGCCGGAGGTCCCAGCCAACTGGATACTTTTGATGTGAAAGAGGGAAATTGGACACCGCAGGATTTCGATATTCAGACCATCCAGCAGGGACTGCGGATGCCTGTGGGACTCATGCCCGAACTTTCTCGCCGCACGGACAAATTCGCTATCGTGCGTTCATTGGAGGCGTGGGAGGCTGAACACAATCGCGGCATGTATTACATGCAGGCGGGTCGGATTTTGAGTCCTGCACGACTTCGCGAAATTCCCTCCTTCGGTTCGGTTGTTGCGTATGAATCTTTGCAACACCGCAAGGAGTCGGATTTTTTGCCCCCCTTCGTTTCGATTGACATGCCGACAGAGTTTTTGATCGGAAATGGAATGTTGTCACCCGAATCGGCGCCCATGGCAATGTTCTCTGATGCCCCACCACCGTTTGTGCTCCCGGATTCGCAACGAGCCAGTTTTGAAAGAAGGGCCGGGTTGCTGA
This sequence comes from Planctomycetota bacterium, assembly GCA_963578105.1. Taxonomy (GTDB): domain Bacteria; phylum Planctomycetota; class Planctomycetia; order Pirellulales; family Pirellulaceae. Next base: position 11,771 of record CAUZBP010000066.1, read on the forward strand.
AGCAACTGAAACCAAAAGAATACTCGCGCGGGCAGATTTTCGGTAACCTGGAGCAGTACCACCAGTCCGCTTATCCTCTGCTTAACGATCCTCAGTCATCCAAGATCTTCAAGCTGGACCCGAGCGAGAAATCGCGGTACGGAAATTCGGGAGTGGGAGATGCGTGTGCGATTGCGCGGAACATTATCGAAGCCGGGGCCGGCACTAAATTCATCTTCATTAACCACCCGGGCTGGGATCTGCACGCAGGTTGTTATGCCGGAAGTGTTGATGATAAATCCAAAGGTCAGTACAAAGTTTGCGCTCAGCTGGATGCGGCGCTGTCGAGTTTACTGGATGATTTGGAGTCCAAGACCGATCACAACGGGCGACGGTTGATCGATAAAACCCTGATTGCTGCTATGGGTGAATTTGGACGTACACCAGGTGATCCGACTGTTAACAAGGGTCGCGACCACTACCGTTATGCGGGTGTGGGATTGTTTGCAGGAGCCGGCGTCAAGAGCAAGGTTTTGGGCGCGACAGATGAGATTGGTGGTAAGGTTGTCGATACGGGATGGCACAGGCGACGGCCCATCTACCCGGAAGATGTTTTAGTGACCATGTACTCGGCCATGGGGATCGATTGGACGAAAAAGATTACGCAGACTCCCACCGGTAGACCGTTTGAGTATATCGAATCAATTTCACCCAAAGGTCGCATGGAATTCGCCGAGATCAGTCCACTGTTCGCATGACAACTTCTGTTCGTCAGGGAGTGTGCTGGATCAACCGCTGGCTGCGGTCATTCGTGGTGATGGTGGTTCTGTCGACGGACAGGATGACTACCAGTATCCGTGCCAGGACTGTTTCGCCGCTTTTAAGGACCAGGTGAACCGGTCGTGTAGCGACGTACCGCAGCCTGCAAATTGATTCCACGTCTCAGACCGGCGCGTCACTCCACGCGCGCCAGAACGTTTTCACCTCGTGCGAAGCGCGCCACGTTATCCGCCGCAAACTGGGCGCGTTTGCGGGCGGTGCCGTCAGTTCCCCCGGCAACATGCGGCGACACGCAAACATTTGGTAGCTGATAAACGGGGAGATTTGTCTGGGGCGGTTCATCGGCAAACACATCCAGACCGGCTCCCGCGATGCGTTCCTCGAGCAGCGCCTGGTAAAGCGCTTCTTCATCGACCAGTTCGCCGCGCGCAACATTGATTATGCAGGCTGTTGATTTCATCAGACCAATCCGACGAGCATCCAGTATGTGTCGGGTTTCGTCAGTCAGGTGCAAATGGACCGACAAAAAATCACTTTCAGCCACAACGTGATCCAGGTCATCCGAGTTGCCTAGAAAGTCGGGTTGAATTTCGTCCAATACCTCCTGTTCAATCGATCGCACATCGGTCGCCAAAATTCGCATGCCGAACGGCTTGGCGCGGCGCGCCAGGTCCTGACCACTGGCGCCGAATCCCACAATTCCAAGACTACGACCTTCCAATTCCATGCCCTGGGGAAAGTAGTATTTTCCCTTGAAAAAGTTTTGCACGCCCTCTCCATGGCGGCGCGAGAGCATGAGAACGAACATCATTGCACTCTCGGCCAGTGCCACACTGCTGAGATTTCCCGGGCAGTGGGCCAGCAGCATGCCGGATTTCAGGATCTTGTCGACCTCGACATGGTCCAGGCCATTGGTCTGGACCTGTATGAATTTGACGCCCGCATTGGCCGCTACGTCAATCAAATTGCCGCTGATGTTGCCTCCCAAATCAACGACTGCCTCTCTCCCTTGGAATTGATCGGCGAGGTCCTGATCACGGTCAAACACCCGCACATCAAAACGGTCGCAGAGGGTCGTTATCAAATTCTCTCCCCATTCGACATTGATATCCTCAACCGGATGGGGCAGATACAAAACCTTTAGTGGATTTTTCATTACACTCACAATTTGGTTCGAAGTTTTTTGATTTGTTGGCAGCCGTGGGTGAGAAACAGTTCATCGCCTCCCACGAGAATTACCTGATATCCGGCTTCCGTGGCGCGTTGCAGTGTGTTCAGTTCAAACGGAGAACGATAGAGACCGATTCCGGCAGGTTTGCCGGCACGTCGGGCAGCGTCGCGAACCTGTTGTTCTGCATCCTGGAAGGTCGAGTTTTCGAAGTCAAACGGTACTCCCAAAGAGATGGAAAGATCGGCCGGACCCAGAATGTAGGTGTCCATGCCTTCAACAGCCAGGATCGCGTCGATGTTTTCCACCGCCTCCTTGGTTTCGATGAGCCCGATGAACATGACAAGGTCATTAATTTTCTCCGCGTACTCATTTGTCTGCAGTCCGTATTGAGTCGCCCGGTGCGGGCCCCAACCCCGGTTCCCCAGGGGTGGATAACGACATGCGCGGGCACCTGATTCCGCGTCTTCTGCCGTGTTGATGAATGCGGCCAGAATTCCCATTGCGCCCATGTCAAGATAAAGTCGAATTTGTTCCTCATCCACTTTGGGGAGCCGAACAATGGGAGTTGCCGGAGTATTGCCGATCGCCTGGAGTTGCGATTGAATTCCGACGGGTGTCTGGGGCGCATGCTCCGCATCGAGGATGATCCAATCAAAGCCTGCGTGACCGAAAAGTTCTGCGATACCGGGTGATCCAAAGCGCAGTTGTGTACCAAAGGTGGTCTGTCCGGCGTCCAGAAGTTCTTTCAGACGGCTCTGCATTGTAACTCCTGGCGATCAGGGGCGTTTGGAGTGTGGCACGCAAACGGTTGACTTTGATTGGATGTCGCGCGATGGTGAGGCCGGTTCATTTTTTTGAACCGATGGAAAGGACGCATTCTACCCGCTACGGCGGCCCCTCTGCAATTAGCGGGTTGGTCATTGTCCCATGGGCTGCAGGAGACGGTCCAGACGGTGAAACTACCAACTCCGTAGTGATGGTGGACAAGATCGAAAACGAATTGGTTCTCCTGTCACTGCCCGTATCTCTGTGCTACGCTTTGTTGGGCACACCGCAGGTGACCGGGCCCCAGCGCCTTGTTGCATTTCTTTCCGATGGTTATTCATGTTTCAAAAAACTCTGCGTTGAAACCCATGAAACTTGACGATTACTACCAATCCGGCCGCACGGGCCTGTCTTTCGAGCTGTTTCCTCCCAAAACTCCAGCTGGTGAAGCCGCGTTGATAAAACACGTCGGTGCACTGATGGAATTCCATCCGGATGTTATCACCTGCACCTACGGGGCGGGTGGTTCCACACAGGACAAGACCCTGGAGGTCGTCCGTCAGGTCAAACAGAAGTTTGGCGTTCCGGTGGCTTCGCACCTGACTTGTGTCGGGTCCACGAAACAACAGTTAAGAGATTACCTGGATGCGGCGAGCCAACAGCGGGTGGATTACATCGTGGCTCTGCGAGGTGATCCACCACACGGAGAAAAAGAGTTTCGTCCCATGCCCGATGGGCTGAGTCATGCGAATGAACTGGTTGCCTTGATTCGATCTGAATACCCTCATTTCGGGCTTGCTGTGGGAGGCTACCCGGAAATGCATCAGGAGGCCCCCAGCCCCGAGATCGACTTGGAGAATTTAAAGCGAAAAGTTGATGCCGGGGCAGATATTGTGATCACCCAGCTGTTCTACAACAACGAAGACTTTTTCTCGTTTCGAGACCGCTGCGACAAGATCGGTCTGGCAGTTCCTCTAATACCGGGCATCCTGCCGGCGACAAGCTACTCACAGATTCAGCGCCTCGCCTCGCTGTGTGGCACAAATCTTCCACCACGATTTGTGCAAGCTCTTGTAGATTGTGAAGACGACGCTGAACGGCAATTTAAAATTGGTGTCGATTACGCAATCGCACAAGTCAACGAGCTCGTCCAGCAGCAGGTCGCGGGACTGCACTTCTACGTGCTTAACAAGTCACAAGCCACGTCAGCCGTTTTGGCAGCACTCGAAAGATCCGAGACAAAAAGATGAAAGAGCTGCCTTGGTGAAAAACCCCCGCGGGCTGAGGGTCCGTTGAATTTCACTGCCACGCCGGCAGCGGCCGGGGAGGCGGAAGCCGCGACATGAAATCCAGGGGAGACTAAATTTCCTCCATCGCTTCTCCACCCTGAAAGTGATGCGACTCATCGACGAAACCACGCAGAGGATTTGAGCGGTAAGGCTTTTGCAGTTTTCGTACGGCTTTGGATTCAATCTGTCGTACACGTTCGCGGGTTACGGAGAAGATTTTTCCAACCTCTTCCAAGGTGTAGGAATAGCCGTCCTGTAGGCCAAATCGCAAACGTAGAATTTCACGCTCACGATGATTCAATCCCTCCATTGCCATTTCGATGTGATGTTTAAGGGCTTCCTGGTTCGCATCTTCCAAGGGATCGTCGTCACGATGATCTTTTAGGAATTCTCCGAAGAAAGTATCTTCGTGATCCCCGACAGGTTGATCGAGTGACAAAGGTGCACGCGTCATTTTCATGATGACCCGGGTGTCTTCCAGGGAAAGTCCGGCCCGATCGGCTGTCTCCTCAGGCAGCGGTTCTCGCCCCAGTTCCTGGATCAATTCACGGGTCACCAAACGCACCTTGCTCATCGTGTCAATCATGTGAACAGGCACTCGAATCGTGCGACTCTGGTCCGCAATCGCACGCGTAATTGCCTGTCGGATCCACCAGGTTGCGTAGGTTGAGAATTTGAAGCCCCGGGCATGTTCGAACTTATCAACTGCACGCATCAAGCCGGTGTTTCCTTCCTGGATCAAATCCAGAAAGCTGAGACCCCGGTTACGGTACTTTTTGGCAATGGAGACCACCAATCGCAAGTTACCGGCAGATAAATCCTGCTTGGCCAAATCGTATGCTTCCTGGTGTTGTTTCGTGATCTTCATCCGTCGCTGCAGCGTCAAAGGACTCTCGAAAGTAATTCGCATAAGGTATCGTAATTCGGCCCGTAATTGCTCGAGACACGACGTGTTACATATTCCCGCTTCGGCTTCTCGAATCTGTTCCAGCAGCGAACACATTCGCTCTGAAATCTCGTTCAGTTTGTCGAGTAGCGGTTGAAGTCGTTGCCTCCGGAGATTCAGTTCCTCGACTAATCGCACCGCTTTGTTGCGCCGGCAGACAAGTCGCCGCCAAGCGGCGCGACGTTGGTCCAGAGGAACGCTTTTGCTGATAGCAGTGCGGAAATCAAGATGATTCTGTCCCAGCAGACGGCGAATGGTTTGTAAATTTGGCCCAATGCGGCGCAAGATGCGAGACTTTTCCGCGGTGTTGGTTACGGATACCTCGATCGTGCGATCTAATCGCAATTCGCGACTCTGTACTTTCTCTAGCGCGCTGGTCGCGCCCTGAAGTACAAAGTCGTTTGCTAACAGGCTGTTGCGAAATCGAGTCCGTGTTGCTTCGATTTGCTTCGCTGCCGCAATTTCCTCAGGCCGCGACAACAAGGGGATTTCTCCCATTTGCATCAGGTACATGCGGACTGCATCGTCAACTGCCGATTCTTCCGTGTCTTTTTCGGTTTCGACGTTATCTTCTTCGTCTTGTTCGTTGGCTTGGTGGCCATTAATCGTGTTTTTGTCCGAATCTGATTTAGCGTGGCCGTTTGAATTTAATGTACCGTCGGCATGGGGCAGTTCATTCGATGTTCCGGACTGGCTAGAGCCTGAAACAGTACTTTTCGATATGGCCAAAGCAAGACTCCTAAAAATACGAAATGATGGCCTGAAAGGAGGGCACGAGTAGCGACACCCGGTGAAGAAGCATTTGGGGTGCCAATTTCTTAGCCTGCGCTCTGGGAGAGTACTCAAACCCCTAGGGTATTGAGACTTAGTGATTTTAAAAAAGAGTACAGCTGGATTTGGTATGAGATCTGTGCAGTTTCTGCTGCCGGGCGTGTTGCGAAATGCGAACATCACAAGTTGCGGAAACTGAACATGGGTCACCGACGGTGGCGTGGGGGAAATGAGTGACGGGATAACGCCACCTCACATCTGTGCAGCCGCGCTACAAATCTGGACTCGTTAAAACCGTGCCCTCCGGCCGTTGTTCCGGGAGCAGTCTGGCCGAGATTGCGAGGTGCGGCAGCCTGATGGAGCGTAACAAGATCGCGAGCTTTGAAGAGAAATCCCGTTGAGAACAGCAGGTTTCAGATTACGGGATTGGATAAAGTGCCAACGCCATCGATTGTGATCTCGACCACGTCTTTTCTCCGTAGAGTGAATTCACTGTCGGGTACAATACCCGTACCCGTCATCAAGAGAACTCCATAAGGGAAATGGTTTTCGCGAGTGAGCCAGCCGGTGAGGTCTTCAAAACTGCGTGCCATCTGTTCGATCGATGTCTGTCCCTCAAAAAATATTTTGTCGTCTCGCCAGACTCTCATTGAAATCCCTATTGTATTCCGATCAGGCATCGCCGAAGCCAACGTGATCCATGGTCCGAGGGCGCAACTTTGGTCATAAACCTTGGCCTGTGGAAGATAAAGCGGATTTTCCCCTTCGATGTCACGGCTGCTCACGTCATTTCCTATCGTGTAGCCCACCATTTCGAATCGCGAATTCAAGACAAGCACCAATTCCGGCTCGGGAACGTTCCAATTTGAATCTTTACGGATTCGTATCGCCTCCTCCGGGCCCACAACACGGTACGGCATGGCCTTGAAAAACAATTCAGGACGTGCTGCCTGGTAGACTTGATCGTAACACGAAGCGGCTGATTCGGATTCTTCCATGCGCGCCGTTTTACTCCGCTTGTAGGTCACTCCGGCAGCCCACACTTCCTGCTGGTCGATAGGAGGCAATAGCTTTACAGTGTCCAGTCGCATTGACGTCGTCATCGAGCTGTCCATGGCATCGACCGTTGCGGCGGGATCCTTGGATTCAAGAATGTCACTGAGCGTCAGTCCGGGGTCCTCTGCCACTTCCAACGGCACCAGCTGGTCACTTTCCACACGTGCCAGCCCCCGAGTACCTGCCACTGTCTGGTATTTTGCTAAACGCATGGTGTCGACTCACTTTCAAAGGACAGTTGTTGGACCACTTGACCCTCGCTGGCGGGTGGCTTCCGGATAGGCTGGAGACCGTCGTCCAGTTATTCTGGGGGCCCTTCTGGTTCCAGGCGAACCGGGAAAAAACGTGGATTTGGAAACCACTTCTGCATACCGCCATCGTCTTGGATTCACGAACTCCGTCAAGCCCAGCGCCGCCGCTTGGCTCCAAAAGATTTTTGGACCGTTTTCTCGACAGGCTGAGCGTGGTGACCGGCTGGAAAGGATTGCCCTGGAAATCATGAGCCGTCAGATTTCCTTTCCTCCGGGGCGACCGAGGGCAGGCTCAGGGAAAACTGAACCCGGCAGCTGACAATTTTTCTGACGTCAAGCGGCCATCATGGAGTGCGGATGCGATCAGGGCGACGTCACAACCAACCTGTTCCAATTTCGAGAGATTCTCCAAGTGGCTGATTCCACCACCAGCAATCAGCTCCCATTCACAAGACATGTCTCTCAAGGTACGGCACAGTGCGAGCGTTCCTACGCCCCGGCCCATGCCCACCTGCGCCAAGTCGAGAACGATGATACTGCGGATGCCCATCTCCAACACGGTGGCTGCCACCGCTTCGGCGCCCATCTCGAGCCACACATCGTGAGCATTACAGATTTGGCCGTTTCGCAGATCAAGGCTGAACACCACCTGTTCCGCGTCCAGCACCCTCAGAATCGAGCGAATCTCTTGAGGACTTTTGACCGATTCGAGGCCGACGATGAAACGGGAAATAATTGGTTCATGCTCTGTGGCTTTTTGAAGGAGAGCCGCACGTTTTTCCGATGCCAGGCCACAGTCAAGCCACAACCGCAAGCCTGTCGCGGCGAGAGCCCGATAGAGTTCCCAGCGCGGTTCGTCGCCCCCAATCGCATCGAGATCTGCCACATACACTTCGCTGGCACCGAAGTGTTTGACAAAGCCACTTCCAATAGCTGTCGCTGTGGCGTCCTCGGCCAGCATGCTTTCGATTGGCCGGTACGCGTCGCGTTGCCCTGCAACTGCGTGCACAACCACGTTTCCGGCGAGATCGATGACGGGAAGGATACGCATGAAGGTTGTGGATCAAGTGGCAGGTGAAGTCAGATACTGGATTCGATTCTAGGTTGCTGCCGCAGAAAATACATCCCGGCCAGAGAGAAACCCCGGTAGGTCAAGCCGGCCTGGGTCTTCGTTCCGCCTGCTCCACCCCGATGACAAACAGAGTGCGTTCCATCTTGTCTGGTGCCTGGCAAACCCGTATGCGTCCTACGGCCTAGAAAGAAAAATCGTCTGCGGTGGCTTGACTACGAAAGATTGGAAGATGGCGATAATAGACCTCGAGGATCATGGTGGCCATCGAGGTGCAGTAGTGGCGGCCGCCTGATCCTGCGTGACCACCGGGCAGATGCCAACTGCCCGCCGGGTGACCACGCTTGGATTGAGTGACGATTAAATGCTCCCGCATCTGTTCGTTCCACTTCTCCCATATATCACCTCCGTAGTGACGCAACACCTGAGTCGCATAATAATTGTAATAGAGGTTGGTTTCTGCGGGACCGTGTTCACCGAGTGCTTTCACACCTTGCTGCAAAGCTTTGTTGTCTCGGTCCCAGCCCAGATACATGCGGCACAGAAGACCAATGGCGGTGGTCGCACTGGATGCACTACCGCCGGGATCTGTGTATCCGTAAGTGGTGCCACCATTGGCCTGCACACTGTCCAGAAAATACGACGCCCCCCGGAAGGATTCTTCACTGACCGTGAGGTAGGCCATGTCGCCACTTTTGAGTCCCATCAGTGCCCAACCGACCACCGACGTGTCGCCACGTTCAATCGCCGGGTCTGCCGAATAACGCCAACCTCCGTCCGTGGAATATTGGGCCCACATCAAATAATTGAGGGCCATTTGTGCAGGGCCCATCAGTTCCTCGTCCTGGGTCATTCCGTAGGCTTCACAGAGCGTAATCGTGGCCAGCCCATGAGAATACATGTTTCCTCCCGGTTCCCACAATTTTCCGAGTTGTCCCTGCTCAACGGTCATGGAACGAACGAGAAAATAAAGACCACGCCGCACCTGCTCCTGATATTTCCCCTCTTGATGTGTCTGGCCCGCACCAAGGAAAGGTAGCAGGCCCATGGCCGTTGCACCAATGCGAGCAGTCTCAAGCGTCCCGTGGTTCTTACACCGGCCCTGACATTTTCCGCCCCGATGATCGAAACTCCATCCTCCATCGGCACGCTGATGCTTGGAAAACCACTGCAGGGCCAAGGCAACCGCAGCTTCACTTGCATCGGTGCCTCCTGCCTGCCGAAGATGTTTTCCCCGGGCTTCCACGCTACGACCGGATAGACCTGACCCCGTCAAACCATCCATCATGCCCATCAGATCACCCGAGGGTGCTGTTAGTTCGGCAAAGTCGCTCAAGTTGACATTAATCCCAGCTGACGCGACCTCGTCCGTTGGTGAGACCGAGATTTCTGTGGAGAATGTTGCCAATTGGTCGACCGGTTGAATATCATCCGTCGGCGAATCGAATTCCACGAGTTGTTCAATCTCTTGATCCACAAACTCTTCCAACTCCTGCACCTGGTCATCGGTCTGGTTTAGAATCACTTCCCTGAAAATTTCCAGGGCGGGAGCCGGTATATAAACCAGTGCCAGAATCAAAACGATTGCCGTATGAATCATGGCACTGATCAACCAGCTTGGCAGTGCGTTGAAGATCAGAAAACTTCGCCAGAAGGTGTTCGCTTCCTCGCCATGATGCAACTCGAATCTTTCAGACTCGATCGCCGGCGTACCGACATCACCCCGCTCCGCAGGCAATTTGTCTGGGGAGTCAGAAAGCGGTTGAGCGGGTGCCACAGTGCGGGAGGGGGCTGGCTTTGCCGGAGGGGGCATCTGGCTGCCGGGCGCGGGCCTTAACTCGAGATCCTCGTCTCCGGTACGCCGAATCGTCTGAGGCGACTTGATGACCGGTGGCTTTTCAGCCATGAGAACTTTCTCCATTCCATTCGGGATCCCACCCGAATCAACAATCCCAAGCTGAGTCCTGACAGCCAAACAAGCGAATCGGCTCCCAGCCAAATTTCAGCACTAGTGTTGCAATGCGGGGGAAGAAGCCAGACCTTTATCCTAATGTATCGATGATGCACCTGCAAAAGCCTGCCAGGGACCGTTTGTTCCATCCTGGCTGGCTGCGTGAGAATTTCCGTAATCCTGCGGCTTCCCTCTCCCATTGGGCCGGTTGCTTTCTGCAAAGCGTTCAACTGGTAGTGCCCGCATGAAACACGTAAGAGACCATCTTCGGGGTTTGCCACCGAGTCAAGTTGGATGATCAGGCAATGTTGAACAGCAAGATCCCACCGGCCTGGCGGTGGAATGAACCACCAGACGGAATTTGACCCCTTTTACCAGCGGTTTCTGCAGGAATCCGGGCTTCGGCTCTAGCGTCAATGCCCGCTTCAGCGTTAAAATCCAGGGTTCGTGCCTGGCTCAGCCTCAAACCTCCGCATCAGCAAACACTACGGGAATCGACATGGCGACGAAAAAGAGTGGAAAAAGCAAAAAGAAAGTAGAAGTTATCTTCCTGGTGTGCGAAGAAACGGGCGACTATAACTACACGCTCCGGCGAAAATCAGGGGGCGAAAAACTCAAGTTGAAAAAGTACAGTCCCCGTCTTCGCAAACACACGATGCATTCCGAAAAGAAAAAGTAGAACGGATTCCCGCGCCGCTGCTGTCTTTTTAATTTCGAGCGGCGTAGTGTCAGGACGATATGGAAAAACGCTGGTCCATTTATCCTCACGACGCAGTTCAAATCCAAGACCTGGAACGTAGCGCCGGAGTACCGGCTGTTCTAGCGAGACTTCTTCTCTGCCGTGGGCTCGATGACCCGCGAATGGCGCGAGAGTTTCTCGACCCGAAGCTTTCCGGTTTGCGTGATCCGGACCAGTTGCCGGGAGTCAGCCAGGCTGCCCAACACATCTTTGCTGCGGCCCAGACCAGTCGACCGATCACGGTTTTTGGTGACTACGATGCGGACGGCATGGTCGGTACGGCTCTCTTGTATCGCTGTCTGAAATTGATGGGCGCCACTGTCGACTATTACGTTCCCAATCGACTGGATGAAGGCTATGGCCTGAGTGACGAAGCTTTGCGAATGTTGTCCAAGCAAGGGACTCAGGTTGTGATCAGTGTTGATTGTGGTATCGCGAGTCTGCAGGAAGCGGAGACGGCGCGGGATCTTGGATTGGAATTGATCATTACGGATCATCACGAAATGCGTCAGACGTTGCCGCAGGCAGCGGCCATTGTGCATCCACAACTACCGGGGCACGATTATCCCTTTGCGGGACTATGTGGGTCAGCCGTGGCATTCAAATTGGTCTGGGCCCTATGTCAGTTGGCCAGTGGATCACAAAAGGTGTCTGCTCGTTATCGCGAGTTTCTCCTGTCGTCGGTGGGGCTTGTTGCACTGGCGACGGTAGCGGATGTGGTGCCCCTGTTGGACGAGAATCGAGTCCTCGTGAAACATGGACTGGAAAGTCTGAAAGAACGGCCTAATCCGGGCATGGCTCAATTGTTGCGAGTCACGGAACTCGACCGAAAGCCTTTCTTGCAAAGTGAAGACCTAGCTTTCACGCTGGCACCCAGACTGAATGCGGCCGGTCGTTTGGGCCAGGCCGGATTGGGAGTGGAATTGCTGGTTACCGATTCCGATCAGCGGGCTACTGTGCTGGCGAAACATATCCACGAACTGAACATCAAACGTGACAGTTTGGAGCGGAGCGTGTATTTGGCGGCCAACAAGCAAGCCACGGAGCAGTTCGATCCCGAACATGACCCGGCTTTGGTGTTGGCGGGTCACGGTTGGCATGCGGGTGTCATCGGGATTGTGGCGGGGCGACTGGCCGAGAAATATCATCGTCCCGTGGTACTGATCTCACTGGATGAATTGGGAGTCAAGCCAGGGGTGGGTTCGGGGCGCGGTGCCGGAGTACTCAATTTGAACGAAGCGTTTGCGCATTGCGGCGCACACCTTGTTTCCCACGGTGGCCATGCGGCCGCGGCCGGGTTGCGGGTCACGGAAAAAAATCTGGCTGCCTTTCGGACTGATTTTTGCGAGTATGGAACCGATCACATCGCGGCCGAAGACCGCGTGGCCTGCGTGCAGATTGATGCCGAGACATCGCTAGCCGCACTAACGTTGAACACGGTCAAACAAATTGAACGTTTGTCACCCTTTGGCCAGGGCAACCTGCGACCCACCCTGAGTACAACGAACGTGACACTCGAAGGCTCGCCGCGCAAGATGGGAGGCGGAGATCGCCACTTCAGTGCCAAGATCAAGCAGCACGAACTGGTCCTGCGTGCCGTGGCGTTTGGCAAGGGAGAATGGGCGGATGAGCTGGCGCAGCTGGAGGGCCCGATCGACATCGCCTACCGTCCGGTCATCAACGCGTTCAGGGGACGACGCTCCGTAGAATTACAGCTAGTCGACTGGCGGCCTAGTCAGGTCGCCGCGGCCGTATCCAATTCGACGAGCTAGCCTGATCAAGCTGGCAGCCGCCAAACAATCTTGATAGTAGCCGCGAACCAGAAAGGTTTCGTGATCCGGGGCCAATCAAATTGCCTGAAAGGTTTGGGGTTACCTGTGGATCCTGTTGGTGCAACGGCTCTTTCAGAACGAAGGCGTTTTCCAGTGAAAGCGGTTGTCATGGGACTTCCCCGCAGAACGAAGTATGCCGAAGGCCAGTAGAATCCACGTGCGAGAGGGAAACACAACACTAGGCTGGCTAGACCGCTGGTTCGCAATCATTTGCCGGCCTTTCCTGTTCAACATGGACACTGCTTCTCACCTTACGACCGCTCGTCTCAAAATGGTCCAGCATCATTTGAAAGATCGGGGCTTGCGCGACCCACGGGTGTTGTCGGCAATGGAACGGGTGTCGCGAGAACGTTTTGTGCTCCCGCAGCACGAGGACCGTAGTTATGCGGATGAAGCCTTGCCGATCGCCTGCCAGCAGACGATCAGTCAGCCTTACATGGTTGCGCTGATGACAGAGGCTTTGGATTTGACGGGCAGCGAGCGGGTGTTGGAAATTGGTACAGGCAGCGGTTATCAAACGGCGGTGCTGGCGGAACTGACTCGAGAGGTGATCAGTATCGAGCGTCACGCGGCGTTATCACTGGCAGCGCGCGAAGTGCTTGACGCGCTGAACTACGACAACGTGGAATGCATGGTTGGTGACGGAACTTTGGGTCACGCGGCGCGCGCACCCTATGACCGCATCATGATTACGGCAGCTACCGCCACCGTTCCCGAATCGTTGTGGGACCAACTGGCTGAAGGTGGCATTCTGGTCGCCCCGATCGGGCCGCAGGATGTACAGACGTTACAGGTCATCCGCAAAATAGAAGGTGCCGCCTCACCGCAGTCTCTGACGGCCTGTCGGTTTGTGCCTCTGGTTGGTTCCCAGTGACCAACATTGCCTGGCCCATCGTCTTATGCCTCTTTGCCACTTCACAGCAACAAGTTAGACTAGGTTTTACCACGGGGCGTGGCTCAGCCTGGTAGAGCGCTGCGTTCGGGACGCAGAGGTCGCTGGTTCAAATCCAGTCGCCCCGACTCCGATAAACCCCGGGAAACGTTCTGTTTCTCGGGGTTTGTGTCTTTCTTGGTGCCACTCGGCAAGTCTTCCGAATTGCCCACAATTGACCAGGATTTGCTACCCTTGCCAGTTTTTGGTGCAAATTCTGGAGCAAACGGTCGAGCGGTCGCGTTGTCTGTCCCGGTCGCCTTCGCCTGGTGGGGGCTGCGGTCAGTCGCGGCGTCGATTAACAACGGTGGCAATGCATCAAGCGCCCCGTGAACGTCGAGTAGTCGGGGGTCAGTGTAGACGTTCATCGTCAGGTCGATATTCGAATGTCGCATGGCGGCTTGAGCGGTGCGCGGTGCGACCCCACCTTTGCTGAGGTGCGTACCAAACGTGTACCGCAAGGCAATAATGTCCACCGTACGACCGCGATCGTCTTTCTTCGGAATGTCGGAAAGCTTCAAGTCGCGGTTCAGAATCCTCAGAAAACCGCTTGGCACGTTAAACACCTGGAAATCTGACGGCAGCTTGTTGGGTATTTCTGATCCTTTTGCTCGCGCTTCGGTTTGCATGTTGGCAAGGCGGTCATTGAGCCATTGTTGCATCTCATCCGCCAGGTCTTCCCGCAACGGAATGTCGGTCCCGCGACGGTTCTTTTCCGCCCTCGCATCAAGCACGGCAAAAGGCAGCGGTTCATCCAGTTCCAATTGCCCGACCGTCAGCGAAGCGAGTTCCGACTTGCGCAGCCCTGTCAGCAGGTAGGCTTTGTAGATCAGCACTCGTTCTCG
>CAUZBP010000067.1:0-25276 GCA_963578105.1 Planctomycetota bacterium
TTGGCCGCGACGCGCAGGGGCAATTCATCTCGGCACTGCACGACATGAACGCAATGCACTTTGATCGCGTGGGAGATGCCGAAATCCTCACCAGGATTGCCGCCTACGAGATGGCTTATCGGATGCAAACCAGCGCCCCCGAGTTGATGAACATCGAGAATGAAACACAAGCTACCTTGGATGCTTATACCGTCGAGAAAGCGAAACCATCGTTTGGTGCCAATTGTTTGCTCGCCCGTCGCTTGGTAGAGCGGGGTGTCCGCTTTGTCCAGCTCTACCACACCAATTGGGATCATCATGGTGGCGACGAAGGCATCAACACCGAGTTGCCGATCCGCTGTCAGCAAATCGACCAACCCATTGCGGCATTGATCAAAGATCTCAAACAGCGCGGTCTGCTGGACCAAACGTTAGTTGTGTGGGGTGGCGAATTCGGTCGCACGCCCATGGGAGAGGTCCGCGGTACGATTGGCCGTGACCATCACATCGAAGCCTACACCATGTGGATGGCCGGAGCGGGTATTCGCCCCGGGATGACTTACGGCCGGACTGATGAACTAGGCATGGGAGTCGAAGAAGGTGCCATTCATGTCCACGACTTGCAAGCCACAATTCTGCATTGCTTGGGATTGGACCACACCAAGCTAACGTACCGGTTCCAAGGTCGCGAGTTTCGCCTGACCGACGTGCATGGCCGTGTCGTGGAGGAGATCCTGGCGTAGCCGGGTGTGCAAGGGGTGTGGTTTACACTCGATTGATGAACCGGGAATTCCAGCCTCCCACTGGCGACTGGGGTCTTGATGATGTTCCGCTTCATTTCGATCGAGGCGTCAAGCCAACGGCTGTTTTCCAGCGCTACTTATCCTCTATTCCGTTTGCGGATTCGCGAGATTGCAATTGCCAAAGTCATTAGCAGCACCAAGGAGACCGGTTCCGGTACCGCAGTTGAAGTCCCGGTGGAATTTTCCATGTGACCAAAATTCAATTTCCAGATTTTATAATCATCCTGGTCAATCACCCCGTTGTTGTTACCGTCGGCAGCGAGTCCCGTTCCAAGTTGTCCCAGTGAATCGCGCCACACCCCGTAGTCCGATGCATCGACGCTGCCGTCACCGTTGTAATCTCCCGGCAGGAGTGTTAACGCTGTGGCAAAGAACACGTTGTCTTGAATGCTGGTGACACCTGTATTCAGTCGGATGATTTCTGCCAGTGTAATCGAGTCAAAGTCCACGATGGCCCCGATGTCGGGATCCAAAAAAAGCTCGGTGTCTCCCGTGTAAAAAAAGTGATCTCCATCACGTAACCGTGTGAATTGCTCTACGAAGGAAGTGAGTACCATTTCACCCACACTAGTACCGGGCACATGGTCTTCTGCAATTCCCCCGATCCAGGCGTCTACGGCATTGATATTGCCGTAGATGGATCTCAGGGTGTTTCTCAGTTGGGGATTCGAGGTGAGTTGCAGAAATGAGTTGTAAGGTTGCAGGTCATAGGATTCGCGAAACGCATTGAAATCCAACATTCCGTGATCGCGACCGCGTTGGATGTCGAGGACTGCCAGGTCAAGGCCTCCGGCACCGGGAGGACCAAAGAGAAAGTTTCGCAGGTCGTCGACCATCAGAACGTCGTTTTCCTGGGCTACCTGCAGGGCGAGTCCGAGCAGTATTTGCTCCACAACTCCCGGGTCATCTTGCAGAGTAGCGGGACTAAAGAATCCATCCAGCAAAGAAATCTCTCCGGCCGACGTGCCGTTGTCGTTGACGAGCTGGATGTCGGAAGACTGCATACTGTGCCCATATCGAAAAAAAGCAGTGGAAAATGACGAGGTGATCGATGGGTCTACGTTGGGGTCGTAGTTGTAGGCGGTCGGATCGGGAGCGTTGTTTCCGAGCATGGCGGGAAGGAATTCCTCGTAGGTGATGATTTGCATCTCCGCCCCCACGATTCGCCGCGCTTTCTGATAGATTGCTTCGTCGGTGAGTAAACGGTTGTGTGCCTTCAAGAGGTCAGCCAGGCGATTGTGTTCGCGCACAAAAAGAGCATGCGTCGCCGTCAAGCCTACTTGTTCATTACCGCGGACATCGCCTGTAAGGAATAAAGAACTCCCAAGTCCCAGTGGGTCGTCATTTTCGAGTCCTGCCGTGTTCATTCCGGGGAGCAACCCACTGGCTGTGGTGACCAGGCGGCCACTGACGCCGGTTCGCAGGGCATTTGCTCGCATCGAGTCGGATCCATAAACGTTTGAAGCGTCAATAAAGGACGTAACCGAATTGATTTGTTCTCGCCAGTTCGGTCGAGGGCCTGTGGGGGAGGGCACTTGGTTGGTATTGCCCGTATTGGGCGCGTAGTTGGACCGGTTAAAAGAAATCGGATTGGGGCCAAGGATATCAAGTGGGTCATTAATCGGAATACTAAAGTCACCCGTGCCTCCCGTAACCAGAACGTCGTTTGCAGCATCAGTTCCTGTAAGGTCCATATCATGCGTGAGGAATTGGCCCCACTGGACGACCCAGTCGCTGAGGTTCCGATCGTTATAGACCAGGGCGGTTTGAGCACTGATCGCATTGCTCACATCTCGTGGATTTGGCCAGGCTGGAGAACTGGTCTCGCCATAGATCAGGTCGCCAAATCCATCCGGGTAATCTGCCGGATACCCTGTGCGAACCAGGGGTGTGTTTGCTGCACCCCAAAATCGCTGGCCAAGGACTGGATTGTTGCGAAATCCATCGATCGTGCGAAATTCTGCACGGGTCGATACGCCAAGAAGCCCCACAGCAAGCGCGACCGTAGCGCTGACAGAAATTTTCTGCATCACGATCTCCTCTGTTCCAGCCCCTTGCCCAAGGGCGCACCTCAAGCGAATTGAGATAGCTTCCCGTAAGTTAAGAACCCAAACACGAAGCGAAAGTTTCGCGAGAAATTCGGATTTTTCAGGTTTGCAGTTTCCGCCAATCGACATTGCGCAATATGCGACAAAATTGCTCTGAAAGTTGTTCAGAGAGGTCGTCAGAGCGTAGCAATTCTGACCGGTTTGAGAAGTTCTTTGCTACGGAGTTGACCAAAGTTGGGGTATCGTGATCCCCCATCCTGGGGAGATGCGACCCGTAACCGACCGGGTGGCTGATCTCCTCTCCAACAACCCAGGCTAGCCGCCTGGCGTTATGTCGCGAGAGATTTGCTGACTTTCCGCCCCTTTCGTGGAGAGTTGGTCGGGCCATCATCGGCTTGTGGCTTGGCCACCGCCTGCTGCCGGCTTTTCCGTAAGAATGGGGCAAATGGAGTTGAATTCAGGGTGCGGTCCTCACGATGAATTCAGGATTCTCCAGTCGTTTTTGTTGTTTATGATCAAGCACAACCCGCTTAAATTTTCCGGTCGTGCCATCATAACGAAGAATCTGGTTCGACTTACGGCTCGCAACGTAGAGGTCGTTCTCCGGGCCCCAGGCAAACCCGGAGGGCCGCTTCAGGCCACCCGCATTGTGTTTGACGAATGTATCCAGGAACTGCCCGGTTTGACCGTCGAAGCGTAGAATACGGTTGTTACCCGAGGATCCAACGTAGAGGTGGCCATCAGGTCCGTAATGTAACTGGACTGGCCGGTTGAGTTTGCCTTGCTTCGCGGGGATGAAAAATCCTTTGAATTGACCGGTTTTGCCATCGTACCGCAGTATTGCATTGTTATCGCGCCCCGCCACGAGCAAATCGCCATCTGGGTGAAAGGCGATGCCGCGAACGGATTGGAGCCCACCGGCGCCCGGAACCACAAAATCGCCTTTGGCTTTACCCGTTTTGCCGTCGAACCAAACGACCCCATCGTTGTCTTGACCAGAAACGTAAAATTGACCGTCGGGCCCGAAAATGCATTGGTAAGGGTGTACCAGTCCACCTCCAGAAGCAAAGGACTTTTTAAATTGACCTGTGCGGCTATATCGGAGAACTGCCCAGTTGAATTTACCTGCACTGCAAACAAACAGTTCGCCATCTGGTCCGAAGGTGATCCCACGCGCACTGGCCAGCCCGCCTGAACTTGGTGAGACAAGCGTCTCGAGTGATTTATCCTGATCGTTGTAAAGCAACACATCGTCGCCAGAGTGTGTTGTGATGAGCCATTTGGCACCGAGCAGCGAGGGAATAACCACAAAAATTCCCAATGCTGGTATCGCACGATTTTTCATTGCGAGTCCCAATCGATGATGCCATGGTGCTGTTCATCGACCGTTTGATTGAATGTATCTTCAATCTCGTCGCGATTCATGTGCGAAGGTCCGCTGAAGATCAGGCGAAACGAATGCTTTTGAAGGTTTTTACGTTCCCCGATAATCCGATAGCCGTTTTGTTCGAGTTCCTTACGATAGGCGTTTGCAGCCTCGGCAACGGCCCCCTTGTGAAGTCCCTGGACATTAATCGAGTAGGTGGTGCGGCTGTCGACGATCCAAACAAGGATAAATGCAAAGGCTGTTGAAATTATTGCAACGTGAGGCAAATCGATTCCGGCGCACAAACCAATAACGGTGGCGAGAATGACCCGGCCAGTTGCTGTTGCTGGTCCGACGTTGGTGCGAAACCGTAACAGCCCACCAATGCCGAAAACGACAAAGCCAACAACTCCCCCGAATTTCAGGACCACCGTTCCGATAATCGCGGCGATGACCGCGTACAGAATAAAGGATTTGGGCGATTCTACCGCTTCCAGGTTATCGATTTGGCGATGTGATTTCGGATGGTAGGCGATGATGGCTGCCAGGAGAGCTGCCAACAGCAGTCGACTGATGAAGGCGAACAGGAACGGGACATCGGTGAATCCGTCCCAGCCTTCGCCGGCGAGCATCTTCTCCGTTGGCTCAAACATTCCAGACAGGTTCGTCATGAGAATCAACGATGTGGTATGCATGAACTTTCCTAACCAGTTGGTGGAACAGATTGTCCCGAAGAATCAGCGGGCCAAACCCTCACGATGGTAGATACCAGGGTCGACGTGGGTAACGACAAATATGCCAATCGTGAAAAAGCATAAATCGACTTGAGTTCAGGGGCAAAGTCAGATCGAGGCCTGGACCGCACCAGGCCCTGTTGTTCCTACATTGCGCTGGACACGTGGTTGCCAGGGCAGGTTGGAGACTTGAAATATGGCACCGGTTGCACACGGGGAAGGATGTGGGATCATCAGGTGATCTTGAAGTTCAGACTGGCTGGTGATATCAACAGGTGGAGCCTCAATATAAGCGGCAGAATTTTTCGGAAAATTGAGTTTGGTGTCAGCGATGAAAACCACGAATAAACCTTGCGATTAACGAAAGTACGAGTAATGCACGGTATGGATTTATTTCGCCTGGAAGGGCGGGTCGCTCTGATCACGGGAGGATCCAAGGGGCTTGGCGAGGCGATGGCAAGAGGGTTGGCGTCAGCCGGTGCCGACATGCTGTTGACGAGTCGAAACGAAGTTGAGGTTCAACAAACTGCAGAAGATATCGCCGGCCAATATCCCTCGAAGGTGATCGGACTGGGCGCCGATGTCACAAAACCGGAGGATGCCCAGCGGGCTGTGGATTACGCCGTCGAAAAACTTGGCAAGATCGACATTCTCATCAACAACGCCGGGATCAATATTCGAGGGGCAATTGAGGACCTTGCGCTTGAGCAGTTTGAGCAGGTGATGGCAACCAATACCACGGGACCCTGGTTGATGTGCCGGGCCGTTGCACCTCATATGAGGCGTGCGGGTTATGGTCGAGTGGTCAACATTTCCAGTACTCTTGGTGCCGTCGGGCTGGCCGATCGAAGTCCCTATGCGACGAGCAAAGGCGCGCTCATCATGATGACGAAAGTACTCGCATTGGAATGGGCTGAACAGGGAATCACGGTCAACGCGATCTGTCCCGGGCCGTTCTTGACCCCCATGAATGAGCCGGTTGCCAATACGGAATTTTCAAATCACGTGATCGGGAGTTGTGTGGCAATGCGCCGGTGGGGTGAACTTCACGAGATCCAGGGGGCGGCCATCTACCTTGCATCGGATGCTTCGAGTTTTGTGACAGGTACCACGTTGTTTGTAGATGGCGGTTGGACAGCTCAATAACCGATTGTTTTGCTGCCCGCAGCACAAACGACCAGACCAGCGATCACACAACTGCTGGTGGGGTGTGGCGATGAGCGAGAAGAGATAATCGATGGGACCTGTTGGACTTACCAGCTATTTGCCGGCTCCTGGTCACCTGTCGGGTTCCCCGAATCGGGGACAGTTGTTAGCATCGAGCGTTACTTCGATTGCACCAGAACCAGCAGGCTTCCTGCCATGCTTCAACTAAAACGGCCCGTCGCAGATCTCTGTATTGTGTGTAGTGACTTTGTCGAGTCGGTTCATTTCTATCGTGACTTGCTCGGTCTTGAAGAGGTGCTCGACATCCGTATCCCGGAAGAGACGGCGATTGGCGCGCAGCTCGCTCCGCACGCCTTCCGTCAAATTCGTGTGAAGGCTGGGGAGACGCTCATCAAGTTAATGGAGATCGAGTCTCCCCCCAAGCCGAGGACCTGTGAATTTCAGGCCGGGGTTCGCTGGCTGACATTCATCATCGACGATGTGCCGGCGACAATTAAAAATCTGAAGGCACGTGGCATCGAGTTCATGAGCGACCCGGTTCGAGCACCCGATGCCGAGTGGATCGTATGTGCCAAGGGGCCGGATGGTATGTTGATCGAGTTGGTGCAGCCGTTCGACGAGTGAGGATTTGCAACCCTGGTTCGGCAACGAACCTTGTAATGATCCAGACCATGGCGTCGGGAGTGCGAGGCGGGGTTGTTCGGTCGGTCGGACTTGTGGAGATCGCCGCGCCCACCCTGTTGCGGTAGACGATCAAACAACGAGGTTGGGTCGCGGTCTTCTCATTGTGGAAAAGCCCAGCAATGTGATCAGTCCCAGTATCCCCGCTGCCGGTTCCGGGATAGCAGAAGGCGAAACGTTACCTCCCGAACCGACGACATTGCCAAAGTGATTTTTCCAGAGCGTGTAGTCAGCGATATTGATCACGCCGTCGCTATTGCCATCGGCCACCAGCTGGTAGGTTGAGCCGAGAGTGTCGCGCCATACCGTGTAATCAGCCGCATCGATGAAACCATCATGGTTGTAGTCGCCAGTGAGTGTTGCAGCCGACGGGCCGACCGTCAGTTCTTCAGATAAGGCATAGAGCGTAAGGTAATCCCTTGTAATCGGAGGCGCCATGAAGTTGAGCCATCGGTGTGAATCATCGGAAGTCGGGTTCGGACGTCCACACCAGGCAAAATTCCCGCCGATGTCTCCCAGGGTAAAACCGATCGCAGCTGTGCCGTCGAGACTGGTACCAGTCCACACATCGGTGAAGTTGACTGCTCCCGATTCGTTCCAGGCCAGAGAATTGCTCAGGGAGCCGTCCCACATATCGACGTATCCCGTTGCGACCAGATCAAGATTCATGTTGTAAACCGGGGTCGTCGCCCCAATTACCACATTGTCTCGCGCGTGTACGCTGGACGTCGAAGCAACCGCTTTCCAGGTGACTCCTTCGCTTTGGCCAATCCCGACCGTATCGGCGTTGCCTTGAACGATGGTGTTATAGGAGGAGATATCGTTGGAGGTTGCATCCGTGGAACTGCTCGAATTGAAGATCAGGTGGTATTTGTCGCCCGGGTTCAGTCCCTCCGGCACCGGAAGCTGAGCATACGCTACCTGGGAGAGCAACCAACATGAAGCTGCGATTAACAGCGTAGGTCGCTCAGTCGCAAAGAAAAATTTTTCGGTGAATAGGTGTAAATGTAGCGGCATCGAGCAAGCGGCAAAAAATGTCCAAGGCTGGGATACTTCCTTTTCAATATAAACGGGTTTGCTGTTCTGACAAGGAATTGCATGGTTTTAACGTTTGAGCGGTCGCGGTGGTACCCGCTAAAGTGGATAAGACCAAATATGCAGGCCAGGTAGACCATGCGAGCCTTCTTACGCGATTGCCTGGGGACGTGACGTTGCCTTCGGGGGAGACACGTGCTTTTGGGGAAATTCACGGGCGGAAATAGTTTTTTGCCGTTGGGATGTTGCGACTTATGATGGAGTTGGGAGTCCGTTGGATTTGTCCTACCATGTACTCCATTGTGTTGAGGGTCTTTGTAATGAAGTTGCAAAATCTTGGTTGTATTACCGCATTCGTATTGAGCACTCTTTACGGTCACGTTGCTACTGCGCAGCAGGAGGTTTTACCGGCGGAAGAGCCTGCCCAAAAATCCCTGGTCCAGCGGTATGATCCGTTCAACAACAAGCTGATCCCCGTGCCACCCGCGGAAATCAAGCCCGGGTTTCTTTACCGTCATTACAGCCTGGTCCAAGGACGAGATGTATGGAGTATCGCCAACGAGAAGGGGAGATTTTCCTACGCGATGGGGCAGGGGAGTATTCAGCCGGCAGCACGGCTAGACATCCGCGCCACTGCCCAGCAGACGGACCAGGTGCTCAGAGATGTTGCCCCCCGCTGGGCTGGCGCGTTGAAGTCCTTTGGGGCTCCCCCACTGATCATCTTGGACAAAAGTAATCAATGGACCCTTCTTCAGCGGGCGTCCATTCCCCAAATCATGGACCTGGATACGGGACGACGGTGGGAATGGCAGGGAAATCGACCGGTTGCGGTTGTCCACACAGGTGGCTACCGTTGGCGAATTGTCAACGGCAAGTACGTCCCGACGGCATTCTTTTTGCCGACGGTGACTCCTTCCTGTGCTCTTTGTTCGCCATGAGAACCTGCTCTGGCCAACATTTAAACCGTTGGGTCACACGGCCTGGTTGGCGACTCCCGCCAGAGAAGCCTCACGGGCAAGCTTGTCAGACCGTGGCGAAAGTACCACAATATCGGTTTGTTGATACCGTGGAGGAACAATAGCGATGTCTGAAAGGCACTCTCCATTGGCGAAGTTGGTTTCCAACCTTAAACAGCAAAAGGACCAATTGGAACTCAAACTTCATTTGGGTCGGGCAGAAGCGAAAGATCAGTGGACTCAATTGGAGACCAAATTAAAACGCCTGCAGTCGGATTTTGAGCCGATTTCCAATGCGGCCGGTGAAACGACCGAAAACGTGCTTTTGGCGTTAGAGCTGGCAGCTGGTGAACTCAAGAAGGGATACGACCGGCTCAGCGAAGTTATTGAAAAAAAGAGGCACTAGTTGCCGCTAATCAAGGTCACACTGGCGCCCTTGTTGTGTCGTTCTCGCTGAGCCTGGAGCGATGGTGGGGGATTGTTCCCGGGATCGGGATAAAACAATGAAACTTGCCGCGCTTACCAGACTCGATAAGGACGCGAAGCGGCTGCGCGAAATTATCAGTATCCTGGCCAAGTATGGGCTGGTCGACTGGCTCAAAGGAATCGATTTCGAGTGGATTCAGCACCGTTTGGTCGGACCTGAAGGTCAAAAACTAGCCGACCTTAAACAGTCAGTGCGGCTGCGTTTGGCACTCTCTGAATTGGGCACCACGTTCATCAAGCTGGGTCAGATGCTCAGCACGCGGGGTGACCTTATCGGCCAGCAGGTCGCTAACGAGCTCAAGGTACTGCAGGCCAATACGCCTGCCGATAGCCCTGAGCAGGTGCGGGCAACCTTTCTAGCCGATCTTGGTAAGTCTCCCGAAGAGAGCTTTGCGGAATTCGACCCGATTCCGTTCGCCTCGGCTTCAATCGGCCAGGTGCATCACGCGGTTCTCCACGATGGTGGAAAGGTCATTGTGAAGGTGCAGCATGCCGGAATCACCAACACCGTTCATCGGGATCTTGAGATTATGGCTGGACTGGCTGATCTCGCTGAACACCATGCCACACCGTTACGGCCCTATCAGCCCATTGCGACGACTTCCGAGTTTCGCAGGACATTACTTCGCGAACTGGACTTCACGCGCGAGCTGCGCAATCTGCATCAGTTTGGCGAGAACTTCAAGGAGAGTGAAACAGTTCGTTTTCCGATTGCGTATCCGGAGTTCTCGTCGCAACGTGTTTTGACCATGGAGTGGCTGGATGGGGAGAGCGTAGCAGATGCAGAAGAACTTCGTGCAAAAGGTGTCGACCTCGCCGAGTTCGCCCAACGCGGCGCAAGCATATATCTCGATATGATCTTTCGCGACGGTTTCTATCATGCCGATCCACACCCGGGAAACCTGCTTGTCATGCCAGGTGGCGTTGTTGGGGTTATCGATTGTGGGATGGTCGGGCGACTGGACGGGGCGTTGCGAGAAGATTTTGAAGGCATGTTGCTTGCTGCCGTGAACGGAGATGCGGATGACCTTACCGAATACATTACACGCTTGGGTGAGGTTCCAGCTTCTATGAGTCGAGATGCACTGCGAGCTGAAGTCGGTGATTTTTCTTCAGAATACCTCACGCAATCGCTTTCGGATTTTGACTTGAGCGGGGCCCTCAAGGGTTTGATCGATATTATTCGCAACTACGAGATTGTTTTGCCCACCAGTTGCTCGATGTTGTTGAAGGTTCTGGTGATGCTGGAGGGGACTGCCCGCGATCTCGATCCCAACTTCAGCCTGGCGGAACTGTTCAAGCCTTATTACGCGCAAGCGATGCGGCGAAAGTTTTCCCCAGAGAGGTTATGGCATCGAACCCAACGTGCGGTGCGCGATTGGGACCGCCTCATCGATGTGTTCCCCAGGGATATGGCCGATATTCTGGGTCGTGTTCGCAAGGGTAGCTTCGATGTGAATCTGCAGCACCGACGGATGGATACGATCGTGAACCGCCTGGTGATGGGAGTCCTCTCGGCCGCCTTGTTTGTTGGCTCGGCAGAACTTTGGAGCCGGGCGGTGCCACCCCTCTTTCATGGCATTTCGGTCCCGGGAGCCGCTGGTTGCGGTGTCGCTGTCTGGCTCGGGTTCCAGTTAGTGAAGGCCATCAGGAAAACCGGGCGCCTGCACTCAAAAGATTAGCGGCAAACTTCATTCGCCACCGGTAAAGGCTGCAGGGATAACAACCTCGGTATCCAACGAGTGCAAGACAGGTGCACTCTTGATCGGAATCGGGGCCCCTAGTGGTTCCTTCTCCGAAGACCACGGCTGGTAAACAGATCCACACTCGGTGCAGCAACCGCCGTTCCCGCAGCCATAACCATAAGCCCACGGGCGCCTCGATCCGCACCCGCACTGAAGACCGGGGGGCAACGGGCCGCACACACACGGGTATGGCTTTTTGCAGTAGTCGGGGCAGCACCACTTGCAGATACAGTCGGGGATAGGGGGTGGGCACAACAGTCCCCACCAACCCTCCCGGCACAGAATCTGGTCCGTGGTTGCTGAGTACCCGATGGAACTGGTCAGCAGAAGGGTGCTGGCGACTAGGGCTATCAAAATTTTGTGGGTCACGAGTTTTCCTTCGACTGCAATAGTATTGGAGGGGGTTTGGTCTGCTGTTGTCGCGGGCGGAGGATAGTATGGAATGGAGTTCGGTTAATTTGTTGCGGGGCGATTTTCTTCTTCGCTGGTTGGTGTTTTGAAATCGAAGGTGATCATTTTCCGGGAGTACTCTTCGTGGTCGATTGGCCTCAGGCTATCTTCGTGGTTGATTGACCTCAGGCTAACCTTTGGGAGAGTCGGCAGCTTTTCGTCCATTTGATCGGGTTGCAATTCGTCCACGGGTGCGGATGGTATCACTTCCGGCGGGGGCGGGTTTTCTCCCTGGTTACTGCTAAGGCGAATCTGCCAGCCGCCTCCCAGTGACCGGTAGATAGAAATCAGACCCAGGGCGATATCCCCCTGTGAAGAGGCATAGGCATCTTGTTGCTCGACTAATGTATCCTGAATGGTAAAGACGCGGTTGAAGTTGACAGCACCTTCACGGTATTGAATCAGGGTCAATTCGAGGGCACGATCGGCAGCAGTTACACTTTCTTTAAGTATCAATGTTGCATCTTGAGAGTTGAGGAAACTCGTGACACCGTCCTCAACCTCAGTGTTTGCTTGCAGCACCACGTTTTGATATCCGAGTGCAAGAGCTTGAAACTCCGCTTCCTGAACGAGGATGTTGTTTTTGATGCGACCATAGTTCAAGACGTCCCAACTGAAGCCGGGAGATATGGTTCCGTTATTGCGGGACGGTATCAACAACCGTGAAAATTTTCCGGAACTGTAGCCGATCGAACCGCGAATCTGGAAATGGGGGTAGAGGTCCGCGACCGCCACGCCGATCTTCGCGCTCTGAGCAGCAGCGAGCCGCTCAGCCCGACGAACATCGGGACGGCGCCGCAGCAGTTCGCAAGGAATTCCCAAAGCAACACCTGGAGGTGCGGTTGGAATGCCAGCGGGTCCCAACTCCGGTAACATGTCGCGGGGTGGCGTACCCAGCAAGAAGCACAGGAGGTTGTTATGTTGGCGTAGTCTCGCTTTAAATTGAGGGATCAGTGCTTCGGTACGCTTCAAACTGAGGGTCGCTTGTTGGACATCGACCTCGGTGACAGCACCATTCTTGAACTGCACCTCGGTGATATGGAGGCTCCCTTGCTGGGTTTTGACATTGTTGTTGGCGTATTCCAACCGTTGCTGCAGAGTTCGAATATTGGTATAGGTCGTGGCGACCTCTGCAACCAGCAATACCAGAATGTCATCGTAGTTTTCGACCGAGGCATCCAAGTCGGCATCGGCGGCCTCGATGGCACGGCGGAAACGACCCCAGAAGTCCAACTCCCAAAGGAGGTTGCCTGAAAGCGTCCAGTTGTCAAACGCGCGAGGGATAGAAGCCCCCGACGACATGGGCAGGAATTTGCTGTATTGAGTGCGGGTGTATGCGCCGTTTAGGATTTGCGATTGTGGGAGCAGACTTCCGGCAATGACTGCCCTCTCGGCACGGGCTTCCAGGACACGCATCCCCGCTTCACGCAAAGAAAGGTTCTGCCGATACGCTTCTTCCACGAGCCGGTTGAGCACCGGATCCTTAAAAGTTTGCCACCAGGCGGCATCGTGGGATGGGTTGCTACTGACGCGGCGGTCGGCAGAATCAATCCAATCTTCAGCAACCGGCGCTGCTGGCTTCAAGTAATTGGGGCCAACTTTGAAGCCGTTGCAAAACCACTGCCGACAGCTGCAATAGGTTGCACAACCGCTAGAACTTGCCAGAACGGCCAAAATTAACCCAAGAATGCAAGCACGAGCAGTCACTTGCCCCTGAAATTTTTGATGCGGTGGGCCACCTTGTCCAGCTTCGATTTGGAGCTCATTATCGGGGAATTGCATGGTAGGCACTCTTCCTGACGCCGGCAATTTGATCGTGTTTGGAAAGACCAACCAGGACAAGCAAATTGGCTGGCAGCATCGCGCAAATCAGGACAACCGGCACGATACCGAATACTGGTTCTATCGGAATAACTGACTGAATCGGCTCATGCAGAAGTTTCGATGGAACACGAATCGCGGTTGGAAATCAGCCATGTGGATCCCGTCGTCGGCATTATCGTTATGGGCTAAATAATCGTTGCAGTCGACTTAACCCCACCCAGCTTTGTGTCCGCTGGAAAACCACCTGCACCGCCTTGTTTCGAGGAGAACCTGCATGTGGTCCTGAGCGATGTATCCAGATTCTGTCCCGTGAATCTGTAGGCTGGTTCAATGGATCAACCAGGCAATGCCGTGCACCGATAGCCCGGCTGGTGAACTCGCATGGACACGAAACGTGCTTTGACCGGACCGCCACTGCCTGTGATGCTACGGCAGGAAAATTGAGTGTCGTTCAAGATTTGAATAGTCGTGTTTGTACGCCTTTAAGGGAAGATAGGGTGTGGGTACGTGGTGAGTGGTCGACGCGATGGGGCTCCAGTCGAAAGCACAAATTTTTCAACATTTGGTTTGGGTGGATTGTAGAATAGTGAGGTTTGCAGGGGGTCTCACACGACCAACTTTCCGGGTTGTTTTCATCGTTGACCACCGGTCCCCGTTTGATTTGTTCATGTCAATTTTGCACCACGAATCAAGTAAAGAGTCATCATGAATCCTCTTTCCCGTTTGCTGAAACGAATCACGGTCTGTTTTTTGTGCGCCCTGTTCAGCGAGGTCTTGGTAGCACAGCCAACCAGTAGCTCGGTACCAGATGAAGAGCAGGGAATACGGGAGGCCGTCGTGGCCTATGAAGAAGCGTGGAACAAAGGCGATACCGCCGCTGTCATCGCCCTCTGGGTTCCCGATGGACGGTTCATCGATGACGCTGGGAACGAACACTCGATCAAAGACCTTGTCGAGCGAAAAATTTCCCCGGCAATCCCCGCTACGGAACCTCCAGAGCTTGATGTGAATATCAAGGAAGTTCAACTTGTCACACCTCGCGTGGCGGTCGTAGAAGGTACGACAGAATTAATGGGAGATACCAATTGTACGATTAGGCGGACCCGCTATTCAGCAATCCTGGTTCGCCAGGACAACAAGTGGCTGCTTGCAAACGTTCACCAACTCGAAGCAATTTCAATACCTACCTCGAACCCGTTACAAGAATTACAATGGATGATTGGCCAGTGGATGGGAACGAAGGGCGATACCGACATCTACAGTCGCGTCGAGCGAAGTGAAGGGGGACAGTTTATCACCAGGGTTTTTGAAGTAAGCGAGGCAGGAGATCGAAAATTGTCGGGTACCCAGATCATTGGCTGGGATCCTCGCACGCGACAAATCAAGTCGTGGTTTTTTGATTCCGACGGATCTCTTGGGGAAGGCCGGTGGGAAAAGTACGACAAGGACTGGATTGTCTCTGTTACCGGAGTCTTGCGCGATGGTCGGAGTGTTGCGGCTACCAACGTTTACACCCCTATCGATCAGAACAATATTTTGATGCAATCGTTACGTGTGCGGATTGGCGATGAAACAAGGCCCAATACCGAAACCTACATCGTCCGCATCGAATCAAAGTAAAGTTTGCAAAGGATCCATCCGTAAAATTATTTGCCGGCCGAGTCAGTAGACGCTACGGCGATAGGAGAGCAACATGATTTCCCCACCCCGACGACTCATGATCACCTGTTTCTGCCTGCTATTGAGTATGGCCAGCGTGAACCGCGCAGATGAGACACCCTCGACAAGCAACACCTCGCCCAACACGGCGGACCTCAACACCCAGAGCCAGGCTCGAGAAGCTGTTCTCAACAGTGCCGCTTGGAAAAAGGCTGAGCAAGCATTTAACGATTGGTTGTCTGTCCAAACGATCTATTCAAAGCCGCAGGTTGAATATCTCAAATTTCAGCTTCGGGACAATACCTCCAAAATGTCGGCCAGCGAGTTGAAAGCCTTTCTCGACCAGATGCAGCTCAAGCTCAACATTCTCCTGAGTAGTGACGTCACTGAAGCCCGCTCGTGGGTTGGCAGTAGGATGTCGGTACTCGCATCACATAAACGGGAAGAGATACAAAAACAGTTACCCGACGTCGTCAATATGACTGCGGCCCAGCTTGAGCAATATCTCTACGATTTTCAGCAAAAGCGGCAAACAAGCCAACAGGCGGAGCAAGCGGCAAGTCAATTCCGCCAGCAACAAAACCAGCAGATTCAACAATCAGTACAAATGCAGCAGGCATCGATACAGCAGGCGCGCGAGCGTGGCCAGAAAGCTGTTTCCAGTCAGGCTACGCGGCAAGTTCAGCAGGGGTATAAAGACTCGATGGAGAATGCAAGGTTCAACTCGTGGAACCCGAATCGCTATCGAGAGTGGGTTGTTCCCGCAGCCGCATATTTCGACGGCGGCTACCGCTGGTGAACTTTTCGTGGAAGGTTTGCATACCCGGTGGTGTGATTGCCTGTAGGAGACACAAGATCAAAACCAAAACTGCACGCGTGGGTGGCCTCGCTGTGGTCAAACCTGATAGCCCACAGAGCAGTCTACGGGGCAAGCCAGATCGGCATGGATGCTACCGAAATGGCTGAACTGAGCCCTTTTGTTCCCTCTCGCAGCTCCGCCAGGTTTTTCGCTGCGCAGGTTTCAGCCCAGGGCGTTGTTTCGTGTTCGAGCAGATCGCTTTCTTCTTCTGTTGCACCCCGAGCTGATGAAACGCGTCTCGGAGGTCCAGGCGGGTTCCCGCGGGAATCGTTCTCGACTGTAGCCAGGTCGCCAGCAGCTTGATTTGGTTTTCCCGATCAGATCTTCCGTTGGCAACGGATATACCGGTTATCGAGGATGACCCCAGGTTCATAATTTCGACCAGTTGGCGTTCGCACTGATCCGAGTGACTTACCATTCCGATATGGGAAGGCCATTCCGATATGGGAAGGCCGTTCCGAGATGGGAAGGTTGAAAATAATTTGGCAATGATTTCAGTTCAAGGAGAAAGAAAATGGCGAAAGAGAACACCCAAACGATAACGTCAGCAGACAAACTTATCGAACATGAGTTGACCCATATTAAGAATCATTGGGGATGGTTTCTTGCATTGGGAATTCTCCTTATTGTGGGAGGTGTTGCGGCACTTGCTTCTCCCTCGTTGTCCTCCTTATGGACTATCCTTGTTTTAGGTGTCATTCTAATTGTCGGTGGAATTTTCACGATTATCGGTGCGTTTTGGGCTGGTAAATGGAGCGCATTCTTCCTGCAACTTCTCATCGGCATCCTGTACCTTGTTGCGGGTATAGCAATTCGTGACACGCCGGTCGAATCATTGGATCTGTTAAGTTTATTTATGGCCGCATTCTTCATCGTCGCGGGCGCATTCAGGATTGTGGTAGCGCTCATCGAGCGGTTTCCAAAATGGGGTTGGGCCCTTTTGAACGGTGTCCTGACTTTGTTGATCGGGATCATCATTTACGATTCGTTTCCCTCGAGTGCCGACTGGGCTATTGGGGTGCTGATTGGAGTCGAATTGCTGTTCAATGGCTGGACATGGGTCATGCTTTCGCTGGCTCTGCGCGACGCGCCGCTGCCCCAGAAATCCGATTCGTAAAAGCTTGAGCCTGAACCTCCGGCAGGTTTGCTTAGGCAGTTCATTACAGTTTACAAGACGACACCCGGTTGCAGCTAAGCGACCGGGTGTTTTTGTTAAACTGGTTTGCTGGAGTTGGTTTGCGATCTGCTTTTGCTACATGTCGTGCGAACACACTTCGCTCAGTGAATTCCAGCGGGCCAGCGACCAGCCTGGAAAAGGTCTGCTCGCGACACGCAGGGACTTCTGTTTTGACTTGAGGTGCAGTTGCAAATTCCTGACTACAACAGGATTCCGTTATCAGGTTGCAGGGGTGACGGGACTACTTTTTCGCCCAGTTGTTGTCGAAGGTCAATTTCGATCGTCCGACAGATCGCGGTCATCGGGGTGTCGTTTGGCTTGTTTTCAAAGGGATTTTTTAGCTCGGCACCAAGCTGTACGGTAAAGATGAACACAAGCACCATGATGGGTATCACAACCAGTTCAATAACAGTGATTTCCTCACTTGCTGCCACAACGCAGATGGGAATGAGGACAGCCAGAAACCAGGCCACCGCTCGTGTAAAGTAGGCCACCCGATCGGGAAAGACGGTGTTTTTGATCCGTTCGCAGCCACCCTGGTGATTGCAGATTTCCGAGAGCGTGGCATCAAGCATCCGGTGTCCAAAGCCGTCTAGCAATCCCGCTTCTCGTACATCGTCAAGGCGTTGCCCCTGGGTCTGCAATAATTGCGCCGGTTTGTTAGCCATTTTTTCCAGGAGGTCAAGTTCGCCTGCTGGCAGGAAACTTGCCAGGTTTTGCCAGTCCTCCTCGCGACGCAGGCTCATGCGGAGGGCATTTGCATACGCGATTTGGCGGTAAACGAATTCCTGTTGCAACGCGCGGGCGGCTTCTCGCTGGTCGGGCTTGGTTCCAATAAGCGTGGTGGCTTGCCTCGCAAAACTCCGGCTGCTGTTGACAAGCCCTCCCCAGAGCGTGCGGGCTTCCCACCAGCGAGCGTACGCCTCGTTGACCCGAAACACCAGGAAGATCGACAGGGCAGTCGCCAACAGGCCGAGTGCGGCAACCTCAAAAATGGGGCGTTGCAAATTGATGTGATCGTAAACGGTGGCGAACTCGGCAAGGATGATCAGCACGACCACGCCCGCGATCGAGCGGAAGTTCCCTTTGAGCAATGAGAAGAAGTTTGTTTTGCCGTCGGTAATCATGGGTGAGATGAACGTATTGTTCGAGTTGGGATACCTGACATGTTGTTCGAGTTGGGATACCTGACATGTCACTTCTGAGTATAGTCGAGACAGTCGAGACGGCAATCGCAGGAAGGTTCCGTTGCCACACTGCCATGAATTGGTGGTTATAAACAAGGATTGGCGGTACTAAGCTACCGCTTGGCGAACGTGCGTGGTGCCGACAAGCGGTCACGACGGGTGCAGAACGGCTTGCCGAAGAGACCAACAGGAGTAGCTACCTTTGAGATCGGTGGGCGAACCTCAATCTGTAAGCGGTCCTCTGCACCCAGCTTTATTGCCAGTGGACACAGTTGCAACGATAGCACCGGTTGAGCGGGGCGGTCAGCCTGAATTGTTGGGAAACCCTGGAGAGCTTTCGTTGCCTGGAAGCAATTTGCAGGTAATCCTTGCCATGAAGGGTCGTTCTTGATGGCCCCTGCTGTTGCCACGGATG
This sequence comes from Planctomycetota bacterium, assembly GCA_963578105.1. Classification (GTDB taxonomy): domain Bacteria; phylum Planctomycetota; class Planctomycetia; order Pirellulales; family Pirellulaceae. Next base: position 18,572 of record CAUZBP010000067.1, read on the forward strand.
GAGATTCGAGCGGTGGAGTTCTGCTCAAACATAGCGACACGGTTCTGGTTGCCCTGCGGGTTGATGCTCGTTGCGTTCAGTGGTTGCTCACTGATTTCTCCACAAGATACCTGGACCAATGCCTGTTTGACGGTGCCTCATGTCGACGGGCCCGTCCCGAGCCATCTTATCGAGGCTGAGGCAAGCTATGCGGAGGCCCTCGAAGAGGAAGCCCATGGGGACCCGCAATGTATCGACTCGTATTTCGAGACGGCAGCCAGTACGTGGCTTATGCATTCGGCTTCCCAGGGACGTGCGCATCACCGGGCAAGTCAGTTGTACCGCTCCGCCTTGCGGCAATTGGTGCTCTCCGCCTCAAGCTCGGGTCGCTTTGACCCGCGGCAAGGAGTTCAGTTGTGTGACGGTACAGTCGTTCCCGTTTCTTACTACGGGTTCTCCTGGAAACCGGAGAACCTTGGCTCTATCGTGCCTGTTGGCGATTACACCTCAGCAGAACTCTCGCGACGGTATGCGGCTTCGGGGGTGGGGGTTCCCCTGGTCATTCTCGCACGGGATACGGCTCCTTACCAAAAGCAGGCTACGCCGTTCGCCGCCACGGTGTTGCTGCGCCCGCGCGGCGATGGTGATTCATGCGATTTTCGGCTTGAGTTCTACGATCCGCTGAGTGCTGCTTCGACGATCCAGCTTGGCGAACGATCGGTCGATCTTGCCCGAGACCTCTCTGCACCAATTGCGTACCAGGTTTCAAAACAGGGAGATTCGTGGTGGACCGAGTTTGTCCGGCCAGGGAACTCGGACGAGGAGGATAGGCTCTACATGATCGAGCCTTACCAGCCGGGAAAAATCCCAGTCGTGTTTGTGCACGGGTTGCTTTCCGATCCGCTGACCTGGGCAAACATGGCAAACGATTTACGGTCGACGCCAGAAATCGTGGACCGGTATCAGTTTTGGGACTTTCGCTACACAACCGGAGATCCATTCTTGACCAGCGCGGCTGAATTGCGCGAGCAATTGGTCTCGATACGCAAGATCTATGATCCTTGTGGCCAAGATCCTGCCTTTTCGCAGATGGTCCTGGTTGGGCACAGTATGGGCGGCATCGTTGCCAAACTCCAGGCCACCTCGAGTGGTAATGAGTTGTGGCAAGCCATCGCGAAAGAACCATTCAATACAGTCATCACCGACCAGGCGACCCGGCAAGACCTCAAACAAGCCTTCTTTTTTTTACCTTCGGTTGACGTGGCCAGCCTGATTTTCATCGGTACCCCGCACTGTGGATCTGACTTGGCGAATCGTCCGATCGGATGGCTGGGGTCGGCACTGGTCAAAGAGACACCTCAACAGAAAGCCCGCCGGGAACAGCTGGCCAGGGATAATCCAGGTTTGTTTCGTGGCGACCTGATCAACCACGCCCCCACCAGTATTGAGTTGCTAAAGCCCGATAGCCCTCTATTGGCCGCTACGAATCGTTTGCCTTACAAACCCGGTATTCTAATTCACTCAATCGTGGGAGCTGGCGATTGGACCTTGGGAGAGGGCCCGTCGGATGGAGTGGTCGCTATAAAAAGTTCCCGCCTTTACGGTGTTTGCAGTGAAAAGGTGGTTTATGCGAATCACGAGGGTCTCCAACGCGATGATGAAACGGTTCGCGAAGTGGCACGGATCCTGTTTGAGCACCTCCGCCTGTGCGATGGGGTGCCATGCAGCCGTTTGAGTCGGTGAGTCATTTTCTTTTCCCGCGATCAGAACGGCGCCAATCGCTGCATCCTGCTTGACTGGTCGTCAGATCTTGATCTGGGTAGTCGTGAAGGGAACGGACCTGGTTGGCCGTGCTCAAGCTCGGTGCGGATATTTCCAGCGATTACTTCGTTGAATTCTTACAGCAAAAAAGACTGCAGATTTGGTCTCCAACTGGTGCCAACCCGGTACTGGCCCCCAGCAGCACGCAGGAGGGGCTATTAAAGAATTCTTGCCTCGCCTGGCACCTTTCCAAAACATGTCCCTTGTTGAACACTTCGACAAAGATAACACTTGGGGTTCAGCAGATGGTACATCCCTTACCGGTTGATTCCCATGCAGCTTAGCGAACGACAACAGCAAACCATTGCCGCTTCGCTGACAATCATGGCCGGGTTGGTGATTGTCGCCGTATTGTTTGTGTTCTTTGTCGGGTTGGCACTCTTTATCCGCACTTTTTCTGACGTGTTGCTCCCACCTGCTGTAGCCGCAGTTGCAGCCTTGATCGTCCAACCCTATTACGACTGGTTGCATTCGGCACGACGGATCCCCATGCCTGTGGCGATTGTATTGGTGTTTCTCTCCATGTTGATCCCGGTCGGTATTTTTCTGGGATTTTTTGGAATGCTGATTGTTGAGCAGATACAGGAGTTGGTCGGTCAAATTCCGGTGTGGTGGAATCAACTCGTAACAAGTTTCGAAAAACATTGGCCTGATGTCCGCGATTTTTTGGACAAGAATCCCCTTGGCCAGAAAATTGTTCATGCCATGCGAGGGCAGGGGCCCTTATTTGCCACGGGGCTCGAATTCTTTGCCAGCACCTCGATGGCTGCGGGGAGCAGTGTGGCGGGCTGGGTTGCTGCATTGTTCAGTTGGGTCGTGACTCCTGTCTACTTTGCATTTTTCCTGATTTCAAGATGGAAGACCGTCAACGGGTTGGAGAATTATCTCCCTTTCTTAAAAGAAGAAACACGAAACGACGTTTTCTTTCTGGCTCGCGAGTTCGTTCACATCCTCGTCGCTTTCTTCCGCGGACAAATCGTGATTGCAATCCTGCAAGGCCTTTTGTTAGCCATTGGTTTCAGTATTGCCGGGCTGGAGTATGGTTTGTTGCTGGGATTTCTGCTCGGGTTTCTCAATGTGATCCCCTACTTGGGTAGCATCTTGGGAATTGCGATCACATTACCGTTGGCCTATTTCCAGGAAGGGGGAGGGCCAGTCACGCTGACGTTTGTCATCGTCGTTTTCTTGATCGTCCAAATGATCGAAGGGTATTACTTGACGCCCAAGATCATGGGCGGACGCACCGGCTTGCACCCGATAATGATCATTTTTGCCATTTTCTTTTGGGGGACGGCCCTGGGAGGGATTATGGGGATGATTCTGGCAATTCCGCTGACTGCGTTTCTGGTCGTTTTTTGGCGACTGGCCAAAGAGAAATACATCGCTGAACTGGTGTGACAGTTTAACTCCCCAAGGCAAATTCGAAAATCCAACACAAGCTCCAAATTCCGGGTGTCTTGCTGCAACGTTCCGCACCATCGAGCCGGCTGTGACGGAAGGTCTGAGGTCGGTTTTAGCGGTTGTCGGACTTCGTCATCCCATGGATTATCGTGAGGGCATTACGTGTTGTGGTTCGCGGGAAACGGGGGGTGTAACCAGAATTGTTGTATGATAGAAGGAGCCCCACGGCTCCCTTGGATCAGTACGTTTGTTTAGTATACCAAGCAGTTGTTTGGGCTGTTAATGTGAAACTCCTTGGCTTGTTTTGTCGGAGAATATACGGAGAAAGATGATGAAGTTCTTCCCTGGTTTTGCGATTCTATTTGTCCTGGGCTGGGCCACTGCGGCGCGCGCACAGGTGCTTAGTTACCATGCATCCACGGCAGGCGAGAGTTATGCTCGTGGTGCGAGTGATATGATGCGATCAGCTGGGGATCGCAACCTTTCCAACTCTCAGGCGGCCATTAATATGCAGGATGCCTACTCCAAGGGGATTGACAACAGTATCAAGTCAGTCAACGCGTTCTGGGAGCGGCGTGACATCTACAACGAACACTTGGCAAAAAAAAATTATGAGATTGGCGAGCATCGCAAGCGGGCGCTTGCCCGTAATCGTCTCCAGCCACTGACCCCGAGTGAGTTCGATCGGAGCACCGGGGCCATTACCTGGCCAAAAGTTTTGACGCAACCTCAGTACGACCAGTACCGGGATACGCTCGACGAGTTGTTTCTCAAGCGAGCAAAAAACGGCTATTTAACCAGCGATGATTATTTAGCAGCCCAAACGGCTTCCAGAGACTGGCGGCAGATGATGGCCAAGCAACAGGACGTTTATCCCGGCCCTATCCTGGATCAAATGACTCGGTTCGTCCTGAAGATCAACCGTGAACTCAATAATAATCTGAGCTAGAGTCAGGTGATCTTCACATCCATACCGCTCCGCTTGAGCGGCCCCCCCCCTCTTTACCAATTCCCGGAGCCGGTAACTGATGAGCATAAATTTCCTTCGCACCCAGGTAAGCAGACTTTTAAAGATTTGTCTCGTGACTGGTTTGCTATCGACTTCGGCTGGAGCTCAGCAAGCGAGCATTGGGGATTTGCTGAAGGTGGCAATCAAGGGAAATGGCCAGCAACAGTATCATGCGATTGACGACTTGGGCGAGCGTCGAGAAGACGCCGAGCTGGTTGTTCCGCAGCTGGTGAAACTGTTCAAAAGCACTGATCTCCAGGTGGTTTGGCGAAGTGCACGTGCCGTGGGTGACTACGGTGAATTAGCCAGGTCAGCGGTTCCGGGATTGATCAAGCTGCTGTACAACAAAAACTCAACGGTACAGTTTCATGCAGCCATCGCGCTGGGTCGCATCGGCGACAAAGCTGAAGCAACCGTTGATGCGCTGGTGGAGCGAGTCACCGATGAAGACGGACACGTCGCCCGAGCAGCGGTTGCAGCCTTGCGCAATTTGAAGCCTGATCCGGCGGTTGTTGTGAGCGCCCTGGCAAGCGCGCTCAAGTCCAACGACCATGCTGTGATCATGCATGCCGTCGAGGCTGTCATCGAAACTGGCGAAGGGGCGGTACCTCTGTTGAACCAGGCTCTGAAGCAACCCGCGACTGCATACATTGCCTGCGTTGCCATCCATGAAATTGGCCCCGACGCAGCCGGGACGGTTCCAGGGCTGACGGCGTTGCTCGGCGACACGGCGCATTCTAAGGTCTTGATCGAGGCGTTGCTCGCCCTGGCCAGTATTGGACCGGCTGCGAAATCAGCCGCTCCCAAAATCGCACCCTTGCTCGAACTGAAAGAAGATACGACGGTTCCAGTCGCGGCTGCCTACGCATTGGGCTCAATCGGAGCCAAGGGGCAGGAGTCAGCTCTGCGTGCCGCACTGACCATGAAAGAGCCCTTTTTGCAGATGGTGGCGGCCTGGTCGCTTGCAAAACTCAACCCCGATAATCAAGCGGACATGAAAGAGGCGATTAATCATCTCACTCAAGGTCTGGCAAGTGATGATCCAATGGTTCGCACGACTGCAGCGCACACCCTGGCAACGCTTGACGCACCCGCTGAAGCGGTCGCCCCAAAACTGGTTGCCCTTGCCAACGATCCCGATCCCCATGTTTCAGCCAACGTTGTCAAAGCCTTGGTAAGTCTTGGAGATCGGGCCATCCCGTATGCCTGCAGAGGACTCCAGAATTCCGAGAGACGCAAACTGGCCGTGCGCGTTTTGAAGAAAATGGGCCCCAACGCGAAAGCCGCAGTCGGCTGCCTGGTTCAAGCCCTCCAGGTCGATGATCCAGGTTTCCAGTCAGATGTCCAATTTACCCTGGCTGCCATCGGACCGGATGCAGCCCCCGCCACCGCGGCCCTGGTCGAGTCGCTCTCGAGCAAGGATGATCGGGTACGGCATAGTGCCCTGTACGCGTTGCGGAAGATTGGTCCTGGAGCCTCGGCTGCCAGGCAGCGTTTACTCGCAGAGTTGCAGGAAGAGGATTTTGATGCACTGGCTGCCGCTTGGGCTTTGGCGCAGATCGCTCCTGACGATAAGGCCGTAGCGATCCAGCTGCTCCCGGCGCTAATCCGTGGACTGAATAGTTCCGATCACCATGTGCGGGCCGATTCGATTGAAGCCCTGGTTACCTGCAAGGCGGCCGGAGAGAAGGCGGTTCCTATATTGACCGCGATCGCGCAAAAAGATGACGATCCCGCAATGCGGGCGGCAGCCGAAGAGGCGCTGGAACACATCGCTGGCAAGCAGTGAGTTGGCAGGATGACCTGCTAAATGGCGATCATGGGCAACCTTTGGGTTGCCCTTTTTTCTTTCAAACTACAACTGCTTCGCTTAGCCGTGGCAACAACATGCTGCGAAGCCCCATAGGATGTTCAAGCCTCATCATGCTGGAGGAACACTCCCCACACCTACCGGGTTGGTCTACAGCAAATTGAATGCTTCCCCAATCAACCAGTTGGATACCGCGAAAAGTAGTGCTGCAAGGAGGGCATTTCCAAAGTTGCTGATACGAAACCCCGGGCCGATTACTGATGTGAGTTTCAAAAACAATGCATTGATGATGAGCATCATTAGCAGTTGGATTGCATGTTTCAACGTATTTGCGAGATCCGCGCTGGCCAGCAGCCCGGCAATGAATCGGCTGACGTGAATCGAAAAGGGTTCCAGAAATGCGTGCAGGACACCGAGGATCAGGGCGGCTATCAAAGCAGTAACCCAGTTGTCGACTTCGAATCCTCTCAATAGTTTTGAGATGACCAACAGCACAATCGAAGTCGTAACGATATGTATCAAGAATTCCATGTAAGTCTTTAACTTAGCTGGAGGTTGTCGTGGTGAAGCAAATGTCATGCCACCAGGTGGCGGATTTTTGGGTGTCCCACTCTCCTGAGCAGGAGCAGGCAGACAGGGCACGTTCCAGCTCCAGAGCATCGCCGTAACGGTCTTCTGGTAATTT
>CAUZBP010000068.1:0-24804 GCA_963578105.1 Planctomycetota bacterium
TGAGGATCTTAGTGTGCCAGTGTTCAGGAGTGCAGATGACAACGACATCGATGTCGTTGCGATCGAGGACTGCTCGATAGTCCTCGTGGCTGGTCACTTCGATGTTCCGGGCTCGTTTTGCTTGATGATTGAGCACGTTCGCCCGGGCCATCCTCCGGTGGCTCCCATCGACATCACAGATGGCTGCGACATCAGCGTATTTCATCACTTGCCCGGCAATCTCTGAGCTCCAACGACTGCCGGCACCAATGCAGCCCACCAGGGGACGGTTGGACCGTCCAGGGCGGTCGACGACTTGGGCATCCGGACGTTTTTGACAACCCACAAGTGCGGCCGCACCACTGCCCAGCACGAATCCACGACGAGAAAATGGATGATCTTTACTCATGCGAGGCTTCAATCAGTTTCTTATGGGTAGGGGAGAGTAGCTGGACTTTCTGGCCGCCGGCAGCACCCGCCACAGCGTCGCTGCAGATGAAAGCCCGCAGGTGTTGCTTGCGGTTCGTACTGTCGGTAACAGCAGTCAGCGTCCAGCAGCCCGGCTCCGACAGGGTGTTGCGGACGTCCGAAATTGTTGTTTCAGCCATGCGTCTTATTCTCTTTGATTCGTCTTTTTATTTCCAGTTCGTTGCCACGACCCGGGTTTTATTTCGTCAAGGCTCCGGAGCCGGTTGTACTTGCTGCGGAGACGATGCTTGTGAACGGCCCGCGAGATAAGCAACCAGGTCGCGGATTTCGTCACTCTTGAGTGAATTTAACAACCCCTCTGGCATGAGCGAAACATCCTGGAGAACCAGGGATTCGATGTCCTGGCGACTGAGAATCAACTGCTCCTGCTGGGTCTGAAGTGTCAGCGTATGTTCGTTTTTTTCCAGGACAACTCCCGTCAGGATTCGACCGTCGTTCAGAGCGATCAAGGACATTTTGTAGTCCTTGATCATTGTGGCACTGGGGTCAACGATGTTCTCCAGCAGATAGTCCAGGTTGTTTCGATTGGAACCGGTCAAATCCGGGCCGATGTTGTGGCCCCGACCGTAGAGCGTATGGCAGCGTGCGCAAACTTTGTCGAACAACTGCCGTCCAGCGGATAGGTCAGCTTGCCGGAGCCGATCCACAGTGAGTGTGCGCTTCAGACGGGTAATTTGTTGTCGTTTCTCCTCCGATGTCTGGCGAACCGAACCCCAGAGTTCGTTGAGTTGCTGATTGATGTGGGGATCATGAAAACTGCGCATCTGACGGGCATGGTACGCGGAAATATCGCCCGACTTGACCCAGCCCCGTCTTATCGCTTGCAGCAGGATAGCAGCATAGGTTCGGCGGGATGCCAGCGTTCCGATGGCGGCCTCTCTGGCCTGGTCATCAAGTTGCGGGTAGTGGTCCAGAATCAATTTAGGAGTGGCGGGAAGGTTGGAGGCCGCGAGCCCCCGGATCGCGATGGCCGAAAGCAAGTTGTGACCAATGAACTTTTGCAGAAAAGGGCCAAGGTCTTTGGCCCGATACTGAACCAGGGTTCGTAATGCATCGCGACGGTTTTCGGGATCCGTGTCTTGCCGAACTACCATTTGCACGAGTTCCTTGAGCGCCCGTCCCTCGCCGAACACGACACGCAGTTCACGCGCGGCACGCTGAGCAGACGGTTCGGAATTCTTGGTGATCGTTGGGGCGACTTGCGACCAGGACGCCGGTGTTGGTGCCTTTCGGCGACCACGAAGTGCTTCGTTGATTCCAAGCAGGATGTCACGTTGAACTTTCGACTGATCGGTTCGTATCACGACCTTCAGTAAGTCATCCACGGCCTGAGGGTTGGCGTCGATATCCGCGGCAAGGCGGCGGGCAATGTGTCGCCGAATCAATTCCAGGCTGCTTTGTTCGGCAAGGGCGACGGCGGGCCCCGGGTGCGCAGGGACTGCTGACTCGATGCCGTACCAGATCATCAACTCCAGGGAATCGTCATTGGAATTTTTGCCTTGAGCCACTAAACGGGATGCCAATTCCCACCGCTGTTCCAAGGGTATCCGCTGCAACGTCGAAGCAAGGAACAAACGGACCAGGCCCGAGGGGTCGTCCGCCATTTGCACCAGTTGTGACAGGACCGATGGAGAAACATCTTTGGAATCTGCAAGCAAACGGATGGCCCACACACGAATGTGTTCGTTCGGGTGCCGAAGTTGGGTTTGCAGCCACTGATCGTCCAGACTGCCGGTTCCATACAGGCACCAGAGCAGCCGAAGTTTGTGGGGAATATTAGCCTGCTGCTCATACGCGTGAAACAAGGTGTCGCGAGTATCACTCGAGAGGATCCCTTGAGAGGCGCGTTCTTGCAACAGCCGTCGGGAGATGCGGGCGTACCAGTCGTTCTTGTGATACTGATAGTTGACCAGTTCCAGATCCGTGCAGGCGAACAGGTCGCTGGCAAGAGCGGGGGACGGCTTGCCATAGGTCACCTTGTAGATTCGACCGGACTTCCGATGCACGCCGTCGTTGTCGTGACAGTCCCCTGTATCCGACCAGTCTGCTAAAAATACTCCGCCATCGGGACCGTAGAGGAGTTCAAGCCCTCGGAACCACGGATCTCCGGAGATCAGAAAGTTTTTTCCATGCCGACCGACGTATCCCGAACCGCGACGCTCGATCCAGTCCGTGTTCACCCGACGCCCGACAAGGTTGACAGTAAAAAGTTTGTTGCGATAGCGGTCGGGAAAGTTGTCCCCCAGGTAAATCATCAAGCCGGAGTGGACATGGCCTCCGGAGGCTTCCGGAGACGGATCGCTCACATTGTACAAGGTCTCACCCTTGCCCCAATGGAAATGATCCGCACACTGGGCCATCAACTTGTAGACATGAGCATTTTGATCGGCTCCGTACATGCGCCGGTAATGTGCACCGGGAACCAGGTGCCACAGGTGACCGATCACCGTGTTGACAAAAAACAGTTGGCCGTGCTCGTCGTAATCCAGGCCCCAGGGGTTTGTTGTGCCCTCGGCCACCACCTCAAACACCTTGCGGACCGGATGGTAACGCCAGATCGAGCAGCTGAGTTTGACGCGTGCTGACGGAGGGCTGCCCGGTTTGCCGACCTGGGACATGGCGTCGATGCCATGCCGGCCGTAAAGCCAACCATCGGGCCCCCAGCGAAGGCCGTTGACAATGTTGTGTCGTATGACGCCATCGTTCCATCCGTCGAGGATGACGATCGGGTCGCCGTCGGGAATGTCGTCACGGTCGCTGTCGGGGATGAACAGAAGTTGTGGTGCGCACAGCACCCACACGCCACCGAAACCAATTGCAACACTTGTCAGCTTCCGGCCCTGGTCCCAGAAAATTTTGCGGTGATCGAAGCGGCCATCACCATCAGTATCTTCCAGGATTACGATTCGGTCACGAAAATGCTGTGAAAAGTTGACAGCCAGTTCGGAATAGGTGTAGTTTTCCGCGACCCACAGTCGTCCCCGTTCATCGGTGGTCATGGCAATCGGTTGTCGCAGGTCCGGTTCGGCGGCAAACAATGTGACCTGAAACCCGTCTGGTAGCTGGATGCTTTGCAAGGCCTCGCTGGCTGAAATTGGCGTTTCCGTGAAGTTCGGGCTGTTGGTGACGGTGGGAAATTCAGCCGGTTCTTCGGCTGCCAAGTGTGGCGCAAGGAACACGCTGAGCATGAGCGTGGCAAAGATCGGCAGGGTCACAGCCTTGTGCTTATGACGGGTTGTTGTGTGCATCGGCCGTTTTCGCTGCTGGATGATTCGTCCGGGTTGGCAGCCTTGACTTTTGTTGCCGGGGACGGTGTGTGTCCTCAAGCTCGGCAGCACAGTTTTCGGAAGCCACTGGTTTGGGTATTGAAACGAATTGCTCGGTATTGTTGTTATACAGTGAATCGCACCCGCGGGTCTTCGATTCGCCACGACAGATGCAACGATTTTGCGGCAACTACCGGTGGTTCCGCGTTGAACAACAAGCAGTCTTATCCACCTAAAGTTTATCTCAGAACTGATTGCCGGGGGAGGAACTATTTGTAGTCCGGAGGTAATATCTGCGTCTCCCGCCGGGCTGGCTGCTGCAACATCCTCAGACCCTCCGTCTGAACCCACCTTTGTTCCAGCGGATGTTCTTTCGTGAAGGGAGTCGTCTCCGGTCTGGCGGCGTACCGTTCAACAATCCGCAGGTGACGACATGGTAACAGGGATGCTTTCTGATGAACGGAATATGGCGCTTGTTTGCAAGGTACCGGTTCGTCAGTTGTCAGTCTTCGCACTTGCTTCAGAATCGACGGCACATCGCCCGAATGCTTGAAATTTTACGCGCAGCAGGATAGGTTAAAGACAGGGGAATTCCCATCAGTCAGATCGGCAACCAGCCATCGTCGCCTTTCTCCAGACAGCGATCGGGCGACGCAGTCGATATCGGTTTGAACAGGTTGGTTGTTTCTCAACTTCTGCCTTACTAAATTTCCTGTTGGCCATGTATCTTTCCCCACCAACGGCATGAATTCAAACCCTCGTCTGCGTCCGTGTCCTGCATGCGACAAACCGATTTCCAAGCGAGCGCGGCAGTGCCCACACTGTCAGCATGTCCTCCCGGAAAACATGTGGCGGATGAAGATCAAACCCTGGTTTGTGCCTGCGATGGTCCTGTTTGTCGTAGTGGGATTGATCTTCGTGGCGTTTGGAATTTTTCGCTCGGTAGAGTCTCCGGAGAAAGGTCTGCCCGGGCTTGCGTCAGCTGCCGGGAATTGGCCAACCTGGCGGGGGCCTGGCTACAACAACACGGCCGTGGGGGATGCACCGCCGGTCACGTGGGATGAAAAAAAGAACATCATTTGGAAAACGGAAGTGCCAGGCAGGGGCCATGCCACGCCGGTTGTGTGGGGGGATCGCATTTTCCTTCCCACGGCAGATGAGGAGCAGCAAGTCTTGTCACTTGTCTGCGTCCATTCTGAGACGGGAAGCCTGATCTGGAATACGGAAATCCATCGTGGCGGCTTGATGAATAAGAGTAAAAAGAACTCCTATGCATCTTCGACAGTTGCCTGCGACGGCCAACGCATTTTTGTACCGTTTATTGTGGACGGCGGGTTGTGGCTGACTGCAACTGACTTGGACGGCCGAATCCTCTGGCAGACACGTGTTACATCATTTCAATCTGAACATGGGTACGGCTCGTCTCCGCTGGTGTACAAGTCGCTGGTGATTCTCGCTGGCGACCACCTCGAGAAGAGTTTTCTGACGGGATTGGATGTGGCGACCGGTGAAATTGTCTGGCAGACACCCCGCAAGAGGGGAGGCAGTTACGGGTCACCGGTGATGGCGCGTTTGGCCAACTCAGAGCAGCTGTTACTCAGTGGGCAGGGGGAAGTGACGAGCTACAATCCGCTGAACGGCCAGCCGGTGTGGCGCAGTCGGGCCAATGCGCGGAGCACCGTGGGAACCATTGCCTGGTACGAACCATTTGTTTTTGCCTCGACTTTGAACGGTACGATTTGTATCCGGGCTGACGGAAAAGGTAATGTGTCCCGGTCCCACGTGGTGTGGGAGAATCGCGTGAAGGCAAACGTGCCGTCGCCTTTGATCGTTGATGATCGTATTCTGGTCGTTGATGACGAGGGGTTCGTCACTTGTTTAGCAATCAGTACGGGCAGACAATTGTGGAAAAAACGGCTGGGTGGCAACGTCAGTGCTTCTCCTGTGCTGGCGGCAGGTCATGTCTACCTGCCGCTTGAAGATGGTCAGCTGTTTGTTTTCAAGGCAGGAGAAAAATTTGAATTGGTTTCCAAGAACGACTTGGGGGATGGCGGGTTTGCGAGTCCGGTGATCTGTGAAGGCCAGATTTTTCTGCGCACGGATCACTACTTGTATTGCATCGGCCATGGGTGAGTGAACAACCGTGAGACAACAGTTGACTGTGCTGAACCTGGGTTGTTTCCCACCTGCAATCCCTGTCACTTTCGTGCCTGTTGACTCCAGCGTGTGGTGTAGCAAAAGATAAAGTGGGCTTGAGACTGAAGTTCCTGCTCCAGTAAGTTGGGCGCGAACAAAAATGGAACGGCAGTATTGACGTAGCGCTGACAAGGGCCATGCGAATGAACCCGCTTGGCTAAATGGTGACCGATGTCGCAGAAAGATAGTAGTAAACCGCAGCAGCGGACCGCTCATGGGCGACGCTGGATGTTCCGTCTGGTGGCGGTTCTGGGATCGTTGTCCGTAGCCGTTGCGGTGGGAGAAGTGGTATGTCGCTTGGCCTACAAGCCCAGTGTACCGATCCGGTTTCAACAGGGCGCCAGTGTCTTTCAAGAGGATGGAATTGGAAAATTCTTTGAAAAAATGGAACCCGATCCGGAATTGTTCTGGCGGTTTGCGCCGGATCAGACGATCACGCCCAGTGGCAAACGGACGTGGCGGGTCATTTCCAATCATCAGCGACTGCGTGAAGACCACGAAATTCCTCTGCGCAAGCCTGACAACGAGATCCGCGTTTTGTGCTTAGGAGACTCTTGCACGTTCGGGTTCGGCCTGCCCATTCATGAGACGTTTGTCGATCAGGTCGAAGAAGAGTTGCACACGTTGCTCCCCGGAAAGTCGGTCGAAGCGATCAATGCCGGAGTGCCCGGGTACACCATCTTCCAAGGAATACGCAGCCTTGTTCGCGACGGGATCAGTTATGATCCTGACTTGGTGCTGGTTTGTTTTGGCAACAACGAACGGTCCATGTGGGATAACCTGAGTGATTTCGAGCATCTTCGTTATCTCACGTCGATTCGGCCTCCGAGTCCCTTCACGGAAAGCCGTTTATGTCAGTTCACATGGTCGAAGTTGCGTCGACGTCCACAGAACCTGATCGCTCGGCCGAGGTTGAGTGCCGAGGAGTTTCGACAGGTTTTACGGCAAGTCAAAGCGGTGACTGACAACCAGGATATTGGGTTGATCTGCATGGCCTGGATTTGGAGGGTGCAGGCCCTCCGCCAGGGTCCCATCAAGAGTTCCCCCACTCAGCGGACGCTGTTGGAATTTTGCGAAACCGAGTCGGTCCCGATTGTAAATCTCATGGGACTGATGAGGAAGTTGTGTAAAGAACACTCTGTGAACGAGGTTTATCTGGACGAGTTACACCCTACCGGTCTGGCGAACGCACGAATTGCCGAACAATTGGCGCCCGCCATAGCGTCCTGGTACGAGAATCACAAACAAACTGGTAGATCCCACTTGTCTTCTCCAAGGTAAAATTGGTCTTGGGGACGATGTGATGTCATCGTTTCTCAAGGGCAGGGGGACTGAGCAGGAATACGATAATTTCGTGTTCGTTCCTGTTGACCGGTTGGCAGACGCATGTGGTTGAAAGGCAATCAGTACTCTCATCGAGATGGGATCAAAAGTAAACATTGACGAACGAACTTGTCCCGATTGCCACGCGACCGTTTTAAGTGGAGCTGTGGAATGTCCCGCCTGTGGCTGTCCGCTGGACGCCTTCAGTCGTCCAGGACCAGTTGCGGTCAGGATTCTGCTGGCCGCTACGCTGCTGATCTTCTTGGCAATTGGTTTCGGGCTGTATTGGAAGTATGTGTCTCTGGCGGATGCTCCGCTTCCGTCACCAGACAACACCACTTCCCCGGGCGGTTCGACCCCGACGGTGCCCGGTGCGGGTGCGGACGTGGGTCCTCCGCAGGGTGAGACCAGCGAAGGGACGCACAGGTATTCTGCTTCCGTCTGTCAGCGGGCGGCCTTTTCTCCCGCCGGCCACATCATCGCTTCGGCGTTTCGTGGCCAGGACGTCCTGCTCTGGGCGCGGGACCGTGGTATCGAACAAGAACCACTGCGGCTGGTTGGCCACACGGGACCAGTTCATTGCGTCACTTTTTCCCCCAGTGGTGTGGTTTTGGCATCGGCTGGTCAGGACCAGGAGGTGCGTCTTTGGGAAGTCCATCAAGGCCGGGAACTGAAGCGTCTGCGAGGGCACACCGCCCCGATCAATTCGGTTGTGTTTGCACCGCCTGGACGGATGCTGGCCTCTGCGGGAGAAGACAGGACGGTCCGGGTGTGGGATTTGAGTGGCGATACCGAATCACGGGCATTGAGCGGGCATACATCGGCGGTGCAGGTGCTGGCTTTTGATCGTCGTGGCAGGTTCATTGCTTCGGCAAGCGTGAATGGCACGATCAAAATCTGGGACGTCGAAACGGGCGCCCAGCGCCAGGTATTCCAATCCGAACATGGATCGGCCCTCGCGCTCGTCTTTTCGCCCGACAGTCGGACCCTGGCGGCAGTGAACGACGACGACACAGTAACGCTTTGGGATCTGGAGAGCGGTGCAGCACGAGCTTCGTTGAGCGGTGAGGGACATCGCTGCTTCGCATTGGCTTTTTCTTCGAGTTCCAACATCCTCATGACGTCCGGTTTGGAGGGTAACATCAAGGCCTGGAGTAGCGAATCGGGAGAGGAGTTGAAAACCTATCCCGGATCGCCCCACGCGATTTTATCACTTTTTTTTGAGTCGGGTGGGAACAAGATCGCAACGCGATCCATTCCGTTGCAGTTACTTGACCAGATGGGAGCTACGGATCTTGCCGGCCGCGTGGCAACGGCAAGCCGGGTCGGAGAAAAAGAGATATTGGGATTTCAGGTCGCCGACGGTTTGGACGTGAAACTGTTTGCCGCCGAACCACTGGTAGCCAATCCGGCTGCGATCTGTCTTGACGAAAAACAGCGTGTGTGGGTGGCTGAAACGTTCCGCTGGGACCGTTTAATCCGTTTGGCTCATCGTGGCCGTGAATTCTGGTTGTTGGATGATCTGGCCTGTCAAACCGTCGAAGATCGTCTCAAGATGTATCAAAAATGGCAACACAAAGTCCCCGGCGGAATGGCCTGGCATACCGAGCATTCAGAACGAGTCCGGCGTCTTGAAGACAGTGATGGAGATGGTCGCGCAGATCACGTGACGGTGTTTTCCGAGGGTTACAACCGCCCCGAGGAGGGGACAGGGGCCGGACTGATGGCTCGTGACGGAAAAGTCTACTACGCCTGTATGCCCAGACTGTGGGTTCTGGAAGACCATGATGATGACGGGCGAGCGGAGGATCGAACCGTACTACATGATGGCTTTGGTGTCTGTAATTCGTTGGCGCATGATCTCCACGGATTGACGTGGGGATTTGACGGTAAGCTTTATTTCTCGGTCGGTGATCACGGATACCACGTGACCACACAGGAGGGTGAGACACTTCATGATCCCGGTGTGGGAGCTGTCTTCCGTTGCAATTCCGACGGTTCTGAACTGGAAGTGTATGCGCGTGGTTTACGTAACCCCCATGATTTGGCGTTTGATCAACACGGGAATCTGTTCACTGTCGATAACAATGCGGATGTGGGCGACAGCCCGCGCCTGGTTTACGTTGTTCCCGGCGGTAACAGCGGTTGGCAAATGTCTTTTGAGACCATTGCCGGCAGTTACAACCCCGGGCCATGGCACATGGACAAGTTGTGGTACCTGAGAGACAAAGATCAGGCTGCCTGGATTGTCCCGCCGATTGCTCATCTCGCCATCGGTCCCGCGGGTTTGGCTTACTACCCGGGGCTGGGGCTGCCTGAACGCTACCAGGATCATTTTTTCCTCTGTGATTTTGCGGTCACGCCTCAGGAAAGCGGGATTCGAACCTTTTCGCTTGCCCCGCAGGGTGCCGGGTTTGAACTGCTGCAGCAAAGTAATTTTGTGACCAATATGGTTCCGACGGACGTCGAGTTTGGCTACGACGGAAAGATGTATGTCTCCGACTGGGTGGGCGGCTGGCGGGCCTCGGGAGGAGGACGCATCTACACGTTCGTCGATTCGAAACGGCAGGACAGTGACCTGCGACGGCAGACAGCCAGCTTATTCCGGGAAGGTTTTTCTCAGAGAAGTAGCGAAGAACTGGTGGGATTACTGCAGCACGAAGATTTGCGTGTACGCCAACGGGCCCAATTTGCGTTGGCGGACCGGGGAGGTGTTGCCCTGGACGCCCTGGCTCAAGTCGCACTGCATGAAAATCATCGGTTGGCGCGGCTGCATGCGATTTGGGGGCTGGGTATGCTCGGTGACAGCGATCGTGCTGCTCTGAAGACTCTGGTTTCTTTGTTGGACGATGACGATGACGAAGTACGGGCTCAAGTGGCCAAAGTGTTGGGAGAGAGTCGCTACACGGAGGCTGCCGAGTTGCTTCTGGAACGATTGCGGGATGTGAGTCCGCGTGTACGTTTCTTTGCGGCTAACGCTTTGGGTCAATGTCAGTACAAGCCGGCGATACTGCCCCTCGTTGAAATGTTGCGCGAGAATAATGATCGAGACGCTTTCCTGCGGCATGCGGGTGTGATGGGGCTTGCCATGATCGAGGATGCAGATGGGCTGCTGGTCCACGCGGACTCCGATCGTAGTGTGCGGCTGGCCGTTCTGTTGGCCTGGCGACGCCTTCGAGATCCCCGCATCGCCAGATTTCTCCATGATCCCGACGACGCGATTGTCACCGAAGCTGCACGAGCTATCCACGACATTCCGCTCAATTCGTCGATGCCTCAACTGGCTGCACTGCTTGAGCGGGGAGGCCAGAATGAACCGCTGTTGCGGCGGGTCATCAACGCTAATTTTCGCCTGGGTGGAGTCGAACAAGCTCGGTCTCTGATCCACTTTGCAACGCAACCTGACAATTCTCTCAGCATGCGTGTTGAGGCCATTGGAGCGCTGGTCGACTGGGAACATCCATCGTCGCTTGATCGCGTCCTGGGAAGTCACCGTCCACTACCCAGTAGGTCCATCAGCGAGTTGAAAACCATGCTCGCTCCGGAGGTATCCACCATTCTTGAAGACTCCAATAGCACGCTTCAACACGAGGCGATTCGATTGGCCCGGGCCTGGAAGATACAAACAATTGACACAGACTTTGCTGCCTGGATTGCCGACTCGACCAGGGTTTCAGCGACCCGCATCGAGGCACTGGGCCTGATGGAAGAATTCGAAGATCCGCAACTCCCGAAGGCCATCAGTCTTGCCTTATCGGATCAGGATCCCCGGTTAAGGGCAGCCGGGGCACGTATCTTGGCCACGAACGATCCGGCTCACGCGATCCGTGTACTTCGTGATGCACTGGAGGGAGATTCCGTTGTCGAGCGACAAGCTGCGCTGCTGACGCTGGCGTCGATCAATGACAGCCAGGCACAGGAGTTGCTTTCCGCGTGGCTGGAGAAACTGGAAGCAGGAATGGTTCCTGCGGAACTTCAGTTGGATGTTATCGAGGCGTTGCGCGAGGTACGCAGCCCTGTGCTGCGAACCCGGCTGTCTCAATTCGAAGAACACCATTCCGGCCTGCATCAGGAATCGGTTAACCCGATGTTGCTCTACGGTGGAAATTCGCAACGGGGAGCCGTGTTGTACTCTCAGCACACCTCCCTGCAGTGTGTTCGCTGTCATCGGATAGACGGGGTCGGTGGCGTCATTGGGCCGGATGTAACAAAAATCGGGGCGCGATTGTCGCGACAGGAATTGCTGGAATCGCTCCAGTTGCCCAACAAAAAAATTGCCAAAGGATACGAAACGGTTGTTATTGAGACTGCGGATGGAAAAGTTATCTCGGGCATTGTGCAAAGCGAGGACGATCAACAGTTAAAGATCATCACACCCCAAGGCAAGGTGATCTCTTTGCCAGCCGATACCATTGAACAACGCACGGTTGGACAATCGGCGATGCCCGGGGATCTGGTCAAAGATTTGTCGCCGATCGAGTTGCGTGACTTGGTGGAGTTTTTAGCAACTCGAAAGTAAACCCGGAAGCGAAACGTCTGATGGCAAGACCTGGTCCGGTGGATTGTTGGAGATTGAATTCCTAGGCGTTGCAGTAGCCTGATGCGCCGGTCTCGAGCGGGTTGTTCTATGGTATTTTCTTTTAAATTGTTTTCGTGGCTCCCCTTTCGCCCCAGAACGGCGCTGCTGTTCCTCGTGCTCATTCCTGCCTGTGCACGACACGAAGAAACGGGAACGGTTTCCGTGAAGCGCGGCGACTTGTCGGTGATGTTTCGAGACAATTCAGATCCAGCGCAGCTAAGCGGTATTGATACGTTGATGAACGTCGCAGCGGCCCCCCATTATGACGCCTATGACCCCGAGGAACTCGGAGCGTCAGCCGGCTTGAATTTCGAACATATCATCTCCGGCCACGAAAACCCGAACAACAGGCACACACCCCGTCACGGTAAGTACACGCTGCACAAGGAGCCTGACGGTCACTCGGTCACGCTCGCACGGCGCCCGGAAGACAGTCCATGGCGGGTTGCCAGCACGTTCCGTTACACGGTCAAGGCACCACACTACATTGATTTTGACTTCCGTTGTACGCCCCGCGACGCTTCACTGTTCGGGAATCACGGCTACGCGCTGTTCTTCTTTGCCAATTATATGAACGACGTGGAAGATATTTCACTTCACTTTCGCGGGCATAAGTCGGCTGACGGACCGGAAGAATGGATTTCAACGAACGCGCCGAAAGCTCATCCCGATTGGAATGGTGGCGGAAGTTATCGGGCCTTATTGGCAAAAGATCTGGCGTATGACGACAACCTGCGACATCGTCTTAACCATTGGTCGTATGATTGGCCGCGGATTGCCAGACCTTTTTACTACGGCCGCGCTCGACATGGCATGACACTGATTCTGATGTTCGACCGTCTGGTTTCAGAGCGGGACCAGATTCGCTTCAGTCTCTTCAAGTTCAAATTGCGGGCGCACCCGCGACCGGCCTGGGATTTTCAATACGTTGTCAATCGTGTGGACTCGAACACCGAGTACGGATTTTGTGGTCGGCTGGTCTGGAAGAAGTTTGTCAGCGCTGAAGATTGTCTGCAGGAGTACGAACGCTGGGCTGCCGACTTGGAAGTGAAGTGAATACGATTTGTGCCTCTTCAGGCCAACTCTGTCCGGGCGTCTTCTAGAGCGGGGGGATGAGAACGGAGATGGTGCTCCGGATTTTTCCCGTCAGACGCCACCAGGCTGTTGCCAGGTGCTCGGGTGCAATTGCCAACCCGCGACAGTAGGCGTCCACAACCTGTTCGCGAAAGGGATTGCTTTCCAGCGGTTCTGCGTAGACGAACGCCCATTGCGAAACCGGAACAGGATTTTGTCCTGCCAAATGATCCCGGCGCAACGTGTCACAGTAATAGGCCCCGACCTGATTGACCGGGATGAGTCCGTAAAAATTGTCGAACTTCTGGCCGTGGCTTGAGATGCAGGGCCCGAACGGGCTTTCATCGACCTCAATCGAGAATGTGCCGCGTTCGCCCATCCGTTCGAATTGGCCGGGGAATTCGTCACCCAACTGCTGGGGCTCTTCGAAGCCATGGCGGGCCCAGGGACCAGGCTGAGCCAGTTTGTAGGCAAAGTTTCGAAAGCGATCGATTTGTGGGACCAGGGGTGGCAGGTTCTCCAGGTCTACCCACTCTTTCCAGTCACTGAAGCGGAGCAATTCGGACCGATCGGCCAGGACCAGCGGGTGCGTTTCGAATTGGGGGCCGGGGTCATCGTGTTCGTAGGTTACCGGAAGAAGCTTCGGATAGATTTCACGCAGCTTTGCCGCATGGTTGTGGTTCCCGTGACTGAATCTGCCAACATCGTGAAGAATACAGGAAGACAGCAGGCGTTCTACCTGACCATCGCTTTCGCGAAAGGCGATGCGGCCGATTGCCTGAGGGTTGAGTTCTGCATAGTGAGTCGCCAGGCAGGCGGTCATGAGACCGTGGGTGAGCCCATGATCCAGTTCATCGAACCAGGGTTGGGGGTTCCAGTGGGTGACGGCCGAGAGTTGTTCCAGCAAGTGACCATCGTGATGAGCGAACGCGGCCTTGATGTTTCGTGATTTGGTCCAACATCGTTTGCAGATGGCGACTTGTAGAAGTTCAATGAACCGATTGAGAACCGCCGTGAGGTTTTTAATTTCGTCCATCATTCCTCGCCTTTCATCATTGCCGGGAGATCCGTCTCATTCCTCCTCGTGATCAGCGGATTCCGGTTCATCCTTTTGTTTGTTCGGTAAGGCGGGACGTTGATCATCGGTAGCATCTAAGGTTGTCTGGTGATCGGAGAACTTGTTTCCATAGACATCTTCCCCAATCGTATATCGGCGTCCAACACCGTGTTTGTTCTTGACGTCATACTGGCCTCTCTCCATCGCATGATATCGCATCGTGAGTCTTTCGTTTTCGACGACTTCCGGATCTAAGACATCGGACGCTAATTGAGTTTGGAAATGATCGATAAAATGACGTGGATAGGGCAGCACACAACCGATGGGTGACCCTTTGGGGATAAAGATCTCTTCATTCTTCCTGGTGACTCGCAGGTTGAAAGTGAAATCCCGTCGCAGATTGTCTGTTTCGATGACTGCTGTCAAATGACCGATCCCGTCAATGTGAAAATTCGGAGGAGGAACGACCATCAGATTGATTCCTTTGGGTGTTCGGAAAGTCCACCGGTTGCCAATCGTAAAGGTACTCATTCCGAAGTGCGAGGTAATCAACTGGACGTCGAACAACTTCTGGTCTTCGATGTTCTTTCGAATGACCACGTCAGCACGTGAATCTCCACCTTTCCATGTGACCCAGAAGTCATACAGACTTTTTACGATGAAGCCGTGTTGATTGCCCATGATCAATGGCAAACAAAAGTAGGCTTGGGGAACAAACCAGTCTCGTTCCTTTTCGCCTTTGAGTGGCTCCACCAACGAAGTGTACTGATCAAATTCCTCCCGCAGAGTGACCATCAGCAACGTGTTGTCGGGCACTTCAACTTGATCAGGGAGGTTTTTTTCCGGTACAAGCCGATTTTCCTGAATGCTGACCGTTTTGGCACTGGCATAGTACTCGCGTGCTTCGCTCAGTTGAGCGCATATGGCGCCGTTGATCGTTCCCTCGGGGGCTTCGGCCTGCCAGACCTTTTCGCATAAACCGGGGTTCCGGCTATATCGTTTCTTGTCGAACACCGAGTCTCCAAAACAGTAATGGAGCATCGTCGTCGACGAGGACTCCGGCGAAAATGCACCCTGCCCTTCTTTGTTCAAAAGACAGAATTCTGTCATCACCGGTTCCAAGTTCAATTGCCGGACGGCGATTATGAGTGCCCACATCGTGGCGTGCCAGTCAATTAATACACCACCGGATTTGTTAGCAGACGCTACAGGTTCGAAGTACTCCATGTTCTGCAGCCATTGTTGACTCAGGGGTTCCCGCAATGCCGCAGGCATAATGTGAGGCACACCTCCGCTGATCGGTGAGTTCTTCAATAATTCGAGGGAGCCACCCGCGCGACGACAAACGTTGCTCAGGAGCTCCCGGTTGGTCTGGTTGATGTTTAAATAGGGGACAACATCAAAACTGACTTCGTTTTCCTCCAGGCAGATTTTCTCCATGGGCAGGGGACGAAAAAAGATCATGTCGGGATCGCATAGGACCACGTAATCAGCGTCGCTGCGCACACTAAACAGTGAGCCGGCTGTATTGCGGGGGGGATAATCGAATCCGCCGTCATGGCGAAAGTTTCGCATATACTGCACGCGGCCACCCGTGCGCTGGATTTCCCGAAATCCGGGCCTTAACTGCCGACCGTCGCCATGTACAACGATGATCGGCGTCTGTCCCGCGTACTCCTGGCAAGAGTAGTGAAAGAGCATGGCTTGCCATGCATTGTAGAGGTTGTTTTCGGCAGAAGTGACAATGTCGTAGCTGGGTGCCATGCGATTCAGTTGATTTTGCCGCATCTTCTCGACCGGCAGGCGGCTGGAAAATGGTCAGAGGCCGGTTCTTTCTGATCCCGCCTCGCAAGACATGAAAGGACTTGTGGAACTCTCGTGAGAGATGTTCTTTTGGGGCTTGTCGCCAAGGGACTCACTTGACTGAGAGGGCTCAATACTCTCGCTGGACCGCCCTGCTATTCAAGAGCCTCAAGAAACCCGTAAGACAGTGTAACAGAACCCGTCTTTCGCTGGAAACACCAAACAGGCCTTCGTACATCACCCGGTTTGGCGATAAATCGCATCCGTCCGCAGGACGTATTTTTTCCCAAAGGTGTCCCGTCCGGCATTCACGTCGTCATCTTTCAATTCCACCATTTCCCCACAATGTAACAGTCCATTGGTTTCTCCCTGACGGAAAATGACCAACCGTCCCGCGACTGGAGAAACTGACACCCACTCCTCGTCTTCACGATAGAAGACCATCCGCCCGCCATTGAAATCCAGAGCTCCGTCATTCAAGAAAAAGTGCAGGCCCAACATGGTTTGGACTTGTCCATCATCCGGGGAAAGAAAAGTTTTACCCAGGTAAGTTGCGGGCTTCATCATTCCCAGATCTTGGTTGATTCCATCAATGTGTTTGGCAAATTGCTGCCTCTCGGCGCCTTCGTACCTTGCCACGCGCAAAAAATTGTTCAGTCCGATGAATTCCCATTCGACGTCCGCTTCATCGGATATTAGGGGGGGCAGATAATCTTGGATACGATGCCAGATTTGAGCGGCCGTGTCATCCAGATTGGCAATATCGACGCGGGTCGAGTTCTTTAATGTGTTGGGGTCCGAACACGATTCACACTGAGCCGGGACAGCAAACTGCTTCTGCTCGGCCAGCTGGATGAACTCGTTGCACTCTCCCTGGCTCAAAACGTCATCTAACACGACAATGTCGCGCAGAGGGCACCGTTTGCCTTGTAGCCCTAACCAGCTCCAATACCCGCTCGTTACTTGGCTACCTTCACATACCGTACTTTCCTGAACCGGCCTGCTTCCATTCTCCAGGCCGGAACTGTTCAGAAGCATTATGCCTTGGCCTTTCGTCGAGGATCGAGATGGAAGGAAATTCAGAATCCAGTCTATTTTTAATTATAATGCCCCTCTTGCGCCATCGCAAACCGCCGGAAAGCTTTTTTGACTTCTTTTAGAGCCTTTTCTAGAGAGATTGCCGGTTTTTGACGCTCATGAAGACCGTTGCGGCCCAACTGCCGAACCGGCGGCCAGATAACCGGTCCGACCCGACGCCAATTGGACTGCCTGAGTTTGCCGGGAGTCCTTGGTCTGCGGCCACAAAATCAGTTGTAGGCGGCCTCGACACTGCCCAGCTTGGTTGTCTCTAAGTTCAAGTGACGGAACGTTTTTAGAGTGTCCTGGTCCTCAGGAAGGATTGCCACGAGGCTACTCTGGACCGGGGGTACTCGCTCAGCCTGCAGATTGACCGCTTGGACTCGAGGGTGCGATGGAGAGGGGGCTCAAGTAACCGTTTCTCAACAGTGGTTGCAGATCATAGAGGGGCGCCCAGCATTCAGGGAACGTACCATCTACCAAGTGGGACGAGAATCTAACGTGGGATATAACCACAAACTACGGATATGTTTGTGACGATTATAATTGGCGCCTTGAAGGTCGGTTTTCGGCTAAGTATAATCCTCCGGGCAGGGAGCGCGCTTGTTTTTCATGCAGACGGATGATCTCAAACATCCATTCTTGATTCGCGGTGGTGATGCGAATGAGGCGTTTCACAAGGGGCCAAACCGCATTCACGTTTTTCCGCGTCAAGCGCGAGTTTCGTCCAAGCGAAATCGCTGCGGCGATCCTGGCGATCGCCATTCTCCCTTTTCTGGTTCGGCTGACTCAAGCGGACGCCTCCCGATCGGGCAATTTGCTGACCGATCCGGGGTTTAATTATGGAAGTCAGCCCCTGTTACCCTACAACGACAGGGCACTGAATCGCTGGCTGGCCTGGAGTACCGCCGATCTTCTTTTTGGTGAGGTGCAGGTTGTGGTACCCAACGAGGGGACCGGCATGTTGCAGGTGTCTGATTTAAGTACGGACCCTGCCAGAGTCCGTCAAATCGTCGATGTGTCCAATTATGCAGCGGACATCGACGACGGCAGGGTCTACGGGACTTTACTTGCTGATTTTAATGCCGAACTTTGGGGCTTACGTGCTGGACCGGTGTTGTCGGCCTACGGAGCGGGCACGGTAGGAGTCAGTGCAAGTTTTTTAGGGAAACAATCAAATGTCGACTATCTCGATGACGTGCCCGGCAGTTGGGAAACGCGTGGTGTGGGCGAGGATTTTTCTTTCCTCCTGCCGCGCAGCACCCGCAATCTGGAGGCAAGGCTACAATTTTTGAACAAGAACATTTTCCAGAATGGTTATCTCGACAATACCTCTGTCGAGTTGTCCGTGTTGCCTCCGCCAATCATCTGGGGTAATGGGGGAGATGACAACTCCTGGAATAACAGTTTGAACTGGGGCGATGGCCAGGTTCCCGATGGTCGAGACAGTTTCGTGTTGTTTGATCAGTCCGTTCCGGGAGGCATCGTCAAGATCGACTGGCCGATCACCATCAATTCCATCGCACTGGATAACGCGCAATCCAGTTACATTATTGATGGACCGAATGGGATGAGCTTGCAGGCAACCAGCGACTCGTTCAATCCTCGTATCACAGTAGTTGCAGGCACTCACTTCATTACGGCACCAGTGTCTCTGATCGATCCCACCCTGGTCGATGTTGATGCTCTTTCGTCACTGTTTTTAAATACAGTGGATTTGCGGGGCCAAACGTTGACAAAGGTAGGACCGGGTACCCTGAGTTTTAGCGGGCAGGAATCTACCAACAGCTACGGTGGCGTGGTGCATCTGGTCGAAGGAGTGCTGGGCGGCAGCGGTGAAATCCCGGGCTTGTTGACCCAGTCAGGTGGAACACTGAGCCCTGGAAACAGCGTCTCGACGTTGACCGTTGATGATTACCAGGTTGAGGATTCGTCGAGCACCTTATTGATTGAAGTGGAAGGAAACGCGGGTGCTGGAGTCACAGGTGGCCATGACCAATTGATTGTCAATGGCAGTGCTGCGCTCGGCGGCAACTTGGAAGTACAATTCGATGAGGGGTTTACACCGTCGTTTGGGCCCGCGCCCGGTGTGCCCGGCGACACGTATCAGATTTTGGACGTCGGTGCGGCGACCTCGGGTGAGTTTGTCAGTGTCAGCCATAACCTGGAAGAGCAAGGTGTCATTGTCAAATTCGTGATTACGTCCGGCGACATTCAGGCGATTCAGGCACTCGAAGGGGACATTGATCTGGATGTGGATGTGGATCTCAACGATTTCAGCGTGTTGGCGGAAAATTTCAGTCCCTCAGGCGACGGGTTGGTCTGGAATAGCGGCAATTTCGACGATGACGGTGATGTTGACCTGACTGACTACAACCTGCTGGCTTCCAACTTCAACCCGTTGGGGTACGGTGATTGTGCACCGGTTGCGGTGCCTGAGCCCACCGGCGGAGTGCTGGCAGGATGGGGTGTTCTGGCCTGGGGAGTAATCTTTCTTCGGGCCCGCAAGCGACAGACTGCACGAGACTAAAACGTCTCCTGTGAAGTTCTCTGACCGCTTATCAGTTCGGTCCAGGGTAGGTGTGCCGTGTGGATGACCCACCGGGCGGCTCGTGGTCCGCAAGTGCTTGCTGTTTCTCATCGCCTGGCAACCTGTTTTTGCCAGCTTGCTGCAAGCATCTACAGGTTTTTGAACGACTTTACCGGTTTGAACGGTTGTATCGTCTGACGGGGATGTACGGCATGCACGAACCGGATTGATTCTCGTGAGAACGATTATACGAATTATGGGGATAGGAGATGTTGTCACGAAGGGCACGATAGTTAACGTGACCTGTAAGGTGTCCGTCTTTTGCCAACGATTTCAACCACTCGAGTCAAAGGTCTCGCGGAGGTCGCGATGCGTTTATCGAAACGCGTGTTGATGTGGATCCTGGTATTGGGTTCTGCATTGATGTCGGAAAGCTCAGTCCTCACTGCGGTGTGGGCGTGGGACGATGACACGGGCTCCTCAGCCACTGTGTTGCCGGAGAACGAAACCATCGAGTTCATGTTGAGTGACATGTCTGGTTCTCAAGCCGACGACAATGTTTTGGGGTTTTTGGACGAATCTGTCATTCCCGCGGTGGCCATGAAGAGAATGCAGCCACAACCTGATATCGATCCCAGCTTGGAACAGGCTCCCACCGTCGCACTTCGATCCACCGAATTGTCAACCGTGTTCACCGTGAGTCAGGCCAGTATTCTGAATCAGCTGAGTACCACTCGACGGGCGTTTGGCCGGGGACCCAGTAGCGACTTTGTACTGGGTTTGGAATCCAGCATTCTTTCCACCAGTGACATCGGGGATTTACTGAGCCGATCCAACGCGATTCTGGGGGTCGGTTCGGAGCACCGGACACCGATTGTCACCTACAACGTGGCCCGTGGAAAACAAGTCGGACAACAAGCAGGAGCCGGGTCTTATTGGTTTCCGGCCCGTCAGGACCTGGATACCTTGATGAGCAAGATTGATTCGCGTCTGGTGGAAGATGTGTTGGTGATCAAAGGACCTTACACGGCGCGGCTTGGTCCGGCCCTGAGCTTCTATGATGTTCAACTCCGGCAAGCACCTCGATACGCGAACGGTTATGAAAGCCACGGCGAAACAAGTTTGAACTGGAAACAGAACGGTGACCAGTGGTACGGTCGCCAAACCGTGAGGAGCGGGGCGTCGAACTGGGGTTTTCGTCTGGGATATGGTGATCGGGCTGGCAGCGATTACCAGACAGGACTCGATTCGGGTCCGGTCGAAATGTCCCAGATGCCGTCCAGTTACCACTCCAAAGACTGGGACCTGGCATTGGGGTGGGATCCAACTCCACACCAACACATCGATTTCACTTACTTGCGACTTGACCAAAGCGATGTGGAGTTTCCCGGTCAGATTTTCGACTTTGACTTTCTGGTCACCGATGCCTTCGAACTGACTTACATTAACGAATGTCCACGATTTTGTGACCGGGTAGAACTGGAAGGGTGGTTCAACCGCACTCGCTTTGCAGGCAACGCGCAGGGGACTGGGAAACGTCGGCAGATACCACTGCTGGAAGATTTCTTTTTCACCGGCAGGTCACTGATGTTCTTTACGGACGTTGATGCCTCCAGCGCTGGTTACAATTTTTCTGCGACATGGGGCGACGTTGAATCTTCTCAGCTGACGTTGGGGACCGACTTGCGGTACCTCAAACAGGAACTCAATGAATTTGGCGCTGCGATTCCACCTTTCGTCTCCCCGCTCTTCGGTTTCCCGCGGAATCGTTCCATTCCCCGCTCTTATTTGGCGAATCCCGGTGTGTATGTCGAAGCGGATGTACCGCTGACAGGTCGCCTGAAGGTTCGAGGGGGTGGGCGGGCCGACTGGGGCTTCACGAATGCTTTTCCCATCGGAGATCCCGACGCGGACGGAAATCCTGACGATTTAGAACAGCAGTTTGGTACCAGTTTCGACCAGTCGTTTGACCTGGGATCCGGATTTGTCACTGCCGAATACGAACTGGGCTGCCACTGGACCGCGTCCACCGGAGCCGGGTTTGCCATGCGGATGCCGACGATGACCGAACTCTATGCCAACGGTCCCTTCGTTTCCACGTTACCACAGTTCGTATTCACGGGAGTCCAAGGCGACCCCAATCTCCGGCCGGAACGGATGTGGCAGGTTGATGCGGGACTCGATTTTGAGTACCAGAATGTCCGTGGCGGCTTGAGTGGTTACTACACCTGGATTGATGACTACATCACGTATCAACGAGTGTTTGTGCAGACATTTAACGTGTTCAATGCGGTCAACGACTCATTGGGTACTTTGAAGGGTTTTGAAATGTACGGCGAAGTGGACCTGACATGTCGGGTCACCGCCTTTGCCACTTCCTGGTATGTAGAGGGCAAGAACCACGTTCGGGATGAACCGTTACCGGCGATCTTTCCCTGGAACAGTCGCGTGGGAGTGCGGCTTCACGAACCGAGTCAAAATCCGCTTTGGGCCGTGGAATTCTCCGCCCGCATCGTCGACGACCAGGATCGAGTCTCCCAGTCATTGTTCGAACAAACCACTCCCGGCTTTACGCTGTTCGACTTGCGCGCCTACGCTCAGCTGACGGAGAATGTACTGTTCACGTTGGGCGTAGAGAACATCTTTGACCGGTTTTATCAGGAGCATTTGGATCCTCACCAGTTCACTCAAACGGTCGGTAGCACGACTGGGATTGCGAACTTCGGTGTTTATCAACCGGGTGTGAATCTCTATTCCGGAATCGTCTGGGAATATTAGGCACTTCAATAGAACCGGTGGCAAGCTATCTTCCCCTTGGTTCCAAGCTGCAGTGGCAGGCACAAGGTGCCCCTGTGATGTCGGATGTTCAATTTTTTGTCTTGACCGGGTTGCTCCGAGGCCCGAGACGGATGGTGGGGGATCTGGGAATTTTCTGGCCAAACGGCTCTTGTGACGCTAAAAAAGACCGTGTCCCGAGGCAAGAATTCAACGACGGGACGGTCAGCGAACTTGATTTTGTAAAAGCCCGACGCGATATTTGAGTGGGACGGATATCGGCAGGTGGCGTCTGTCTGCCAGAAATTTTCAGAAGTTCTTGATCCTATCGAGAGGACCAGGTCAATGCTGCATAGTCGTAGAGAGTTTTTGTCCCATGGAGTCGGAGCCGGTCTGGGTGCCGCGTGGGCTTTGGGCAATGTGACGACGACTCGGGCGGAGAAAGAAAGCGTGGTGCCGCGTCGTTACGGGATCATCTACAACTGGGATGGAGCACCCCACGGGTATTCTGACTACCCACAAACACTGGATCAGTTTTTGCAGAAGACGTTTGCTCCGCTGAAAGACACTCAAGTGGGGGCTCTGTTCTATTGCGTGGGTGAGCATGAAGCGAATTGGAATTCCAAGTTAATTCCCATGGCCGGTGATGACCAGGACCGCACTTACAGTTCGGCCGGGAGCATGCGGCATATCGAAAATGTTCGTGCCATGCTCCGACGTGGGGAGAATCCCTATCAGGCCATGGTGCACCGGGGGCGTGAGCTTGGCATCGATGTTTATGCTTCAATCCGCGTGAACGACAACCACTTGCATGGCCTGCAGTTGAACGACTTTGCCGACGCCCGGATGGAGGGTATGACGCAACTGCGCAGGGAACACCCGGAGTGGTGTTTGGGTTCCGAACAGGCCCCGGAGTGGTTTGCCGCTTCGTGGAACATGGCCATTCCCGAGGTGCGTGAGCATCGCTTTCAATACATTCGCGAGGCCATGGATCTGGCCGACTGGGACGGCGTGGAACTGGATTGGCAACGGCACGGGTTCCATTTGCCCGCGGATGAAGCTTATCGCTTGCGTTACGCTCTGACCGACCTGCAGCGTGCTGTAAGGCAGCGGGCGAACGACTTGGCTCGCCAGCGGGGCCGGCCTTTCTACGTCGCCGTGCGAGTGGCCACCACGCTGGAGTCCTGCGACCGGATCGGTTACGACTTGAAAACATGGATCAAGGAAGGGTTGTGCGATGTCATCATCGCCGGTGGCGGGGCAGGGACCGATCCCGGCATTCAGGTCGAGAAATTTCAAGAATTGGTCGAGGGGACTCCCGTCCAATTCTACACGGGTTTCGACAGCGGATTTTGGGGCGAGCACTATGGATTGGTACCGGATCGAGAGTTTCAACGAGCCTGGGTGCGCGGTACGGCGGCCGGTTATTGGCGGCGTGGAGCCGATGGCATGTACGTCTTTAACTGGCACGCCAATGAAAGAACCCGGCGTGATTTGCTGACTCAGGTCGGCGCGGAAAAAACGCTGGAAAGGACTGACAAGATTTTTGCCGCCGTTCATCGCCACCTGCGCGAACCGGGTCACGACTGGTCGGGGGCCGATCTGAATGATCGCATTTTCGGTGAGACTCCCGTGAAGTTGTACCCGACGTTGACGAACGAAGGGCCCAGTTTTCATGTGCCTGTCCACGATGACGTTGCACGTTACGCTACGGCGGGTCTGTTGAAACGGGTTGAGCTGCAAATTGTGTTGGAACACTTGTCTTCCGCAGACAGGATTCAGGTCAACCTGGATGGTAAGGCGCTTGGCGAGCCAGTAGTACGCTACGCTGCCCGGGAGGATCCGGACGATCCTTCCGACGTCGCTGAGCATGCGTCACTGGTCTGGACGCTTCGCCCCGGGCAGGTGGCGCAAGGAGAACATCGGATCAATGTACAGTTACTGAAACGAGACAAGCGCGTGAGGCCGCCGCTGGTGGTGCGGCATGTCGAATTTCACGTGAATTATTCATGAAACTCTTATCAGGAGAGAGAGCCGGATGACTGTTACTCGACGACAAATGATGCAAGCTGCTGCCTGGAGTGGTGCCGTGGGGCTGGCCATTTCCGCCCCGCGTGATGCGTGCTCCAAGGAGAAGACTTCATCATCTCAGCCGATGTTGCTGCAGATCTATTTTCAGGTGGCCCCGCAGCTTGCCGCAGATTTTGAGAGAAATTACACCGAGTCCTATGTGCCCGCTTTGCGAAAGCAGGACGGTTATTTGCGTTCCAACCTGTTGCGCCTTTTCCCGGAACAGACAGCGCAAGAAATAGAAGCGGCGACGACTGAATTCAATTATCAGATGGAGCTGGTTTTTGACACGGAAGAAAATCGACGCAAGTGGGTAGCGAGTGCAGAGCATACGCACGCGTGGCCCCTGACGGCCGAAATGGCCGGAAAAGTCGCTTGGCGCGGGTTTGACATTGTCGGGAAAGATCAGAATTCTCGGTGATGCTTACGAGGGCCAGGTGAGAATTCGCACGCCTCACTGTTCACGGCAACAGGGTTCACGGCAACAGGGTTCACGGCAACAGGGTTCACGGCAACAGGGTTCACGGCAACAGGGTTCACGGCAACAGGGTTCACGGCAACAGGGTTCACGGCAACAGGGTTCACG
>CAUZBP010000069.1:0-24623 GCA_963578105.1 Planctomycetota bacterium
CCTCTGGGGTGTACTTTATTAAGTTCGGCCAAACGCACGACTTAGCGTACCTGCTTCACCTTGGCAGCGTGGCCGGAAAGGTTGCTGAAAGTGGTAGTCCTACCACTTTTGGCTCCAGCCCCTTTCTGGACACTTGAGGTGACAGCGAATCGAAAAGTGCCCTGTCTTTTAGACGAATGGCACCTAAAAGCCGGGCACGCGCACGAAAATGAACATTTCATTTTCTACTGCGACTTCCTCGGCCGTTGGAGCCTCGATTAAATGAACGAGTGCGATCGGGCACTGGGACCTCTGTCTCCCAGATTTGGCCGGTGCGGCGGCCGGTGCGTACGTGAGTTCCGTGGCTTTTGGAATTTCGGATGAAGGTGTTCGCGGCGAAAGCCAGCGCGGCCTTGAGACTCTCGTTGGAAACGTCCGCGTCGATTGCATCGATCAACTCGCCCTTCATGCCGTATGCATCGGGTTTAATGATCAGGATTCCTGCCTTCGCTTTCGCCCCGGCGACAATATTCAGGTCGTTGAGATTCGTCGTCGAGGCGTAAATGAACTTGCCGGCCAGTTCCTCGTTCCAGATGACTGCACTGAGCTTCTTGTTCAGCCGGTCGACCTCGCTTTGCTTCTTGCCCGCGACAACGACACTTGGCAAGCCATCACAACTTGCCACATTGATTCCCAAGCGAACGCTTTTCATTTGTGGAACCGCCGGATTCGATTCTTTGCCCGTCACCTTTGCTGAATATTGCTTGGCGATCTGACGCAAGTCGCCTGCCATTTCTTTCGAATTCGCGTAGACGAAATTCGGGCCACGATTGCTGCGTCGAAGTTGCCGCTTCCCGTCAGGGGACAAAATGCAAAAACCAAAGTTACGCAGATCGCCGCCAGCTCGGCGCAGGAACGTTGACTTTAGAAAGATCGCCTCAGTTTTGTCCTCATAGGTTGCCGTGCGAATGCACACAAAGTCGCGCGATACCTTGATGAGTTGTTCGTCGGACAGGAAACTCCTGTCCATGTTCTGTTTGCCCGGTCACCACATGCCTGGCACACTGCCACATTGCGCTGCTGCGGTGATGAAGAGAATCGGCTTTCCTGTTCGCTTCGCTTCATCTAAGCCATCTTGCAGCATGCCATACCACGTGATTCCGGAAACGACCTTCTTGCTGTCCGGAACGCTACCACCGTAAGACGGTCCGGTCGGCGGAGCGAGCTGGGCATTGACGGGCTGACCGCACACTCCGGCCAACACGATAGCCGATGCGAAGCCGAGCAGACGAGTATTTCTTATCTTCCAGTTCATTGATTAGTTCCCCGTGGATTGGTCATTGAGCGCTTTGGTGAAACTGAGATCATTGCCGCCGAGTAGGTCTTCGACGACGTGGGCCGCTTCGGCCTTCGTTCTGTTTCGGGTCTTCGGGAGTTGCCCCGATGACGACGTCGAAATTCACAGCCAACTCGCCAGTCTTGGAACCGGCGAGAGGTTTGTATTCGGCGATCAACATGTCGCGGGCTATTGGGTCAGTGACTGAATTCAGAATTCTGTCTCGTTTGTTCCGCGGATCGCCTTTGGTGTAGATCTGCGTGGTCAACATTCGCTTGGGACCTTGCTTCACCGCGAGGTGGATATGCGCGGTTCGCGGACCGTACTGAACTGGCTTGATCGTTCGGAAGTAATACTCGCCTTTGCTGTTCGTTAGAAACCGTCCGAAGCCTTGGAAGTTCCCGTCGAGTTCCTCTTGGCCGCGGGCTTCGGTGTGAATGTACACGCCGTTGTTGTCAACTTGCCAAATCTCGACCAGCGCGTTGCGGACAGGCTCGCCTGAGAGACTGAAGACACGGCCAGTCAGATGAGTAACCTCGCCAATGGCGGGAGTGATCGAGTCGTTAATGATCAATAGGTCGTTGTCTGTGTCAAGCGGCAACTTGTTGGGATAGAACGGCCCTTCGGTTTGGAACGCCGTTTTCGTCAGCTCTTCCGCAAACAAACCCGGCGTCGTTATCGCAGCCGCGGTGAACGCAGCTCGCTGAATCATCTCGCGTCTATTTATCATTTTTTTCCTCAAACTGGTGCCATGATAGCCAACAGTCCTCCCCGAGAAAAACCGATGACCGCCAATCACTCAACGTCCACGTTCTTTAAATTCTTCACGTAGTCAATCGCGGCGATCGTCTCTTGAACGTTTCCGGCCAGTGACGAAACTTGGCTTCTGATCCAGGCAAACCCGATAAATCCTGCCTTGGAAATCGCTTCATGATAGACTGCCCTCAGATGATCTGATTGCAGCGGGAGGGCCCGAAAGAGTTCAGCACACATTAAACTCCACAGATCCTCAAAGGTTTCGTTGATTTAATTGCTTTTAGTGTACAAAAGAACACAAGCCCCTTTGCTCCAGGGAACAAAGATCACCGGGTCAAAAAAACTCAGCCGGACTTCAACTTCGCTGCTGTGAACAACTTGCGACGTCGAGTCGTGGAACGCAGAACACCCACCGCTCGATTAGGCGAAAAGGTCCCGAATTATTTTCCCCCCAACATCTGTCAACCGGTGCCGCCGTCCCTGAAATTTGAATGTCAGTTGGGTGTGATCAAGGCCCAGGCAGTGGAGAATCGTGGCATTCAGATCGTGCACGTGTACGGGATTCTCCACTACGTTGTAGGAAAAATCATCTGTCTTTCCATACGAAAAACCGGGGCGGAGCCCGGCGCCCGCAAGCCAAACCGTAAAGCAGCGTGGATGGTGATCTCGACCGTAATTGGTAGCCGTCATTTTTCCTTGAGAAAAAACCGTTCGTCCAAACTCGCCGCCCCAAATCACCAACGTGTCTTCCAACAGGCCGCGCTGCTGCAAGTCCCGAATGAGCGCGGCCGATCCTTGGTCTGTATCTCGACATTGGGATAATATACCTGCCGGCAGATTGCTGTGGTGATCCCATCCACGATGGTACAACTGGACAAGTCGGACACCCCGTTCCACCATTCGCCGCGCCAGCAAGCAGTTGGCGGCGAAGGTGCCCGGCCGTCGCGAATCGGGACCATACAATTGATAGATCGATTCGGGTTCCCCAGAGGTATCCAGTAGTTCGGGAACCGACGTCTGCATGCGAAAAGCCAACTCATACTGGGTAATCCGGGCCGCGATTTCCGGGTCGCCAACCGATGCCAGTCTCATTCGATTAATTTCTGCCAGATCATTGAGCAAGCGGCGCCGCGTGCGGGCGACAACTCCGGGTGGATTGTTAAGGAACATCACCGGGTCCCCCATCGACCGAAATTTGACTCCTTGATGCTTCGACGGCAAAAATCCGCTGCCCCACAATCGGTCGTACAAAGGCTGTGCGTTCGCACCGTTACTGTTCTGTGAAATCATGACGACAAACGTAGGAAGATCATAGTTTTCACTGCCCAACCCATAGGATACCCAGGCTCCTAAGCTGGCCCGCCCGGGTCGCTGGCTGCCGGTTTGGATCATGGTCAATGCCGGATCGTGATTGATCGCCTCGGTATGAACGCTATTGACGAAGCACAACTGGTCGACGACGCCTGCCGTGTATGGCAACAGATCACTGATCCATCGACCGCACTGGCCACGTTGTGTGAAGGAAACCGAAGGCGCCGCGATTGGCAGCTTTACCTGGCCAGAGGTGAATTCCGTCAACCGCTGGCCATCACGGACGGAATCGGGAATCTGCGTCCCGTGCAACGATTTCAACCTCGGTTTGTAATCGAACAGATCGACCTGCGACGGCGCGCCGGTCTGACAAAGGCAAATCACCCGCTTGGCGCGCGGCGCATCATTCGGCAGTTGGTCCAACCTCTGCGCTGGGGGTGATTTCCCCGTAGTCGCAGCGTCGAGATACTGGTTCAACAAACATGCTAATGCCGGCCCCCCGAGATTGATCCCGGCACTACCCAGGAATTGTCGGCGGCTGAGATTGGTTGAAAATGGTGGGATGACAGTCCTCCTACTGCTTGACAATGCATTCATCCAAATTGAGGAGCAGGCTCGATATCGTGGTATACGCCGCCAGTTCGACCACATTCAGCCGGTCGTCGACAGGGGTTTCCCCAACCGTGACGAGCTTCCGCGCCCCGTCGGGGTCGGCGGCAAATTGTTCCAGATGCCAGGTCAGCCCGTTGACGAGAATGGCAAGCTCGTCATGTCCGGGAACGCGCGACGTCGCGCAACGAAATGCAAAGCGGATACGATCTGTCGGAGTTTCTCCCCCTGCACTTAAAACGTGTTGAGCAAGGACGCGAGAAGCTTCCACATAGGTCGGGTCGTTCAACAATACCAAGGCCTGCAGTGGCGTGTTGGTTCGCGAGCGACTGACCGTGCAAGTTTCCCGGCTGGGAGCGTCAAACGTCGCCAATGACGGTGGTGGAACGGCCCGTTTCCAAAACGTGTACAGACTTCGACGATACAAATTAGCGCCTCGATCCTGTTCGTATTTCTGCGCTGTGTAGCTACCACCGTAGGCCACCTCCTGCCACAAACCCGGTGGCTGGTAGGGTTTCACGGACGGTCCGCCAATCCGCTGGACCAGCAGCCCGCTGATGGCCAGCGCCTGGTCACGGATCGTCTCGGCCGGCAGCCGCACGCGGGGTCCGCGCGCTAACAGCCGATTGTTTGGATCACGTGCAAGAAGTTGCGGGGAAACCGTCGACAATTGCCGGTACGTAGCGCTACTCACAATAACCTTCAGCATCCGCTTGACGTTCCAATCGCCGCGCTGAAAATCTTTGGCTAGACAGTCGAGCAGGAGAGGGTGCGACGGCAACTGTCCCTGGGTGCCGAAGTCTTCGGCTGTCGGCACGAGGCCAGTGCCGAAAAAATGTTGCCAGAATCGGTTCATCGTGACTCTCGCTGTGAGAGGATGGGATGGATCCATCAGCCACTTGGCCAAACCGAGACGATTTCTGGGCAAGCCGCTCGGCCAAGACGGCAGGCTACGCGGGACATCCGGCGAGACTGGCTCGCCAATTTGCTCGTACTCACCCCGGGTCAGCACGAAGGTACCTCGAGGCTGGTCCATTTCCTGCATTACCATGGTCGTGGAGACGTCCTTGACTAATTCTTCCTTCTGTTGGAACAGTGCCTTGATCGCGTCAGCCCACGCCTCGCCTGATTCGGTCCGGGCAACCGCCAGCTGGCGATCGATCTGGTCCAGCTGTTGTTGTACCTCCACCACCGGCGTGACCAGTGGCATTGCATTCCCGTTCCCCCCGTCCTTACCCTTTTCGGGCACGTTGTTGAAAAAGGCGAACAGCTCGTAAAACTCCCGCTGGGAGATCGGGTCGTACTTGTGGTCGTGACATCGGGCGCAGGCGACGGTCAGACCCATCCAGATCGTGGCTGTGGTGTCGAGGCGATCCACGACATATTCGACACGAAACTCCTCCGGAATGATCCCTCCCTCATGGTTGATGCGATGGTTCCGATTGAAGCCGGTGGCGATCTTTTGATCGAGCGTCGCTTCCGGCAGCAGATCACCGGCCAGTTGTTCAACCGTAAACTGATCAAAGTACATGTTTTGGTTGAACGCATGAATCACCCAATCACGCCATAGCCACATGTCACGGCCGTTGTCCACCTCAAAACCATTGGTGTCGGCATACCGTGCTGCGTCCAACCAGGCCACTGCCATCTGCTCACCGTAGCGTGGTGAGCAAAGCAACCGATCGATCAGCCGATCGTAGGCGACAGGTGAGTTGTCCGCTAAGAAGTCATCCACTTCCCGTAGGGTCGGCGGCAACCCGGTCAGATCGAGTGTAACGCGTCGGATCAGTGTCGACTTTTCGGCCTCCGCGGATGGTTGCAGACCCTCTTCCCGCAAGCGAAAGAAAACAAAAGTATCAAGCGGATTTCGCGACCAGTTGCTCGATTCTTTCCATGCAACGGGCCGCGGGCGTTGTGGAGACACAAACGACCACCATGGCGCGTCGGGAGTTCCTCGTTCAACCGATTGCCCGGCGGCGTTACCGGCGGCAGTGACAAGGATCCACACGATTGCGATTGGTGCCCACCGATGCATCAACAATTCTAAGACGCCTGAGATTGCCTTCATCGTGGCTGAACCGTTTCTGAACAAAAATTCACGGCGTGTTTCCTGATGTCGATTGGACCAGCACCACAACGGAATGAATTCCAATTTCGTATTCTGTACTACCCCAACTGGAACGGGTCAGGGATCCTGGACTGTTTAAAATTGAATTTCAGGTGTTCACCAAACAACAAACGCTCTGCGAGGGTAGAGTCTCATAAACTGATAGGCGTCTTGCTGAACACCTTGCCTATTCTACCAGCACAACGTCAGCATACACACAGAGAAAATCGGTGTCTAGCAATTGGCAGGCCGGATTGGGAACGGAAGGATTGAACACCGTTCGGCGGCGAAGAACGAAGTGCGTGTTCAACGCGGCAGAGGCACACTGCAGCGCAATAGACCGTGGCCTGGAAGCAGGGCCCGTACTTTCGCGCTGCCTGTTGGTGCCGTCTGCGGCCGCATTGCGCGTGTGGGTTTCCAGGCCCTGGGGGCTAACTGCTAAATGGTTATATCAATTGCTAAGGATCAGCTTTGTCCAGGGAATTGTACGAATGGAGAAGGTACTTGTATGCGCGCTTTATCAGCAGAGTATGCGAAGTCGTTTTTTGATTGATGGCACAAGGAAAAATTTTCTCCAGCCTGACGGTTTCTACGTATCGAAGCTTGGCGCCGATGGCCCCGGGGCTTCTGTGTCCCATGGTACTAGATCGCCCCTTTCGATTAGAATCCGGGTGTTCGGCTACCCTTAACTAAGCCCCCTGCGTGCGTGCGAATAAGGTACATGGAATCTACTAGCGACGTCGACAACCGGATGGCAGCGAAAGTTGGAGCTTGTCGGATGGTGGCGCCCGGCGCCGCCGTTCTACTCTTGTTCCTGGGTGCGGTAGTCCTCTTTGGTTGTTCCACCCAGGACAATTCACCCCCGTCAAAATACCAAATTGCGGCCATCCTGCTTCAAGGGGATCAGTTTTATCGACTTAACGAGGCAGGTATGCGGGCTGCCGCTAAGAAATACAATGTCAAACTGCTGGTGGATAACTCGCAAGGCAAGATCGACCGGGAGTTGACCCTTGTGGATGCGTACATTGCCAAGAGCGTCGATGCGCTGTTGGTACCACCTAAAAGTCAGACAGGATCGGTGAACGCCTTGAGGAGGGCTCACGACGCGGGGATCAAAATCATCGTCTATGACTTGGCGTTGGGAGCGGACTTTCCAGATTGCACCATTGTCAGTGACCAGGTTGGGCTCGGCACAAGCACCGGCGAGGAGGCCCGCCGATATATTGAAGAAAAACTGGACGGCAAGGCCAATATCGCAGTCATTCAGTACATCAGCCAGTCGCTCGAATTGGGTCCGCTGCGACCCAGCGGATTCGTGCAGCAGATCGAAGACATGCCGGGTGTAAAAATCGTTACCAAACAGGATGCCTGGTTAGCCGACATGGCAACCGATATTGTAGAAACGATCCTTGGCGGGAACCCGGAATTAGACATCATCTGGGCGGCAAACGAAGGGGGCACGGTTGGGGCCGTTCGGGCGGTTCGCAACACAGGTAAGGCCGGCCAGGTCGTCGTCTTTGGTACGGATATCAGTGAGCAACTTGCCGAATTTCTGCTAGACGACGACAACGTGCTGCAGGCGGTAACGGCCCAGAAGCCTTTCGAGATGGGCTACTCCGCCCTGGAGACGGCCGTGAAGGTACTGGAGGGCGAACCCGTTGAGAAAGAAAAAATCCTAACCGGCACCCTTTATACCCGGAATAAACCAGAGGAGGTTGAGAAGATCCGCGAGCAATTAAAGCAATTGGCGGAATAGGGCCCAATATGGTCGGCGCTACGCTGAAAGCCATCCACATCCGTAAAGTGTATCCCGGCACCGTCGCCCTGAACGACGTTTCGATCGCTTTCGAGCCAGGTCGCGTTCAGGCACTCTTGGGAAAAAATGGCGCTGGAAAATCGACATTGATCAAGGTTCTCTCCGGTGCTACGCAGCCGACCGCCGGATCCATTGAGATCGACGGGCGGACAGTCGTTCTGCGCTCGCCGAAACATGCCTTTCAAAACGGCATCGCCACGGTTTACCAGGAAATGAGCCTGATCCCCGAACTGACCGTGGCCGAAAACATCCTATTTGGCAGACTGCCCCGCGTGCAGAGTCTGTTTGGCCTGTGCCGATTCACAATCGATTGGCCATCTG
Source organism: Planctomycetota bacterium (assembly GCA_963578105.1). Lineage (GTDB taxonomy): Bacteria > Planctomycetota > Planctomycetia > Pirellulales > Pirellulaceae. The sequence continues at coordinate 8,236 of CAUZBP010000069.1, forward strand.
TGTACCGGCAAGCTCACGAGGTGCTCGAAGAACTAGGCGTCTCTCTTGATGTGAAACAGCAAGTCCGGTTTCTTGGCGTGGCACAGCAGCAACTGGTTGAAATTGCCAAGGCGATGTCATTTCGTCCCAAGGTTCTGATGTTCGACGAACCGACCTCAGCGCTCGCACATCATGAATGCCAATCCTTGTTTCGCTTGATCCGGAAGCTGGCAAGCGGCGGAGTGGCGATCATTTACATCTCGCATCGCTTACAGGAACTGCGGGAGATTGTCGACACGGTGTCCGTACTGCGTGATGGAAATCTTATCGGTTCGATCCCCATGACGGAAGCCACACCACGGACGATTGCCGACATGATGTTTGGGCAGTGGTTACCTCAGCAGCGACCGGCTAACGAAACGGTGAGCAACAAAACGGTGATGCGTGTGAGCCACCTCTCGCGGCGCGGTCGATTTGAGGACGTCAGTTTCACGCTCAATCGCGGCGAAGTGCTGGGACTGGCGGGAATGGTCGGCTCGGGTCGGACTTCCCTGTTAATGTCGATCTTTGGGGCCGATCCCATCGATCGTGGTCGGATCGAATTGGCGGACAAGCTCATCCGTCGACCATCGCCGGTGGTGATGAAACGAGCGGGGCTCGGCCTGACGCCCGAGAACCGCAAAGAACAAGCGTTGGTGCAACTGCTCAGCACGCGCGACAATATTTGCCTGGCAGGGCTGGGCCGTATTTCATTACGGGGTCTGATCTGGCACGAACGACAGCGCGCGGTCGTGGAAAGGACGATTGACGATCTTCGAATCGATGTCGCCGATATCACAACTCCTGTGTCGGTTCTGAGTGGAGGGAATCAGCAAAAGGTTGTGGTCGGCAATTGGCTCAATACGCAGCCGCTTGTCATGCTCCTGGATGAACCGACGCGAGGCGTGGACGTGCAATCGCGACAACAGATATTCAAGTTAATCTGGCAGCTGAGTCGACAGGGGATCAGCGCGATTGTCGTTTCCAGTGAATTGGAAGAGCTCGTCGAAGTCTGTAGCCGGATTTTGGTGATGCGTGCCGGACGCCTTGTGACAGAGGTCGATCCACAGGGGTTGGAACTATCCGATTTGATCACCTTGTGCATGGAGCAATAATGAGCACCCCGTCATCACCGATACGCAGTACGAGAACGTTGCGAAGCCACCTGGCCCGCGAGTCGATGTTGATCATCCTCATCGTGATGTGCATCGCGTTATCGTATTTCGAACCAAGCTTTCGGACCACGATCAACCTGCTCAATGTGCTGCGCCAGGTCTCCATTATTGGCGTGATTGCCTTCGGCATGACGATGGTGATAATCTCGGCCGAGATCGATTTGAGTGTCGGTTCGGCAGCCGCTCTGGCCGGCTGCCTGACGGCCGTGATCATTGACAAATGCGGTGACAAGGGTATCTGGCTTTCCGTCAGCCTACCATTAGCCGTGCTGACAACCCTTGCGGCAGGTTTCGCCATGGGCGTTTTCACTGCCACGATGCGCAACCTGTTTCAAGTCCCTTGTTTTATAACAACCTTAGCCCTGTTGACCGGGCTGCGCGGCACCGCCCAGTACGTCACGGAGGGTTTTCCCGTCAATCTGCCCCCCGGGATTACATTTCTCGGGAGTGGTGACATCCTGGGTGTCCCGGTCCCCGCACTTATTTTCCTGGTCGTCTTCATGAGTGTTCACTTTTTGATGAACTACACAACGTTCGGTCGTTCGGTCTATGCCGTTGGAGGTAATGCCGAGGCAGCGCGACTATCCGGCATTGACGTCTGGAGAATTCGCGTTTGGGTCCTGGCTATCAACGGCATGTTGGCCTACCTTGCCGGAATCCTGCTGGCTGCACGGATCGGCTCAGGCATACCGACTGCCGCCTTGGGAATGGAGTTGGACGTAATCGCTGCGGTGATCATCGGTGGGACATCTCTGTTCGGCGGATCCGGACGCGTCTGGGGAACCCTCGTCGGCCTGCTCTTCATCGGCGTCATGCGCAATGGAATGACGCTACTGAATATCCAGCACGATGTGCAACTGATTGTCCGAGGTGGGCTGATCCTGATTGCCGTTTGGATTAATCAAACGACCCTGAAATACAATTCTGAAAGGTCAAGATGAGTCGTGGGGTGTTACTGTTGAGGGGATCTGAAATTCCGATCCGCAACTGCGGGCTGCCGCTTTTCACTCTCTTGATTCTCCAAATTTTCTTGGTTAGACTCGGCTTGCTTGAAAATCAGAATTCCCGTCAGTCATCCCATCTCCCCTCATCTCCCTGAGACAACACAACCCATGAGAGAAAAACTTGCCCGATTGTTGATCAGCCTGCTCCTGCCGTGGCTGGCAGCAACCAACCCATCGCATGCCGAGCCACCGGCGCTGCTCGCTGGCAATTTCATCAGCAATCCGAGTTTTGAACTGGATCGCCACCACAATAATGCAGAGGGGCATGTGCTTGCCTTCATGGGCGACTGGGCGTTTAACATTTCTGACCTTAAGCCCGATTACTGCAATCCGGCTGGCTCCTGGGTCTATGCGGACGGGGTGGCGCACTCGGGTCGGCGGAGTCTGCTGTTCAAGGGCGATGGATCGATCGATCGCGGCGCGGTCAAGGTCGCCGCGAAAGGCAAGCATGCCGGAGGCGATTCGCGGTGGGGGAACCCTACTGCTGGCGCGGCGAAGTTTGAACCTGCGGTGCGACTGGCCACCACGGTGCGAGGCTCCGTCTGGTACAGGAGCAGTTCTCTCGGCGGAGAGAAACGGGTCGTGCTTGCCGTCAGGTCCTGCAACGTGAGCAAGTCAGTTTCCGCAGACAAGACCACCGGCGACGGTTGGGCGCGGCTCGACGTCGTGCTGACGAAGAAGGAGATCGAAGTGGCGTTCGCCGCGGGTCAGGCCAAAGGCGTCCAGATGGGGCAGGTCGTGTCGGTCAAAGTCGAGGGTGGCGCCCAGGTTTACATCGATGACCTCAGCATGTCCGAAGAATTGCTGAATCCGTCGCTGGCCGCGAACGCGGGCTTTGAAGACGTTAAGAAGGACGGCTATCCGAAAGACTGGAGCCAGCCGAAGAAGTATCGGTTTTACACGCAGCAGTATTACAAGTGGACGAGTTGGAATCATTTCTTCGGGGCGATTCGCGGCAAGGTCAGCACGACCGACCTCGTGGCTCACAGCGGCCGGCGTTCGCTGCTCATGCAGGTCTATCCCGGCGACGAGATGCTCGTCGAGGGCGGCCAGGTCACACTGAATCAGACAAAACCAGGCATCGTGGAAGTGGGCGCCTTCGTGCGCATTGATCGCATCAAATGGATTGACATTCGGGCGGTTGATCAGGACGGCAACGAGATTCCGTGTGTCGATGCGTTCCATGGCGGCTGGCCGATCCCGAAAGACGATGGACAGATTTATCCCAGCAATTCGCCCGATTGGCTTTATGTGAGAAAACCTTTCCTGCCGGAAAAACCGCTCAAGGGTATCCGGCCCAGGCTCTGCGCCCGTGGCTTTAATGGCGACACCCGCGACGACGGCGGCACTCGACCGAACGTCAACCAGGTGGGCCTGGTGTGGTGGGACGACGTGCAGGTGAACGAGATCACGGCGACAGTCGGTGAATTGAAGAAGCGCCGCGTCAAAACGCCGCTCAGAAAGAATCCGTCGCCCAGCGCGGTCATGGTAAAGTCGCTCGATCTCGGTGACCGCATGTTTGGTGAAAACACTGCGACGCTGCTGCTGCATAACCCGACACGAAAGAGCACGGAGGCAAAAGTGAAACTCACTATCGAGGGCAGCGAGGCCGCACCCTCGAGGGCAAGCGTAACTGTTCCGGCGAATGGCGAACAAGTGGTCAGGCTGCCGTATGTTTTCGGCAGGACGGATCTTAAAGGCAGTTGGCAGGAGCAGGGCGGCCTGACATTGGAGTTTACCGTGGGCAACAAGACACGCACGGAGAGCTTCGCCTACAACACGTGGCCGGTGATCGTGGACGTCGACATGACACGCCACTACGCTACGGCCAATGAAAATCCCCAGCAGGTGACGATGAACTTTGGTGTCGCCGCGGTCACGATGAGCAAGGCCAAGTCCCTGAGGATTGAGATTCGCCGGAAGAAGGACGACAAGAAGGTCGACACCATTCGTATCCGCGACTTCTCAAAAGCACTGAGCGACACGCGCGCACAACTTGCGCAGCTCTCCAAACCGCAGTTCGTCACACCCAATCCCGCAGTTAATGCCGACCGGGCAAACCTCCTCGCCATCAATCTCGACCTGCGCAAAGTGAAACTGCGCCCCTTCGACCAGCCGGTGCGGGATCACTACCTCTCCATCGCCGGACTGGATGCGAAGGGCAAGGAATTGTTCGCCGACAAAAGCCAGCCTTTCGGGCGCGTTCATCCGAACACCGAAGTGCTGCCCACAATCATCAGCACGAAAGTGCGAAAAGACGGCGCGGTATTGATCAACGACAAACCCGTTTTTCTGGTGGCCGGCAACGGCTACATCACCGGCCGGTTCACTCCGCCTTACACGCCGGGCAAAGGCGGTATCAGCGTCGAGATGAACAAAACGATGGGGGTCAACTGCATCCGCTGGGTCGAAAACGTCGACCACGCCGCTGAGAACTGGAAGGCGAATCTCTACTCCCTCGAAACGATGGTCAACAAAGGTCACGTAACCGACCAATCACTGGCAGCGATGAAGGGACAATTCTCACAGTGGAAAAAAGAGGGCAAACTCGACGGCGTCATCACCCTCTCGCCATTTTACGAACATTCGATTCGGTTCAACGGAAAACCGATCGATGCGGCCGAACAGGCCCGGCATGCGCAGTTCACCATGCTCTCCAACAGCCTCGCCAATCGCATCAGTAACTTCGGAGCCGGCGGCGCGCACAACATCTACACCATTGATTTAACTTTCGACGCGTGGGACACCTTCGGCCTGGAGATCGAGCCGATGGGACCACCCCGCGGAGGCTACGAACTGGCGCCCATCCTGCGCAAGGGCGGCGTCGCCTGGTTTCACCTGCCGCAAACCTACAACAACACGCCATTCGAATTTTTCCGCTTCGATCAATACGTGACCATTCTCCAGGGCGGGCGAGGCATCAGCACGATCCATGGCCTGGGGGATCCTTCATTCATGCGCGGCATCACGGGCGAAATCCGTTACCTCAGCCCGGCTATTTTCTCTGACGATCACGGCGACGCTCGAACCAGTGTCACCGAAGGCATCTGGTGGATGCAGCGAAAGGTAGGCAAGACCACCACCGTCATCGCCCTGAACAAACCAGCAGTCGAAATCGGAAAGTGGACATGGAAAGACGACCCCGAAGCGCCGGGCGGGCGTTCTCACACCGGCATCAGCGAGTTTGCTCCGCGGCCAACGCCCGATGGCATGCGTCTGCACGGCTTTCGTGAGACAAAACCGGTAATCATCCAGGCGGGCGACAAGCTCGTGCAGCACGTCCGCATTGACCCCAAAGCGAAACCGACCGCCATCACCTGGGGCGTGCGTGGCGACGCCAAATGGGATTTCAACGCGCACCACGGCAAAGCCATCGATTTCAAGGCATGGCGCAACCAATCCATCAACCACTGGCTTGCGGGTGAACTGCTCGCGGGCACGTGGCAGGTCGGCTGGGCTTACAACGACGCCACCAAAAACATCTTTGCCGACCTGGTGCTGCATCCGGGCACGTTCAAAGTGAACGCCGCCCTCCCCGCAGCAGGCAAGTGGACAAGGCTCGAAATGGAAGCCGACAAAATCGGTCTCGTCGGCAAGCAGATCGACGGCTTCTTCTTCATCGCCAAAGACGGCGAAGCCCAGTGGGCCCACAGCGCGGTCGCAAGAGGCGATCAGGAGATCGTCTTATGCGACAGAACCCTCGGCCCGAGCCCTGAACAGCTCTCCGCCGTCCGTTTTGAAGTGCCCTGGGTCAAAAACGGCCGCAAAGTCAAGGTGCTTTTCGAAGAGCGCGAGGTCAAAGTGAAAGACGGCGCCTTCGTCGACGACTTCAGCGGCGAAGATTACTGGCAGACCGTCCGCGGTGGCGCCACCGGCGACGCGGTCGGCTGGCACGCACCCGGCACCGACCTCAAAGCCCAGACCCTCGGCTACGTGACTCCCAGCGGCCCGGCCGCTGTGCATATTTATGAGATTGAGCAGTAGCAAACTGCACATCGGCGTCAGCAGCGCCGCCGTCACGATGGGTAAAGCAGAATATCTTATTTGAATCCACTGCCCCAGGCTGGCCACGATCCGGTTCTCCCATCGCCAGCGGGTGAGTAGCCCGCTGGGAGATCTATTGGTGCAGCCCCAGTGCCACCTGTTTTTCCCCTCGTGCGATTAGCGGATGATATCGCAGGTCGGCAGCGCCTTCTCCAGTTGGGCAACGCCTAAGTCGGTGACCTGGGTTTCTTCGAGGTCAAGAACCACAAGATGGTTCAATTCCTTCAGATGCACCAGCCCAGCGTCGGTGATCGAGCTGCCGTTCAGCGAGAGGCGCGTCAGGTGGGTCAGCCCCGCCAAATGCACCAGCCCCGCGCCCGTGATCCGGGTGTGCCAGAGGTAGAGCTCTTGCAAATGCTCCAGCACCACCAGGTGCGCCAGGCCCGCGTCGGTAATCCGGGTGTCGAAGAGTTGGAGTTCCTTCAAATTGGCAAGTCCCGCCAGATGCGCCAGCCCCGCATCCGTAACCTGGGTGTTGCCAGCAAGCCTGAGCGTCTGCAGGTTGCTCAGTCCCTCCAGATGCGTCAGCCCCGCATCCGGGTGTCGAAGAGTACAAGATTCAACGTTTTGGCCAACCGCGCAACGTGCACCAACCCCGCGTCGGTGATCTTGCTGACTTCGACTTCCTGAAATTCGCACTGTTCGTTCCGCCTGATCTTGGCTCCTAACTTCTCTAACGCGGCAACGGCATCCGCAACGGGAGCAGGTGACACGGCGACTCCGAGGCTTGAGGTGCCCCGCGACTCCGGCAACGGCCGAGAACGGTCCTCACAGCCCGCTACTACCAGCACCAACAGTATCCCCAAGAGACGTTTCATATTTTGCTCCTTCGGGTTGTGTAGCCCAAAGCACCCCTAACATATCGTCTCGACTGTGTTCTGTTACGGGGGAGTGCAAAAGCGCGTACAAATTACACGCCGTCCTGCAACTGGCACCCACGACCGAACAAGACTGCTCCAGTCGGCCAGAAAAGAAGGCGGCACCTTGGCAAGGCCACGGACGTCAGGTAGCCTCGGGGCCTGAGCGGAATTGAAATCACCCCCGGGTCTTTAGATGTCAACGATGAAGTCACGTTTCGATGTGGGACAGGAAGGCTGGTGCTCGTACGACTACCATGGTTGCATCCGGGCCGGTCGCCGCCTGATGGTCCTGACCATCTGGGAACCCGCCGGAGGCTCCGACGGTGGCGGGTACATCTGGACCGACGAGCACGGCTGGAGCGCCGACACCCCCGAGGACCCGGTGTCGGTGTTGCCGTTCACGCTGTACAGGAACTGGATCGGCGAGGGACCGCTCGATTTGCGCGGGGCCCGTGTCTCGGTCCACCTGCGGGGCGACGACCTGCAGCTGTTCGGGGCCGACTGCCATTTCTGGGTCGTCGGCAGCGGGGACCGGGGCCGGTGGCACTACACCAGCAGGCCGCTGAAGGTCAGCCACGGCAGATGGGCAAACGAACCCAACGTGTTCACACTGCACAACGATGAAGCACTCTGGCACCGCAGCTGGTCGCGGGACCCCGCGCTGCCGCCGTCTCTGGACGACCTGCTGGGCGAGTGCCACAGTTATGGATTTTCCTTCGTGGGATTCGACCCGGTGCCGCGTGGCCGCTTCTGCATGGACGAGTTGGAGATCACGCTCGCCAACGAGTAATCAACGAGACCCCGTCGTGTCCACAATGGATCGCGTCGGTGCGCACCGCGTGGGTAGAAGCTGGTGTTGCCCATGTTGGCAGCGTCACCAGTGCCAGACTTCGGGTGGCCATGGCACTAGTTCGAGAGAGTGACATTCACCGTCATCTGTTTTCTGGCGGCCGGGTAAAAGCGGATGATGGCCGTCTTCTTCGGCTGGATGGTAGCTTCCAATGTGGTCTCCTGGGTGTTCTCCTGGCTGGCGATCACGTGTTCCGCAGGCTTCCCGAAGGCAAGACTCCGCTCGACCTGTTCTTCGTGTTCCTGGTGATAGATGTGCACATGAAACGGACCGTCTGCAGAACTTGCAACGACCTCGATCGTTTGCTCCATCTCCTGCGGATCGATCGCCAGGGTACGAATTTCACCGATTTCCAGCGTGAGTGAACGCTCATCGTAGAGCCGCGGGGGAACACAACCAAAGAACATCGTCAACACAAATCAGAGCAAAACGTAGCCGCATTTCAGGCTTCCCCGTCTGAATCAGTTACCAATGGGCGAAATAGATTAGTGATGGATCATGCAGTTCGGCAGCGACTTCTTCAGTTCGGCAACAGCTTCATTGGTGACCTGAGTCCTGTCGAGATAGAGCTGCGTCAAATTGACCAGTCCTCGCAGGTGCATCAGCCCCGCATCCGTGATTTTTGTCTCAGCAAGAGAAATCGCTTCCAGCTTTGTCAGTCCCTTGAGATGCACCAACCCGGCATCGCTGACCTGCGTACCCCAGAGGATGAGGCTCTGCAAATTGATTAGCCCCTCGAGATGCACGAGTTCCGCGTCGGTGACTTTTTTGTTGCGTGAGAGTATGAGCATGATCACTTCGCCACGTTCATTCCGCCGCACCTCAGCTCCCAGCTTCACCAACGCCTTCACGGGATCGACTTTACGTCGCCCCACCGCCAGGACATGTTTCTGGTCACCCTGGCTGAGCTTCGCGATCGGAATCTCGATCTTCTCTCCGTCAGCGCGACGAAGCGTGACCACACCTTCGGCAAACGAAAGAAGTTCGGCTTTGACGGTGTACTTCCCTGACTCGGAAGTCCAGGTGCGAAGATTCGCCCCGTCGGCGGCATGCGTGGAACAGAACCACGTGAGGAGGCAGGAAATGGCTACCAAATACCGAGTCATGGTCGTTCCCCAATCACAGTTGTTCCACAATTTGAACCACAGTGTCCCGCGTCGCAGACGCAACCAATCTCGCCACCAGCAGCCCTCCCGGTAAACGTTTCGTCACGCTTTTCGGTCGGTATTCGGTCAACTCTACCCGGAACACACCACCTGGTATAACCTGCTTTAACTTACACCGGCAGTGCTTCGGCTTGCAATCGGGCAACGCCCGAGTCGATCATCCGGGTGCCGCTGAGGCACCGATGAGCCGCCTCCTTCTACCCCGACCCGCTGGTTCCTTTTCACTTTCGGCCCAGCTTGCCCGAGGAACAGGCAATTTTCTTAAGGGGACACGTTGTAATCTCTGGCCAAACGAAAACCGTAACGGGTGTTCCCGAACACCGGGTTGTCATGGAAGCGGTCAGCGGAACGAAGGTTCCTCGGTAGATAGCTGAACGACCCGCCACGCAACACTCGAAAACCACCTTCTTCCGGTCCCGTCGGGTCCGTTGATCCCCGCTGGTTTCCATACGGTGCGTACCAGTCCTGGCACCACTCCCAAACGTTGCCGTGCATATCGTACAGTCCCCAGTGGTTGGGTAGTTTCTCGCCGCCCGTGTGTGTTGTGTAATCCGAGTTACCGGAGTACCAGGCGTACCGGTCAAGTCGGGAAGCATCCTCTCCAAAGCTGTACGCCGTCGTTGTTCCCGCCCGGCAGGCGTACTCCCATTCGGCTTCCGTCGGTAAACGGTACTGATGGCCTTCCTGCTCGCTCAGTTTATCGCAAAAATCCACCGCCTCATTCCAACTCACGTTTTCTACAGGTTTATCCGCGTCTTTGCTGTGGGTGGGGTTGTAACCCATCACGCTCTCGTACTGCTTCTGTGTCACCTCGTGTGCGCTGAAGTAAAACGGCTTGGTGATCTGCACCAGGTGCCGGGTTTCGTCCTCCTGGTGCCCCGTTTCCAACGCCGGGCTGCCCAGCCAGAATTGACCCGCGGGAACAGGAACCAGCACAATCCCGAGGCGATTGACCTGCGGGTCGCCCAACATTTCCCGGATGGCGGCAGCATCAGGTGCTGCGGCAGCCGTATCAGCAGCCACAGCCTGTGAGTCGTCGCGACTACTTTCTGTCACGGGTGATTGAACCGCACTGTCCTGTGCTCCACAACCAACCGTCCCCACGCCCAGCAGCAGCCCCAGTAGACATTTCATATTTTTCTCCTCCGGTTGGTGTGGCCCAAGCGCCACCAATATATCGCCTCTGCCAGGTTCTGTGGCAGGGTAAACCTGTCCCGGTGATGATCGAGTCCGAAAAACTGCGAGGTTCAAACTGACCGGTTTATCGGCCCGTCAACACACGGAACCAGACAAGATTTTCAAGATTTCCCATGTAAAACCAGCCCGGTGAGTTTGATTGCTGGCCGCTGCGATCGATGGAGCGAGGTTCGTCTTTTTTGAGCATTAAGATCATGTCGGAAGAAACTCTGAAAGCGAACATAACCCTAGAAAACATGGGTCCGAGGCAGTCCAAGAGGGTCTGCAAAAAGAAAAAGCGTCTTCGGGACCCCGGCGCAACGATTTTTTTCCGTGATCGACACGCTCTGTGACATTGGAAATATTTTCGCTACTGCGAATCTGGACGATCACGGCCAGGGAGAACATGACGTTCCAACGTGTCACAAAATTGTTTCAACAGTTTTTCTTTACTGTAGCGGTCAGCTACGAGGTTGCGAGCACGTTGGCCCATTTCGTTCAACACCGTTTTATCAGTGGTTCGAATCGAGCGAATGACCGTCTCGGCACCTGAGACGTCGTCGTAATCAATTTGCCAGCCGATTTCGTTTTCCGCCGCAATATCCGAGACGTGGCAGGGAGAGGGACCCAGTAGCAGGATCGGTCGGCCAACCGCCATTGCTCCGTAGACCTTGCATGGATGTACAATACCGACCATCAACGGTCCGACTGCCACCAAATGTACATCGGCGGCGGAAAGCGAGTAGCGGATGCGATCGAGCGGTTGGTAGGGAAGCGAGCGAATATTGTTCGGTTGATGCCGTTGGATGGCCTCGTCGACTTCCTTTTTTCCTAATCCGCCTCCGACAAACATGAAAACCAGGTCAGGGTCATCCTGCAGAAGCAGTGCCGCCTCTAACACCGTTTTCAACGGCGAGGCCAGGCTATGGTTTCCACTATACATGATAACGAACTTGCCCTCCAAACCGTGCTGCTTGCGGAATGGATTGTTTTCGTGGGAAATACTTTCTAACTCGTCTTCGTGCGGCCACGGGGGCATGACTGCCATTTTTTCCCGGATGTCCACTTTTCGATTCACGCGGTCCGCCATAAAGCGGTCCAGTGTGACAATGCCAGCGGCGCGGCGCAGTATCAGTCGGTTCATCCACTCGAACAAACGCACTACCACGCTGCGTTCGCTCATTTTCCCCAGAACAACCGTTTGGTCGGGGTTCAGATCCATCAGCCAGTACACAACCGGCCTGCGACGAACCATGCCCAGAAATACGGCAGCGAGCGGGCAAACAGGAGGAGAGGTGCTCACGAGGATGCCCGCCAAACGGGGCACCAGCATACCGCGCAATGAGCACTGTAAAACGAAGGAGAAGCCGGCGATGAGCCGAATGAAAATCGACGATTTACCGAACGAAGTGAATGGCAGGCGGCGGATCTCCACCCCGTCACGCGTTTCACGGCGCGGATAGGATATCGTGGGATCATCGTAACCGCGCGATGAGGCATAGACAATGACGCGAAAACCACGTCTCAACATTTCCGCGGCCGCATCGTGCATGTGCTGTCCGACGCTGGCCGGGTCAGGCACATAAACTTGGCTGAAAATCAGCATCGTTCGCTTGTTCATCGACACACCGACGCAAACTTATTTTCCGTACTTGGCCACGTACTGGTCGTAGATCCAGGCATAGTTTTTTTCCATGCCTTCCCGCAGCTTGATGCCCGGTGCCCAATTCAGATATTCTGCAATTTTCGTGTTATCACTGTTGCGACCGTTGACCCCCTTCGGTGCGGACAAATTGTAATTTCGCTCCAACTTGATCTCGGCAATCTCTTCGACAATGTCAACCAATCCGTTGATCGTTACCACTTCGTCCGATCCGAGATTAATCGGCTCCAGTACATTGTCGCTTTTCAGAATAGCGTCGATACCATAAATACAATCGTCGATATACATGAAACTGCGAGTTTGTTTGCCGTCGCCCCAAATCTCAATCTTGTGATCCCCCGACAATTTGGCCTCGATCACCTTCCGGCAAATCGCTGCCGGTGCTTTTTCACGCCCACCTTCCCAAGTTCCAAAAGGTCCGTAGACGTTGTGAAAACGGGCAACTCTTGTTCCCAGACCATAATCTTCACGGTAATGGCGACACATGCGTTCGCTGAATAATTTTTCCCATCCGTAACCGTCTTCGGCCATGGCGGGATATGCGTCCTCCTCCTTCAACGGGACGACATCTTCACTCTTTTGCTTGTCCGCGTTGTAGACACAGGCAGAGGATGAGTAAAAGAAACGAGCGACGTCGGCGTGATGGGCTGCCTCCAGCATATGCGTGCTGATCAATACCGTGAGCATACACAATGCCTTATTGTTTTCAATGAATCCCATTCCACCCATATCCGCAGCCAGATTGTATACCTCCACTGCACCTTCGCAGACGGTTTTGCAATTCTCGATGAGCGCCAGATCGAGCTGCAGATTTTCCACATCTTCGAAATGCTGGTACCACTGGTCGAAAGGCTTGATATCAACGGCCCGTATATTCTGAAAACCTTTTTGGCGAAGTTCGGCAATCAGGTGGCCACCAATGAACCCTCCCGCGCCCGCCACAACAATTAATTTGTCTTTCATTACAGCCAACCTTTTACGAAACTTGAAAAACTCTGTGAACTGTGTACAAAATCCCACATTTCGCTACCCATCACCCTTGGCCGGGGCAGGATGGGTTTCCACGAAATAATAGAATTTTCCCCTGCATTGTACTCGGAAATGCCGTCCACGTGCCCCACCCTCCTACCAGCAAAATTGCTCACGGCCGCGATGTCTCCAGCACTTGCGCTTGTGACAACACGTTCTCTAGGTGGAAATCTTCTTCCGGCAACGGTCCGAACTCTCCATCGGGGTAACTATAGTATACGACAATCGTTTTCCACAGGTTTCTGGACGTCGAGATACTGACTCAGGATTGTCACTACTGTATTGCAGGGCTCAGGAGACGTTTTCCGTGTCCAGGCGGCGTTCCCCCAATTCAGATCCGGTTCCGCTTGTAACGGTTGGGAGGACAAGAAACCCCGGAAATCCACCGGGTTCGACGATGTTCCGTTTTGACAACACTCCGGTGGGGGTTACGTTTTGAAAATGCCACGTTCTCCCTTTCGGAACTGCGCCATGTATTCAGAAGAATTACTTTCTCCTGTGGCCCAACTCGAGCCGGAACCAACTCCGCCCTGCCGGGCAACGATTCTGGTGGTTGACGACGACCCGGACCAACTGGAGACACTTTCGCTGAGGCTCCGGAACCAGGGATTTTTGACGCACTCGGCTCAGACGGGAGCCGCCGCACTCGAGTTGGCCGACAGCCGCTGCCCTGACCTGATCCTGCTTGACTTAGGCCTGCCGGACATGAACGGCCTGGACGTGTGCGCGGCGCTGGCCGATGGCGACACCACCTGTGGCATGCCTATCATCATCGTCAGTGCCACGGATCGCGACGACGCGGTCCGTTCTTCCCGTGCTGCCGGCAGTACGTTCTTTGTGCGGAAACCGTACGATCCCAACGCACTGTTGACGTTGATTGAGCGGGCCCTGGGCCACGACTATGAGCGGTAGGCCCTGATTTCCCTGTTACCCGGCAAACATCCCACACGGGTGGCGAACCGCTTGAGCTTGTTAACCGCCAAGGTACGCGATGATTCTTGCGTAGGCTGCATAGCCGCCGGCGAACAGCATCCCGATGGCGGAGACAATTAACAGCACGTCCCACGTGCGCCCGGGGGCGACGCGCGGATCCCCCTTCTTGTAACGGAAGTAGATGGCCGCCGCCGCGAGCATGGGAAGCATGATTGCCTGCATCGTGCCACTGAGCAACACCATCACCACCGGCTTGAACCCGAGGATCGACGTCGCGGCACAAATCAACGGCAGAACCACACACAAAACAAGAATGGACTTTTGATACGATGATTCGGAGTTCTCGATGAATCCAAGTGTCCGAAAGGCATCGGAAGCCATGCGGGCATTCCCTGCACTGGCCACGAAAAACGTGGAATACAATACCGCAAACGCGCCAAACAGGAAGAGAAGTTCGGCGCCCTGGCCAAAGACGGGACGGTACATGACGCCCAGTGAACGCACCATTTCATCCCCGGCAGGCACCAGGTGAATACGACCCAGAATCGCCGCGCCCAGCAGATAAAACGCCACGGTGGCAAAGGTGTAAATCAGCATCGAACACCAGGCGTCCCAGTGCATGACGCGCATCCAGCCACGGGCCCGTTCTGCCCATTGCGGGGAATCATCGCGAGGGCCGGTGAAACGAGCGTAACCGTGCTCCATACACCAATACGGATAGGCGATCAATTCGGAGGCCCCAACCCCGATGATGCCGAAGGTCGCCAGTGCCGTGGAGAGCGCCTGCATCCAATTCCCTTCAGGCAATCCGAAAGACAGTCCTTCACGAATGTCTGCTATGGTGATGCTCCAGGCCGTCGCCGTACTGACCGTCTGCAGACCGATCACGTTGATAATCGTGACAAGCGTGAACAGACCCACCAGACAGGTCGAAAACGTTTGGATAAAACCGTAACGTCCGCGAATAAGGATCACAATGGTGATCAGCGTCAGAATGATCGTCCAGGCGTTGGCGTCCGTACGGTTTTTGGCCGCTGGAATCGCGAGTGCTTGCACGTAGTCTTCGACAAAGTCACCCACAACGATGCCCTGCTCCCGGGCGACTTCCAGAAAGGCCTCCTTGGCCGTATCCCTGGCCCCGGAATCCGTTCCAGTATTTTTGATTTCTGCGGCAACCCAGTCGGCCAGATCGCGACGAGGCAAAAGCTGAGCGTGGATCAATCGGTCATTCGGATCCCCATCCGGTTGTTCTAACTCTATCAGGCGAGTCCTTAATCTGCCCAGTTGATCTTTTTGTTGTGCAGAAAGTGCCGCTGCTTCAAGCTTCAAATAGTTGTCAATCACCTGACACTGAAGCGGTACGAACTGTTGGACCAAAGCGACTTTCGCGGCGGTGTCCACCGTGTCGCTTTCCCACTGCGCACGCAAAATCGTCAGTTGGGTTTCCGCCTCCCGGTAAAGATTGTAGGTGCGTCCACGTTCGGTAATAGGAATGCTGATGGAAAGAGCCTGACCCACCCCACCAACAATGCCGCCCAGCTGCCCCATGATCGCAATGAACATGATGAACCAGTACCAGACAATCAGGTGACCCCCGCCAATTCGAGGCCCGGGCAGAGCAGACAATCCGGAAATGGTTGTTTGACCGGTGACAATCGTGTAACGACCCATCTCGATCTGAACAAAGACCTTGATGAGGCAGCCGATGATAATCAGCCACAAAAGAGAAAATCCGGCCTCGGCACCCGTGCTGGTGGTGGCGATCAATTCGCCCGAACCGACGATCGCACCCGCGATGATCAATCCGGGACCCAAACTTCGAAGAATCCCACCCAGGGTTTGGGGCGGGTTCCGGATGCCACGTGTCACCCCTGCCTGGTCGCCATCGGCGGTTGATTCCGGTTTTGAATTCATAGGATGCCCGCTTCAACTTGTCGCCAAAAATATCCCCAACACGCGGCCCCAGCGCCGGACGCCAAGAATTGTAATCGTCGGTCGCCGGTTTCGCGACGTATGAACGGACCCTTTTCCGGAGTTTTCTTCATTTTTCAGGAAACACGGCTCTTGTCCACTTGATGCCCGGCCTGCCGGCATCGACGCGGCAGTCAAATAACTTTCCCTGCGCAACGCGTGTTACCAACCATAGCAGTCCGGGGACGAACAGCCGACACGTCACTCGTACATCTGCGAGTCAGGGAGATCACCAATCCTAGAACTCCCGCTTGTGTCCCGGAGCCTCCAACGCAAAGTTCACCTTGCCACATGGCCTCAAGTGCAAGGAAACTCTTTCCGTGTCCATGGGTGCCACCCGGCATGGGCTGGGATCATTTCCTGCCGGCTTCGCTTACTGGACCAGACGACAACGCACTTGCAGGACATGAACACATAGGGACTTACGTCGATTGCTGGGGTGGGCATCCCTCCTATTTTCGTACAGCTAAAATACAGGGTAACGGGGACGGCTCATCAA
>CAUZBP010000070.1:0-24466 GCA_963578105.1 Planctomycetota bacterium
TTTCCTCGCCATCAGACAGTCCAGCGCCTGACCGCAGCAGGTATTTCTGGCGTCGTTTCCAAGCCGTTCCTGCTGCATGACGTTCAGTGGCTGTTAGAGCAGTCCGGAATCGAAGCCGAACGCGGCAACCGTGGCAAGGCAGCGTAACAAACTACCTTGCTCCTGATGTGTGCCCTTTTCCTAACAGGCAAATGAGAAAGCCACCGGAACAACAATCAGCGTCCTGTCCGTCTTCAAACGGTGAATCGCCCGAGCGTTCTTGCCCTGCACCCGATCGCGGTGGACAAATCACGCTCCCATCTTGCGGTGCACTGTAAAACCGCGATTCCTTCTAAATCCAGCCTACCTAATGAATTCAACCGTCAAATGACTCCAGCAATAACCCGACTGGAAAACAGCCGCTCCGGTAACTTCGCTCGCAGATCCAGAGTGAATGAGGTAGGATAGACGACGTCGTACGGAAGTTGCCACACCTCGTTTCTATTTTTCTACCTTGCCGGGAGACGTGGAACCTTGAAATCAATCGCCCCTTCCCTTCCTATGAACGCAGCCAGCAAAGGCACTTATGCGTTCGTCAGCCTGGGATGCCCTAAAAATCTCGTTGACAGCGAACGCATGTTAGGGCTCTTGAAATTAGATGGTTATCAATTGGTGGTTGACCCCGACGGGGCGGACTTTGTCGTCGTGAACACCTGCGGATTCATTGAACAGGCTCGTCAAGAATCATACTCGGTAATTCGCGAGATGCTGGATTTGAAAAAGTCCGGTGGCACACGGGGTGTGATTGTGTCTGGATGCCTGGCCGAACGGCAGAAGGAAGCATTATTGGATCAGATGCCGGAAATTGACCACTTGGTAGGGGTTTTCGGCAGGGAGGAGATTACTCGCGTGGCCGATCGTTTGGTAGGCCAACTGGAAGAGCAGCGAACCGTGTTTCAACCTTCTCCCATTCAAGCCTTCAGCGACCGTAACCGACTACGCATCACTCCGGCTCATTTTGCCTATCTGAAAATCTCCGAAGGCTGTGACCGGCTCTGCACTTTTTGCGCGATTCCGAAAATGCGAGGGAAACATGTCAGTAAAGCACACGAGGAGATCATAGAAGAAGCTCGCGAACTGGCATCTGATGGAGTGCGAGAGTTGAATATCGTCGCGCAGGACACACCGTACTATGGCCTGGACCTGTACGGCAAACCGCGTCTGGCCGAATTGCTGCAAGACCTTGTGCAGGTCGAAGGTATTGAATGGATTCGCTTGATGTATTTCTATCCGATGTATGTCTCCGACGAACTCATCCAGACCATTGCCGAATCAGAAAAGATCGTTCCCTATTTAGACATGCCCTTGCAGCACATCAACGATGGGATGCTACGGCGCATGGCACGTCGTGTCACACGGTCAGAAACCGAGCAACTGCTGCAAAAACTTCGTAGGGCCATGCCGGATCTGGTCATGCGCACCACTTTCATTACGGGCTTCCCGGGTGAAACCGACTCGCAATTCAACGAATTGCTGGACTTCGCACGAGAGCAACAGTTCGAACGCCTGGGAGTGTTTACGTATTCTGTCGAACCCGATACGCCGGCGGCCAACCTGCCAGACCATATCCCTGAAGAAGTCAAAGAGGACCGTCGTAGTCGCCTGATGGAAGTTCAACAAGAAAATGCATTCCGGTGGAACGCTCAACAAGTGGGGCGACAAGTCGAAGTCCTCATCGATTCAACCGTGGAGGACCAGCAGAACGCCCGGGTGGGTCGCTGGTATGCCGATGCACCTGACATCGATGCAGCAGTGTATGTCACGGGTGAAAATCTCGTTGTGGGCAGTTTTGTACGCTGTGAAATCGTTGATTATCAGAACTATGACCTGATCGCTGTGGCAATCGGTCCCGGACGTTGACCGCGTACATGGCTCCAGAGAGGCGACGATCCGGATTGTGGACTTTGGTGTAACGGCTCAGAGGCATAAGGAAATACACCTTAGATTCCTTTTTTCGATTTTCCGGGACAAACGTTTTGGTAATCCGTGGTTTTCTTTCCCTGAATCCGCAGTTGACCAGCCTGTTTTTCAATCAGTTTATTCCCTGTTCGTTCGCCACAGCATACAGCCCGCGAGTTATTCAATGACTCCAAAATCGACCGTCTTTAACATTCCGAATCAAATCACTTGCATTCGATTAATTCTCGCCTGCATTATGTTTGGCTTGATTCCAGTCAAGTGTTATCTTTCCGCCCTGCTGGTTTTTGCTGTCGCTGCAGGGACGGATTGGCTCGACGGTTACTGGGCCAGGAAATACAACCAGGTAACCCAATTGGGACGGATCTTGGACCCCTTCGTTGACAAATTCATCGTTTGTGGCGCATTCATTTTTCTCGTAGCCGAACCGGACTCGGGAATCAGCGCGTGGATGGCAGTCGTCGTGGTGTCTCGTGAACTGCTGGTGACAGTCATCCGAGGATTTCTGGAACAACAAGGTGCAGATTTTTCTGCACAATTGTCGGGAAAGCTCAAAATGATGCTGCAGTGTTTCGCCGTCATCCTGAGCCTCTTGAGCTTGAAATTTGCGCCCCTCAGCGACACCTGTTTGCTCGGTTTGACCCGCGACGTGTTCATCTGGCTATCGATATTTTCGACATTACAATCTGGTATTAGTTACATCTTTCGAGCAGTAAGACTGTTGCGCGAGTAGTGCATGTCAGCAGCTTCCGATACCGTCATCGTCAGCTTCATTCTGGTGTCGACGCTACTCTGGATC
This sequence comes from Planctomycetota bacterium, assembly GCA_963578105.1. Taxonomy (GTDB): domain Bacteria; phylum Planctomycetota; class Planctomycetia; order Pirellulales; family Pirellulaceae. Next base: position 2,756 of record CAUZBP010000070.1, read on the forward strand.
CGCTATCTGTCCGCCGCTTATTCCGGTCAGGTGTGGCCGGGTTTTCAGGAACGTCATCCGGTTCCCTGGGGTATGCTGCACCTGCTTGCCATTGCCGGTATCTATATCACATGTCAGCTGCTCATCCAGACCTGGTGGTGGGGCGACATCGATTCGGGCGTCAAGTTTGATGAAATACCAACGGAAAGGACGTCGCAAAATTTCCTTCTGTTATCTGTTTCCAGCCTGGCCAGTTGCCTGGCAACCTTAAGCTTTTTACGATTTGCTACGGGAGCGACCTGGACGGACCTGGGAATGGATTGGAAGCGGGGGCTGCGCGGGATCCGGATCGGCGGCATCGCTTTTGTCATGCTGGCGGTCCCGATTTATGCCCTGCAAGGGATTCTCACCTTGATCTGCAACGCACTGCAGGTCATGTCTGCGGAACATCCTCTTTTTGAGATGCTGCGAGAGGAGAATTCGGCGAGATCCTTCTGGATTGCATTTTGTGCCGCCGTCCTGGTGGCACCCATCTGGGAGGAGATTGCTTTTCGACTGGTCCTGCAAGGTTGGCTGGAAAATGTTGTTTATACGTTTCGCTGGATGAGTGATCCGACCCAAGACCCACGGAAAATCGACGGTTTCTTACTGCGCGGAGGCGGACTTGCCACCCGGGTTCTTCTGCCGGCCTCCGACGGACCGGCCGACCAGACCGTCATCCAACCTTCCTGGATCCCGATCGTGTTGAGTTCACTCCTGTTTTCCGCCATGCACATCGGTCATGGCCCCGCGCCTGTCCCCCTGTTCTTCCTGTCCCTGGGACTGGGAGTTCTTTACCAAAGGACGCATAGCCTTTTTCCCTGTATTGTCGTCCACATGCTGCTCAACGGAACGACCTGGATCCTGCTGTGGCGGACGCTGGGAGAAACATAGAAGAAACGCGGGTACCTGACTCAGGCAGTCGTAAATGTGACACGTTCGAACGAACGAAACCACTCGTTGAAAACTCGCGACACCTTTTCCTTCAGCCTCTCTTCTTCACTCACATCACTAAAGAGTGACCGTTGCCCCGGTCTTTGCAGCCTCGTAGATTGCACAGATTAACTCTACAGAACGCTTCCCTTCTTGACCGTCAATGACAAGTGGAGTTCCATTTTCGATCGACTGGATCAGGTTCTGTATTTGCGCACGATGTCCATGATGTCCAATCGCTGCGGGGTCACCTGCACCGCCACCTGTCTGGGTCTGGGCCGAAAATTTGTCACGAATCACCTCGTCTTGCTCGGTTTCTTCGGCAAACTTCCAGAAACGGATGTCTTCTTCCTCCAGAATCACGCTACCCTGCGTTCCATGAATCTCAATTCGCTTCAACAAACCTGGAAAAGCGGCGGTCGTGGCCTCAATGGTACCGAAGGCCCCGTTCGCAAATCGCAGGGAGGCAACGGCCACATCCTCGACTTCGATGCGTTCGTGCGCCAATGTTCCTACATGTGCCCGAACTTCAACAACCGGCCCCATAAACCACAGCAGAAGATCGACACTGTGAATGGCCTGATTCATCAAGGCGCCACCGCCGTCCAAGGCCCATGTGCCACGCCAGGCTCCGCTATCGTAGTATTCCTGGGATCGATACCACTTCACGTAAGCATCGCCCATCGTTAAATTTCCAAATCGCTGCTGGTCGACGGCCTGTTTGAGTTCCTGGCTTGCCGGATGAAAGCGGGACTGAAACACGGTTGAAACAAGCACTCCCTTCTCTTTCGCGGCGTGAATTAACTGGTCGCAACGTGCGGGCGTGACCTCCAGGGGTTTTTCAATCAACAGGTGCTTGCCAGCATCGATCGCCGCCAGGGCAGGTTCGAGATGATTGCCACTCGGTGTGCAGATCGCGACGATGTGAATGTCCGGATCCTGCACCAGTTCATCGACGCTGTGATAGCACTTGCAGTTCGTCTCTTCTGCCAGCTTTTGCGCCGATTCGGTACGGTGACTGACACAGCCAACGAGCCGGAGATTGTCAATTTCGCTGATAGCACGTGCGTGAAAGCGGGAAATCATCCCGCAGCCGATAATTCCTATACCGTATTGCATGGTGAAGCAACCAAAAGTACTTTGCAAAAAAAGAACAAAAAAACGCCTTCAAGAGATACCAGATTATAGACTTTGTCGGAAAACTTCAATTGTCCTCTCCCTTAAAGCTCTCCCGCACGTGAAACCGGGCATCAGAGAGCCGTTTCAATTCAAAGATAAAGCCTGGTTTACCAATGGGTGACGTTCCACCCACACCCTTCAATTTGCCTTCCACAATTTTGCTCGTCCTGTCAGAATAGGCCTTCCTCCATGTTCCGCCGACAAGCGCTGTCAGCCATAACGGTTTACAGAAAGCACCGAAAACATGCAGCACGTTCGCCATTGGTTTGAATACCTTGTTTTTCGTTGTTTTTTTTGCCTTTTACAAACGCTGCGCATCGAGACCTGTGAGTGGATCGCGGACTACGTGGGATGGCTGTTCGCCGAACTGGTACCGTTTCGGACCCGCGTGATTGACGACAATCTGCGTCAAGCCTTCCCGGACTGGTCTTCTGAACGTCGTGGACAGACCGCCCGGGCGATGTGGGAACATCTGTTTCTGATGCTCTGCGAGGTTGCCCATGCGTCTCGAAAAATACACCATACCAATTGGCGAGACTTCATTTCCTTCTCCGGCGATAGCCGCCGTCTGCTCGTCCAGAATCTGCTGGATCCTCGACCGACAACCATTGTTTCTGGACATTTTGGAAACTTCGAAGTAGCTAGTTACGCTACCGGATTGTTAGGTTTTCCGACTCTGGCACTTGTCCGACCGTTAGATAACCCATACATCAACCGCTTCATCACTCGGTTTCGAGCTGCCCACGGACAATTCATCCTTCCGCGAAAAGGCAGCGCCACCAAGGTGGCCAATGCGCTGGAAGCGGGTGTGAACCTGGCACTACTGTGCGATCAATGGGCGGGACGGAAAGGCAGTTGGGTCGAATTTTTTGGGCGAATTACTTCTTGTCACAAAGCAATTGCAGTATTTCCTCTCGCCAACAAGTCACCTCTCGTGGTGACCTATTTCAAACGCGACAACCGGGCCATGAAGTTTGAATGCGTTTTTTTTGCGGTCGCCGACCCGCTGCAGGGTGGCGAACATCTAGAAAGCTCGCGCAGCTTGACTCAGTGGTACAATCATCAGCTCGAAGACATCATTCGAGTGGGACCGGAACAGTACTGGTGGCTCCACCGCCGCTGGAAAAACAAGCGTTGGACATCTCCCAGGAGAAAGGCCGCTTGAAACACGTACCATGAGCTGGTGCCGTATTGCAACAGTAACCGAATGTCCCCCAGGCAGTTCGCTGGAACGAGTTGCGGCCGGACAAGTGGTAGCGTTATTCAACGTGGCGGGCGAATTCTACGCCCTGGATGGCGTATGCCCTCACCAAGGCGGGCCCCTGGGGAAGGGCCAGCTGAATCAATGCCTGCTGTCCTGCCCCTGGCACGGTTGGCAATTTGATGTGAGAAGCGGCCAGAATCAAGTGAACGTCACGATAAACCAACCTACTTTTGACGTCAAAGTGGAACAGGACTGTGTCTACGTGAACCTGAGTGATGCTGGATAGTGAGTGGGACGCGGGTTGTCATTTGCCGCCGGGAGCGATCGATTTCACTGATCCATCCTTCTGTCGACTGATCATTAATTTTGAAGAACCGCCCCTCACTTGCTGTACACCACAGCAAACATCTACTTTTCGAGAAAGGTGTGACCTGAAGGTCTATTCCCGCTCTTGATCCGTTACCGATCCTTTCGCAACAGTGATCCACCAGAGATTGCCCGGGTCTGGCGCAGCCAATCCCCGTTCGATGGTCTGACACAGCTGATGTCCGCCACCGTGTTGGATAAATTCGTGCTCTCGAAACCTTATTTCGATCCGCAGGGACTGATTGTGGCTGAGGAAGACGAGCGATTGTTGGGATTCGTCCACGCAGGTTTCGGTCCTGCCCCAGACCTTCAGTCCGTTGTCTGCGAACCGGGAGTGATCAATATGCTCCTGGTTGTTCCCGGTCCGAATTGGAACTCAGTCGCCGGCGACCTGCTGCTCCAGGCAGAAACCTACCTGGCGAACCGAGGTTCGCGTACGGCCCAGACCATGTCCGTCTCGCCTACCAGCCCTTTCTATTTTGGCCTGTACGGAGGGAGTGACCTGCGCGGAGTCCTTCAGTCGGATATTCGTCTACTCGAACTCTTCAAAAAACATCGCTACGAGCAGCAGGAACATTGGACCGTCCTGGAGCGCAACCTGGAGGGGTTTCGTCCGCCAGTCTGTCGCGTACAAATGGGGATTCGGCGCAGTTACCACATCGAAGCCGGAGTAGAAATCCCCACACACAACTGGTGGGAAGCCTGCACGTTGGGTGACGTCGACCGGACAATGTTTTCGATGTCGTCGAATACAACCGGACAATTGGTCGGAACTGCCACCTTCTGGGATGTGGAACCCCTGGCCACCAGTCGTCAGGTGGCCGTGGTGGGTCTTCTTGACTGTCAGGTTTCCGAGCCGTTTCGCAAACAGGGTTTGGGGACCTATCTTGTAGCAGAGTCGCTGCGTCAACTTCATACCCAGAACTCGACTGTGGCTGAAGCACAGGTATCCACGCAAAACGTCGCGGCAATGCGACTGTTAAACAAGCTGGGATTCAGAGAAATCGATCAGACGGTGTTACTCCGAAAAACAATCGCTTCCGGGTGATCAACCGGGTGGCTTCTGACCCGACATTCACCCGGTCATTCGTGAAGAAGTACAACACACCGACCAATGTCTGCCAGCAAGGCTGCCTCGGTGTCAGTCGGATTATCGCCACGCCGTCCAACCACTTATGACAAGAAGTTTGAAACGCAATCGACCACCGATTGTGCACAAGCCGTTTGTCCTTCCGAAGAAAGGTGGAGGTGATCGTCGCATAGCAACCGGTCCATGTCTTGCCACACCACTCGGTGAAGATCGTGAACTGGTATTCCTTTTGCTTCCATCAATTCACAAGCCGCTTGATTGTATTGTTCAATTTCTTCATTGCGCCAGGACCATTGGGTGACGCGAAACGGGCGATCAGGATGGACAGGCGTGGTAGTCGCCCAGATGACGGTGGAAGCCAGTACTCGCAACTTTCTAAGAATAATCTCCAGGTTGGCAAGGTACATCTCGAGTGGAATTTGCACCGGACTCCGGTCGGGATTGTACCCGCAGTCGTGCAGGCCGTTGTTCCAGTGCACAATGTCAGGCCGGCCTGTCGCCAGCCATCGGTTCAAAGAAGACAGGGTAAACAAACTGTACTGACAGTTTTCAGCAGGACCGACAACCCGCGATTTACCTTCAAGCATTTGGCTGACGTGCCCCTCGTAACTCAAACGAATCGAGTCGCCCAACAGTAACAGGGTGGGCTGTGTAGACATGTGCGGGCCGCCTTTCTGATTAAGTCAAATGATCTCATGCGACGGTTACTCAGTCACACTTTTCCACCCCTGTGTCTTGCGGCAAACCGCCACTGGATTTTCTTACCGGTCACGATTCGTGATCCATTCGCTCGTGTCCGGAGGAGCACCAGTTTGATTGACATCCCGAACCGCAATCCACAGGTTGATCAACAATTGCAGAATACCAATAACGATCAGTAGTTTAAAACATCCCACGGCCCAGGCTTCGGGGCCCGGATTTCCTGTGCCGAAAAGAACCAACCCCGTCATAAATATTCCATAGGCCGCCAACAACGTTTTAAACTCGGTCGGCCCGAATCTTGCCAGCGTGAATTCGCCAATCATTTTCGCCTTGATGTTCGTCAACACAGCCGTGGCATATAGGCAGATAACGGCCACCAGCCCCAGATCCAACCGCGCACAGGAAACACTGATCCCGACAAGCCAGTAGGAAAAGGACAGGGGATCCGTAAAGTGATCCAGAAGTTCGCCACCGTTGCGACACTGCCCCGTGCTGCGGGCGTGCGTCCCGTCCAGACAATCCGCCGTGTGATTTCCGAGAACCCCTGCCGCCGCCAGGACGCCGGCCCACCAAAGGCAGGTTGAATAAGCGAAACCCACAGCGGCAAGGATGGCGAACAGATGACCCGTTAAAATAATTCCTTCGGGCGGAAAGCGACGAGGAATCGGCAGCACCGAGTAGAGGCCTTTCAGCGGTGGGCCCAACCAGGGATCCAGCAGGCTGTGTGAAATACGTTTTCCCATGGCTTCAACTTGCTTACCCCAGAAAAACTCGTTGTTTCCCTTCCACAGATCCCCGGGGCACCGGACGTCGCATCGTGCGAAACGGGCAGCCGCAGCTAAGTCGAACCGGTTGATTGCCCGGCAATTAATTGGTCCAGTTGCTGCTTCAGATGATCAAGAATTTCGTCATATGGAAACGCGCCCACCGTTGCGGTTCCCCGTTTGAGATTGACGTACTTGGGACCACACCAGAGTCCCAGGTCCGCGTCGTCGGTTTCCCCCGGTCCATTAACCCGGCAACCCATGACTGCAATTGTAATCGCGTGACTTGCTGCGTATTGCGTCATTTCCTTGACTTGCTGGGCCAATTCGATGAAAGCTTCGTTTTCAACCCGTGAACAACTGGGGCAAGCGATAATATTCAAGGTGTCGATTTCAAAGTCGACGACCGTCCGTACTCGTCCGGCAGCAATATCTTTCAGAATTTGACGGCCCGCTTCAATCTCTTCAATTTTGCGCGAGTTAGGTACGGTCAGGGACACTCGAATCGTGTCGCCCACACCACGACCGACTAACTGTTCAAAGGCAATACGAGTCTTAATGACACCGTCCGGTGGCAACCCGGCCTCGGTGACTCCCAGGTGGAGTGGAACATCCGGACGTTGTTCGGCAAAACGTCGGTTCACGTCGATCACCTTGCCGGGGTCCGAATCCTTCAGCGAGACACAGTAGCGATGGAACCCAAGCGAATCCAAAAGATTACAGTGCTCCAACGCGCTGACAAGCATCGGGCTGATCGAATCCTCCGGATCAAATTGGCCGAGTTTCTCCGGATCGACACTGCCGCAGTTGACTCCGATCCGCATCGCACTGTCATGTTCGCCGGCCAGGTCCGCCAGAAATTTCACTTTGTCCTGCCAAGGTTTAGTGCGCTCGTGATGATACAGGTGCCCGGGATTGTAGCGAATCTTATCCACGTGCCGGGCAACCGTTTCCGCCAGTCGATAATTTTCCTGAAGGTCCACGGAAAGATTGGCCTCCGTCTGGTCGCGAATCGCTACTAGCGCGTCAGCGTCTTTTTGACTATCAACAGCAATCCGTACCAGATCAGCGCCCGCCTGATGAAGTTCGTTGACCAGTTTCACGGTGGCCGTCACATCCTGCGTATGGGTCGCGGTCATACTCTGCAGTGCAATCGGGTGACCGTTTCCAATGGCAACCGAACCAATCTGCACCGATCGAGTCGGATTTCGCTTAATTTCCATTCAGGAGTCTCCCTGCGAAACGAGTCAACGACCTGCAAAACTAGTCGTCGAGAATAACGACTCCTATTGTTTCTCACGAGACGAAGTTTCGCAACGCGGCTATGGATATAGACAGCGAGCAAAAAATGTGGGACTGTAGCCAAAAGACGCCAGAAGTATCATGTTCAAGATGATTCAACCCATCCAACAAAACCTCTCCAGGAGCTGATCCGGCCACAAGCATCGTCGAGACTCCTGCGGTCTACCTCCCTCATGCAACAGTCGCCCCCCATTGACGTGGTACTCCATCAGCCCGAGATTCCTCAAAATACGGGTACGATCGGAAGAAGCTGTGTTGCGGTCGGCGCCAAGCTATGGCTCGTCAGACCCCTCGGATTCCGCTTGGATGACCATTACCTACGACGTGCCGGACTGGACTACTGGCAACATCTGCAATGGGAGGTTGTCGACGACTGGTCGGCCCTCTCCGCCAGGTTGGCCGGGCGCCGAATATGGCTGTTCAGCAAGTCGGGAAATCGGGTTCATACGACGGTTCCATATGCTGCGGGGGATGTCCTTGTTTTTGGATCAGAAACGCAAGGATTGCCTGCGAGTCTTCTCAAGGCGCATCGCGAGTCCAGCGTTCGAATTCCTATTACGCCTGAAGCCCGGAGTTTGAACCTGGCTTGTGCCGCGTCTGTCGCTGTGTATGAAGCCATGCGACACATTGGTTTTGCTGGCGAAACCGCCCCGCAGTAAAAACAAAACGAGTTTGCCTACTGCAGTTCAGAACGAGCTGTCTGACCCGATTATTCGTTGGCCAGGGATCGCTGGGGTAACCACTCGGACACACCCTTGACCAAACGGGCGACAAGCTGCGGATCCACCGGATGATGCACCTGATTTCCCTGCTTCAACCCCGTTCCAACAATTAACCCGTCCGCGGCGAGAACAGAGGATTCCAACGACGTTTCATTCACTCCGCTACCGATCCATACCGGAACGTTGCCAGCGGCAGCCTTGACCTGTTTTAACTCTTGAAGATCGGTGGGGGACCCTGTTGACGTGCCGGATACCACGATCGCATCTGCGCCCCCACGTTGAACAAGATCGACGACCTCTTCCGACAAGGGGCGATTGGCCAGTGGAACCGAATGTTTGACGCAGATGTCGGCCAGGACCTGGATATCAGTGGCGTCAAGCCGTGATCGATCCCGCATTAACTCGGCGGCAATTCCCTGTACGATACCCTGGTCCGTCAAACGCGCACCACACAACACATTGACGCGGATGAACTGCGCGCCCGCCGCTTGTGCGATTGCCAGGGCGCTCTGGCCGTCGTTTCTCAAAACATTGATGCCCAGAGGCACGGAAAATTCTTGGCGAATCTCCGAGGCAATGACAGCCATGCAGGCTACGGTTTCTCTCGAGACGCGTCCGCGCACATACGGAACGTCACCGAGGTTCTCAACCAGTAACCCGTCAACTCCCCCTGACACCAACGAGTCGGCATCTTTTTTTGCTGCTCGCAGTACGGAGCGCAGGTCACCGGCGAAGCCCGGCGAACCCGGCAGGGGCTTGAGATGGACCATCCCTACAATGGGACAGGGATTCTCACTCCATAAGGCAGGTGGATTGGTCATGACCAAGGAGATTGCACAAGGCTACAAGGGTGGAAGTACGTCCGGTTGAATCTGGTATCCGTTCGCCAGAGAATTCGTCTGATTAAAGAGCCCCACGATCGCCATGACTTCACCCAAGACTTCACTGTCCACACCCAGTTTACAAAGAGCGGCGGTATGCGAGTTGATACAATAAGGACAGGCATTGGTGGCGGAGACTGCCAGCGCGATGATTTCGCGAGTCTTGGCGTCCAGGCAGGATTCACGACCCGTGGCCTCTGGGTGCATCCATTTTTTCAAATTATTCCAAACCGACTCCAGTAGTTCTGGTTGAGTTGCCAGGGTTCTCCAGAAGTTGGGAACGAAGTCAATCTCTTTCGTGTGTTGGATATCCGCAAAAATTTTGGCAACTCGTTCTGATGCCTGGTCTTCAGGTACTGGCACAACCGTCGCAAGGGGAGCTTCTGACATGATAATCCATTCTGTTGTGAGCGGGGCCGGATAAACACGTCACTCATTCTCGTATTCTTGAAAACTTCCTACCAGTTGACCAGTGGTGACGTTTCCAAATCGTGCGCCGTGGTGCCCGCACAGGTTTGCCCCTAACGTCGCCTTCCCCGTCCAATGCAAGCCGTGCCAGCCCAAGACAACCGCCACGTTCAACGATTGGCAGCCAGAGGTTCTAGGGTCCGACCACTGAAACCCGCCCGCCAATGGGAGTTGAGAAAAAACTGAACCCGAAAGTGGTTGTCCCACCATTACGTGGCGAACGTGAACGATGTGGGTCCCGACCTGGTGACTCAAGTGCGTGTGATTTTCCCGCATTCGGCTGGTATTTGGAACGTTCACATCCCCACCGCCACATTCACCAAACCGGGACGGACCGTTGGCATGTCCAATCGCGCCCAGCGGATCTTCCAATCCCTTCACGAATTGTGACCTGACACCGGTTTCGGCTGTCTGGGTCTGTCAGGCTCATCCGGTTGTTGCCCCCTGTGCCTCACGTAACCTGCGTGATTACCGCAATTGTCAGGTTTTCCAGAATGGCAGCGGGTTTTAGCGAAAATTAACGGTCCCCGACAAACAATAGCAACCGCAAAACAGGTTTTTATGGGACTCACTAGCGTCACGGGCGACAGGGTTTTACAATGGTTCTACTGCGTTTTACAATGGTTCTACTGCGAGTCGCCACGCTGCGGTATCATATCCAAGCTGTGAAAAAGACAGCCTGGTCCTTTTGTGGTGTCGATCCCGACACCCCTGAACAGCAAACAAGGTAATTCGGACCAGTCTGTACCGACTCGGACTCCTACCGCCCACAGAAAGCAACCCATGTGCGGAATCGCCGGTATCATGTACAAAAACAACGATCAGGACCTCCAGACCGGACAGTTCCTGATCGACATGCTGGATGGTTGCCAGCACCGGGGTCCGGACTCTACCGGGTTTGCGCTCTACGGAGATGCAAAACCGGGCCAGCTGCGACTCCGATTTTTTACCGGCGAAGGTGATGAGGCTACAGCGGATGTTCAGCGGATTCAGTCAGCATTGTCAGAACAGGGTGCTGAAGTTGTCGAGGACCAGGTGATCGGAAACAATTACCGGGTCACCGTGAATTTTGACGGTGACCTGCGAAAGTTTTCGTACCGCATGGAACACGTGGCCAAGGTGATTTCCATCGGTTCTAGTCTCGAAATCGTCAAAGACGTGGGTACCGCACATCACGTGGATGACCGTTACGACGTGCGTTCCTTTCATGGCACTCATGGAATCGGGCATGTTCGGCTGGCAACGGAATCCGACGTCAAACCCGAAGCTTCCCATCCTTTCTGGGCAACCGGATTTGCCGACGTCGCCATTGTTCACAACGGCCAGATCACCAATTATTGGAAAATGCGGCGTAGGCTCGAACAGCGAGACTTCGAATTTTCGACTGACAATGACAGTGAGCTCATCGCAGTCTACTTAGCTGACAAACTGTCCCAGGACGTTTCACTCAAAGAGGTATTACGGACTTCGATCGATGACCTGGACGGTACCTTCTCCTTCCTGGTCTCGACACGTGACGAGATTGGTTATGCGAAGGATCGTCTGGCGGCCAAACCGATGATCATGTTCGAGAACGACGACCTTATCTCCATCGCTTCGGAAGAAGTTTCCCTCAATCGTCTTTTCCCGGGCCAGGCCTTGAACACCAAGGAACCACCGCCCGGTACGTACAACACATGGTCACGATCGATTTAGCTGAACTTACCGTCCGCAAAGCCAACGAGCTGATCCGGAAACACGGTGCCGCCGGCGAGGACGTCGAGGTCATCAATCCCGATGCACGGCATCACATTGGCGTAGGCCTGATTTCTCCGATCAGGGTCAAAGTCCGTGGCTCGGCTGGTTATTTTTGCGCGGGACTGACCGATCAGGCTCGCTTCGAAGTTGACAACAATGTCGGCTGGGGACTGGGAGACAACATGTATGCGGGGTCCGTGGTGGTCGCGGGCAATGCGGGTGCTATTGCCGGTGTCGCCATTCGTGGTGCCGAACTGGTCGTTCGCGGGAACATGGGATCGCGTGCCGGCCAGGTGATGAAAGCGGGTACCCTCTGCTGTGCTGGCAATGCCAATTTCATGGCCGGATACATGATGTACGGCGGCCGGATCATCATCCTCGGTGACTCAGGCGAGCGGCTTGGTGAAGACATGACCGGCGGAGAAATTTTCGTCGGTGGGAGCGTCCAGGATTTGGGGTCGGATGCAGAAATAACTGACATTGCCGCCGAGGAAATTGAAAGCGTCCGAGAATTTCTAGATCGATATAAGATTCCGTTCAAAGGAAACTTTCAAAAAGTCGTCAACGCCGGCAAGAAGCTGCGATACAGTACCAGCGAACAGCAGATGCGAAGCCTCCCTTTCTTTTCTTTCTCAGGTGCGTCTTCTTATTGGAACCCAAAAATCCAGGAAGACATCCACATCAAATCTCACATCGGTCGCTACCGCATTCGTGGATATGGTGGCGCCCGGTCTTTACCTCACTTGGCAGACCTCGCATTCAAACGCGATTTATCGAATGCCGGGAACCACGTCGATGTGATCTCCCAGGTTGAAATGCATACGGAAATCGGCGGAAAAAATGGTGCCGAGCCGTTGAAGCTAAGCATGCCGGTCATGATTGCACCGATGAGTTACGGAGCACTGAGCCGTTCGACGAAGCAGGCGATCGGGATGGCCTCGTCACTTTCGCGCATCGCCGAGAATACGGGCGAAGGTGGAATGAGCGATGCACAACGTGACGCAGCTGACCAGTTAATTTTTCAATGTCTCGGTGGCCGGCTGGGTTGGAACATTCACGACATGTTACGCGCCGACGGACTGGAAATCTACATTTCGCAAGGCGCCAAGCCCGGTTTGGGTGGGCAATTGATGGCCAAGAAAGTAACTCCCGAACTGGCTGCGATTCGTGGCATTCCGGCCGGTATCGACCTCCGCTCACCTTCACGTCACCCGGACATCCTGGGGGCTGACGATTTGGTGATCAAGATCGAAGAATTTCGCGAAGCAACCGGATACCGCCTGCCTGTGAGCGTTAAACTTGGGGCCGGTCGCGTACGTGATGACATCAAGATTGCGGCCAAAGATGGCTTCGACTTTATCGAACTGGATGGAATGCAGGGATCCACCGGGGCGGGGAGCGCAGAAGTCATTGATTACGTGGGCATTCCCACCCTGGCAGCAATTATCGAGGCCGAAGAAGCCCTGGCAGAGATCGGACGGCGGCAGGATGTCGAGATCGTGCTGATGGGAGGAATACGTGATGGAACGGACGCCGTAAAAGGACTTTGCCTGGGCGCCGATGCGGTAGCCTTTGGCACGTCGGTGATCATTGCCGGAGGCTGCATCGCCTGCATGCAGTGTCACGTGGGCCAATGTGTCACGGGAATTGCCACGCAGGATCCGGAACATGAAGAACGATTTCACGTCCACGTAGAAGCGCAAAACATTCATCGCTTCCTCGAAAGCGTACGCTGGCAAATCGCGGCGATCACCCAAGGCCTTGGATATACGGACGTGCGGGAATTGAGCCGCGACGATCTGGTGGCGGTCACCCCCGAGGCGGCTTCCATTACAGGCCTGCCGTACGCTCCGGAATATCGAGACAATCGCGTTCCCCAGGTTGAGAAGGCCAGTTGAGATGAGCGTCTACGACTTAAACCGCATCCAGTTGCCGATACTTCCCTCGGAATTCCGTGACCGCGACGACTCGTCAGACACACATTTTGTGCCGGCACCGTGCCAGGTTGCTTGTCCGGTCGGCACAGACGCACCGTCTTACATTGGCTACATCTGGGAAGGAAAGCTCGAAGAGGCTTTCGAGGCGATCACGGCAACCAATCCCTTCAGCTCGATTTGCGGCCGGGTCTGCGACGCACCGTGCGAACCTGCCTGCCGTCGCACCGAGAGCGATGGTACCGTCCAAATTCGTAATCTCAAACGGTATGTCATGGACGAGCTGGGAGCTTCGTATCGTTTGCCCCAACTACCGGTGACGCAAACTAAAACTGTAGGAATCATCGGTGCCGGTCCGGCCGGACTGACGGCGGCCAATGACCTTTGCGCAGCCGGTTACACGGTTCATGTCTATGAAATGACCGACCGTATCGGCGGAATGATGGTCTGGGGAATCCCCGCATTTCGATTGCCACCTGGAATTATCCAACAGGACATTGACCGTCTGACCAATCGTTGTGAGGGATTGCACATTCATCTGAACACCGCGCTGGGCAAGCAGGTCACACTGGACGAGCTGAAATCCCGGCACGACGCTGTCCTGATGACGATCGGTGCCTGGTGGGGAAAGCAGATGGGTATTCCCGGTGAAGATCATCCCCGCGTTGTCGACGGCGTTGGTTTCTTGCGGCGTGTGAACGCCGGTGAAAGACCGGAGTTGCCCGCAACGGTAGTGGTCATCGGTGGTGGAGATGTGGCCATGGATGCCTGCCGCGTGGCGAAGCGATTGCCGGGTTGCAAACATGTCAAGGTGATTTACCGCCGTGGCCCCGATGAAATCCCCGCGCGCCGCATCGAGCTGGAAGGTGCTATCGAGGAAGGCATCGAATTCATCTATCACACCCAACAGGTCGCCATCGAATCCAGTGAAGATTCGCTCGTGTTGCGTTGTGTACGGACTGAACTGGGCGAAGCGGACGAAGACGGTCGAAGAAGACCGGTCGCGGTAGCGGATAGCGAACATGGTATCGAATGTGGCATGGTCATTGCCTCGGTTGGCCAACAAGCGGAATCTAATGAGTTGTCAGAACACGACATGATGGCCGGTGATCGTATCAACGCAACATTTGAAGGAATGTGTACGTCAGATCCAAAAGTGTTTGCGGCGGGTGACGGAGCATTCGGTGGCTCGACCATTGTCATGGCCATGCACCACGGCCAGCGCGCCGCCTACTACGTCAAAGCTTTTTTGGAAGGGCGTGAAAACCCGCTACCGTACCGGACACCTTACCGCACGCGGCGGGTTCCTGTGGCTCAGGACATCATGTGGGAAAAACACCCCATGCACCACCCTGAATTTTTTGGGTTGGGTGAGAATCCGGTTGAATTTCCTGAAATCGAAGCAACCTACGACTTGGAAACGGCTCGCGCAGAGGCGGCCCGTTGCTATCGCTGCGATGCAGAAACCGGGTCCGCGGATTATACGGTACGTCATCGAGAAGACCTGTTTTCCATGGCACGTACGGTACCCACAGATCTGCCGAAGTTGCAGACGATGCTGCAGCGACGATTACCGATTCGAGACAATCCCTATCCCGAGGGTCGCCCCGCGAATCTCGACGACATTGTCTTTTTGCCCGCCAACCTGTCTCGATTGGTGATTGATCCCTACCGCGAAGCCTGTAAAGTCAGTACGAAGATTGCCGGCCGGATCGACCTCGCACAACCGTTTTTGGTCGCTGGCTTCGACCAGGCACCGGAAGAAGTCCGCGATGGTGTAGGGCGGGGACTCGCTCAATCCAACTGCGGTTACCTCGGTACGATGGCGTTAAATGATTCTTCGTCATGGTTCCAGTTGTTGACTTCGAAAAATCCCCAACCGAGTGCCGACGCGACAGCGCTCATCTACGCCATGGGTGACAACTTCCAAGCACCTGCTTTCCAACGACAACACAACGATCAAATCCTCGGTCTCGCTGTCGGCTCTTCTGACATCCTGGAAGAATCCCTGCAGTACTCCCTGGAGCAGGGATTGGAAATGATGGTACTGGATGCGACCGGCCAGTTGGGACACGCTTGGCCCGAGTTGCACGGGGCTCCCAATTTTGGAATCCTGCGTGACGCGGTGGCCATTCTCCGCCGCCTCCGGCGGGAAGAGGAAATCGCATTGGTCTATTTTGGTGGTATCCGCTCGGGCACGGATGCCGCCAAGGTGATCGGACTGGGCAGCGTGGCAGTTGTATTGAGCGTTTGTGTCGGTTTGGCTGTCGGCGGCCAGATCCATGAAGACACGTTGCTGTTTTCGTCCGACTACAACGAAGATGAACGCGCTGAAGCAGTCATGAATATTCTCAAAGCCAATTCGGGCGAGGCGTCGATGATGGCCCGCTGTACTGGCAAGACGAACCTGCACAACCTGGAACCCGAAGACTTGCGCAGTGTTACCCTTGCTACTGCTTCAGCCACCGGAATCCCTTTGGTCGGTACGCGCGATTGAGTCCTTCCAGGGGCGTTTTTGATTTCGACCGGAAAACGACACCCCCTGCCCAACCTGGTTGCTCCCGAGGGGGCAACGCAAACCTTTGGTTGCCGCAAACACCGCCTGCCCACAAGACACTCCGCCGAGTATCACTTCACTAAACGTGTCGACGGATAAGCAGCGTTCCAAGCAAACCAGAATGCACCATGGGCTGGCAACCTTTGTAAGGACTTCCTGCCTGACGAAGTCAATTTTTCCTCGCTTAACTCCCAGAAAATGCCTTCCGTGTCGCGAACTTTACGATTTCCATCCCACAAGTCAAAGCGTCTGCCCCCCGTTTCGTAAACTCGCTGCGCTCCCGCGTCGTTCGTTAACACCACGAACTTCTGTATTCCTATCTGATCATGGTAAATCGGATGCTTCTGGAGGAATTCTTTGGCAACCGCCACTTCACCGGAAACGGCGGGGAATCGCAGCGCGAGAACGGGACTCTTATTCTTTAAACGCCTGTCAACCCACGGCACATGAAACATCAGCCGGTCGGTGCTGAAGTAATCCCTGTAAGCCACCCCTTCCCCGTAATCACGTGAAAACCCGGTATCCAGAGACAGCACCTTCGTGTGAGGGTGTCGCTTTCGCCATGCCGCCCACGTAGTCGTAACAACCTGCAACATTTCCAACTCGATTTCCTGTCCAACCAGCGGACCAATGACGGGTCTTCCCGCAAGCGTCGACCAAAGAGATTTCGTTGCCTGGTCGTACATCAGTTTATTCGAACGGTAAAGAAATCCACTGGTCCCCAATTCATAGTGGACCGAGTCGACCGTCGTCCGGTAGACGATCATGGCGCCACACAGCGTGCAATAGACACCGTTGATCGATTCACCACCGATCGTGTCTTTGACCATCTCGTGCCAGGCAAGAATGCGTTGCGGGTAGGCGCGAACATCTCCGTTCACCTCGACACCAAACACGACGTTGGAATCTTCAAGATAAGTCGCCTGGCCGGCGGAAATCATCGGGGGCTCTTTCAACGGAGGAATTCCATCACGGACTACTCCGCCCCAGCAGACTTCGTTCAGTCGAATCGTTGCCGCGGGATTTCCCGAAAAATACTCCCTGAAACTCGCATCGAACGCCGCATAGAGCTCTGCCTTGAACTCCGCATAGTTGGGATGGCGACCAAAATCTGCGTTCCAGATGAACTGCAGCCACCTGTCCGTGTTGCGTCCAAATTGTTTGCCTGTCTTGGCTTCCAGGAACGACACAACACGTTGCCGGGTTTCACGGTCGACCAGACCGGGCAGCATTTCCACCAGCATCACTGCCTGGCTGGGGTCCCAGCTCGCGTCAAGATGTTCAAACGCAAGATTGATCAACTGCGGATCTCGTGACTGCAGTTGAAAAAATGGCTCCAGTGGCTTGGGGGATTTGTCAGCACCTCTCGTTAAATTACCACCACCGCCATAACGAGGTAGAATTAAAGATTTTGCTGCAAACAACAAAACAACAACGAACAGCGTTGCCAGCCCGCTTATTACCCAACGGTTACTCATAGTTCATGCTTGAATGAAGATCGAACGTGCCGAGACCGATTGTACCTCAGTTCGTTCCAGGTGAGGAGTCTCTGTCCGGGCACTCCAAAGCGAGGGCCAAACTGGTATCAAGGAAACCAAAGGGGCATGAAAAAATTTCAGGCCCCTTTCAAGAGCCTGCCAACGCAACAGAGATTCAAGGTACGCGCAAGGAGAAAGGTTCGGAATCCTGAGGTTATTAAGGTGCCCGTCTACGTTGCCGGAAATGACGAGTTTTCATTCGCCGTTTTGATCGCCGTGAATGCCCCGTACGAGGCATAAAGACGAATCCGTCTCCCTCGATGACTTACAAGCATGATCGAAGAAAGGCGAGTTAACGTCCTAATGACCTGAAACGAGTTCCCGGTGCACCTTCGATCTTTTGTCTCCGGACCTGCAACCAAATTAGCAGTTCTGAAACAGGGCCACTGAAACTGTCATACGGTGACCCGCCGAAGGCCGATACCTCCCGGCCATTGCGAGTCGCATGCACCGCAATTAAAATGCGGGTAACTCGACCGGCAAACTCGAATTCATCCGGCATGGATCCTTAGTAGACTCGTCTCTCTGATCGGTGGGTCGGACCATCGCAGCCAGTGGCGAAATCCACCGAGGCCGCTTAATACTGACTACCGGAGCTGATACTTCAGTTAGGTTCAACGTGCAAATATCCTGGTTAGCCCTGTTCATTGCCGGACTTGTCACATCTTCCAGCTTTTCATTGACACACGGCGCCCAGCCCCCAGCTCCGTTGCCCGTCGATGCGGCGGCCAACCTGGACCTGCTGCCTGGATTTCATGCCCAACGACTCTATCTCACTCCAAGTGAGCAAGGATCCTGGGTCAGCATGGCCTTTGACCCTCAGGGACGTATTACCGTCTCAAAAGAACGCGGAGGTCTTTATCGCATCACACCATCACCGCGAGGAAATCCAACGATCCCAACTCGAGTAGAAAAGTTGGACGTTCAACTCGATGCGGCCCAGGGGCTGCTTTACGCCTTTGACAGCCTGTATGCTGTTTCGCACGGGATCCAGCGACTGCAAGACACCAACGGGGATGACCAGTTTGATTCTGTCCGACAATTGATGGAAATCGAAGGGTCCAACGAACACGGGCAACATGCGATCCTCCTGGGTCCGGAACAAAAGTGGCTCTATTTGATTGCAGGTAACCAGACCTATCTGCCGGATAGTCTGACGATGAAACGAGCCCTGTCCACCGCTCCCAGCAAACACCATTCACCCCCACGTCCGCAGGGTTGGGTGATGCGTGTAAAGCCCGAAGGCCAACACAGTGAACTACTCTGCATCGGATTGCGCAACGCCTACGACATGGCACTCAACGAAGCCGGAGAATTCTTTACCTTCGACTCTGATAACGAAGGATACATGAATTTACCGTGGTACCGGCCAACCAACGTTTATCACGTCGTCAGTGGTGCAGATTTCGGCTGGCGGCAGGGACCCGACACGCTGCAAGCGTATCACCCCGACAACCCACCCCCGGTTCTGGAAGTCGGACCGGGTTCCCCGACCGGAATGGTCTTCGGAACGAACTCCGAATTCCCCGCCAGGTACCAGCAGGCCATGTTCGTCGGAGACTGGAGTTATGGCCGCATTTATGCAATTCATCTCCAGCCGGCCGGTGCATCCTTTCGGGCCCGGCAGGAATTGTTTATTTCCGGGCGGCCCCTGGCTGTGACGGATCTCTGCATCGGACCAGATGGCGCAATGTACTTTATCACCGGTGGACGTGGAACTCAGTCAGCACTGTACCGCGTGAGCTGGAACGGCGGAAAAATGCCCGACGTTCACAAGGAATCAGAAACAACGCCCACCGGGCGGAATGTCAACGCTGCAGCGGCCTTCCAAGCCCGCACCAAACGACGTCAACTGGAAGAGTTTCACGGCCGGAAAGATACACAAGCTGTTGAAACCGCCTGGCCACATCTGCTCAGCGGGGATCGCGCGCTTCGATACGCAGCCCGTGTCGCGATTGAACACCAGGACGTCGATCAGTGGGAAACCCGCGCTTTGTCGGAAACCCGTCCACAAGCCCTGCTCGAGGCCATGATCGCACTGGCCAGGCAAGGCGACCCCCAACTGAGATCTCAAATCGTAAAAAAATTGAGCCACCTGGACTGGGACAAACTGGAGACCTCCCAACGGTTGGCTCTGCTGAGAGCTTACGAAATCACATTCCAGCGTATGGGAACACCCCGGGACCACAGAGCGGCGGCAATCCTAGCGCAACTCGACTCTCACTATCCCCACCAGAACGGCGACATGAATCGCGAGCTCGTCAAGCTGCTGATCAGCTTAAACTCTTCTAACCTGGTTGAAAGAACGATTACCGTTTTGAAGCAAACTCCATCTGCCATGCAGCAAATCCACTTCTTGCATCAGCTGGATCGATTGGAAATCCAATGGCAGGAGGACGTGAAGCAACGTCTGATCAACACACTGGACCTGGAGGTCATCCGGGATACGGGGCAACGGAAATATACCGAAGTATCGGAGCTGATCGATTCTTTGTTACAAACCATCGGAGTCAGTGAATCAACCGAACCAACACTGCCAGCCAAGCAACTGGTCCGGGAATGGTCCCTGGAGGAACTGCTGCCTCTCGTGACACCCGAGCAGCTTCAAACAGCTGATGTGCAACACGGACAAACCGTCTTCCGCCTGGCGCAATGTCACAGTTGCCATCGCATCGGTAGCACCGGAGGGGTGTTAGGGCCCAATTTGACGGGACTTGCCGGACGATTTCAACCTCGCGATGTGCTGGAATCCATGATCGACCCCGACAAAGTCGTCTCCGATCAATACCGCACGACAGTGTTTTTTCTCACGAATGGAAAACAGGTGACCGGACAAATCGTGAACCTCGAACCCGGAGAAATTCAAATCCGTCTGGATCCCCTGCGACCATTTCCGCGCGTCAGTTTTCCGGAGAATGAAATCGAAGACATGCAATTGTCGAAAGTCTCTCTCATGCCAAAAGGGTTGCTCAACCATCTGGAAAAAGACGAGATCCTGGATTTAATGTCGTACTTACTGCAAGTGCGTTAAGGACAATATCCGTGAACCTGACCGAGACACGTTGACAGCGGGCCGAATACGTTGTGGCCGTCCTTCAAGTGATGACTTCCGTTATCTTTCACGTCGCGCGACGATACTCACGAGACTTAGCAACGCAAACAGGCTCAACGTTATCGTCGAGGGTTCCGGTACTACACTGACAGCCCCTCCGTAACCGGCCGGAGCGAAATTCATCGCCAGAGAATTGTAGTCGGCCAGGTCAATGTCGTTGTCGTTGTCGAAGTCCCCGTCCACCCAACCGCATCCAACACACGGTAGCGGAGAAAAATTGCCGGCCAGTGTGTTGTAGTCCTGCAGGTCAACGTCCATGTCACCATCCGTGTCACCGGAAAGAGCGTTCAAGTTCTGCAACTCAACGCTGGTCGCCGTGTAATTCACATTGCGGAACAGTCCAAGACCCACGTGGTCACGGAAATTATCCCCGGAAGTAAACTCGGCAGCCAACAGCGAACCGTCGTAGTTGACCGCGCTGAACGACCCCACTCGACTGCCCGCATCGACCAAAACAAAGGTGTCCGAATCACCACGGGTGGCGGGATCGGTGTAACTGCCCCCGCCCGCGTTCACAGGGATGTCCAGTGTCCCGTCCAAGCTGGCTGTCCCGGTAACGACCAACTGATCGTACTCGGTACCTGCCGTGGCCCCCTCGATTTCCATCTCCAGCAGCGAACCTCCGCTCTGGCTGTAATCACCACCCACAACCGCCAGACCCGGTGACGATCCGACGACAACCTGACCGTTGTTTTCAATTCCCACACCAACGAAGGAACCGTCTTTCAGACTCAACATTGCCCCGGCGGGTACCACCAGTTGACCGCTGCCGGCGAAAACCGCCCCGGCGTAGATGTCGGTCGATCCCATCAGTTCCAGATCGTCTTCGACCGTGCTTGTGCTACCCCATTCAAAATCGATGCCGGGCGCCTCCAGACGCGACGGGCCACCGGCAGAAACGTTCAGTTGAGCGTCCTGAGAGAAGTCCGTTGCCGCAACCGTCCCGTTGGTCAGGTTCACCACACCCGAATTTGTCAAACCTCTGGCACTCAAACGAAACATCTGGCCAACACCCACATTCAGGGTACCGTCGAAGACGAAATTGCCGGTCGCAGCGTTCAGTACCTCGACACTACTGTCCAGGGCGTTAACGGTGCCCGTCTCCGAGCTACCGTCCAGGTCCGGGAAACTTCCCGTATCCAGAGTGAGCGTGCCTCCGTCGGCCGTCAGCGTCGAATTGTTGACAAACGACGAACTGCTGACC
>CAUZBP010000071.1:0-24464 GCA_963578105.1 Planctomycetota bacterium
AACACGGCCATCTCGGTCGGACCAAGCGTCCCAGAACCCAGCACCATGGTTGGAATGGGTGCTCTGGCAACACTCGCTTTGGGTGCTGTTGGTGCCGCTCGTCTTCGCAAGAAGAATAGCTAAGAAAAATATCTGCGACAAAGATACGATTCGTTGAGTTTTGTCTTTCAATCGCTCATTCTGGGGTCGTCTTGGCTATCCGCCAAGGTGACCCCTTTATTTTTTCTTGCTGCAACTGCAGACAGAAATTACAGGTTCCAACTGCCAATCGCCGTTCATCCGGGTCCGTCACGCCCCGGGAGAGGTTCGGTGGGGGGCAGGGTTTGCCCCGCTTGTTCCCGAAAAGACAACGGCACCCGATCGCAGGACACAGCCATTGGGGCCTGGCAGCGGAGATTCACTTGATCGCAATCGGGCGCATGGTGAATCCCGCGGTCGTTCCGGCGATCTTGTTGGTCGTGGCCATGTAACAGAACTCGTAAACCCGGTGGCGAGCCAAGTCTTCCAGATAATGGAGTTCCGCAATGTGTACCCCCTGCTCGACCAGCAGGTACTTGTGGACGGGAATAAAGGAGTCTGACCCGCGTGGTGCGGGACCAACCTCCAGTCCACTGGTGTCGGAACCTATCATCATGGCGCCGTGCTGTTCGACCAGGTACTTGGCTCCTTCCAACGTCAACCCTGCCGAATCGTGCTCAGCAATTTTCTCGTGATCCCCGCCCTCAGTGTTCCAGTAACGCAATGTGCCGGTGCGAATAAGCACGACATCACCGGGCCGTAATTCTAAGCCTTGTTTGCTCAGTGCTACGTCGATATCGACAGGAGTGATTCCGTAGTGAGCAGGCAGCGCGTCAACCTTCCTCGCAGTAGCAATATCCAACAAAACACCACGGGCAACAATGGGCGGGATCGTCGTGGCATCACATTTCCGAACACCAAAGTTGCCCCCCCAATCAGATTCTTTGAAGCCGTTGTACCAATGGTTGTCTTCACCAAGAGTAATATGGGCCAGTCCGTCAATTTGAGTCGCCACATTGTCACTGATGAACAGCGCACAACTGTGCCAGCGAGTACGACTGCTATTGACACCGGGATCCGCAAAGCTGTGATCCTTCTGACGGCTCACCCCCTCAGGTGAACGATAGGTCATGACTTCGCCGGCGTTGTGTCCGGGCCACTTAAAGCTGTTGCGACTGTAAGTCACGCCCAGGTCGTAAACCTGGCCCTCACTGGCAATCTGCAACGCCTGACGGACCGATCCCGGCCTCATCGCGTTCAGCGCACCCACTTCGTCGTTCTTCCCCCAGATCCAACCCCAGCCAACTCCCTGACGCCAGCCCTCGACAGACGTTTCCGACGATTCGCTGCCGCCGATCGCCGTCCGAAAACAGGCGACACCGACAAGGATCAGTGCCACCAAAAGCCACGTGCTGCGGAAGATTTTAGTCATGTTCTTACTCCTGGTCAGATGTGTGTCAGGCTCCAAGTCGCGTGGCGGCACCTGCTCAATTTAAAATCAAGGATCAACATCAGGTAACCCACCCTCCGCACGACTGGAGACGTCTCTAAGGTCGGTGCGTTGTGTGCATTGCGGTACCCTCCGACAAACAGGCTGCAGCACCCGGCATCGTAGGTTGCCCACCCTGGATCTGCAAGCACTCATCCGACCTCGACTCACGAATTGCTGAAGGCAACAAACGAACCGGAAAACCTGTCCTGCGTCAGCAATTTTCACCGCCCACGATATGACTTCGTCACCGGTTTCTCACCCAGGGACGAATGACCGTGGCCCAGACTTCGTAGCCTTTGGGATTGAGGTGCAGGCCATCATCGACAAAGAGATCTTCCCGTGGCACGCCCCTCGCATCCAGCATCGGAGTGGCAATGTCAAGGTAGTCGATTCGTTCATGTCGCGCGGCGTATTCCTGAACAAAACTGTTGGCTCGTTTCATTTCCGGCCAGAGATTCCAGCGACTGATGCTGGGTTTGACAGCAATGAAACCGATTCGTGCCTGCGGCAAGCGTCGATGAATCACTTCTACCAGCCGCTGAAAATCCCTCAACACCCGTCCCGCTTTCTTGCCCCGCGCGATATCGTTGTCCCCGGCATAGACCGCGACTGCCCGGGGTCGATAATTCGTCACAATCCGGGGTGCGTAGGCAATGCTGTCAATCAATTCGGACCCACCGAATCCTCGACCGAGGACGTTGGCCGTGGGAAAGTCCCGCTGCAGGGTTTTCCAACCGCGGATGCTGGAACTGCCAACGAAGACGACGCCACCCGGTTTCGGAGCCGCCTGTTGGTCCTGTTCTTCAAACCGGGCAATTTCGTTCTGCCAGGCTGGGTACGGCGAACTGTGAATGTGCGCCAGCTTCCATTCCCCGTCGTGCTGCGTCCAAAACAAAGACCGTCGGACCGCGCTCACTTCTGCCTGGCCGGAGTGTGTGATTTCATGGACCACGGCGCTGGATCCGTAGGTCGACACTTCACGACTCACCACCACCCCGGTGTTGAGCAACCTGGCCTTGAGCAACCGGACCATGGCGGAAAACGTCATGCTGTCCCCTCGTGAGAGACCAAACCACGTCGCGTTCGGTAGCGCCAGCGACAAACACCCTGAAACATCACGTTCTGCAAGAGTCTTTTGGAACTGCCGGGAATGAGCCTCGATCACGGCCTGGGCGCGAGTGACGCCCGCGACTGCCGGGGAACTGGTCCCCCAAAGCAGTAGTCCATGGAGCATCACCAAGATAGAACGTCGCATGAAGTTCTCCATCGAAAGGCTAGGACACCGTGACAAGTGATACGGCCACTGACGACCTGGGAGTGGTCACAACAGCGAACTTCCTGCCAAGACACCCTGACCGGGCAAAGCGGTTTCAACCAGAACCTATTGGGCCCGATAGGCCCGGATCGCATTCTTCGAAAAAATCCGCCGTACAGCCTCCTGGTCATACCTGGCTTGAATGATGCTGTGCATGGCACGATATAATTTTTCCGCAGGCCAGCCGAACTTGACATCCACCGGGTAATTAGTGGCAAACAAACAGCGGTCCGTCCCGAAAGTATCAATCACAAAATAAAGCGCGTCGATCACAGCATCCTGCTGATCCCAATTTTCGGCCGTGTAAAAAAGCATCGAAAGCTTGATTGTCGTGTTACCGCAATCGGCAAGGGCTTGTATCCCTGTCCTGAACTGATCGACATGCTCCGTCACATCCGCCATGGTGGGTGACCCCAGGTGGTTGATAATCACGGGAATTTCAGGATGGCCCTGGATGAAGGCGGCCGCTTTCTTGAACTGATGCGGGTTCAGTTGAAGGTCGAAGGACATGTCGTGATTTCCGAGTTGGGCATATCCTTTCTGCCAGTCCGGATTCTCGAGAAGATCTCCCAAATGGGTCATCCTGGGCCAGTCCGGCTGATGGTTGACAATCTGCCGAATCCCTCTGACTTTTTTATCCTTAGCCAGTTCTGCCAGGCTCTCAGCCGCCGCAGGTTCTTCCAACGGCACCGTTGGTATCA
The DNA here is from genome assembly GCA_963578105.1 of Planctomycetota bacterium. Classification (GTDB taxonomy): domain Bacteria; phylum Planctomycetota; class Planctomycetia; order Pirellulales; family Pirellulaceae. Next base: position 3,527 of record CAUZBP010000071.1, read on the forward strand.
GGACATAATTTCGGGTCGACTTGCTAATCTCCCTGGCCGCCCATCGGTACTCAGCCAGACAGTCCTTGATGTACTCCGGCCCGGTCTTGCCGACCTGGCACACACTTAAAGCCTCCAGCCACGCCCCACCGGTGTGCTTAAACTGTTCACCCCCGGCATCACAATCTTTCTCGTACAGGCGGGTCGTGTAGATCGGATCGTCGTTTGGCGCAAAGAGCTCCTCGAGTTCCTGACCCGTTGTCGTCTCTTCGCTGACATCCCAGATATGAAAATGGGGGTCCCAAATCTCGATTTTCTCACTCATCTTTCCACCTCGCAACTGGTTCCAACCTATCAACCCCTCAACAAGCGGGGTCCCGATTCAAAGCGGACACCGATTTCACTGACCACCAATCGAGGAATGAAAACCGCATCTACTTTATCCAAACAACTAACAGGAAATTTAATCTGTCAGCCCCCCTGTTGCCTAGTCGTGGAAAAGCGATCGGAAGCCTGCCCCGATCAGACCTCTGTGTTCCAGGTGCCAATGGCTTGAACGTGGCAGCGGGTGCCGGTTCGGAGAGCACCTGCACCGGGCCCGACCGGCCGGTGCCACCCGGCAGGGCTACGCGTCGCCGCAGTCTGTTGAGGCACCCCCCCGACTGGCCAATTCCCACAACTGGCGAATCTTTCCGGGAAAGGGAGGCAGTGCGATCTCTGGACCCGCGATCTCCGGATGCCACATCTTTTCCCACTCCAGGCTAACCCAGCCATCGTAGCCGGATTGACGCAACAGTCGCATGCACTGCAGCGCAGGAAATTGGCCGCTGCCCAACAGAACGTAGTCCGCGTGCCGGTGTCCCTGCATCAACTCGTGTGCCTGGTCAGCAGCATCCTGCCCGTCGCCACCAGTTTGCTCTCGCGGTTGCAGGACTGAATCTTTCCAATGAGTGTGTCGGACCCACGCCTTCAGACGTTCGCTGGTTTCCGACAGTGTCTCACCACAAAACCGCCACGGATGATGCGTATCCCACAATACCCCGACCGCCGGACTTTCCACCAGGGCCATTGTCTGCTGCATGAGTCGTGAATCCGAATAATCACCGTGTGTCTCGATCACGATGTTAAGTTCCAACGGTTCGGCATACTCGCCCAACCGCTGCAAGCCTTCAGCCACTTGTTGGATGATCGTCGGTCGATATTGACCGTTGTCATTCTTCGCAACAACGTCACCGAACACTCGAACGAACGACGCACCAAGTTCCTTGGCCAGGTCCAGGTAGGCCTTACCGGTTTCAATCTGTTCTTTTCGTACACTGGCCTCCAGGTCGTGGAAACGGACATTCGAGGCGAGTACAGGAACTTCGAAACCGGAATCCGCCAGTTCACGACGTCGCTTGGGCCGCTCGGCAGGCTGAAATTCCGGAAGTTTCAACAGGTCTGTCTCGCGCTCGATCAGCCGAATTTCGACACCGTCGAATCCAAACTCTCTGCCGTATTGGACGATCTGCTGAAAGGACCAATCGGGGCAACTGAGCGTCGAGAAACAGGTTCTGAGCATGACAGGACTCCTGCGGTGAAATGCGGGTTACCTTCCTTCACGCGTTTCGTGACAAAGTTGTCAGCGGCCCGAGTGATACTCTACTCCACCGCCGTCCCGTTTCGGTTGAGGGAAAACACCTGCGCCTGCCTTTCCGAATTGTCCGGAACACGGAGTCATGGGTGTCATGCTCCGGGTGAACCGGATTGTCGAAGCGCCCAGTGACTTGACATCTACTGAGAAACGCATTCAAGGTTTCCCCACGCAGACCAAGTGCTCCCGCCGTTGGCCTGTTTCATGATCCGCCACACGCATGTAGATACAACCTCGGCTGACGGCCGGCGTCGCGAACACTTCGTCTCCCAGTTGATTCGTCGAAACCAATTCAAAATCATCCGGATGTGCCTTGAAAATAAAACACTCTCCGGCTTCGTTAATCGAAAGAATATGGCCTGCAAACAGAATCGGTGACGAACTAAAAGTACCTCCCAACCGCCCCTTCCACTGTTGGCGACCCGTCGCTGCCTCGAAACACAGGGCAACCCCGGCGTCCGACACGGCGTAAAGATAGTCCCTTTCCAGCAGCATGGAGGGCACGTAGATACGATGGTTGTTTTCCCAGGTGATTTTTCCCGATCCATCAGCGACGACCGCCGAAATGTGGCTGCGCGGATAGCCGCCGCTAGTGAACACGTGGCGACCGTCTGTCACGGGCGTGGTGACACATTCCGTGGTGGCACCCTCGATCTGCCAAAACAACTCCCCCGACCGCGGATCGAACGCCGACACATAATCACAACCGAACAGGATCAGCTGGTCTTTCCCGGCAACGGACAATACGACAGGAGAGCAGTAATTGGGCAACTCCGGACGTTGGTGCCGCCATACAGTTTTTCCGGTCTTGCGGTCAAATGCCACCAGTGAACCGCCACCTTTGTTATCCGCTGAAACAATAACAAGGGATTCGTAAAGCGTGGGAGAAGACCCGTAGCCCTGGTGAACCACATAATCCGAAATCTTCTGTTGCCACAAGGGCTCCCCATCCACAGTCAAAGCGGTGGTGTAGGCAGCATCGGCGTTGATGAAATTGGCGAAGACGCGGTATCCGTCGCAGGCTACGGTGGTGGACGCGTGCGAAGCTTTTTTATTTCCACCACTTAGAAAATGGCCTCGATGTATTTCCCGCTCCCAAAACAGGCGGCCCGATTGCGCATCGTAACACGCAACGGACTGCACTTCGTTTTCTTCATCTGCCGTCAGCAGGAACACACGGTTGCCAACCACCGTCGGAGAACCGTGGCCCCGCCCCGAGACAGCAGCACGCCATTTGATATTCTCACTACCTGACCAATCCAGCGGCGGAAGTGGAGTCGCCCCGGCAGAACCATCACGCATCCAACCACGCCACCATGGCCAATCATCCGGTGCGACATTCATTTCGTCGCCGGCCGACGGGTTTTCCACAATGGCCGAAACCAGTGTGATCACGAGTACCAGGCAAAGGATCGGGCGACACATGGTGTTATCTGTCCTGAGGCAAAAGCCGTTGAAGTCCTGTTTTCTTCATGCTGGCCATCGAGAGGCAGCAGTTTTAACGCGACCCATCGCCAACCGGTGGTGACTGGAGCCATTGGGCAGATTCCACCTATCCTTTCCAGCCAACATTCGGTCCAAGCCGGGGGTAACACCCCTGGCCGGCCCACCCGGCGAGGCAACCGATTCCGGTGCAGTATAGCAAACCGCCAGGCACGGTGTTAACAAGTCTGGCTGCCACCGGTGCGACGGTCCCTGATTTTCAGATTCAACCTCCTGTCACTCGATTTCCCGCACCGCAACGTTTTTTTCCGAAATCCGGCCCACAAACCCCTCAAAAGTTTCAAGGCAGTCTGCCCCGGTTTCACCCACTGAGCGCGTTCCATTATCATACTGTAGTGTACCGATGGCGCAGGACGTCGGACCGTTACCCTGCCAGGAACTTTTCCGCCAACGACCTTCACTTCCTCCGACTGGAAGTTACGTGAACAAGACAAGGAGATTTGCAAGCCAATGTCAGCCAGCCAACATCAACCGGAAACAACAACCCCAATGCAGGGCCATGCCGCAATCGTGACCGGCGCAAGTTTAGGAATCGGCCGCTCGACAGCCCTGGCCCTGGGACGGGCCGGCGCCAATGTGCTTGTCAATTACCGCTCTCATGAGGAGGCGGCCGAAGAAGTAGTCCAACAGATCAAGGAAACTGGTTCACAGGCCGTTAAAATGAAGGCTGATGTCTCGGACCAGATGGCGGTTGAATCCCTGGTGGCGCGGGCCCAACAGGAGTTTGGTCGCCTCGATTACGTGATCAGCAATGCGGCCTACAGCGATCGCGAACCGTATTACGACAACAACATGGAAGGTTTCCGTCGAACGATTGATGTGACAATGTGGGGTGCCTACTATTTGTTACGGGCCGCCACGCAGCAAATGATCACGAATGACAACGGTGGCCGGATTGTGATCGTCAGTTCACCACTGGCTTTTGTACCTGCTCCTGGATCAATGGCGTACAACATGGCCAAAGCGGCGTTGCAACAAATGACAAAAACTGCTGCAATTGAAGTTGCCCATTTTGGAATTCGTGTCAACGCCATTCAGCCGGGTTGGATTGACACACCCGGCGAACGAAAGTTCGCATCGGAAGAAGAACTGGAGCAAGGCGCGAAAAACATTCCCCTCAAGCGCATGGGACGTCCGGATGAAATTGCCGAGGGCATCATGTTCCTCTGCAATCCCCGGGTCGAGTACATGACAGGCTCCACACTCCTGATGGATGGCGGGATCACCCTTCCCTGGTGGGAGATGAAAAAAACGGCGGACCCGGAATGAAGCCGCAAGGGCACGAAAGAACCGGCGGTGTCAGATCGTCGTCGAGTTCAGCCTTCCAGCATTGCTTCAAACTCTGCTTCAGAAATCACCGGAACCCCCAGTTGCTGCGCCTTCTCTAATTTGCTGCCTGCTTTGTCTCCCGCAACAACAAAATCGGTGTTTTTCGAAATGCTGGATGCTGCACGTCCTCCGTGCATTTCGATCAATTCCTTGATCTCATCTCGCGAGTGGTTGTTTAATGTTCCGGTGACGACCAGCGTCAATCCGTCGAGGGACGCATTGCCTTGTGATGCCCATTTGCCGGTCGCCTGCAACTGCATCCCCAGGGACTCCAATTCCGCAATGGTCGCCCGCCCGTGGTCACTCTGAAAAAATTCGTGTGTACTCTCGGCAATGATGGGACCTATTTCGTCGATCTCACTCAGTTGCTCGACAGAAGCCCGTTGCAGGGCCTCCATCGAGCCGAAGTTTTCGGCAAGAACACGAGCCACCGTCGTTCCCACATGCCGGATCGACAGAGCATTCAGGAGTCGTGTCAGACCGACGCCCTTACTGGCCTCGATTTGATCCAGGAGATTCTGAGCCGATTTTTTTCCCATCCGTTCCAAGCCACTGATCTGCTCAACTGACAAGCGATAAAGGTCACCATAATCGGACACCAGGGCGCGACCGACGAGTTGCTCCACGAGTTTGTCGCCTAAGCCCTCGATGTCCATTGCATTCCGGCCGGCAAAATATCGAAGGCGTTGCTTGACCTGTTCTGGGCAACGGTAGTTCAGACAGCGAATGTAGACTCCGCCTTCGTCCCGCTCGAGTTTCGAATCGCATTCCGGACAAGTCGCCGGAAAAACAAACTTCGACAGCGTCCCTTGGCGTTCGTGCCTTTCGACCCGGACGATGTGCGGGATAATCTTGCCTGCCTTCTCCACCACCACCACGTCACCCACACGAATATCTTTACGGTCGATTTCGTCAGCGTTGTGCAGGCTCGCCCGGCTAACCGTCGTCCCTGCAAGCTCGACCGGATCAAGGTCAGCGACGGGCGTGACGGTCCCGGTTTTCCCAACTTGGACCGAGATCGCTTTCAAACGGGTCCTGGCTTCATACTTTTCAAACTTGTACGCGATCAACCACCGCGGACTCTTGGCAGTCGTGCCAAGTCTGTGGCGTTGGTCAAAACGGTTCACCTTGATCACCAGGCCATCCACTTCAAAATCCAGGTCGTGCAATTTCTGAATCAGCTGGTCGCAATGTACGACGGCAGACTCCATGTTTTTGAATTTTTCAACCAGCGGAGTGACGGAAAGGCCGTACTCCCGCAACTCACCAAGCAGTTCCATATGATTTTGCGCCCGGACCCCTTCTTCCAATCCCAGTCCGTGACAAAAAACCCTCAGGTTCCGTTCCGCACAGAACCGTTGATCCAACAATCGAACGCTGCCGGCAGTAACATTGCGCGTATTTGCAAACGGTTCCTCTCCCGCCTCCCGACGCCTCTCGTTCAATGACACCAGAACCGAATTCGCCATGTAGACTTCCCCACGAACCTCCAGCGTCGAAGGAACATGGCGAGTCGCCAAACGGAGCGGAACATTCGCAATCGTCATGATGTTATGGGTTATATCATCTCCGATCACTCCATTCCCGCGTGTCACGGCACGGACAAGTCGGCCGTCCTCGTACAAAATGGAAACAGCAACGCCGTCAATTTTAAGTTCAACGACCCATTCCAGTGATTCCCCACCCAGAAGTTTCAACGTTCGTTCAGAGAATTTGATCAATTCCTCCGGGCTATAAGAATTGTCGATGGAAAGCATCGGGATCCGATGCGCAACATGTTCCAGTTCTACGCGGGGATGGTCTCCGATCCGCTGCGTCGGGCTGTCGGGCACGATCAATTCGGGATGATCTGCTTCGAGCCCTTTCAATTCTTCCAGCAGGCGGTCGTAGGCCAGATCACTGATTTCCGGGGTCGCTTCCACATAGTACCTGCGGTCGTGATTACGAATCTCAAGACGCAGCTTATTGATTCGTTCGGCAACAGAAACTTTGTCTGGCATAGTAGGTACGGGGCGAGTGTGAACGGTGAAGTTTGAAAGGTATCCCCACCTGCGGGTCCACTCGGTTTACTCATTCGGCCCGGAACGGTCGACTCCACATTCGGGAGCCAGGGTGGCCTGCTGACGGGCGGAAGAATTCGGAACAAGGCACAAAAAACGAAGTGGCACAGAACCGGTGTTGCGAAATTGATGAATTTCATCCGGCTGGATTAGCACGAAATCCCCCTTTTGAAGCGTGTGCTGCTGCTCGCCTTCCAGAACAACGCCCTTACCTTCCAGCACAAACACTTCGTGTTCGTAAGGGTGACGATGTTGTGGCGTGTAACCACCTGGCTGCACTTCAAACTGTCTCATGGCAAAGTTGGGGGCACCGTCAGATTCGCTGACGAGCCAGCGCACCTTGCAACCCTGCGACCCTTCCATGTCGACATGCTGCTCCTCAACCGATTCGTAATGATCGACTTTCATCCTAATCCCTTTCCTCGCAAGGTTGCTCCGTACTCGGCCCCGACCACATTCTGTCACTGGCAATTGCCGCCAGAGTTGCAACGGCAAGGACTACCAACTCGGCAATGAAGGCTGTTAGTCCATGCTGATCCACCCACTGCATAAATTCGTTTGTTTCTCGTGACCCCGGTGAATTCAATTGCCGGACTGTCATGACGACATAAGCGCTCGCGGTAACAGAAAACAAAAATCCAACAATGATGGTCAGGACGTAGAACGGATTGACTCGCTTCTTGGCTGGGTCCATTCTGCTATCGTATCTCAACTATGGATCGTGGGGAAAGTGGGCTTTCCGCCGGGTGCGGCAGTGAACCTCGCAAGCCCCCGAAGTCAAGGTGATTCGCGGGGCACCGTTTCCCCGGGCCGTAAAAATAATAAAAGAAACACCGGTTCGTCTGCGACGGGAACACTGCACGCTGACACGGAGACTGCCACCGCGACTTCCTGGACGGGACTTTCGGGCAGAAGGTCCAAATCGCCTGCCGGTAACGTCATACTGGCAGTGTTTGTGTAGCAACGTTCACTACAAGACGTCCAGAATGAACAACACGACGTCCGGTGCAATCGCGACACCGGCAGCTTCAAACGACGCTGTTGTAAAATCCAGACGGGCAAAAGCAAAATGGTCCAGTGGATAAAAATATCGACGGCCACTTTTCGACGCACTTCATTGATCTTGAAGCAAATGATCGTCTTTCCTCCTGTCCTCACTGAGGATGGCCTCCCGGAACCGTAAGAACACCGATTCGAGACTGACAAACTTCAACCCGAAACCCGCTCAAAATAATGATTTTGAGCGAGCTTACAACGCGCACCAGGCCGAAAGAGTCCGGATAAAATGCCCGCTGATGTATCCCTGCCGCAGGAAAGTGCAAGAACGTACCAGAACCGTTATCATGGGGTGATTCAAACGCCAGATGCCACTCTTGGGCCTGTATGCGCGATTGACTTACTGTAAATTACCGCAAACTGCATATCAGGCAGCACCCAGCCCATCCCATGTGAACAATCCACAGAGTTTTTCCACGCGCACCGCGTTGTGTCTGTAGAGGATCGTTTTTTCTGGACTAACGGACAACACAAGCCGTAATGTTTAATGGCAACCGGAAGTAACAGAACCTGAGAGATCAACACATTTACCGGACCGACCCTGGTTCGAGTGAAGTTGAAGGTCTTCAAGGAACAGAGAACATGCGACTGACCGCGAAGATTGTGACCGTGTTTATTCTGATGAGCGTGATCGTGACAGGTGCCAATGGTTTCCTGCGTATTCGTCGGGAGGCAAACTTGTTCGAGAGCGACATGGTCCAGGATGTGGAGCGATTCGCATTGCTGATGGAACAGTGGGTCACAACAGAACTCAACAAAAACGGATGGGAGAGCGTACAGCGTCTGATCCGAGAACTGGACTCCCAAGACCAATATAGCCAGATCCGCTGGGTATGGTTGGATGTTTCACCTCCGGACACCTATGCTCCAGAGATCCCGGCCTCGCAACTTCGTTGGTTGGGAGTCAACGTTAAAAAAGTCGTCTCAACGAAAATACGAAACAAATCCGGGAAAGAAGTTATCTGTGCCTATCGCCGAATTCCACTTAAACTTCGCATCGGTGACCAGGTGGTACGACACCGAGATGGCGCTGTTGAATTGATCTACGACTTGACCCCGTTAAATTTTCTGGCGCGCAAAACCATCATCAACACCTGTGTCACCATGGGTACGCTGCTTCTGGTCAGCATTGTGCTAATGGGCTTCATGGGTGTGAATGTGGTTGCCCGGCCGTTGCAGAAACTCATTCAAAAGACTCGTCGAGCCGGAGAAGGAGATTTGACGGGTGATGTTGACCTGGGTGGAAATGACGAGCTCACCGAATTGGGACAGAGCCTCAACAACATGTGTCGACAGTTAAGCGAATCTCAAGAGGCAGTGCAGGCCGAAACACTTGCCCGCATTGCTGCACTGGAACAACTGCGACACGTCGATCGCTTACAAACTGTTGGCCGACTGGCATCGGGAATTGCTCACGAACTGGGAACACCGCTGAATGTCGTATCAGGGCGGGCCGCCCTGATCGCCTCCGGAAAACTGTGCGAAACCGACGTGACCGAAAGTGCCCGCAGCATCAAGAGCGAAACGGATCGCATGGCTACTATCATCCAGCAACTACTCGATTTCGCGCGCAGGCGAACTCCCAAGCGTATCTTTATTGATTTACATCAGATTGCCATCCAAACGGCACAACTATTGGATCCTTTAGCACAGAAAAGAACTGTGCAGATCGAAGTCACCGAAAGTGCCGAACCCGTGACAGCATTTGTGGATGTTGGCCAATTACAGCAGGTTCTCACGAACCTGATTGTGAATGCGATTCAATCGATCAACGACGGCGGCCACGTGCGGATTCGCATGGGTTATCGTTTCGCTCGTCCACCCGAAGGGCACGCGGGTGAAGCGGAGGAATACGATTTTATCGACATCGAGGACAACGGAAAAGGAATTGCCGAAGAAAATCTCAACCACATTTTCGAGCCTTTTTTCACGACCAAGGAGGTCGGTGAGGGGACGGGTTTAGGGCTGTCCCTGTCTTACGGTATCATCGATGAACATGGTGGCTGGATTGAGGCCAGCAGTCAAGTCGGCAAGGGGACTTGTTTCACTGTCTATCTGCCCAGGGAGGAGAGGAAAGAATGCTCGGAAAACTCCTGATTGTGGACGACGAAGAGAGCATGTGCAAGCTACTGGAAGCGGACCTCCGTTTGCGGGAATTCGAACCGAGTTGGTGCACCTCGGGACAAGAGGCGATCCAGGAATTGAAACAAGGATCCTTCGACGTGGTGCTTACCGACTTAAACATGCCGGGCATCAGTGGTACCGAATTATGTGAACAGATCGTAGCGAATCGGGCCGATCTGCCCGTGATCGTCATGACCGCCTTCGGGAGCCTGGAAACCGCTGTCGCCGCCATCCGGGCAGGGGCTTACGATTTCGTTACCAAGCCCATTGAGTTGGAGATGCTGGCACTGACCTTAGCCCGGGCAGTGAAACACCGGGAATTACAGGAAAAAGTCAAGGTCTTGCGTGACGCCGTGGAACAGTCGCGTCGCTTCGACGACATGATCGGGGAAAGCCCCGTCATGCAGGACCTCTACGACCAATTGGAGCAAATTTCCGATTCAGAGACTTCCGTCTTGATCACCGGTGAAAGTGGAACGGGAAAGGAACTTGTAGCACGTTCCATTCATGAACGCAGCCGTCGATCCGACCAACCATTTGTCGCGGTCAACTGTGCGGCCTTACCCGAAAACCTGCTGGAAAGCGAACTGTTTGGCCATGCCAAAGGCGCCTTCACCGACGCACGTGATAACCGTCAGGGCCTTTTTCTTCAGGCGGAAGGTGGCACTCTTTTTCTGGACGAGGTAGGTGAGCTTCCGTTGAACATGCAACCGAAGTTGCTGCGTGCCCTGGAAGAGAACAAAATTCGGCCCGTCGGCGGGGACCAGGAGATCGAGTTTGATGCGCGTTTGCTCACGGCCACCAACCGCGACCTGGAAACCGCCATCGAAGAAAATCGTTTTCGGCAGGACCTGCTGTTCCGTATCAACGTCATTCAGCTGCAACTTCCCCCGTTACGTTCTCGAGGCACCGACACGTTGTTGTTAGCGCAATGTTTCCTGGATGTGTTTGCAACACGCTCGTCGAAGAAAGTCACCGGCATATCAAAAGCAGCGGCGCAAAAACTCCTTGCTTACAACTGGCCCGGCAACGTCAGGGAATTACGGAACATTATTGAACGTGCCGTCGCGTTGACTCGCTACGACAAGCTGGCAGTTGAGGACCTGGCCGAAAAAGTCCGCGACTATCGTGGTTCTCATATGCTGATCGGCGGTAACGACCCTGACGAACTGGTATCGCTCGAAGAGGTCGAACGACACTATATCCAGCACGTGTTAAAAGCGGCGCAAGGCAATAAAACATTGACAGCACAGATCCTGGGTCTGGACCGCAAAACGCTCTATCGCAAATTGCAACAGTATGATGAAATGGCTTAGCCGTACCATGCGGACTGCAGGCCAATCAGCTGACAGAAGGCTAAGCCTGGAAACTCTCCTGGTGATTTTCCAACTCGGCCTCTCCATGTCACGGTTTCCGGAACCTTCTATTCCATGACTCTTGACAGTACCGTACCGCTTCGATAGATTGCCGTCGGTTTCATTTTCATGTGTGTGGGTGGTTGGCGCGTCCACCGGTTGGCCGCCAACAAACAGGGAACTCCGGTGTCAATCCGGGACGGCCCCGCCGCTGTGATCGAGCGTTACAGAGAACCTGATTCTATCAAGCCATTGTTGCTGCTTGGGACCGCATGACGGGCAGGATGCGACGAGAAGGCCAGGTTCTATGAACTCGCAAGTCAGAAGACCTGCCAACACACAATAACGCGGTGATGCCTGCGAGGGACAGGAACCGCTAGATAATCCATATGCCTGGCGTAGAACTGCCAAGGCCGGTGTGCGTGCCAACGCTGTTGGCCACGCCATTCCGTCATGCCTTGTGCGCCACACCAGGTTGACCGCACCCGAGAAAAAGACCCCACACATGCGTCATGACTCTGCGTCCGGGAGGCCTTCTACCTGCATTCTGATCCTGTGTCTTTTGTTGACCAACCTGCGTGCCCTGTTCGCCGACCCGTGGGCGGACAACGTGTTGAATTATGTGCCGGGATCAGGAATTCAGAATGACTTTGTCACTGGTGAGCCGTTTTCAGACGCGTCAGCGGCCCTCGGTGAGCCGACCCGATTCACCAGTGATCCGGAAAATTTCGGAGGTGCAGTCACACCGTTTCAGTCCGCCTTCCGAGCAACAGAAGTTGTGACCATCGGAGAAGGAGGCCGGCTACTCGTTTCTTTCGACGACCCCGTCCTGGATGATCCGAACAACCCGTTTGGCATTGACCTTCTGATCTTCGGAAATTCGTTCCTGAGTTTTGTCGACGGCTCACCCGTTACCGAAGGTGGAATTGTCGAAGTCAGCCAAGATGGAATCCGTTTCGTGACGGTGACAGGGGTCGAGGCAGATGGAGTCTACCCCACCCTGGGATACAGTGACCTGGCCGAAGCTTTCCCGACGCTGGCCGGCTCCGTCACAAGCGATTTCCTTAAACCCGTCGACCCTGCGTTCGACGTCAACGGTAAAAGCATGAGCGAGATCCTCGTGGGATACAACGGTTCAGGAGGCGGAGCGGGCGTGGACCTGTCCAGCACCGGTTTGACTCAAATTTCGTTCGTGCGGTTTACCAACCCCACCGGTTCAGGCAAGGACCCGGAAATCGACGCTCTGGCCGATGTGAAATCTGTTCCTGAACCGTCGTCGTTGTCGCTGACGGGTCTCGCGCTGGGAATCTGGTACAGCAGAAGATCCGTGGGGGCGCGTCCAGGCTCAAGATCTTCAAAATAGATCGACTTTCGATCACTGGACTCTGCCGGCTCGAAGCGATTCCTGGTTCAGCGAAACCCCAAGTCCCGGCGTCTGGGGAACGAGGAGTTCACCTTCTTCATTGATTTCCAGACTTTCGTTAAACAGGCCGCTGGACCAGTCCATGTACTCAACACTCTGGCAACCTGGTGTTGCAGCTGCCAGATGGACTGCGATTTCCGGACTGAGATGAGTAACGACGGGCTTGTTTGCCGCGGCACAGACATGGGCCGCTTGTATCCAACCGTCGATGCCGCCCGCATGGTGTGCGTCGATCATCGCAATGTCCATCGCACCTTCTCGCACCAGATCATAAAACGGCTGGACTCCATAATGATATTCCCCGGTGCAGAGATTCGTGTCCAGCAGATTGGTCAACTGGTGATATCCCTGAAGATCCCGATGATCGATCGGGTCCTCCAGCCAGTAAAGGTCAACCGCTTCGAAGCGACGAGCAACTTCCTTCGTGCGAGCCACATCCCAACCTTCGTTGATATCAACCATGAGCCTGACATCGTCACCCGCGCCTTGACGAGTCGCCAGCGCACGTTCGCCTTCCGCCGCGGCGGTCGCTTCTGATCCGCAACGAAATTTCATCGCCTTAAAACCCCGCCGGGCAAGTTCGCCCGCGGTCTGATTCAATTCATCCAGCGAATAGTCCCGCCAGAGCCAACTCGAGGCGTAACACGGAACCGAAACAGACGAGTTGCCACCCAGCAACTTCCAGACAGGTTCCCCCTGCGCCTTTCCGATGATGTCCCACAGCGCAAAGTTGACCGTGGCCTGTAAATAGTGTTGCAAGCCGGGGCCGCACCAGCGGGTGGCCACTTCGATCGCAGCGTGGATCGCTTCTCGCAATCGCGGGTCACGCCCTAAGACAACGTGTTCTACAATGTCACCCATGCCGCTGGCCAACGCGGGCACCAGCCGTGGCGAGCAGGAAAAGGACCAACCCAGTCCCTCAATTCCACTCTCTGTTCTCAGCTTGAGGACAACGTGGCGGACGAATGAACTCGAAAACAATCCCTCGACCAGGAAAGGTCGCTCGAGAGGGACATCCACGATGAGGATTTCATGGGAAACTATCTTCATTTATGGTTCCTCAGGAGACCGGGACTTCAAACAAATGAACCTGCCGTGGGTGGCATCAACTGCTCTGGGTTTTATACTAGGTACACAATCAATGAAAGGACTAGTTCATCAGGCGAGGAGTTCCATGGTCGCAAATTTTCTAAGCAGTGCACTGGTGGTGTTGGTCATCGGACCCGCGCTGGCCGCCGAACCGTCCGGGCGATTCGAGTTCACGCGCATGGTCGCCCATTGGTCAAACTATCACCAACAAGATTATTTGGATTTCATTGAACAGGCCCAGCCAGACTTGGCCCAGGTAGGATTTTACGGAGCGCATTTCTGGAGTCTGGTACATACTCCGCAGTACTCCGGTTACCCCTCCCATTTCCCGGTCCGCGGATTGCAAGAGTGTGGAAACTGGTTTCAACAGCGCAACCATGCGCTGCATCAGCGCGGCGTCAAGGTGATCGGCCATTTCAACATCGAATTCCTGGTCGGTGACCCCGACGGCGACGAAGGTCCCCGGGGCTTCTTTCACTTTTATCGCGACCTGTGGGACGAGCAGCAACTCGGTCCCAAACCTGTTTCCGACCCGCTCGATTTTCTGGAGAAGGATGCCCAGGGAAAACCCATTGTTCAGAACCAATACCGGCTGGGCGGGATGCGTGAATATTGGGCCTGCCTGCGAAACCCAAACTGGCAAAAGGTTCTTCAAGCCTGGGTCAAACAGGGCGTCGAACGAGGACTGGACGGGTTCATTGTCAATTATTTCTATCGACACAATTGTCACTGTGACCACTGTCAGCGCGGGTTTCGTCGTTACTTGTCTGGACGATTCACTCCACAGGAGTTGCAAGACCGATTCGCGATCCGGGACCTGAAAGACCACCGGTTTGATGAACTTGTCGCCTGGCACAGTCCCGAGGACAGCACTCCTCTCCGCCGTGAGATGTTGCGCTGGTCACAAATCTCCAACAAGCGTGTGTTCGACAAAATTTTCGTCCACTTTGGCCGTTCCCTGAAACCCGATCTGATCGTTGCCCAGTGGAACCATCTGGGCAATCTGAGCCAGATCAGCGGAGACGAACGTTGCCTGCTACCGGCCGGGCACTGGGGCCGCGACGAAGATTACCTCTGGTACAGCACCGGTGCCAGCGCGAACTATACAGACTTGCAGAACCGGTACCTTGGTGAAGGAACACTTCAAGCCCGCTACATTCGCGGTTCCTTCGACGACAAACCGTTCACCCTGGGCAAGTATGAGCATACGCGTATTCGGACCGCCATTGCAGAACTGTCCGCCAACGGTGGTGCCCCGATGGGATTCTACACCCGCTTTGAAAACCCTGCCGCTCGAGAAGTCATTGTTCGCTATTATCAGTTCCTGAAAAGGTTTGATGAAGTTTATCGCGGAAATCGGTCGCACGCAGAAGCCGTCCTGCTGTTTCCGCGTCGCGCGGTTCACGCAGGAAACCTCGCTCCGATGCAGGCCTTTCGTGAACTCGGCACCAAACTGCTCGACGAACACATACTGTTCGATGTTCTGCCGGACGATGTTTCAAACCCCCGGAAACTGGCCGCCTATCGTCGCGTCTTCACCACGGATGATGCCGCCGGAAACCTGCATTTGAGTAAGGCGTCGTTCAGTCAGTTCGATGCACCTTACACGGTACGCGTGTCTGCCAGCCGCCCGGCGAAAGGAACAGATGTGGCGATTCACTTCGTGAATTACAACCGGGAAGAGCCGTCTCCGAGCAGCAACGGTCAACCGAGCACCGGTGGTGGTATCGCCGACGAAAAACCGCTGCCTGTCAAAACCATTCACACCAATTTCATCCTGCCGGTGGGCATGGCCGTAGAAACCGTTGAAATGCTGACACCAACTTCGGACGAGTCGTTGAACCTCCCTTTTACACAGATCGACAATCGCATCACATTCGACCTTTCCGAATTTTCGGTCTATTGTCTTGTCCGCATTAGCTCCAAATAACAAACCAACAGCAGCTGCAGACTTGACCGCCACCAGTCCGGCTGGCAAACTGCTGACTGACGAATCGCTTCGCGGTCGGGGCAGATCCAGGGGTTCGGCCCACGCCCTGTCGACCAGACACCCGGTACAGGGTGATTTCCCTCCCAACTGTCTCGACCCGTTTTTTTTCTACCTGGAGTACCAGTATGCTTCGCACGTTTAAACAACGACTCGCTGAGGATGAACTCGTTCCCGTGTTCGCCATGGGACGCGTCGTCCATCCCGTCGTGGTCGAAATGCACGGTCTGGCCGGGGGATATGCAGGATTCTGGCTTGACGGAGAGCACGTCGGACTGACGACCGATCAAATGGTGATGGCCAGCCTGGCGGCCCGCGCCAATGATTTTGACACCTTCGTGCGCATTCCCCCGATTGGTTATTGGCACGTTACCCAATGCCTGGAAACCGGCATGGGTGGCGTCATGGCAGCTCAAATCCATTCCGCGGAACAAGCCGAGGAGTTTGTGCAGTGGGCCAAGTTTGCACCCCGGGGCAAGCGGGGAATCAACGGAAGCGGCCGGGACGCGAACTACACGCACAAATCCATTTCGCAGTTCACCCAGGAAGCCAACCGCGAACAATTTGTTGCCATACAGATCGAGACGGCAGGAGCCGTGGATGACGCCGACAAGATCGCGTCCATTGAGGATGTTGATCTCCTGTTTGTAGGACCTACCGACCTGTCCTCGGCACTGGGGGTCGGCGGTGAATTTCATCATCAGAAGCTCTGGGAAGCAATCGAACACGTCGCGACTGTCTGCCACAAACATGGCAAGGCCTGGGGAGCGGTCACACCTGACGCCGAATTTGCCGACCGTGCTGTCGAAAAAGGTTGCCGGATGCCGACCTTCGGAAGCGAAATCTCAGCCTTGCGAAAGGGAATCGATACGATCAAGCAGACCTTTGAAAATCTGTTCGGCTAAAAATTGATTGCCACATCAGGGAGGTTTTTGATCCTCATTCTCAACCGTTTCTATTCTCATAAATTCAGCTTGAAATACACCCTTACGAAAACAGGGCCGGACACTCCAGCACTTCTTCCATGATTGCGAAAGTCGGGGCGTGCCAATAGAATTCTAGCTGGAACCCCGCACGGATCGGACCACTCTCTGCAATGCTCGACCTTCACGACTCACTTTTTCAGAAACACTCATTCATGGCCGCTCCGAACATCCCACCAGCGCAGGTGGCCCGCAGGATGGCGTGCTTCGGGTTGCTGTGCGTGTGGGTCTTTGCCATTCCAGGAATCGCCCCCTGCCAAGGGCCCGACCCGGCCAACCTGATACGCCAGGTTCTGGACGAACGGAACGTGCGACGGCAATTCGATCTCTACCAGTCGTACTCTTCGGATCGATTTGACCACAGCGCCGGGGACAAAATATTTTCCGACAAAACCGGCAACTGCCGCTTGAAATGGGTCGATTACTTACTGCGACATCAACTCGAATCCATTGACGAGGCAAATCGCTTCACTGCCGGTCTGCACCAGGGTCTGGCAACGCCCTTCGCAGCATCAGACATCGGATCCGCTTGGGGACATGCGCTGCTTGCCGCCGAAAAGCGTACTGAAATTGACCCGGCTGCCATACCGGCAGATCGAAAACCTGTTCCAGCCAGGCTCCAGGTGCCAACCAGCACCAAATCCACGCTGCGGGCAGCACTCAACCTCGCGTTTCTCAAATTCCAGCAGGCCCTGCAGCCGTTGTCCGTAGCGGAACGGCAGGAACTACGTGACCAACTCTACAGGGTAACGACCGGAGATTCGCCTTACGGTTACCATGTTTCGGACACCGCACTTGGTCGTCACTTATGTGAATTGATGGAACGGATTGACAGCAGATCACTGTTCGACGCCGCACACGCTCTTCGCGCCATCACGGACCAACAGGTCATCCGGCAGCACCTCAAAACTGCAGGACAGGGAAACCTCACGCTGCCGGGCGTCAGCGGCCGGCTTCAAAGCGTTGTCAGCACCGATGCCGGCCATATCGTGGTCGGTGCAGAAGGGGTCAACGAGTACCACCTGGATGAAATGGCTGATGTGGCGGTCATCATTGATCCTGGTGGCGACGACGTTTATCAGGAGGGTACAACAACTGCGATGCGTCCTCTGCTCGTCATTCTTGATCTTGCGGGTGATGATTTGTACCAGGGCAAGCAGCCCGGAATTCAGGGAGGTGCGATTGTCGGCCTGTCCCTGCTGGTTGATTTTTCGGGTAATGACCGCTACCAGGCAGTCGACATTGCCCAGGGTTCGTCCCTTGCCGGTATCGGGACACTGATCGACCTGGAAGGAAAAGACTCGTACCTGGGTGACCGTCGGGTACAGGGATCGGCGTTTGGCGGTGCGGCCATGTTACTTGACGTACAAGGCGACGATGATTACCGCGCCGCACTGTTGTCGCAGGGTGTCGGGGGGCCTCTGGGTTTCGGTTTACTGGAAGACATCGCAGGGAACGATCACTATTACGCAGGTGGAAAGTACGCCAATTCCTACGGTGATTCGCCGGGATTCGACGGTTGGTCCCAGGGTATGGGCATCGGACCACGCGGGACAGCCAACGGTGGCATCGGCGTGCTGCTCGACGGCACAGGAGATGACCTGTACGAATGCGATTACTTCAGCCACGCCGGCGGATACTGGTTTGCCGCCGGATTTGTCCGGGATTTCAGTGGCAATGATCGGCGCATCGGGTCAACGCGTACCAATTTTGACGGCTCGCCTCGTGAGGTGGCCCGTTATTTGCGATGGGGCGTCGGGTTCGGGTGTCACTTTGCGTCCGGATTCCTGTTCGATGACGAAGGTGACGACATTTACCAGGGTGACCATGCATCCGTGGCTTATTCCTGGGATATCGGTGTCGGCGCAATCATTGACGCCCAGGGCAACGATCTTTATCAGGCGACAAGCAGTGGTGTGGCAGAATCCAACAATGCTGCCATCGCACTGCTCCTGGACGTCGCGGGGGACGACACGTACCTCGGAAATAATATCGGGGTGGCCGGTGCCAAGATTGAATACCATCCACAGGATCAGGCGGGAGGTAATTTTGCGTTCTTGTTCGACCTGTCAGGGACCGACACCTACAACGATTCTGTACAAAATGACTACCAGCAAGAGCGGGGCTGGTCGGGAGGATTCCTCATCGATCGGGGGGCTGATCACTAGCATTAACTGGCTGCTGTCGAGGAACGCGAAATGACAATCCGGAAATCAACACAACGCGTTTTTTCCGGGTCGTAACCCGGCGTCCTCAACTCCGGCATTTTTGGTTTATCACTGAGGAACAATATCATGGCAGATCGACTGTTTCCAACAACCGTCATTGGCAGCTTACCGCGGCCTGAGTGGATACGGGAAGTCATCTTAGATCGTAAAGACAAAAATATTTCGGAAGACGAAGCCGCCCGTTTGCTCGACCCGGCCGTCGAGTCCGTCTTGCGACTGCAAGAGAGGTCCGGGTTGGATGAGATTACAGACGGTGAATGGCGCCGCGAGAGTTACGTGAAAGTATTCGCAGAACGTGTACGGGGCTTCAAACCGGATTTGATCGACATCCAACAAATGTCCTACCCCGCGGTCGTCGAACCCATCGAATACTACCGTCCGCTTGTCCTGGAAGAGGCGACGTTCGCACGTCCGCGGACGGACTGTCGCCTGAAAGTCACCTTGCCGGCACCGTACATCGTCGGAAGACGTATGTGGCATCCTGAACATTCCAAGCAGGCGTATCCTACTCCGGAAAAACTGATGGAGGATTGCGTTCCCATATTGCGACGGGAAATTGAGAGTTTAATTCAGACCGGCATCAATACCATTCAACTGGACGAACCCTGGCTCAGCACACTCGTGGACCCCAAATTCCGCGAGCGCGAGGGACTGACCGACGTTCAGTACGAAATGGACCTGTGTGTCGATCTGATCAACCAGGTGGTGGACGGGTTCGATTCCATCGACACGGGCATGCACCTCTGCCACGCTCACTTCAATTACACCCATGGGACCGAAGGCCCCTATGACATCATCATGCCCGCGCTGGCCAAAATACACGTGGGAACCATCTCGATGGAATACGCAACTCCCATTGCCGGAGGGATGGAGTCCCTGGCGCAATTCCCGCAGGGCCCTCGCCTGGGTCTGGGCTGCATCGACCACTGCGACCGTGAGATCGAAACTCCGGAAATCGTCGTGAAGCGGGTGGAAGAAGCCATGCAATTCGTCGACAAGGAACGCATCACACTACACCCCGACTGCGGTTTCTCACCCTCTGTTCAAAATCCTATGGACCTGGATGAAGCCTACATGAAACTAAAATCAATGTGCCGGGCCGCAGACGACCTCCGCAGCAAGCACGGGTAGACGTCAGGCCGCCAACTGGTGCTGGCCCAAACATCGGCACCATCCACATACCGCCCTGCTGGCGCAGGACTTTTCAATGATCGATAGGGTTCGAGTGGACTTTGTCCTGGTGGAAGTCCTGGTGGAAGTCCTGGTGAAAAAAAATTCCGAGTCGCTGCAAGTGACCCTGATCCCATGGGTTCCGTTGGACAACAATCCTCCTCGGGACGGAATCGTACTTAGTCTTCGTGCAGCGTCTTCTTCGTCGCCAGTACCTGCTGTCGTGCCGCGATCACGGCCCTGGGGTCCCGGGGAACCTTGCCGGGATCAACGTAACGAGCCAACTCCCGCATGGCAACAACGTTAAAATCATTCCCTGCCAGGTAGCGCATATAGGCTTCAAACTTATCACGTGGCGTGTTGACCCACGCATGTGCCGTGTCCGGAACTCCATGGAATTGAAGGACAGCGATCCTGCCCTGATTTGCCCGGTCGAGCGCACGTGTAAAGTCTTCCAGTTCCCACGCCGGCCGCGCATCCCCCGCCGAGGGGACCAACAGCGGGTGATCCAGGTAGGGTTCATAGGCAATCCCACGTCCTTCCTCATACGGAAACTCCGGGACCCCGCCGCGTCGAGCAAACTTGATATCGTGACCTTCCAGAACCGACAATGCCTGTTCCGTAATCGCGTTTCCCGGGTAGGCGAAACTGATCGGCTTTGGAATACCATACCTGCGGCACTGCTGATCGATTCCTTCCAGTTGCACGCCCAGTTGATTGACGGTCTGATCGGTGATCCCCACATGATCCCGGGTGTGATTGCCAATTTCAAATCCGTCCGCGTGTAATTGGGCAATCTGCTCCCAGGTCATGTAGTCCTGCTTGTTTTCCCGAAAGTCAAATCCCTCGGTAATGAAGAACGTCGCCGGGAAACCGTATTTCTTGAGAATGGGTCGAACTACCGTAAAATGAGATTTCACGGAATCGTCGAACGTGAGCACCACGGTCTTGTCCGGAATCGGTTCCAGGGCGCCTGCGTTTCCCAGAGCAATCACAAAAGAGAGGCAACAGACCAGGCT
>CAUZBP010000072.1:0-24291 GCA_963578105.1 Planctomycetota bacterium
GTTTCGGGGTTCTGTCAGGAGAATGTCGATGTGCCAGTCTGGCCGGTTTCTCGTGCTGGTGTTGTTCGTTCTACCAGCCAGCTTACTGGGTCAGGAGGTCTCCGGGGTTCACTGGGCCTTCCAGAAGCCGGTGCGCCCGGAGCTACCGCCGCTTGAGACGTTCCACGACGCGGAGAGGGTCCGTAATCCGATCGACCAATTCGTTTTGCAAAGATTGGAATCGGCAGGCCTGCGAGGGGCGCCACAGGCTGACCGTACAACGCTTGTCCGGCGCGCGTATTTTGATCTACTGGGCCTGCCACCGACACCCGATCAGGTGGCGGCATTCGTAGAGGACGACTCGCCCAAGGCCTGGACGAAGCTTATCGACTCGCTGCTGGAGTCAGAGCACTACGGTGAACGTTGGGGACGACATTGGCTGGACGTTGCCCGCTATGCTGATAGCGGCGGTTATGAAACTGATATCTACTACCGCAACGCATGGCGTTATCGCGATTATGTTGTCAAGAGCTTCAACGACAACAAGCCGTACAACACTTTTGTTCAGGAGCAGATAGCCGGCGACGAACTGTGGCCTGACAACCTCGATCTTGATCCTCGGAGAGTTTACATTGCCTCCGAGGAAAAACGCAAACATCTCGAGGCCCGAATCGGCACGGGGTTTTACGCGTTGGGTCCACGGGTTCACGAATCCGGACTCGACGCCAAGCGACTGGCCTACGAAACATTGACGGATTGGGCCGACACGACGGCTGCTGCATTTATGGGACTGACTCTGGCCTGCGCCCGCTGCCACGAACACAAATTTGATCCCTTCACTCAGCAGGATTACTTTTCCTTGCAAGCGATATTCGCCGCTTCCCGCGAGGTTGAGTTGCCGCTGTGGACACCGATGCAGGAGGCTGACTGGCGGGAGGGATATCCCAGGGTGGTGGCCGTCGAAGAGGCTCGAGAAGCATACCACTTATTTGAAGCCAAGGTTCAAGACAAAGAGCTCTCACCAGAACAAGAGGCAAAAAAGCAAGAATTGCTCATGACCATTGGGTTGGCGTTGCTTGAACTGCCTAAGGCTGCGGCTGGTCAGAACGGCATCAAATACGTGGGACTGATGCATATCCCGACGGCAAGCGTGCTTGGACGAGAGCACCCGGCATTGATCAAGCCCATCTATCTACTCGAACGGGGAGAGGTCAGCAAACCGCAGGAGCAAATGCAGCCTGCTTTGCCGAAAGTGCTTGCCCGGATGACGGATACTCCGGCTCTCTTGCCCACGCCGTTTGGCAGCCGTAAACAACTAGCGCTGTGGCTGACACAGCCCGAACATCCGTTGACAGCCAGAGTTTTCGTCAATCGTGTCTGGCAGTGGCACTTTGGTCGGGGGATTGTGGAAACCCCCAACGATTTTGGCAAGATGGGCCTGGCCCCTTCGCACCCGGAACTGCTCGACTGGCTGGCCACCCATTTTGTGGACGATGGCTGGAACATCAAGAACTTGCATCGATTGATGATGAATTCTGCCACTTACCGTCAGGACAGTCGCTTCAGTGGCGAGAACCAATTGATACTGGACCCTGACAACCGGTTGTTGTGGCGGATGAACCGCAGGCGGTTGGAGGCCGAGGCACTGTGGGATGCGGTCCATGCGGCGGCCGGGACGTTGAATTTGGCCATCGGTGGTCGTCCGGTTGTCCCGCCACTGGCCGAAGACGAGATCGCGCCGTTGCGAAAAAAGTGGCACTGGGTGGTCTCCTCAGATCCGGCACAGCACACTCGTCGGGGAATCTATGTCCTGGTACGTCGGAACTTCAAGTTCCCCATGTTTGAGGTCTTCGATACGCCCGTCACCTCAGTCAGTTGTCCCACCCGTGATGTTACAACCGTTGCCCCCCAGGCACTCTGGGGACTGAATAATAAAGCCGTCTTTCGACAAGCCATGCATCTGGCCGGCCGAGTTGTCAAGGAATGCGGCGACGACCCGGTGGTCCAAGTCAGTCTTGCTTTTAAAATGACCTTGGGAAGAGCGCCGACGAGCGAGGAATCGGCCTCGGCCCTGGCATTGTTGAAGACTCTTCAGCAGAACCGGATTGAGCCCCTGGTGGATATGCCACCCGGACTGCGAGACGTTGACCCAGCTCAAGCTCATGCCCTTTCCAAGCTATGCCTGACCCTGTTCAACCTCTCCGAATTTGCCTTTATCGACTGACTATCAACTCGAGATTTTAAAAATGATGTCGTTTCATTCCCGTCGCGAATTTCTGCAGAATAGTGGTTTGGGATTTGGCGCGCTGGCACTGAGTGATCTGCTCACCACCGAGACACGCGCTGAGGACACGTTCGCCAACCCGCTATCTGTCCGACCGATGCACGTCCCCGGTACAGCGAAGAGCGTTATCTTTTTGTTCATGCAAGGCGGACCAAGCCAGTTGGAGACATTTGATCCTAAGCCGGTGTTGACGAAGTTTGAAGGGCAGCTGCTGCCGGAAAGCCTGCGAGAGTTTGACCTGGCCCAGATCAACACCGCGGATTCACAAGTCATGGGTCCACAGTTTTCTTTTCAAAAATACGGTCAAAGTGGTCAGGAGATTTCCAGCATCTTTCCTCGGTTGGCGGAGCAAGCGGACAAGCTGGCGATTGTTCGTTCCATGCACCACGAGCTTTTTATTCACGGGTCGGCGATGATCATGATGCACTCCGGTACACGCTTACTTGGACATCCCACCGTGGGAGCCTGGGCGGTCTACGGGTTGGGTTCGGAAAGCGACAATCTGCCAGCTTACATCGCTATGACCGATGACGTCTTCCGCAATGGTGCCTCCATGTATACTTCCGGCTTTCTGCCTGCCGTGTTTCAGGGTACGCCCATGCGGAGCGCGGGAACACCGGTCCAGAACTTGGTCCGCCACCAAGATATCTCGGCGCCCGAGCAACGACTATTACTTGATCAGATCAATCGGTGGAACCAGCAGCATCGCCAGATGCGCCCCGCGGATAGCCGTCTGGATGCCCGCATCGCAAACTACGAACTGGCGTTTCGTATGCAGTCGGCTGCGCCGGAGTTGATCGATCTTTCAGGTGAGTCCCGGGTGACTCGTGCGTTGTACGGCGTTGACGAGGAGCCATCCGCGCGATACGGCAAGATGTGTTTGATGGCCCGTCGTATGGTCGAACGAGGAGTTCGTTACGTGCAGCTGATCTGCAGTGGTTGGGATGCCCACAGCGACTGCAAATCCAATCACGAAATTCAAGGCCAGAAAGTCGATCGTCCTATTGCCGGTTTGATCACCGATCTCGAGCAACGTGGGCTGTTAGAAAGCACACTCCTGGTGTGGGTTGGCGAATTCGGACGCACACCAATCCGACAGGGGACCAACGGCCGCGATCATCATCCCTACGGGTTCAGCGCTTGGCTGGCCGGTGGCGGTATCGCCGGGGGAAAGACGATCGGGGCGACGGACGATTTTGGTTTTGCCGCAATTGACGATAAAGTCCATGTCAACGACCTGCATGCGACGATGCTTGGTCTGATGGGCATCGACCACGAGAAGTTGACTTATTTCTTTGAGGGTCGTAACCATCGTTTGACCGACGTGGGTGGCCAAAATAACTTGGCGGCGCGATTAGTTCGCGCCTGACCGGATGAAGTACCCTGGAAGAAACGACAACGGGGCACCAACCGAGCTGTTGAAATCCGTTATGCACATCCGGAAATCTGCGTTGACCGGTTCGTGCGCAGCACCAGCAGTAGTGGCATGAAGAACTATCTTTCAGGCGCTACCTGTCTCAGGAATTGCAACGCCCGGTGGAATCGATTGCTTTTCGCAGACGTCAGATCCCAGGCAGTTAACCACTGCTGTTCGTTAGGCTGCATTTCCAAGTCCTCTCGCAGGCGGCGGTCGAAATCAGGCATGTGCGCTGCACCGTAAAAAATACCAATCCGCTGCTTGCCTTTGGACAGCTCGGTTTGCAATGCTCGCATGGCGGCTTGGTTTCGGTCGTTAATTAACATGCGGTTCAACGTTTTTCCTAAACCCGACTCCAGGTTGTCGGAATCCGTGAAATACACCGCCAACTTGCGTTTCATATCAAGCGGATCACTTAGCATCTCTAGAATGTTGGTTGTTGCGGACGGGTTGGTGGGATCATTCTGCTGGTCCTGTTGAATCCTATCCTGCTTTTCCTGGATGTCATCAAACACCTCCATGGCGATCGATAACATGTCCTCGCCTCGTTCCGACATTCTTCGGGCCATTTCTTCGGGGGAAAGATCAGCGTGTACGAAGTTGGGCTTTGCGTAGTCAATGTGATCCAATTGGGATTCCAACCCCAGCATGATCCCCGGAAGTCGCTGCAACATGGAAAAAATGTTTGTGTCCTGACCAGTGTGACGGGTTGGAATGGCATTCTTGGGTGCGACCAACTCATAAAGTAAAACATCATAGCTTTCAAACTGTTTGTTTAAGGCACCGTAGTAAGACAGCTCGCCCAGGTGTACAGCTGCAATCAGATCAACGACCCGACCATCCCTCTTGAGCCGATAGCTGGTAATTGCTGTTTGCATCGCCAGGGGCTGCTCATTCTTATCGGTTTGTATCCGGATGAATTTAGAATGCTGCTGTGCAGAGTCCTTGTCACGCGACTGCCCTTCATCTGCAAAACTGATTGCGACCACGGGGTTTGAAACGCAAAGACCTGCGGTGATGGCTGAAACAATGGCTAACCGATTGAATGTCATTGAGAAGTTTCCTGTACTGATTCATACGAGTAGAACTTGTGGTACGCCTTCAGCGAGAAAAACGCAACTACTCAATAGTTCGTTGGTTGGCAAAAAATCTTGCCGCCAGACGCAATTCATGGCTGTAAAACAACTTGCAATCGAAGGCAATGTTCAAATAAGCGGGCAATGCCGGGTGGGAACCACCGGGCCGTGCTTCCCCAGCCAGGGGGGCATGAGCCGGTTGGTGTGGTGCACCATTTATATTATTAGTCAGGAAGCGGCTGGTTGACCCTTGAATTGTTGTGGGGGAACCATAGGTTCTTTTCGTTATGAAACGGCGAGCTACCGGCTTCTCCCGCTTGATTTAGCACCACCAGCAACACGGCCCTCAAATCTTGATCCCAGCGCAGCGGCAAGCTATACTTAAAAAAGGGAGTGAGAACGGCGATCCGTCATCGATCGACTGCCCGACGTCTTGATGAGCTCACGAAATTCTGTTTTGTGAATTCAGAGCCCCTATGCGAAACCACTTCTACTCCATGCGAATTAAAGCACTCGCCATGGGTGCAGGTTTTGCCGCGATGTTGTTGTTGGGCTGCTCGCCAGACGAGCACCAGCTTCTCTCCACCGAAGACCTGGTGGCCAACACACCCGCTTCTACCAAACTTCGTATTGAAGAACGCATTCCAGATGCGAATCTCATTTTAATCGTCAGCGACACGATGCGCCGTGATCGCATGGGTGTTTACGGTGGTCCGGCCCAGACGCGCGCGTTTGATTCCTTTGCAAAACAGAACATTCTGTTCGAGCATGCTTACACGCAGTCACCCTGGACGAAGCCTTCGATGGCAACGACGTTCACATCGATCTACCCTTCGCAACACAAGGTACTGGATCATCCGCAACCGATCAGAGGTCGTAGCGGAACAACCCAGTCCCGGCCAATCCTTGAGTGTGATGTCTTGAATCAAAAGTTCACAACGATGGCCGAAGTCTTGCGCGAGTCAGGATTTCGCACGGCAGCTTTTGTCGGCAATCCCTGGATGGTTAAGCCACTTGGATTTTCACAAGGCTTTCAAGTCTACGACGATTCGTTTGCCGATTTTGATGTTGCAGGAAACGTGATTAGTGATGCCGGTTTACAGTGGCTGCAAGATGTCGGGACCGGTGAAAGATTTTTTCTTTACCTTCATTACATGGATTGCCACCGGCCCTATGCTCCGGTCAGTATCAGCCAACTTGCTGAACGTGCAACCCAATCCCAACCGGAAGGTCGAACTCTCTCGCGGCGAGCTGCTGAAGAAATAGGCTGGGAGGTTCGCATCGAAGGAGGGCAGTCATTAAGGGACACGGCGATTCGGCCGTCCACACAATTGATCGAAATGGCATATGACGGTGGCGTGGAGCAGTTTGACCAGGCACTGGAAGCATTCCTTGCTGGCTTCGCTGACCATCCTGCCTACGAGCGTACAGCGATTCTGATTATCTCTGACCACGGTGAAGCGCTCTACACTCGCGGTTACGGGAATCACGGACAAGGGCTTTATAACGACGAGGCACAAATTCCCTTTGCGGCTCGATTGCCGGGTGTGCTGTCCAGCGAAAATCGGATTCAACAACCGGTCGGGTTGGTTGACCTATTACCCAGTTGTTGTACGTACTTGGGGATTGAGTGTCCGGAGACGGCGTTTGGCGAAAGTTGGCTCACCACGAACTCGGAACCAGAAAAGATGAATCGGCGGCCGACGATTGTTGAAGGCGTGGGCGGAAAACCGTCACACCGGGCAATTGTCCAAGGTGCCTACAAGCTTCTCTGGCAACCTCAGGCCGGTCCGGACGGTAAGATCACCGCCCTGTTTAATCTTGCAGACGATCCTCATGAAACACACGATTTGTTTGAACAGGAGCACGATAAACAAGTCCAGCGACTTGTCGCCGGTCTGTTACAAGCGGGGCGCGGGACCGTTCCTGAATTCATCGCACCCGATAAAGAATATGCCCCTATTGATCCTGCGGTGCAGCGGAGACTCAAGTCTTTGGGGTATCTCAAGTAGTCGGGATCGCCGGGTGGAGCTGGGCTGTGAGATGACACGATCCAGCTGCCAGGGTTGTCTTGGGAGGTGCGCTGTCCGGTCAGGAGACTTTTCTGGGTTAGGGTGTCATCCAGCAAGGCTGGTTAACTTCCTGGCAGCCATGTTGCCACTGTCAGCCAGTGGGCAGTGAAAAGACCGTCTGGGCTGCAATCGGACTCGGGGATGCCTACACTACAAGCTGGGAAGTCCCCATACTAAGCCACGGTGAAGCTCAGGCCAGATTGCAAGCGTTTTGCCCGGAGCAGTTGGCAGATCGGGTCGATATTGGTCGTGGAAACTCCGCATTTGAAACCATCGAAGCAGCAGAATAGACTCAGAGAAAGAAACAAAACCCTGCCTGGACAAAATTCGAGGCACAGCACCAAGAAGTAATAGGACCAACGACAAGACTGGTTTCTGCCACGGCACCGACCGCAATTCACGTCGACTAAAAACCGTGGTAAGGTTCGGTTTCTATAACGAGAAGAACATTCACTGCCGGGAAAGGTTCGGATGGCGTCGCAGAAGTTCTAACGAACCGTCGATTGAAACGTCAATGTGTTTCGTCACGTGAAGGAGGGATAAAAGATGAAAATGCGAGCACAAGCCACTCCTCAATTGACCACCGTATGGGGGGTGGCTCACAGGAGGACTCCAACCCGGGCAACCAAGTTGGCTGTTGGTCACGCAATCCTTTCGTTGTTGACTGTGCTCGGATGCACCTTGGCGGGCGATGCTGCGGATGGTGAATCACCACGAACCCATCGGGTGTCACGAGTGAAACAACCGCTTGTGGTCGAAGCGGCGTGGCAGGAGACCGCATGGCGGACTATCAAACCACTCACATTGCGCTACTTCATGGGCTCCCAGCCGGACCATTTTCCCCGTGTACAGGCGAGGGTCGCCTATGACGACCACGCCATCTATGTCATGTTCCACGTGGCGGATCGCTATGTCCGGGCGGTGGCCCAAAAGCACCAGGAAGCAGTCTGTCTGGATAGCTGCGTGGAATTTTTCTTCACGCCGAGCGAGAAGGTATCCAAAGGATATTTTAATCTCGAGATGAACTGCGGGGGAACCATGCTGTTTCGCTATCAGGACGGTCGAACAAATTCCTCCGCATCGATCGAGCAGAATGACTTGGATCAGATTGAGGTAGCACACAACATGCCGAAAATTATTGATCCGGAAATCGAAGGCCCGACCGACTGGACGGTGGCCTATCGTTTGCCACTCGAGTTGCTAAGGAAATACGCCTCCAGCGACTTTGATCAACCCGCTCCAGGTGTGAAGTGGCGGGCCAACTTCTACAAATGCGCAGATAGTACGTCGCACCCGCATTGGCTGACCTGGTCGCAGGTAAAATCCCAGGGACCGAATTTTCATCGGCCCGACCAATTTGGAATCTTGGAGTTTGAGTGAAATAACGGGTTCGAATCAGGTTGGTGGTCGTTGATGTCCGTTAGGTCCCTTGGTGCGAGAAATGACTTAAGTGCAAGATGTGCTCCATGGTCGGCCCGCTCCGACTTCCCGAACGTGACAAGGTTGCCGGCCGCAAATTGTTACAATCGAGCGCCCGGATGTGTCTGTCGCCCGGATGTTTCTGTTTTCATTCAATTCATGTGCAGGACCGCTTTGATAACACCCGATTCTGGCCTGAGCCATGTCGAGAATTCTGTGACGAATTCGTCGTAATCCGCGTGGTGTGATAACCATGGCCGAGTGTCGATGATTCCCTCCTCGATCAGCCCTATCACACGCTGGAAATCAACTGGCAAGGCATTCCGCGACGCCTTGAGTGTCAATTCGGGCCGATGCATCATGACATGTTTGAAGCTGACTTCTTGAGTGGTATTGCCCAGGTAGATGATTTGACCGGTGTAGGCTGCGTACTGGAAGGCGTTGGACATCGAGACATGGTTCCCGGTGGCATCGATGACCGTTGTCGGCAATTCACCTTGCTGGATGTCTCGCAGGCGATCGACGTCGCTATCATCCCCCTGGAAGAGAATGGTGTGGTCTACACCCATTTGGTTTTGACAAAAGTCCAACCGCGCCGGGTTCATTTCCATCACAGTGATTTCAGTTTCTGCAACCTTCAGAAACTCGACGACCGATAACCCAATGGGTCCCGCTCCAATCACGAGAACTTTTTCCCCGGGCTCCGGTGCTGCGCGGCGTACGCCGTGGCAACCGATGCTTAAGGTCTCGACCAGAGCTAACTGTTCCATCGTCAGCTTCTCGGAAGGATGTAACTTACGTGCCGGCACAACCAGCCTTTCGCACATGCCACCATCTTTGTGAATTCCTATGAGTTCTAGTGTCTCGCAACAATTTGGGGCGCCGCGCCGGCAGGGAAAACACTCCTGGCAATTCATGCCGGGCTCGATAGAGCAGCGGTCAGTCGGCTTCACGTTCACGACTTCCGGACCCACTTCCAGCACGCGTACTCCTAACTCGTGCCCTGGAATCACCGGGTATTTATAGAACGGATGTTTGCCTAGGAAACCCGATACATCGGACCCGCAAATACCCACCCGATGAACTTCGACGAGTGCTTCGCCAGGACCCGGTGGCGCAGGTTCGTCGACATCAATGTGTTTGAATTCCTCGGGCCTGGCGAGAAGGATGGCTTTCATATCAGAAGCGGACCGCTGGAAAATGGGTGCCAGGAACGATGGACCGGACCCGGCACGGGAACACGACTAAGACTATGACACACAATGCTCCGCAGGTCCATGGTTCCGGGTTGGAGTAGATTGTCACGCCGGAGGTCCCCGAGCAGGGACCGGATAAAAGCCGAGCTGGGTCAAGCTTCGTTTGCGGGAAAGTATCGGGTCGTACACAAAACCGTTTGTATCCGAAATGGGTCTGGTGGGGCTTGATGTCCTGTCAATGATCCGGGTGCTGTAAATCCGGTTTTCAAGCGGCTTGCGATGACAACTCCTGTTGGCGTATTGATTCAAGCAGCTGAGTGGTAGACATTCCCGGGAACATTCCTGTGACTCGCACTTGCCCACCGTACGCCTCGACAACTTCGTGACCGACCACTTCCTGCCGCGTATAGTTACCCCCTTTGACGAGCACATCGGGGCGAATGGCTCGCAGCAATGAATGAGGAGTGGCCTCGTCAAAAATGACAACGTGTGCTACGCATTCCAGCGCGGCCAGAAGTGCGGCCCGATCTTCTTGCTTAATCACGGGTCGTTGTGGGCCTTTGAGGTGTCGGACGCTGGTATCGCTGTTCACGCCTACGAAGAGTTTGTCCCCGAATTTCGCGGCCTGTTTTAAGTTTGTTAGGTGTCCCACATGCAAGAGATCGAAGCACCCGTTGGTAAAAACACATTTGCGGTTAGCGAGGCGATACTGGTTAGCAAGTTGCACAGCGCGTTCGACAGTGACAATTTTATTTTCCTCGGTCGCGTGTTGTGCTTGTAATTGACGTCCCCCTTCCAGATGGGCCTGGATGTCCTCGGGGCGAATTGTCGCGACGCCCATCCTTTCGACTGCCAGACCGGCTGCGATGTTAGCCAGTTGAACTGCAGCGCGTGGTGCGGCACCCGCACCCAAGCTGAATCCCAGCATTGCGAAGGCCATGTCTCCTGCGCCGGTAATGTCATACACCGCCCGTGCCGCAGTGGGTACCTGCTCATGGTGGCCGTCTTGTTGCACGACGACCATTCCATCACGATCGAGTGTGATCACGGCCAGTTTCAAGTCGAGTTGTGTGCACAACCGCTGGCCTGCCAGGAACGCCTGTTCCGGACTCGTGATGTTCACACCAGTAGCCAATTCAGATTCTGCACGGTTTGGTTTAAGAAGTGTGGCTTGCCGATAAATTTGAAAATTAGCACCTCGAGCCGGATCGACCAGCACGATGACTTGGTGTTTGTTGGCCGAACGGATGGCCGCCTGGACAAGTTGCGGTGTGCAAACTCCTTTCCCATAATCCGAAATCAGTAGCACATCGTATTTGGGAATCATCCTTTGAACCTGCTGTATCAGTTCCTGTTCCAACTGAGGTTGGATCGGAACAGATGTTTCATGGTCCACCCTGAGAATCTGGCTAGGGTGGCGGCCGCCTGCCCGCCCGACAAAGCGTTCCTTGAGGGTTGTACAACGGTTGTCATCAACCAGTAATGAATTGCAATGGACGTCCAGTTTGCACAGCATACGCCGCAGGGTTGCTCCTTGTTCATCATTCCCCACGATCCCCACGCAGGCTGCAGGCGCATCCAGGCCACGAACCAAGTGGCAAACATTGGCAGCACCTCCGAGCGATGTTTGTTGTTGGTCGGCCCGGAGAACAATGATCGGTGCTTCCTGACTGATTCGTTCCGCGTTGCCCCACGTATAGCGATCCAGCATCAGGTCGCCCAATACGAGGATTCTGGGAGGCATTAGACGACCGAAGACTTCCTGTAGTTGGTTACTGTTCATTGTGTGACACGTCTAAGCAGCGGGTGCTAGCCGGTTCAACTTCGTTTGTTGTTGCACTGCCTGGAAAACTCGGTCGACACTCAATTGGTGCATACATTGGTGGTGAACCAACGGGCACGTTCGCTGCCCGCACGGCCCGCAGGGAACTTGATGCTGTAAGAGAATCTCCTGTGGGTGGTAGTTCATACTCCAGCGAGGATCCTGAGCCCCGAAAAGCGCCACCGACGGGATGTTGAATGCCGCGGCGAAGTGGCGGGGTCCGCTATCCGTGGTGACAAGCAAGGTCGATCGCCGAATGCAGGCTTTCAAAAGTCCGACGCTCAGATCGTCCTTGGCAAGGCTCTTGACCTGCGGACGGCGGGCACGAACCTCGATTTCGTCTGCGGTCCTTCGTTCTTGGGGTCCGCACAACACAAGAACGTTGGCATTGGTTTCGTCGCTAATGCGCTGTGCGAGTTCTATGAAATATTCAACAGGCCAGTTTTTAGATGCACCGTAAGCACCACCCGTGTTGAGCGCTACCACCTGACTAGCTGACCATAAACCAAGACGGTCCCAGACGCGGTCGGCCTGCCGTTCTTCCTCCGTAGTGGTATCCAGTTCAAGATGCTGCGGTGATGGCGGACAGCCAGCCAAATAAGCCAGTTTCAAGTAGTAGTCAACTGCTGAGACGGGTTTCCATCTCCCAGCGTTGCGCAAGGGTCGCAATGAGCGATTCAGCAACAAGCCCCGGCCATTGCGAACATATCCTGTTCGTTGCCGCGCACCGCTCAGCCAGGCGATTGCTCCAGCTCGTAAAGAATTCGGCAGTACGAAAATCCACTCGACATCAAGTTGTCGCAGCGCTTTGGAAACACCAACCCAGCGATGGTTTGAATTCTTCGACCTACGGTCGTAAGTTAATTTTTTGTTAATCCACGGAGTGCCTTCCAGAACTTGGCTGACATACGGACGCATCACACCGGTGATTTGAACGTCTGGACCGAACCAGTTGTACAAGGCGCGCAGTGTGGGCGTGGCCATCACCACATCGCCAATCCAGTTCGGCAACATCACTCCGATTCGCATCAAAATACCCCGGATTCTGTCAACAGGATCGTCGAGTTTTATACTCGGTCAAACGCAACCCTGACGATGAGGTAAAAGCGGTAACAAACAACGCCGCAGAGTTCTGTCACTGATAGCTGATGGATGGCAGCAGAGGAGCAGAGAAGACTTTGTTTTGCGGATTTCAGGGCCAATTTTCTATCGGCTGGCGGAGATCCAGCGTGCTGGTTCCCGTCTTCATGTCATGGCCATAGACTCTTCCTAGTCTCTTGACATCGCCCCGACTTCTTCTGGGCCACGACTGTGTAAGATAGGGACTCAGGGAGGACATTTGTCAGCTGAGGCTGAGTACCCGGTTTGTCATGAACCGGTGGCACGAGTTCGCAATAAAGGATCACCAGGCCGCCAGCGTGAGAGTACCCGTCGCGAGTCTCTTCTTGGGACCAGCCAACTGGGCACCAGGTGCTAGATCTTTTGACAGCCAGACCAGCCGGAGCAGACGATCCTGTCTCGAAAACGGCAGGTGTCTTTCAGACAATTTGCCATCACTTATTGATCAATCTTTCGATCTCGTGGGCGACAAGCTGGGGATCATCCTGGCGCAGAAAATGATCGATCCGGTCCTGGGGAATGCCTAATTTTTCCAGATGTCCCGCGATCGTCTTCCAGTACTTTTCACGTTTTTTCCCCTCGGCGAGAAAGAGCTCCGTGACCTGTTCCTGAAGCTTTTGCAGTGAGATGGCATCGCGGTTGCGATAGTAACTCCGGATAATCTTTTCCTGATGTTGTGAATACTGCTTCGCCATTGTAGCCTTTCCTGCGGGTACTATCACTGCTCGGATCGTTGGCAGGCCATCCTGGCACACTTGACGCTGGCCGTAAAGAACAAGTTAGCCCTTAACGCACGCAGTTTCTCGTGGTAAATTTGAAGTTCGACGTTGTTTTTATAACCCCAACCGGACGACTGCGATGGACTGTCCGCTAGGGGAGTTCAGAAAGCGCGATCAGATATGCCAATCATTAAATTTTTGAAAGAAAAGACGGAAATTGAAGTTCCGGAAGGTGCCAACTTGCGGAAGGAAGCCGTGAAGGCAGGAATTAATGTGAATTGTGCCATCAGCGGTGTTAGCGAGGGAGTTGACAGCTTTGCCAAATCCGTCTCGAAGTATGTAAATTGCCACGGCTTCGGCCAATGTGGTACTTGTCGAGTCAAGATCGTGAAAGGCACGGAAAACACAAGCCCCATGGGAATCGTCGAGAAATTACGTTTTCGATGTCCGATACCTACGCCAGTCACTCCTGGTGGAATCGATCCGCTGCCATGCATTGCTTACCTGGGGAATGAAGAGACCATGCGGTTGGCCTGCCAGACCAAGGTGATAGGCGACATCGAAGTTGAATCGAGTCCCGAATTGAACCTGTTTGGTGATAAATTTTTTGGTTAGCGCAGTGTTCAGTTCGGTCTGCCACCGGGCGACAACATCTCACGAATGAATTGACGACCAGTCTCATCCTGAACAAGCGGGCACCGAGGCCGTGAAACAAATCTTGGCCATTGTGAAACCGTACTTAGCAGAGAAGGTGCTGGAGGGACTCAAACGAGCACCGCTGGAAGCTTTGAGCGTCCGTGAGGTCAAAGGATACGGTCGTCAGAAGAGCTATCTTGACCAATACGTGGACAGTGAATACTCGCTCGCCTTCCTGCCCAAGGTTGAAATCAGTTTGTGGGTTGATGATTCACGAGCCGAAGAAATTGTGCGGCGAATTGTCGAAGTTGCGCGAACCGGGCGGATGGGTGACGGAAAGATTTTTGTCTTACCGGCCCAGATTACGACGACCGTGATCGATATCGACGAGAACAACCGATGAAGCAACTAAACTATTTGCAAATCCACCCGGATGACGACATGTTCGTTGCTCTGAAGGATTTGCCGCGCGGTGGGATGCTGCCCGCTGATGGCGGCGAGCTTTTGCTCACCGAAGATGTGGCTGCCAAGCACAAATTTGCAGCTCGCAGTGTTGCCGCCGGGGAATTGCTCAAAATGTACGGCATTGTCGTGGGTCGGGCACTGGCGGATATCGGCAAAGGAGCACCGATCACGACCCAAAACCTGGTGCACGCTACGGGTGATAGCGATGCGTATGAACGCTGTGGGCCATGGCGACCGCCCGATGTTTCACGGTGGCAGGATCAAACCTTTCAAGGTTATCTGCGTGAAGACGGTCGTGTGGCGACACGAAATCATTGGATCGTGATTCCATTGGTGTTTTGTGAAAATCGCAATTTATCAGTGATGCGCGACGCGCTGATCGAAGAATTGGGTTATGGTCGGGATCGCAGCTACCAGGCGCACACTCGCCAGTTGGTCCAAATGTTTCAAAGCGGCGCGGACAGCCAGCAAATCACCGAGTACTCCTTTCCAGTTTCCGGTCAGTCGGGTGATTCCAATCGAGTGTTTGAAAATCTTGATGGAATCAAATTTCTAATGCACGAAAGCGGTTGCGGCTGTTCCTATGCGGATTCCGAATCGCTGTGCGGGTTATTGGCCGGGTACATCAATCATCCCAACGTCGCGGGTGCTACCGTTTTCAGCTTGGGTTGTCAAAAAGCACAGATTGACGACTTGCAGCGACAGATTCATCAGCGCAACCCGGATTTTAAAAAGCCGCTTTACATCTTCGAACAACAACAGATCGGTAC
This sequence comes from Planctomycetota bacterium, assembly GCA_963578105.1. Taxonomy (GTDB): domain Bacteria; phylum Planctomycetota; class Planctomycetia; order Pirellulales; family Pirellulaceae. The sequence continues at coordinate 14,975 of CAUZBP010000072.1, forward strand.
CGAACAAACGATGCTGGAACGGGCTATCAAGCAAACATTCGCCGGCCTGATGCGGGCGAATCAGGTGCGGCGTGAGGCGGTGGCACTCTCCCATTTGTGTTTAGGTGTCGAGTGCGGTGGTTCAGATGGGTTCTCCGGAATCTCTGCCAATCCGGCCATGGGCCACTGCAGTGACCTGCTTGTTGCGCTGGGAGGAACAGTGGTTCTTTCGGAATTTCCTGAATTGTCCGGTTGCGAAGCCGACCTGGCAAGTCGTTGTGTCAGCGAAGAAGTTGCCCAGCGTTTCCTCGGTATTATGAAATCCTACGAGCAGCATGTGATCAACCAAGGTGATGGCTTTGACGCGAATCCCAGTCCCGGAAATATTCGTGATGGTTTGATCACCGATGCGATGAAGTCAGCCGGCGCAGCGCGAAAAGGTGGTTCTTCTCCTGTTGTAGCAGCTTTGGACTATCCCGCATCGGTGACGCAACCAGGTTTGAATTTGCTCTGTACGCCGGGAGGAGATGTCGAATCGACGACGGCCATGGCAGGCTCGGGTGCAACGGTGATGTTATTTTCAACCGGGCTGGGAACCCCCACCGGAAATGTAGTGACGCCCGTCATCAAGGTAGCTTCCAACACGGAACTCGCCCAGCGCATGCCGGATATCATCGACATTGACACGGGGTCGATTGTCCGCGGAGAGGCGCATGTCGAGAATATGGGAGAGCAGTTGTTTGCAGCGATGATTGCTACTGCAAGCGGCACACCGACCAAGGCTGAACAATTGGGACAAGATGACTTTATTCCATGGAAGAAAAATCTGACGTTCTGATGGTCCTAAAACGGTGGGATAACAACGAGATGAAATTGGTGGTTGGTTCTGCCGTTCTTTTTCAGTCGCGGTGCTGTTTGCGGCTCCGCCTGTCTGCTCGAGCGGCAACGGTTGATGTCTACACCACTTCACTGGACCGTTTGGTCGACAGCTAGGAAGCTCTTATGCGCCAGTATTTAGAACTTATGCGGGATGTACTCGATCAGGGCGTCTTAAAAGGTGATCGTACGGGGACGGGGACACTTAGTCAGTTCGGTCGCCAGATGCGATTTGATCTTTCCCAGGGATTTCCTTTAGTGACTACCAAGAAATTACATCTCAAGTCGATCATCTACGAATTACTTTGGTTTTTGCGAGGTGAGACGAACACATCGTTTCTCAATGAAAAGGGCGTCACGATTTGGGATGAATGGGCGGATGAAGAAGGAGAACTCGGACCGGTCTACGGACATCAATGGCGGCGCTGGACGGGGCCACATGGCCAGTCCATTGATCAGATCACGGAGTTGATTGACCAGATCCACTCCAATCCCAATTCGCGCCGTCTCATTGTAAGTGGTTGGAACGTGGCAGATTTACCTGCCATGGCACTGCCACCATGCCACTTGTTATTCCAATTTTACGTGGCCGAAGATCCACACACCCAACGTCGAAAGTTGTCTTGCCAGTTGTATCAACGCAGCGCGGATCTTTTTCTAGGAGTACCTTTTAATATCGCATCCTATGCGCTTTTGACGATGATGATTGCCCACGTTACCGATTTAATGCCCGGTGATTTCATCCATGTCCTGGGCGATGTTCATCTCTATCAAAACCATTTGGAGCAAGCCCGTCTGCAACTCTCTCGTGAACCCCGACCACTACCGACCATGAAGATCAATGCCTCGATCCGGTCAATTTTTGATTTCCAGTATGCCGATTTCCAGCTTCAAGACTATAATCCGCATCCCCGCATCGCAGCCGAAGTATCCGTCTAGAAAGACGAAAGAAGTGCAAGCACAATTTCCCCGGCAGGATGAAGGTCGAAATCATTGGCCGTGTGGGCGTTTGACTGGTTGATTGATGTTTTCCGAGTAGTGACAATGGACTGCTGAATCTGGACTTTTAACTTTAATACCTATTGAACTCGATCCTCAGCCATGTCTCTCTCGATCATCGTCGCCATGTCAGAAAACAACGTTATTGGCCTGGGTGGCGAATTACCCTGGCACATTTCGGAAGACTTGCAACGCTTTAAAAAGCTGACGATGGGCCATTATCTGGTCATGGGCCGCAAAACATGGGAGTCGATTGGCCGACCGTTACCCGGCAGAACTTCGATCGTGATCACGCGGGATGCAGGCTACATCGCCAAAGGGGCTTTGGTAGCCGAAGACCTGGACGACGCTTTGGAACTGTCTCAGGAAGACAAAGAGGTGTTTGTTGTCGGAGGAGCGCAAATTTATGAACTGGCTTTGCCGCGTGCCAACCGTCTCTACATGACGCGCGTCCACATTGTGGCTGAGGGGGATGCCTACTTCCCCGAATTGAACTGGGGAGATTGGTCACTGGTTCAAGACAATGGTGTGGTGGCAACTTCCGATAAAGGCCTCGAGTACAGCTTTCTGGTCTATGAACGCGAACTGACAGGGAGTCCGGAAGCAAGTGAAGAGAGGCGTGGCACACCTGGTGCCCAGTAGCGTCGTGCACCAATGGGACCCCATGCTGGCCTGCACCAATTCCGTGCATGAGCCAGGCTGGAAATGGTGCCTGGCAGTCATCGAGTCTCGGAGTTCGACCGTTATTGTTCGCGAGCGGCAGGAGACTGAAAATCAGTCTGTTGCGTGAAAGCAGAGGGGTCGAGATCAGTGGAGGCCTGATCGAATTTAGAAACGGGTCATGCCACTGATGGCCCAGGTAAGTTGGTTGTTTTTGTTGAAATCGTCAAACAAGCCGCCAACTTCCAGGCCAGCAAACTCAACGTCCGACCAGTCCCACCGAAGTTCGGGTCGAATGACAAAACGCTGCAAACAGTGGGGCCTGAGGTTGGCGCCCATCGATACCTGGTAGCAGTTTCCTCCCCGGACTCCATCGATAGGAATACCCAGCACCCGGGCGTTGTCTTCGTCTCGGAACCATTCAATCCGCACGCCAATTTGTTGGCGAGGACTCACGCAGTATGTCAAATACTGGGTGATTCCATACCATTGTGCATCGACCAAGTCACCATCTTTCAGTCGGGCATTTTCCTCGGTTCCCAAATGGTGTTCCAGCGCATAATTCATGCGACTGGTCAGTTGCTGTGTCCAGACAAGACTGTAGGTCGTGCGATTGTTGTTTCCGTCCGGGTCTTCAAGGCCCGTATGAATTGCGAAGCGGATTGCGGTTCTTTCATCCCGGTGTTTCCAGGTCAGGCCTCCCAGGAAGGCGAGTTGGCCGTTGACGTTGTCCCACGAATTCCATCCGCGCGTGAAACCCGTTTGTAGATTGAGACCCTTTGATAGATTGAGATCGGTAAGCACACCCGTGTGTGTGAATGGCTGTCCATACTGCCGGGCATAGGAGTGCGAATAGAAGAAATTATTTGCCGCCATTGCCGACTCGTAACCGATCAGTGAATAAAAATGTCCCAGCCGCACGTTCAGGCCACGACCCCAGGGAACATTCATTTCGGCGTACAATTGAGGCATGGCCAAGCCGTAAAGTGCGGCTCCTTGTGCTCGTGGGCCATGATCACCATTCCAGCGTGGCGTCCCGTCAAGATCGGTTTCGAGTCCGAGGGAAGTCACAAAAAAATAATCGGTGCCAAACAGCAAATCAGCGCGTCCTCCCAGCTGCCATTGACAAGCCTCGGGATCGATCCTGCGCCCAAGACTCAAATAGAGTTGGTTCATTTGGTATTCGTTGGAACGATCATTGAACGACAAAGGACCATTGAACCGGTTATCGGGATTTGCGAAGTTGCCTGTGTATCCCTGTTGCAGCCAGAGATCGATGTAACAGGGATTCGGATCGCAGTTGCAACAGGACGCATCGGTACAAGTGCTGGCGCGGCAACGTGCGTACGGCAGTAGACCTTCTTTTCCGGTGTAATGAAAATCACTCAGTTCCACGTCTGGTTGAATCAACAAATCGGCCGGCGGAGACGGGGCACGATCCAGTGTTTCATCGGATGCTGAGCCGTGCGCCAAATTGGAAGATTCCGATATCCGGGCCAATTCTGCGGGAGGCGCATGTGGCATGTCGACCTCGTAATCCAACCACGGTGGAAGAGGCGCAGAGTTGTTTCCTGCAATGGAAACCGTGGGCAGGAGTGCGAGAAAAATCACCCCAATGAGCCAGTACGGGTAACGCAACGGCATGTATTTTCCCCCCTCGAGGACGACGTCTTGTTCTGCAATCGCTTGCAAAAACAGCGCAACGTGACCTAACAACAAACGCCTTATTAAGAAGCTTCGGTTAGAAAAAGTTTAGCGGTTGAATTAAAATTGCCGGATGTACCGATTATTCGGCTGTTTGCAGGTCCCTCTGCCGGGTGGTGTTTGTCCCGAAGCTGTCACTGCATGCGTGGTAGCGTTTCAGAAGTGCCTCGATGTTTGACGAACTGCTGGGCCTGGCATGTTGGTTTAACCCGGCCCTTGCTAAATTCGGCAAAGGAAAGAATGGTCAGGCACACCCGAGCTGCGGGCGGGAAAATGTCAGGCTCGAATCCTAAACGTGGCCACGGCCCTGACCCGTCGCAAGGTTGTCAGTCAATTCGTCCGAAAATCACGCGAGTCAAGATTCAGACTCCAGTGAAATCCACTTTTCAAGTGCGGCCGCCTTACCGCTCGACGGTGCGTCGCAGGCGAAATTCTGACAGACAAAGATCGTGGGATCATCGCCGACCGAGTTCTTTTGGTGAAAGATCGGATCGAGTGACGAAGAACCCTTGGAATGCGCTGGCGAAGGTCGACAGGCCAGTACGCGGTTGGGAATGAAACGCTGGCGGAAATCTGCCAAAACGGCACCCGTGTCATCCGTATCTGGATCACCGAATATGACCACTTCAGGAGTGGGGCCCAGATACCAATTCAGGGCCAACAGCATCTGGCCGCTGGCTGTCGGCGACTGTTCCATCAAGGCGATTGCCATCTGAAGCGTTTCTTCCGCCGCTTCAAGATAATCCGAGTTGCCGGTGAGTTTTCCCAGTCGCAGTAAAGCGGTGGCTGCTATCGAGTTGCCACTGGGTACGGAACTATCCTGCAGGTCTTTGTTTCGTGTGATTAACGTCTCGTGGTCATCCGCCGTATAGAAAAATCCACCGGCTGACTCATCCCGAAAATGTTCCATCAGTGTATCGGCCAGGTGCACGGCTTCCTCAATCCACCTCTCGTCGAAACTTGTTTCATAAAGGCTGACAAGTGCGTTGACCAGGCAGCCGTAGTCATCCAGATAAGCGTCGAATTTAGCTTCTCCATGCCGCCAACTGTGGAGCAAACGCCCATTAGATTGTCGCATGTTCTGCAGGATGAAATCGGCTGCTCGCGTGGCGGCGGCAAGGTACCCGGAATTAACTCGCTGGCCGTCACCCGGATTGGTCAGAACGCCCGCCGCCTGAGCCATGGCGTCAATCATCAGTCCGTTCCAACTCACCAGGATTTTGTCGTCTTTTCCCGGTCGGATGCGCTGGTCTCGAACTGCCAGTAGCTTGGCGCGTGCAGCTGCCAGTTCCGTTTTGAGTTCGTCCAGGTCCCAGCCGCGCAAGGACGCACACTGCGCAATGGTCTTAGGTAAGTTGAGAATGCTTTTTCCTTCAAAATTTCCTTCCGCGGTAACGTCGTAGACATAGCAGAAACGAGTTCCTGTCTCGTCTCCCAGCACTTCTCGGATTTCATCAGGCGACCACATGTAGAATTTTCCCTCGACGCCTTCACTATCGGCATCTTCGGTACTGTGAAATCCGCCCTGTTCGTCGGTCATGTACCGGAGGATGTAATCCAGGGTTTCGCGAACGACCCGTGCATAATCTGAATGGCCGGTTGCCAGGTAGCCGTCCAGATAGGCGCTGGTAAGCAGAGCGTTGTCGTACAGCATTTTTTCAAAATGAGGCACCAACCAGCGCTCGTCAACCGAATAGCGGGAAAATCCACCCCCCAGATGATCATAGATTCCACCGGCTGCCATCTTGTCGAGATTCAACGTGGCCATGTTGAGAATCCCCTCACGCGGCCATCTTTTCCAGACTCGCAGCAGAACTTGCACGTCCATCGAATGGGGGAACTTGGGCGCTTGTCCGAAACCTCCGTGCGTGAAGTCAAACATGCTTTCCAGCTTGACTTCGGCTGCCCGCAGCAGTTCCAGACGCAATTCGCCGGATGAGGCTTCCGGCACTCCGAATTGCGCAAGGTGAGAGGTGATTTTGTCAGCCTGGTCGAGCGCTTGTTCGCGACGGTTTTGCCACGCTTCCAGCACCCCGGCAAGTACCTCGTCAAAGCCCGGCATGCTCTGCGCACGTTTCGGGGGCCAGTAGGTGCCACCGTAGAAAGGTTGTAATTGGGGTGTCAAAAAAACCGACATCGGCCAGCCGCCGTGACCCGTCATGAGCTGCACGGCGTTCATGTAAATCTGATCCAGGTCCGGCCGTTCTTCACGATCGACTTTGATACAGATGAAGCTCTCATTTAACAACTTGGCAATGTCATGATTTTCGAAACTCTCGTGTTCCATCACATGACACCAATGACATGCCGAGTAGCCGATCGAGAGAAAAATAGGTCGCTCTTCTTCGCGTGCCTTGGTGTGTGCTTCTGATCCCCAGGGAAACCAGTCGACCGGATTATTTTGATGTTGCAGTAGATAAGGACTGGTTTCGTCGGCTAAGCGATTGGGCATGTTAGTCGTGTGATCGAAGGAAGAGCATGGAGACACGGGTTGCGGAGGGTGCAGCGAATGGTTGTCTAGCAACCAGAGAGGAAGCGAGCGTCATTTGAAGGTCTGCTCGTCGGCAGGAAACGTTCCCTCTCGAACCTCGTTCCGGAATTGAGTAACGGCACCCGAAATGGTCGTGCGCAGATCAGCATATTTCTTTACGAAACGCGGGACATAGCCGCCTGAAATCCCCAACAGATCGTTGACGACCAGGATCTGACCATCACAATTAACTCCCGCGCCGATTCCAATGGTGGGTACTTCAATGGTGCGCGTGATCTTGGCGGCAATTGACGCAGGAATACATTCAAGTACGACTGCGAACGCTCCTGCCGCTTCGGCTGCGGTGGCATCCGCCAGCAATTGCTGCTCGTCGCGTTGAACCTTGTAGCCACCTAGTCGATGCACACTCTGGGGTCGCAGGCCGACGTGAGCCATGACAGGAATGCCGGCTCCGACGAGTCCGGCGATCACTTCCGCCTGCTCGGCTCCCCCCTCGAGTTTGACGGCCTGGCAGCGGGTTTCCTTGAGGATTCTGCCGGCACTTTCAATCGCTCGTGTCACTCCCAGATGATTACTGGGAAACGGCATGTCGACAACGACCAGGGCCTGCTGAACAGCTCTTCCCACCATTTCTGCGTGGTAGATAATTTCATCCAGCGTGACCGGTAGAGTATTAGCATGACCCTGGACGACCTCAGAGACGGTATCACCAACCAGAATACCCTCCACGCCTGCCTGGTCCAGCAGTTCAGCCGTGGGGTAATCGTAAGCCGTCAGCATGGTGATCTTGTGTTCCTCGACCTTCATGGCCTGGAATTTCGGGACCGTCAAGCGCGACTTCGTGGAAGACATGTGAATCTGGATGCAAAAGACCGGGGGATTCAAGAGCCATGCTCTAGGCATTGTGACGCCTGTGGGCTAGGCTGGCAACCGCTGAGAACCGACAGAATCGGGGTTCAAATGTTCGCGCCGTGAATTTACCCCAATGGACGTCGTTTTCGACCCGGATGAGATGTGGCAAGGCCCTTATGCAAGCAAAACAGGTCCTGGCTGAGTGGCCCGTGAGACGGTAATGCAACCCTGAGGAGTCGATTCAAACACCGACTGACTAGGATGGAACAGCCTCTCTGGCAAATTGTCATTCTCGCGATTGTCCAGGGTTTGACAGAGTTCCTGCCGATCAGTTCCTCGGGCCATTTGGTGATTGTCGGCGAAATTCTTGCTGCCTGGTCGGGCCAAAAGCGGCCGGAATCTCTGAACCTGACCATTGTACTGCACCTGGGCACTCTGATGTCCATCCTCGTCTTTTACGCGCGGCGCATTGTCCACATCATTACCGAAGATCGCAGGACGATTGGCTTACTGATTGTTGGATCCATTCCGGCGGTGATTGTGGGTCTTCCACTCAATCACTACTACGAAAAACTACTCGACAATTCCGTATTGACCGGTTTCATGCTGCTGCTGACAGGGGTTGTGTTGTTGACAAGTGCGCGTTGTAGGCAAGGCACAGGGAACTACCAGCAGTTGACTCTTTGGCAGGCCGTGGCAGTCGGTGTGAGTCAGGCAGCCTCCATTTTACCTGGCATCTCCCGCAGTGGCACCACGATCTGTACGGGGCTGGGTGTGGGAATGACGGGTGAATCAGCGGCCACGTTCTCGTTTTTGCTGGCCATTCCCGTGATCGGGGGAGCGAGCCTATTGAAATTGAAGGACATTGTCTTTGCCGCGGAGCCGACAACTTCTGTCGTCAACTTGCTGATCGGAGCGGCGATTGCCTTTGCCGTTGGGCTCGTAGCGCTTCGCTGGCTGGTGTCCTGGCTGGCCAAGGGCCGTCTTTGGTGGTTTGCACCCTGGTGTTTTGTCGCGGGTACCGCTGTGCTCTGCTGGCAACTCTGGCCCTGAACTTCATTCTGAAGTATAATAGCCTGCAGGTGCGATTTTCCTTTTCGGTTGAAATCACTCGCTCGATCGTGGTTGTAGGGAGTCGGCCCCGGAGGGTGTCTGCGGGATGCAATCATCGTAGGATCATCAGTATCAATTTCCTTTGTTAGAACGTTCGATTCATAGCAACTTTCTGGGGGCGAACTGGTTTCGACCGGATAGCTTGAAGTGAAAGTGGCGTGCCGTGGTTGATCGGTGGCCCACGTTAAAAGCCGATTAACATTTTTACTTGCCAATTCTCATATGGCACTGGCTGCCTAGCAGTAGGTAACCCTGGCTGAGGGCTTTTGTCGGAGAGGCCTGAAAGCCAGTCGCTAATTCCGAATCGCCTCGGTTCACGTCGAGCACGTCCGAGGTTAAAAAAGTTCTCGGCTAGTCGGACCGATAGCCTGTCGATTGGCGATCGATTTGGCGAAAACCCAAATAATTGACTACGCACGTAGAGGCTTTTGTGGAAATGTCACGGGACGCGGGTTCGATTCCCGCCGCCTCCACTGGGCACCGTCAGTGACTGACGGTGCCTTTTTTTGTCTGTGTGTGCCTGAAGGTGACACGTCACAAGGGCTTGTGTCACCACTCCCCGCAGCATCCGAGTGACAACCCGTGTTGTCGGATGACTGCAAGTGACCCTCTGGGACGCCCGAGATGCAGCGCATTTGCAGCC
>CAUZBP010000073.1:0-24092 GCA_963578105.1 Planctomycetota bacterium
CGCGGGGGTTGTCTCATGTGGACCTTGTCGATCCACCCGCCCGAAAGATCCATCAACTTCTTCAGGTTGTCCTTCGTGCTGAGGATGTCCGTCTCGAAACGGCCAATCTCACTGGTTGAAGCGGCGTACTTGTCCGCCAGTGCTGCTCTGCCACCAACCACGTACCGCATCGCTGGGTCGATGGCCAGTCGCTCGGCGTCGTTGACATCTTCGTAGCCCGCCAGGCGGCTGTAGATTGACTGACGCAGCAGCGGCACCAGCCTGTGTTGCTTGTTGCTGCCGAGGCGTGAATCTGCCAGCAGCTCCTCGCCCGTCTCGGTCAGACCCAGCGCCTCGTCAAGCTCCCGGTAGGCCAAAATCCCTGCGTCAGTAGTAACCTTGCTGCCCGGAAACTTCAGCTTCAGACGGCGGTCGAATTGAACCCGCAAATCCCGGTTTTGGCAATCACCCATCGGGTTCCCCTGTCACGATGGCATGTTGAGCGTCCAAACCACTGTTTTCTATGAGGCTGGCGCAGATTGTATGCCAAAGCGAGCCAACTCATCTGGGAAATCTAGGTTAAAATAGACTCAAGGCCCGCTGACGGTTGTGTGGGTCGGATGACGTTTGGTTCGTGCTCCAACCGTTACCCTGAGGTTTTCGCGGCAGTCCTCCGTAAGCGAGCTGACCACTATGTGGGTTCGTATCCGTAATCACGCCAGATTCTCCAGAATCTCCCGGTCAGGTTGCTTGCTTGTGGCTCGGATTCCTAACCGAGTCTTTGGACGTTCCAGCTTGCTTTCAGCACCGCTGGTGGTTTGTCTGATCGTTGGGGGGGCACCTTCTGGCGCCGTGGCCGATCCACCCGATCTTTACACGTTTGGGCAGTCGTATACTCAGACCACCAAAACGGTGAGCACTTCGGTGTTCGTTTGGTACCCTGGTCAGGATAGTGGGCCGTGGGTTCCGACAGGTGGGGTAGGTGGGGCGCCTGGCTGGGATGGTGAGATACCGTTCTGGCAAGATCAAATCAAGCAGATGATGGCTGCCAACATCGACACGATGTACGTGCACACGTACGGCGGCTCAACCCAACAGATGACCAACCTCTTTACAACGCATCGTCAACTCAGAACTCAGGGCTATGACGTGCCAAAGGTTGCCCCGTTTCTGGATCCGATAATTATCTGGGGTAATCCCGGATTGGACCTGGCCACGACGGCGGCCAAAGATGCTTTCGCGCAGGCATACAGTGACTTTTATGGTCATTACGATACCGCGAACGTTGGGGACGCATATGCCGATAGCTACCTGGCCAAGGTCGACAACAAGCCCCTGCTCACGACCTGGCATACTTTGCAATCCCAGAATACGGCGTCGCTGTCGCGGACCGACGTAGAAAGTCGCCTGTCAGCCTCGCTTGGCGCAGCACACCCGGACTTCAACAACGGCGTTTACATGGTCACCACGGCCATCAATCAGCCGATTCTAAGCTGGTCTGATGAAAGAATCGCGTTCTTTGAGACCCATAGCTACTACCACGAGGATACGACCAGTGGTGTTACGGCTGCCCAGGTTATGGGCGGCTACTGGGACGAAAATATTCGCAATCCCGGCACGTTCATACCGCGTGACGGAGGCGTTAACTATCAGAACGCATGGAACAGTGTTCAGTCGAACAATCCCGATCGCGTTTACGTGGAAAGCTGGAATGAATACGACGAGGGCAGTGGTATATATGCTGTCGACACATCGGCCTCGCCCTGGATAAAACCGGGCAATACCAACACCGATACCTGGTCGACCACGAACGATTCGTTGGAATACATCAAGACGACCGCCGCCGGTGCCCGGCAGTGGAATGACAGGCCGGACCACGACGCCCGGTTTCTTTGGCACAACATACCTGCGGTGATGGACGTTGGTGAAACGCACACTGTTCAAGTGGTAGTTCGCAACGAGGGGGACCTGAGTTGGACCGGTGCAGAGGATTATAAGTTTGGCCAGAAAGAGTATTTGGCGGACGAAGTCCTCTTCGGCCCTGGGCGCTACCTGATCGACGATACGCAAAACGAAATTCCCGTCTATGGGGGTATTTTTAGAGGCCGGCCGATGGTATTTGAGTTTGACCTGGTTGCCCCTTCGGCGCCTGGTGATTATCAGACTCACTGGGGAATGCTACAGGAACACGTGTTGTGGTTTGGCGGAGAACTTACCGTGCCGATTACCGTGGTTGCCGGGTCGACTGTGTTACCAGGCGATTATGACCGGGATGGCGATGTCGACGCGTCGGACTACACGGTGTGGTGCGACAACCTAGGGCAATCCGTACCGAGCGGCACTAGTGCCGACGGAAACGCCAACGGCCTCGTCGATTTGGCCGACTACGCAATCTGGCAGACCAATTTTGGCACGGCTGCCGGGAGCCTGGATCCGATGTCGGCCCTTGTTCCCGAGCCTGGCTCGCTACTCTTTTTGGGGATCGGGCTTGCCGTCGTGTCAGGAGTGCGGCAGACCACGCCGAATAAACGATTTGCCCAGCCGCTTAGGGACGGGTCACGGATCGCAAAAACTCAGTGGAACAAGGCAGAGTAAGCAATCTTTAAGATGGCGAAAAGGAACTGCCAGGCCATCTCGCGTTTGCTGACATCCGTATTCCAACCATCCTTTTCAGTTGTATACCCTAGGTCTTCGTCCTCGGTCCTTCTCCCTGTTCACTTCCTCAAATAACTGGAACTGGACCGGAAGTATTTGCGCCGGCGGCCTGCTGTAACCTCTGACAACTCGTCTTGCTGTCGTTGTAGATCAGCGAGGTTAGCCTGGCAAATTCGGCAACCGATATTTTCGACGTGGAATTTAACATAATTGCGATGTTCGTCTGGAATTGCACCCAGCAGATAGCTTCCCAACTGTTCACGGTTCGGACAACTGATGCGCCCGCGGCGCCAAATTTCTCCAAGGGACTGGATGCCCGCATCACGTCGTCCGTTCAAGACGGTTAAGGCCTCGAGCAACTTGGGGTCGTTGCGCAAGGCATTTTCAATCTGCACCATTTCTTCGGTGGCCAGAGCTTCATCGAGATACGCTTCGAGTTCCGATTGGGTTGGGCGCTGGGGCATGGAAATGGTACAAGTTCCAGTTCATCTTCTTGGGATGGACATATTGGTCATCGAGGGAAGAACCGCAGGCGGTCGTTCACGCGGTCAACCGTGGTTGTGGGGCCAATCCCCAATATGGTTTGTACAGCAGCGCGGCGCACAATATTCGCTGTTGTCGAAAGTTTTGAGGTCTGTGGTTCCTGCTGGTTTCTGCCTGTTATGGCGAGATCGTAAAATTCCCGTCGTGCCTCACTCGTACAACTCGGGGAACACGTCCTCGGGGAGTGCTTGTTTTTTTACCGCGTTTTTCAATCCGGCCAGAAATTCAAATTTAAAATTGGCGACTTGCTGCTCGGTAATATCCAGCAGGCGGGCGACTTCTTTGTTGGCCCAACCGCGCAGGAATAGACTTTCAACGCACATAAGCCTGGTCCAATCGCCACGTGCCTGCCAACGGTCAACCTGTTCGGAGATTGCCTGGACCAAGGCCTCTTCTTCGATGTGTCGACGTTCGCCACTCCGCGCGATGCTGCTGGCTGGCCTGAGTTTTCCCGCGAGGTCCCAACTCCCGCCGGTCTCGCTGGAACCGTCTGACAGGGGAAGTGTTGGCCGGCGGCCTTCGCGACGTAGATGGTCGGTCAATTTGTGGGCGCAAATCGAAAATAGATATGCTTCCAAGGAACGCTGGAAGTCGTAGTTGGGAAGACTGTTCAGAAACCCGATAAAGGTTTCTTGCACGACGTCCTCGCTCGGTGCTCGGCGGCCCAGCCGACTCTCGGCAAACGCCAGCAACCTACCCTCATAGCGACGGATAAGGTCATTCCACGCATCGGTGTCTCCGTCGTGAATGCGTTCGACGAGGAGCCTGTCGATTTGTCCAGATGACTTCATGACAAGAGCCTGGCGTTAAGTCGAGAATTTGGTCCATGCATCCGAATCAGCGAGGCTTCCGGGAGAGCAAAGCTCAACCAGAGCGTGTATGTTCATTTCGACCGCGGTTTGGAAACTTCTCCAGCGGGAACTCGCTAAACTCAAACCACCCTGAGCACTTTCAGATCCACAAAATCCAGTGTGAGATTCCCGCGCCGACGGCGACCAGGGCCAGTATGACCCCCACGGTAGCCATCTGCAATCGTCCCGAGTAGTGACCACCGGTCACGGTGTCGAATTTCAGATAACCAAGGAGAATGACCAACAGCAGTAGAATGCTGCCCGCCCCGAACCCTGCTTGTAGCACGCGTGCCTTCTGTTGAGCGTTTTTCCAGCGAGAGTCGAGTTCATCCGAGAAGGCCTGGTCAAACCGCAAGAGAGCCGTCAGGTAACGCATCTTGCCATAGGATGTGTCAACAAGCTCGGATTGGGTAACTTCGTGCAACAGATGAGATCTTACAAAATCGGCATCTATTTGCAGGCGGCCTCCTACATCGTCTCGACCCAATACCTCGGCAATATATCGATTGGTTGCGATCATCATTTCGCGATCTAATTCCTGTTCACAATCTTTGACCGTGAGGCAGGGACCTGCAACGACTCGCCAGCCGTCTGCACCAGGCAGAGAAACGGGACCGGAAGTCAAACTCTCCTGGGGTTGGGAGTTCAGTTCGTTCTTTGGAACGATCGTTTTGGGAGATGTCTCGACAAGCTCTTCTGAATCTGCTTCTGATCGATTTGCGGACTGAGTTTCCAGTGCCGAATTCAGACCCCTGCTTGCGATTGTCTTTTCGAGTTCCTGTGTGTCGTGCGTTTCGTGCAAGACAACCGGCGTGGAGTTGGAAGCCAGTACAAATGTCTCGTGGAGTGATCCCTGGTGCACGGTTTGTGATGGTCGAGAAAGCACTTGGCGCGGGTTGGCTGCTTCGGCCCGCGACAAACTTTCCCAGCCGGTCACCATGAGCACAGCAAACGCGGAGCAGGTGGCCACGATGATCGCTCGTTTCCCACGCATTTGATGTGCCCCAGAAACTCCTTGCGATGGGGACTGGAGAGTCCAACCCACACCGGGCAATGGCACCGTGGTTGTCGACAAGAACTTTAATTGTGGAAAGATCATGTTTTAATTCAGATTCATGGCCGGGTGGGTTGACATTGGTGAAACTGGTCAGTTTCTCGGCGTTGCATCAAACGTAGGCTTGTTGAAACTCCCGACGTATGCGAGCGTGTTCGCTCGAATTGATCCAGGGTGCAGCCAACTGTACAGCGATGGCAATCATGCCGGTTATCAACGGTCCGTAGGGGAAGGAAATGAACATGCACAAGAGCAAGCCCCAGAATACCGCCGCGGCCGTCCTCCAGAGACTTAATCTCGTAGTACGTATGGGGTCGGCGGCTTTCCAAAAACGCAGCACGAGGAACAAGCCAGCAAAGTATCCCAAGTAGGACAACAGCTGTGGAAAACTGTCCAGTGCGTGAAGACCTGGCTGATCATTGCCGCTGATTTCTGATACTCCCGACGGCAAGGAAGTCGGTTCCGCCAACAACCATTGGGAAATGCCAAAGGAAACCAGTCCCACTCCCAAGCCCATTGCCAACATGGCAAAGCGCCGCAGGGTTAGATCTGGATTGTGAACTTCCCAGTATTTTTGAGCAATCAAGACTGTCCACGCCCCCACGAGGCTGGAGAGTGTGAGCCAGGCGTAAGTCGAAGCCCAGGTGGTGAGCGGGCCTGTCATATCGTGATTACCAATCATCAGCCACACCAGTCCCAAGATCACGATGACGAGCGCACTGGTCAGCAGCGACCCCAGGAGTTCGGTGACCCGTTGGCGCAAAGGTTTTTCACGCAAAGACTGGCGGCCAATTTCCTGCCAGCTCACGTACCGTCGCTGCCTTGCAGCGTGCCCGGGGATGGGAGCGGCTTGTTGATTTCCGATTCCAGGTGTCGCCGCCGAGGGGACAACGTGGGTGGGTTCGTCGTAAGACACAACCACCCCCTTAGCGGGAACCACCTCATGGACCGGTTCGAGCACATTTTGCGGGTCATGCCCGTTGCCGTGAACGGGAAAGGAATTGCCAGCTTTGGCAGGTTCCCTTTGAAGAACTCTTGGAGAGGATGCCGAAGACATGAACTTGGTCCCCGCCAATTCGATTCCTAAGGGTGTGACCATTTCACTTACGGTCGAATAACGGTTTACCGGATCTTTGGCGAGGGCCTTGGTGATGACCCGTTTGTAAGGCTCTGGTAACGGGTTCAGGTCGGGTTCGTCGGTGAGGTGCTTCATGATGATTTCCTGGCTGGTTTCACCATTAAACGGCACGCCACCGGTTAACATTTCGTACAGCACTACGCCCAGAGCATAGATATCAATTTCTTTCCCGTAGATCCCTTTACCAATTTCGGGGGCCATGTAGTGGAACGTTCCCACACTCGCCGTTTGACCGCTGCGACGACTTACCGAGATGAACTTGGAAAGACCGTAGTCACCAATTTTGACCAGGCCTTCGTCCAGAAAAACATTGCCAGGTTTAAGGTCGCGGTGCACAATGCCGTGATCGTGCAAGTAGGCGGTCCCGGCTGCAATTCCCGAGAGCCAACTGCGGACGAGTTCGTCGGGCATGCCTTGAGGGTGGACGTCAATGACATCTTTTAGCGATTCTCCCCCGACGTATTCCATGATGACCCATCCATCGCCGTGCTCGTCGTATTGAATATTGAACAACGAAACAAGATTTGGATGTTTCAAATTAAGGCATTGGCTGACGCCGCGCAACTCGACATCAAGATTGCGTTGAATATGTTTCAGGGCGACTTCTTTGCCCGCGTCACTGGTCGCGAAATAGACCACACCAAATCCGCCTGCTCCAATGCCACGTTTGATCGTGTATCCTTCCAGGGGGCGTGAACCACTGGCGCGTGTGAATTTCATGGCCCCAACCGGCGGGTGTTCGCGCTGATTCATATCAACGACCTCTTGGTTGGCGGCCGGGTCACACTCTGATTTTGGCGTAGCCGTTTGGTCATTCATCGGTCCAGCCTTCAAAATAGCCGATTGGGGACGTAGCCGGTTGGGGACGTAAAACCGGCTTGCCCCTGCAACCGCCCTCATTCTAAATAATACCTCTCACAAATGCAGTATTACGACCCCGTGTCTAGACCACTGGTCATCAGCCTAGATCGGTTCCAAGCCGAGCGCAAAGTCGCTCCCCGAGACACGCGAGTCCCATCCCAGTTTACCTCTTCTATCATGTACGCGATCGTCAATTTCAATGGACTCTGAAGCCTGGCAGTACAAATCGTCTGCATGCCTGTACAAGACGATGTCCTCTGCCCAATCACGGCAGATGATGTGATTTCCTTTGCTTGGTCCCAGGATGCAAGATTCGGCCATCAAAAGAATGCCATCCGCAGACGGCTGGGTACGGTGGTTGCTTTGGAAATCGAGCCGGGCGGTAGCACTCAACGCATGCGGCTTGCGAAACTGGAGTTTGACATTCGATCCCAGCAGGATTTCCACGCCATCGGTGAGCAACGCTCGTTTACTGATCCTTTTCCTGTTCAGGGAGACCCTTTCGTGGGGTTCAATCACGTATTCTCCGTCCTCCCGCCAGATCTTTGCATGGTGACGCGACAAGTCTCCAAAAACAGGAACGTCGACGGTGGTACCTGGCACCGCCTGGCCGATTGCGATCTGGTCGTTCGTGCAGACGAGAAACCCACCGACAGCATCGACCCAGAGTAAAAAACGTGGATGGGACTTTTGAACAATCACGTGCTGTTCCTCGTCAGATCGTTTCCGGGAGTTTGTGTATTGATGGTTGTTATCGCACTGGCTAACGAAAAAGTTGCTGCGACCCCGCCGCACGTTTTCTCGGGCTCTGTCGGTGCCGGCTTGCGTTGCCCACTTCGCAGCGGTTCCTTTACTGCTCGCAATTTGAGACGCCAGGACCGAAACATCACGTACTTTCTTTTATCCACACAACCGCCCGGCCACAAAGGTAGCCAGGCTGTTGTCATTTGCGAGGTCCTAGTTGGCCGAGAATTGGGATAGTAAAGAGTCGACAACCCTTGGAGTATCATCACTTTCTTCCACCTCGCCGGTCGTAAAATATTCTGCAATCTGGTCTGAAATATCTTCCGTCTCTTCCGGCAAGTCCAAGGGGATCCGGGCATGGAAGTCGGTCTGGGCATCGAGCAACCTTGCACTGACTTCGATACGGGTGTGGATATCGCTCACCAACTCCTTGGTACGTGCCAGGTGGCTGTCGTCGAAATTGAATTCGCTGGTGGTTTGAGCGACCTCGACCATTTTCAGACGTGCCTCCAGGTTTTCCACATCAACCTCCAACTGCTGCTTGGCGGCCAGCATGCCGTTCAACTTCTGCCTGGCTGCAGTGAGAGTTCGCTGGCGTGCGTCCAAAACTTTGCGGAGGTTGAAAGAGGTCTCGTCGGCTGTTTTGTAATGCTTGAAACGATTGGTCAAGTCAACATTAACCCGGGCAACCGGGTAGGTACGACTGGCGAGCTGGCAGAACTTTTCTCCCTGATTGTGATCCAGTACTTCCTTGATCTTTAAAATCTCTTCACGATCACGAGCGAGTCTCTTGTCGGCTCGAACTACACGTGTGTCCAGTTGGTTAACTTGAATCTCTTCCCTGGCAATCAAGTGCATGTTACGCCGGATTTCCGGTGTCAGGTCTTTGATCATCTGCCGTGCCCGGTCGATTTCGTATCCGATCGAGACACTGTTCTTGACCGTGTCGGAAACCTTGTTGAGCGTGGTCTTCATATAACTCAGGGCGTTCCGCCCGAAGCCGAGTCCCAAGAGCAATGTTACAACAGCACCCAAAAACAAGCCTTTCTTTAACATCTGAGCAGTCTCCCTGGCATAACGAGTGTGGCGAAAACAGCCCCCACGGGACCATCATGAACGTCCCCCCGGCACCGACCGTCGGTGCCACGTTCTCCTTGGTTATTCGACGGCCAGGATGAATTATTGCCCTCCGCAGAAAAAAATCTCGATATTTAATCGCCAAACGGGTCCTGTTTCGACTTTGTACGCCTTTTGATCGCCCATGCCCCATATCTGAAACAGGCTGCCGTCGTAGATTTCCACCGCGCCTTTTTCGTATTGACGGCAGAGTCGCCAGCCAGGCTTCCCGGAGACGAGCAGAGTTTTCCTGTTGGTCCCCTTCAGGGGGCTGCCAAAGAAGGGCAGGTTGGGCGGGGTGTCTCGAAGCCGACGGCGAACAAGCCGAGTTTGTCACGCCAGAATGTCGTGGACGACCTGCCCATACACGTCGGTGAGACGGTAGTCGCGTCCCTGAAAACGGTGGGTCAAGCGCTCGTGATCGAAGCCCAGCAGATGTAGGATTGTTGCCTGCAAATCATGGATGTGGACCTTGTCCCGGGCGATGGAAAATCCGAGCTCGTCTGACTCGCCATACGTCAGGCCTCCCTTCATCCCTCCTCCGGCCAGCCACATCGTGTAGCAATCGGGAAAGTGATCACGTCCCAGCACGGACGAACTTGCCGTGCGACCTTCGCGGAAGGGAGTGCGGCCAAATTCCCCACCCCAAATGATCAACGTCTCGTCGAAGAGTCCCCGTTGCTTCAGGTCTTTGATCAAGGCCGCAATTGGCTTGTCCATCGTCGCGCATTTCGTGTTCAGTCCGTCACCGATGCCTTCATCGGGTCCGGTACCATGAAAATCCCATCCCCAATCAAACAATTGCACGTAGCGTACACCGGCTTCGACCAATCGCCGCGCCAGCAGACAATTGTTCGCCAGGCTCGACTCGCCAGGCTGGGCACCATAGGCGTCCAAGGTTTTTTGTGTTTCTCGTGAAATGTCCATCACTTCGGGTACCGCAATCTGCATGCGAAAGGCGAGTTCATACTGGGCCAGCCGGGAAAGGGTTTCGGGATGGCCCAACTGGTCGGCTTGCAACTGGTTGAGCGTAGCCAGCGTGTCGAGGCCCAGCCGACGAAGATCGCGGTCCATCCCTGCGGGGTCGGAGACATAGAGCACGGGATCTCCTTTGGAACGGCACTGGATTCCTTCGAAAACGGACGGAAGAAAACCACTCCCATAAGAATTCTTGCCACCGTTGGGTTGCACACCACTGGAGATCAAGACGACGAATCCCGGCAAATTCTCATTTTCCGAGCCCAGCCCATAGGTAATCCAGGTTCCCATCGACGGACGACCCGAACGTGGCGAACCGGTGTAGAGGAACAATTCAGCCGGCGCGTGATTAAACTCGTCGGTTGTCATCGAACGAATCACACAAAGATCGTCGGCAACCTCATGGAAGTGTGGAATGGCGTCGGACATCCACGTTCCGGACTCACCATGTTGACGAAATTTTTGTGGTGTTCCCAACAGCGTGGGTTTGGCTGATGTAAATGCGAACCGCTTGCCATCAAAGAATTCGGCCGGGCAGATTTCCTCATTGCGTTTGACGAGCTCTGGTTTGTAATCGAAGAGGTCCAAATGCGGGGGTGAGCCGGTCATGTGCAGGTAGATGACGCGCTTGGCTTTTGCCGGAAAATGGGGTTGGCGAGGAGCCAGCGGATTAGCGATTTCGACAGGCGCTGCTTGCGAAGGACCGTCCATCAGCGAGGCCAGCGCAATTGCACCGACATTCAGTCCGGATCCTTGCAAAAAGTGTCGCCTCGTCACATTTTGTAGCCCAGCAAGTCGTGCATCCACGATTCGTTACCTTTTCAAAAACATTTCATCGAGGTTCAACAGTATGTTTCCAACGACGGTCCAGCTAGCCAGTTCGACCGTATCGGAACCCTCAGGTACGGGCCCTAACGGAATGGTTGCCAACTGCCGGGCCTTTTCAGGATCTTTTGAGAGTTGCTGGTGCGATTGGTTGAACAACTCCACCAGTTGTTGAAGTTCCTCATCTTCGGGGTTGCGAGCCAGACACAAGCGAAATCCGTAGGTTGCCCCTGCTTCGGTACTCCCGACGCGCATGGCCATGCGGCGGCCCAACGCCTGGGCCGCTTCTACATAGACAGGGTCGTTCAGCGTAACTAGCGCCTGCAGGGGAGTATTGGTCCGTGCCCGCCGGACCGTGCAGACTTCACGATTGGGAGCGTCGAAAGTCGCCATCGACGGATACGGATTCGACCGTCGCCAGGTCGTATAAAGTGCCCGGCGATACCGGTCTTCGCCCTCGCTGGGATCCCAGTCCACGGTCGAGCCGAAGGCAGCCCTCAAACCCGATGTAGGTTGTGGCGGGTGGACTGGCGGGCCATACATCTTGTCACTGAGTAGACCGCTGACAAACAGTGCCTGATCACGAATGGTCTCTGCCGAAATTCGGAAACGGGGTCCCCGTGCCAACAGCCGGTTGTCGGGATCCATTTCAAATTGTGCGGGTGTGACGGCCGATGACTGGCGATAAGTCGCTGAGGTGACCAGCAACTTCAGGAATGCTTTCGTGTCCCAACGCAAACGAACCAACTCGGTTGCCAACCAGTCCAACAGTTGCGGATGCGACGGCAATTCTCCTTGAGCACCAAATTCTTCGCTGGTCTGCACCAGGCCAACTCCAAAAATCAAATCCCAGTATCGGTTGGCAATCACGCGGGCCGTCAACGGGTTGTTTTTGTCGATCAACCACCGGGCCAATGCCAGTCGATTCAGCGGCTCATTTTCGGGCGGAGCGTGAAACGCCTCGGGAAGTCCCACGGTTACCTGTCGGTCGAGATCCAAAAAATTGCCCCGACGTTGGATGTGCGTCAGTCTGAGCTTGTCGCCGGTCAACTCTCGCATAATTGGAATCGTCGTGGTCGGCTTTATTTCCGCAAGTTGCTTCTTGAGCGATATCAGTTGCCTGGCCGGTTTCTCTGTTTCGGGCGACACACTCAGTAAATGGTATTCCAACTCAGCTCGCTGCTCCGGGGACCTTTCTGAAGCCTTTATTTTCAAGATTTTTCGCGTTGACCACGGGATGTTCGCGTAGTCGGCGATTTGTGTGTCATCGGTAATGCGAATGCGAAATCGTCCCAGGACGTGATAATCGCGCTCTGACAACTGGTCGATCGACAGCGAGAGCTTTTCGCCTGCTGCAACCGACAACGGCGACGCCAGCGTGATGGAGAGCGCATGGCGCTGGCCGAACTCGGGTGCAATCGCCCACCCTCGATCCGGGTCGTCGGCGTGGTGGATGATGTTATCGGCGTCGTAGTCCTTCTCGAAAAAGTCGGCGAAGGCCGCTGCCAGGGCGAGTTCCGTTGTTGTACTGACGCGCACGCCAGAAATCACGAAGTTTCCCTTGGCGTGTCCAGGTCCCTGGTCAGGCAAGCTGGCGTCCGGAAGAACTTCCAACTGGAGAGCGGTGAACGAAGTATCTTTGCCGAACACAAATTCCAGGGTGTAAACGTCTGTCTTCTCCTTTCGGGCGGCAAGAATCGAACCGTCGTCCAATAACGTCATGTCCGTGCCAGACCTGGAAGTCACCTTGGCCGGTACGATTGGCGTCCAGCTAAAATCAGTCTTCCACTGTGATTCCCACTGGGCCTGTCGCTCGAGTACCACCGCTTTGAGCGGTGTGACCTCCGACTCGAGTTGATCCATTTCATGTTGCCATGCCACCTTTTGCTGCTGGTGCTCTTTTGACCACAACTTGAGCAAGGGAGATTCGTCATGTTGGTCGGTATCTTCGGTGTTGTTGAAGATTGCGAATACCCGAAAGTACTCTTCCTGTGAGATCGGATCGAACTTGTGGTTGTGGCACTGTGCACACCCCATCGTCGTTCCCATCCAGATGGCCATGGTGGTGTTGACACGATCCACTACCGCCACATTGCGAAACTCGTCGTCGTCGGTGCCTCCTTCGCTGTTGGTGAGTGTATTGCGGTGAAAGGCCGTGGCAGTCAGCTGGTCGTTGGTCGGGTCCGGTAGGAGGTCGCCAGCGAGTTGTTCCATGGTGAATTGATCGAACGGCTGGTTGGCATTGATGGCTCGAATAACCCAATCGCGATAGGCCCATATGGTGCGGAAAGGATCGTCGGCGTACCCGGCCGAATCGGCGTAGCGGGCCAGGTCGAGCCACTTGCGAGCCCAATGCTCTCCAAATGACTGTTTTTCCATAAGTCGATCCACCAGCCGCTGGACCGCATCGGAATCGGCATTTTCCACAAATTGCTCGACTTCCTCCCATGTGGGTGGCAGGCCGGTCAGGTCCAGCGACAACCGGCGGATCAGTGCGTACCGATCCGTCTCCCTGGAGGGAGCGAGGTTGACCTGTTCCAGAGGTGCCAGCACAAAATAGTCGATTTCGTTTTTGGGCCACGACATGTCGCGAACCTGCGGAGTCTCTGGACGAACGGGCTTTTCATACGACCAATGTTTGCCAAGTTTCGCACCCCCTCGCACCCAGTCGGTAAGCAACTGGATCTCTTGCTCGTTGAGACGTTTTCCGCTCTCTGGTGGCGGCATGCGATCATCGGGATCGGGATTGGTAATGCGGCGAATTAACTCGCTTTTCTCAGGCTCACCCGGTACGATCGCAAGCAGGCCTGAATCACCTTTTGCCGGCGTTGCCGCTGAATCGTCTAAACGCAGGTTCGCCTTGCGCTTGTTCTCATCGGGCCCGTGACATTGGAAGCAGTTGTTCGAAAGAAGCGTGCGGACATCCTGGTTGTAATCGACCGTTGTTTGTTCAGTGGCTGACAGCAACGATGCGGTCGCAGAACAGGCAAGCGTTAGAAAAACCTGCCAGGCAACTTCGATTTTTTTGACGTTGATTGCCAGCATCGCATGCTACCAGTTTGAATCAACCCCTTCCCAACACACACCTGGAAGCTGCAACACGAATAAATCCAGCCGAGTTGTGGATGGTCCCACTAAACCTGATTGTCTACGAATGGCGGAGTTTATGGAATCCGTTTCGTAGTCATGAACGATACCTATTATGACTAAAAATATCGCACACAACCGCTGGGTTTCGGGTTCGTAAATGAGCCAGGATAGGCTGCCACACCGCGTTAGTTAGTTTAAGAGGAAATGAGCTTCGGTGCAAAAAAAAAACGGGATTTTCGAGCATTAGGGCAGATCGCAGTCGATGGTACTGGCCGACGGCGGCACACCACGCGGGTTGGTGCACGGGGCATCCCGCACCACCGCAAGCGAACCGGTCGCGGTCAGGGATTTCCTGGTTGCCCTTTATTACTGGTTGGAAATCGGTTTCGACGAACAACTGCTGGCACCGGGGACCAGGCGGCGTTGCAGCCGTCAAGGGCAAGGCGTTAGAATTCCGGCTTATTGAACCATGGAAGTCAAAGAACTCCAGGAATTTCCGGTGCAGAGCGATGACTTGAGCAGTTACGCGCTCCGACTGCGAGAGCGTGGCATTCTTTGCGTCCCACTTTGCAAGGCGGGCAAACATCTTGACCTGTGTCAAATGGGTTACGAACCGCTGCATCTGCGGAGCAGGAGAAAGAACCTCAAGGAACTTGCCTTTACGGGGATTGCCTTTCATCTGTCCCAGTGCCCACCGGACGCGGCGGCGGTAAGGCGGTGGTTCACCCACGCGGAGTCAAATATCGGCATTCTCGGTGGGTACGCCGATCTGATCATCCTTGATTTCGATCAGGGTCACTACTTTCAGGAGTGGCGGCGGCACGCGGCCGTGATCACTTCCACGCCGGTCGCGAAAACGCCGAAAGGTTTCCATGTCTATCTGCGTTACCGCGAACCGACCATTTCCTCGAACCTGCATTTCGGCTTGCGCCGTGTTGGTCATGTAAAGGCGTTGGGGGGCTATGTCGTGGCCGACCCTTCCAGGCTCCAGGACGGGTCGACCTATCGCTGGCTTCCTGGCCAGTCGCTCTTCGACCTGGAACCGAGGACGATCGACAGTCTTAACAGTTTGGACCTCAGTCCGGTAGCGCCGCTCAAACACTATTACGACGTTTTCCTGAAACGGGGCTATTTCGAAGACCGTTGATCGTGTTCGACCGTATCTTTCCTTTCTGGTGATCACCCCAGCTCTGAGAACCGTGCAACTGGATCTCGTGAAGAATGTCGCCGACATAGATCGCCGAATTCGCGTTTGCGGTTCGGGTGCGATTTCTGTTGTCATCCCGGTGCGGAATGCGGAAGTCACCATCGGGAGGACCTTACGCAGTCTCCTTCCCGACCGAAGTCGGATCCGGGAGATCCTGCTGGTCGACGACGGCTCCGACGATGCAACCGTGCAAATGGCTTCCGAGACGGCTGAGCGGTGCTGTTTACCGCTGCAAATTGTGCCGATACAGGCAGGGAGCTCGGGCGCGGCCCGCAATGTGGGGGTTGACCGGGCCGTCGGCGACTTCATCTTCTTTCTCGATGCGGACGACGAGGTCATCGCGGGCAGTCTAGGGCTTCTGCATGTGGCCTTGCACGAGGAGCCTGCGGCCGGATGCGCGATTGGCGCAAGCATTCGGCGAACGGAGGGACGCCCCGACAAGCTCAAGATACCGAGTGGATATTGCGAGGACACGAATGAGAACGCCAAACGATATTTGTCGAACCGCACATGGCCCATTGCTGTGGGCAGCGCACTTGTGAGAACTTCTGCAGTCGCAGGAATACGTTTCCCCACATCCGTGAATCTTGACGAAGATACGTGTTACTGGGCCGCAGTCCTCACGCGTGTTCCCGTGGTGGCGATCCGAGATCCTGTTCTGCTGTACATTCATGACGAATTGCGGATGTCGAAACGCTTCACCACTTCCCCGCGACGGACGCTACTTGCCATTTCACACGAACTGGACAAGCTTGCGACCTGCGGCATCGACAGAGATATTTTGCAATGGCGCAAGGCCTGGATCGCCCTGCGCCTCACGCGCCAGCTGATCATGGTTGGGCACTTCGAGGGTGCCAACAGGATGATGCGCGCCGTGCGCGCACATCCCCAATTCAGGCGAACCTGGAAATCCTTTCAGTATTCTATTCGCATTCGCTATGGCACCGTTAACCGGCGACTGCGTCTTCAGAGGACTCGTTCAAAGCTTTGTGCGAGAGCTGCACCGGATGGTCAGTTGCGGACGCTGGTGCTGGCCCCCGACCCGGCTGCGCCGCCCGTGTCGGGTGCTGAGCTCCGCAACTGGCAGAACGCGGTCGCTGCCTCTCGAGTGGGACCGGTAACGTTTGCTTCGGTCCGTCCGGTTCTTGAAGCTGGGGGTGAATTCGACAGCAAGGTCCATGTCACGGCGCTTACAGCACAGGGCGAACCCCGCGGTCGTTCCCTGGGGAGGCGCCGCACGAGCGTCGATATACGCATCCCGCAGTCCGCCTTAAAACGACTCATCGCGTTGGTCCGCGACTTCCAGCCTGATGTGGTGGTCGTCGAAGGTTTGCCCCTCTTTCCGCTGCTGAAGTGCCTGCGGCCGCTGAGTCGCCTCTTGATTCTCGACATGCATAATGTGGAATCTCATTTGAGCGGCCAGATGGGTAACCGGCCAAAGCATCCGGTTCTGCTTTCCAGGTTTTTTCCTGATGACGCGGCGCGGATTTTGAGGCTGGAGCGCAAGGCAATCCCGCTGGTTGACCGGATTTGGGTCTGTTCCGATCAGGACGAAGACAGGATCCGCCGGCTCTTCCGCGTTCCCATCCCGGTGGATGTTGTGCCAAACGGAATTCCCCGTTTCGAAGCGCCGAAAGAGCTACCCCCGTTTCGCGCGGTGGGAGCCGAGTCTCCCATCATCCTTTTCGTGGGCCACCTGAGCTACCGTCCGAATATCGATGCAGCTGTACGACTTGCCACAAAAATCTTGCCGCTCGTGCAGCAGCGGTTCCCCGAACCAAGACTGATCCTGGCCGGCCGGTCTCCGGCGCCTGCCGTGCGCTCGCTCGAAAACGTCTCGGGAGTGAAAATTCTGGCCAACCCCGACGATATCCTTTCCGTCATACGTCAGGCGCATCTCACCGTCGTTCCGCTGTTGTCAGGTGGCGGCACGCGCCTCAAAATCTTAGAGGCTATGGCCTGGGGACTTCCGATCGTTGCCACTTCGCGTGCCGTTGAGGGTCTTGGCCTCGTAGACGGGCGCGACGTTCTGATTGCCGAGACCGACGACGATTTCGCGAAGCATATCGTTACGCTTTGCGCCGAGCCGGAAAGGATCGAGGTGCAACGTCAAACCGCGCACGACAAAGTGATCAGCCTTTTTGGCCCCGCAGCGATCGAGCGGGCGGTGTGCAAAGGACTAGGCCTGGACGCCGATCAGACCTGAGCGATTCTTCTTTCACCGGCACGGACAAACGCTCGCCGGGTGACGTTACCCTTGATAGGTCGATTGCACTGACCGGCGGTTCGGGAGCACGCGACCACGGTGCTGGTCAGCTACCTTCGTTCATCTCCATGGTGCCCGTTTCACGTTACATCAGCCCGAATACCATCTGGTGGTAGAAGTCCCGCATCGTGTACGACTACCAGGCATCGAAATCCTGGAGCTTTACGGTTGTTCTTACTCGGGCACCTCGATGAGATACAGGTCGCACTTCCCGTGGCGCTCTGAGACGACAGCTAAGTGTTGGCCATCCGGATGCCAGGCGGCGTAATCGTCTCTTTCTGAGTGGTGCGTTACCCGTTGGAGCCTGACGCCATCGGCACTGATGACGTAGATCTCGTAATTACCATCGCGGTTACTGGTGAATGCAATCCGCCTGCCATCGGGAGACCAGACAGGCCGGTGGTCCAATCCGGGACTGTTGGTCAATCGCTGCACGTTCTGCCCACTGCGATCCATCACATAGATCTCGAAATTGCCATCCCGACTGGAGCTGAAAGCGATTCTCTCACCGTCGGGTGAGTAGGACGGAGTCGCATTGAGACCAGACGAAGTGGTCAGTCTCGCGAGGCTTTTCGCTTGCATGTTGACCGAAGCGATCTGCTGGCCTCCTTCGTTGGACAGGCTGAAAACCACATTGGTGCTATCTGGGGCAATGGAAGGATTGCGGACGAAGTCACGTCCGTTGCCAGGATTCAGAATATGCTCTTGATTGTCACGAAGATCCTGAATCACCAGCACCAATTGGGGATCACTGGACGACTTCACGAATGCGTGATAGTGACCATCGCGAGAATAGGCCGCATCGAACTGGCCCATCTCGAGCGAAGGATGAACTCGCTGCTGGCACTGTTACTGCCGGCGGTGCAGCATGTTCGGATGGCCGTCCGACGAACCGAGTGCTAATCCAATCTGAGGCAAATCGGTCCCGCTTTGGAACAGTACATGCAAATACAGGGCAACCGAGCCAAATTCCCCGATGCCGCCCAGTTGCCTTCGATCACACCCAGCCGTCCGGCGTTGTTCGAGGTGCTCTCCGGTTTCACGGAACAAAACCAGAAACTTTTCGCCTGCCCGAATGACAATCGTTACACTGGTGCGGGCGGAGTGACCGACTATTCACGAACCTACTTCATGGTCGAAGGATTGAGCTACGAATACCAGGCGAGACGGGTTGCCAACCGTACCCGGGAGGATGTGCTCACCAGTCGCTCGGGAAACCAGCGGAGTTCTTCACGTGTCTGGGTTGTCAATGACTTCGAGGCCTTTCACGGACCGGATGGCGACGACGGATCCCGGAACTTTATTTACCTTGATGGGCATTCCGACGCTCTCATCGTGGCTGACTAACCTTTATGTGATAGGGAACAGGCAAGATGGGCAGGAAAAAACGTAGTATGTTGGTGAGTTTGGGAATTGCTGCGGTCGTAGCAGTAACCGGGGGGGGGATTAGGCCTGTTTGGCAGTCGGGTAGACCCCGAGGTACAGCAGCTGCAACAGTCGCGGGATTCGATGTTTTCCAAACGGGATCAAATGTCCGGTGAAGATCGCCGTGCCGCCTGGAACAATATTCGGCAACGAGTGGAAGGATTATCTGACGAACAACGGCAGGAGTTCGTCGCCGGCGGGCGCGAACAAATAATGGTCTACCTGCACGACCGCATGGATACCTTCTTTGCCCTACCACCCGAAGAACAAAGACTTAAAATCGACGAGCGGGTTGCCCAAATTATCGAAAGGCGACAAAACCCTGACCGAGGAGGGAGTCGCTGTGGTGGGCAAGGACGAGATGTCGGTCGCGGTGAGAATAATCAACATCGTGGTGGTTACCGGAGAGGTCGCACCGAGGCACAACGAGACGAACGCAGCAAGAGACGGCTGGACCGAATCGATCCGCGTTTGCGGGCCCAATTCACCGAATACTGTCGCCTGCTAAACGAACGGCTTGAGCAACTTGGGCACAAGCCATCCCACGGCAGGCCCTGGGGCCCCCGTTGATGGGACCACCCCAAGTTGGCCCATGGTGTTGGGCCGTCTAAAAAAACGGTGTACATTCGCGAGCCGGTCCGTCGGCGGGCTCCCTGCAGTTCCCAAACTGTCGAACGAAAGCCACGACCGAATCACCGACCGCCCTTAGCGGTTTTTCGGGCAAGTCGTCCCGAGTAGGAAAGCCGTTGAAGGGTGGCCCGTTTTGGACCGTTGGGGACAGAAATCGCCGAAAAACAGGGAAATTGCAAGTGTTGAT
Organism: Planctomycetota bacterium; assembly: GCA_963578105.1. GTDB lineage: Bacteria > Planctomycetota > Planctomycetia > Pirellulales > Pirellulaceae. The sequence continues at coordinate 19,550 of CAUZBP010000073.1, forward strand.
CATTTTTCAGCCTCCAGCCTGATCCGTGCCCCCTGGTAGCCTGGCGAAAATTGTATTGCAAGGCCCTGTTTTTTCTTGTGTAATCCGCTCACTTTTCGACTACCATAGTAAAGGGTAAGCACAATTTTGACCGTCATCGCTCCGTAATAGAACCACAAGACTGAAGCGACAAATATTTTTGGCTGGTTTGAGAAACGGCGGGGAGATGTAAGGTAGCTCACTTCACAGCACGATAGACCAACCCGTACTGTGTTTTTTTATTGTTAACAAAGGTCCCGTCCCAGTATTGAGAGTGAATAGAACCACAAGACCAGATTGCTTTTAAAGCATCTCCTCGTGAGTTATGTTTTGTCGTCGTGTTTTAACCCTCTCACACGGCCTCAAAACCGGTTCAACTCTCTTGCCGGTGACGGGATTTTTCACATCAGCGTCGTTCACTCTGACGACCCCAGGCAGCATCGCTTGACCCCGCGGTATCCATATTGTTTACCGGTTTAGGCATCGTGGAGAGACGTGCTGACAGCTCACGCCTTAGCGCCAACCAACAGCACCGGCTAGTACCACCGCTTCGTCAGACCATGTGCAACCAACTGGCAGCCTGTTGAGAATGGACTTTGGGTCTTAATCAGGTTCGCGCTCAACTCACAGGGGAACGGTGGGCTTAGAAACAAAGGTCGCGATTCCCGACTCCTTTTTTGTAGGTAGTCTGAGTCCGTAGTCTGTCAGGTGGGCCCAAAAAACTGTTCTTCCGCTTACCACAAAACCCGGGAGTAACTGTTCTTCTCTTGAAGGCGAGTTAGTCTTCTCTTGAAGGCGAGTTAGCTTTATACTCACCGGTCGAATTCGGGGAATCAGCATCCCCGTAGAAGACACATGTAATTCCCGTAGAAGACACATGTACGCTGGTGAATTCACCAGTTCCCACCGACAAATCCCCCCCCCGCGCTACGATAAACCGTTCCGTTTAAGCCGATAGGCCGGTTAAGTCGCTCCCACCCAGTACGGATTTTATCAACATGAGTCACTGCTCTCGTGGTCCCATCCAACTTCGTCAGTCTCAGAACCGCACCAGATTTTTCCGCTCGACTGGTTTTACGCTCGTAGAACTTTTGGTTGTGATTGCGATCATCGGCATCCTCATCGCTCTTTTGTTGCCGGCTGTGCAGGCAGCCCGCGAGGCAGCTCGGCGCAACCAGTGTGTCAACAACCTGAAGCAGTTAGGGCTTGCCACGCAGAACTACCATGACTTTTCCAAGCGTTTTCCGATGGGGCGGGAACGATCGGACCAGTTCGGTGTTTCATGGGCATTCAGGCTGCTACCGTTCATCGAGGAGAACGATCAATACAAAAGCCATGATCGAGCCGAGCGCGTCGACAATGTGGTGAATACGGTTGCCATGCGTACTCCGGTTGAGTCCCTTTTCTGTCCAAGCCGCCGCAGTCCGGTTGCCGACCGTGACTTTGACAACGACGATGGTCCCCCGATCGTGACTGGAGTTTCCGCAGGAGGTGACTACGCAGCCAATGTGGGTCGAGGTCCCCTGAATTTTGGTCTTCGACGCACATCGGACGAGGGCTCCAGCGTGGCCAAGATGGATAGTGATTTTCGCACGACTGCCGGCCCGATTTATACTTATTCACGATGTAGTGCCAGGCAAGTACAAGACGGACTTTCGAAGACGATTGCGATTGGTGAAAAGCATATCCCTCCGGTAGACAGCTCCAAACCTTCTCAAGCACATTACACCCAGGGCGACACGGCAATTTTCGCAGGTGACTGCCCTTACACCATATTCGGTACGGTACAGAACGGCATGGCGGATGGCGCCAACGATCCGTCTCGCGAGAAATTTGGTAGTGAGCATAAAGCGGTAAGTCATTTTGTTTTTCTCGATGGTCACGTCAGTCCCGTTCAGCACGACATTAACGAGGCGACACTGGGAAGGTTGGCCGCGATTAGTGATGGAGAGGTGATTAGCGCGGATCTATAATGCTGGAAGGTATTACCCGTTTAGAAGAAGCAATACGGGAATCGCATTATCACTTTGCGTAGCAGCTTGTTTTTTGGTTGATCCAGGGCCGGAACCGAGAAGACTGCCTGGCTTGGCGTCTGCCACATTGTTTTCTTTTGGCATAGTGCGAATCCTCAAGGTTTACTGCCGACGTATCTGTAAAATGCCCTGAGCCTCGCATTGGCAGCTGATGGTGTGCAAACCTCTTTTCTCGTATTTCAACGAGCCGGTCGATCATAAAACGAGCTGTGCAAACACCTCGCCCCACTCGGGGCATCCAGGTGGTTTTTGCGGCATTCAAGGGATGTCCCGGGCAACAGGCGATAGTTTTGCTGGGGCTGAATTGATAGATTGTTGTTTGGCGCGTCCGTTTCAAGTGACGCTGAAGTATGTCGACACGGGACCACCATCGCCTGTACCGGGTCCAATTGAAACCAGGCCCAATTGAAACCAGGGGCACCGAACGAGCTGGATATCAGTCATTTGCTACCGTCGTCAATTTCTTCAATCACTGCTGATCTCTAATCAAGGAGTCACGACACGTTATGGCAAGGAAAGTAAAATGGGGGGTGTTGGGGGTTGCTAAAATTGCGGTAACCAAAGTCATCCCGCCGATGCAAAAGTCAGAGTTTTGCGACATCGTTGCCATCGCGTCGCGGGATCTGAGCCGGGCTCAAGCGACAGCTCAAGATCTTGGGATTGCCAAGGCATACGGGGCGTACGAAGAGTTGCTTGCAGATCCCGAAATCGAGGCGATTTACAATCCACTGCCCAACCATCTTCACGTTCCCTGGAGCATTCGGGCTGCTGAAGCAGGCAAACATGTGTTGTGTGAAAAACCAATCGCGCTGAGCGTAGCCGAGGCCAGGCAGTTGGTGGCCGTACGAGACCGTACGGGTGTGAAGATTGAGGAAGCATTCATGGTGCGCACGCACCCGCAATGGCTTCGCGTCAAAGAACTTGTCGATTCCGGCAGGATTGGGGAGGTTCGATCGGTATTGGGCCACTTCAGCTACTTCAACAACGATCCGCAAAACATTCGCAGCCGGGTCGATTACGGTGGAGGTGGCTTGATGGACATCGGTTGTTATCCTATTACGACCTCGCGATTCGTATTTAACGAGGAACCAACGCGCGTGGTCAGCCTCGTGGAGCGCGATCCGGAGTTGGAGGTCGACCGCCTGACTTCAGCCATTCTCGATTTCCCGACGGCGCAGGTAATTTTCACCTGTAGCACACAAATGGTCCCTTACCAGCGGATGCATTTTTTGGGAACGAGAGGACGAATAGAGGTGGTTATTCCGTTCAACGCTCCCAATGACCAACCTTGTCACATTTTGGTTGATGATGGAAAAGATCTTTCCGGCCAGGGAGTCGAAATCCTCGAGTTTGCCACGTGCGACCAATATGGCATTCAGGGAGATTTGTTTTCTAAGGCAATCCTCCAGCAAACCGAGGTTCCGGTTCCACTGGAAGATGCCGTCAAAAACATGGCCGTCATCGAAGCAATTTTTCGCTCGGCCGATTCACAGCAGTGGGAAGTGGTGAGCTAACCACCCCTGCGGGATAAGCAACTGGTGGGACTGTGAGTTCAGCTTGCCACAAATGCAAGCCAGTAGAAGATCCACCCCGAAAGCGTTGTGAGCACCATATCGATCGCAGCCAGGCGGGCCCAAAGAATGTGTTGCCGGCTGTACTCGTTTGGCTCGGGTGGTACTGGAAATCGGCGCAAGGCCATTACGATCACAAAGCCCCAAAGCAGCGCCGTCGACACCGCAAACACCAGGTGGATCACCAGTGACCAGGAAACAGCACCCACAAACCAGGCTTCGTGGTAGTGAGGCGACGCAAGGGCCCGTTCACGCCAGGGACTCAAAAGCCGCAAGTCGATCTCAAAGAACAGCAAGACGAATGCCAACGTCACTCCCAGGGTCAGCTGCAATCTTTTGTGCAACAAGAAACGCCGGCGATATTTGACCTGAAAAATACTCCAGGCCATGACGATAAGTACGCCGATCATCGCGACCACCACCACATCGACCATGACCGATGCGCGTGTGCCCAGGAACCCATTCACCCCGGAATAATCCACAGTCAACTCCTTCGCGGTTCTCGAATCGCCAGCATTGTGGTCTGGCGGGTCTTTTGTTGTCCCCGAGTGTGAGTCCCCGCGTCAAGTCCCGATCTGTAGTGTGGCCTGCTTCAAGGAGACCGACATTGGGGTGGCCGCGAATTGCCGACGAAAAACAGGTGTTGTTTTTCATGAAGGCCTCCTTGTTTCCTCCGCAAGACCCTCCTCCTGAAAGACCCAAGGTCGACGGTGGAGCATGGAAAAGCTACAATTGCCAGTTTTACAAACATCGGTAAATACCGATTCATTGGTCGTCCTGGTTTCCGACATTCAAGAGTTAGCACTTAAAGGCAGCAGAATCTATGAGGAAAAGTAAAACCCTAAAGCGAGTACGCAACAACCAAGTCGCGCGGATGGCGTTGCTTGGTCATTACATTCCTGCTTACGTGTTTCATGCGGC
>CAUZBP010000074.1:0-22925 GCA_963578105.1 Planctomycetota bacterium
AATCCGGAAGTTTTTCCAGGATGGGTGTGGGCGGATCGGACCTCAAAATCCGGCCCGCAATTCCTGGAAACCGTGCCCCTCATCAAAAACAACGGATCGTGTCTGAATTTGTCGGATCAGAGACTACGCTGCTTGCGAATCAAGCGGAAGCTTTTCCAGCCAGCGCTGCTGATATTCTTCACACAGATGCAGCAGCACATCAAGTACGAGCAGATCGGCACGATTGACAACGTGGCGGGCGCTGCGGGATTTTAGCTGGTTCACCACTTGCTCCAGAACCTGCAGGTGCATTTGCATGGATTGTTGGGCAGTGATCCCCAATTTGGCGAGTTGGGAGGAAAAGGTCTGGATCCGGCTGCTCAGGTTACCGGATCCCATGATAACGTAAGTTTGCAATAGTTCTTTGTAGTGCGCAACGAGCGAATCGGGAACAGACGCCCCGGTACATGGTGTGATCCCGGGATGGGACGGCTCCCCCTGCACGTGCCAAGAGTGGGTCTGGACGGTCTTGATCAATTCGTGCTGTTGCTCCAGCAGCCTGGTTGCTTCTTCATGTTCAAGTTGCAAGCGGTGTTTGTGTTCCATGACGAGCCGCCGGTTTTCGACAAGCAACTCATGACGTTCAATGACCCGCGCAAGCTGCCACATCAATTCGCGAGTCGAGGTGTGATTGATGCATACATAAGCACCCGCTCCCACCTCATAGCTCAAAACCCTCATTTCGTGTGCTGGCGAGTCGCCGAGAACCAGCGTAGGCCGGTGCTCCCCGTTTCCGGCACGCACGGCTCCTAAAAACTCGAAGGCGTCCAATTGTTCTGGTTCATGGCTGACGATAATCGCGTCGAATACATCGTCGCGTATTCGCTCAATTCCATGGGCTCGGGTTATTGCTTCCTCCAATTGAATTTCAGTGGCACTGTCCGCAGCGAATGCTTCATTGAGCCAACCTGCGCGCCGCCGACTTCCAGCGATAAACAGTACGCGCATCCTGGGCGGCAGACAGCCCCAACGGGCTGCGGAAGGTCGTTTCCAGTCAGGGTGGAGAGTTTCGAGCATCGTAAACGCCGTCGCGCAGTAAAAAAAGCGCCGTACGGTAATGGAGGAGAGTGTCGAGGTCAAGCTGGGCGTCGTTAGATCGACGCCACCGCTGCTAGCGTCTCGCCGACCTCGACCTTGACCTCTGTTTCTACGTTGGCATACTCTCTGGTGCGACGCGGGCATCTGCCGGACGAGTGGGATGACAAGCGTCCACGGGTCCTATCGGGATGTTAGTGCCCATTGGCAAACAAGACGCACCATCACCACAAGAACGTCGACAGATCGTGACGATTCGAGGTTCCTGGCTACAGAGGGAGAAGTTATGGATAACGAAAAAATATCAGACAAGTCGAAGGTGCCGCTCCTGGATGTGCACCGGTCGAATCAGCCGATACGCGATGAGATTGTAGCTGCAATGACTGAAGTGATTGATTCAGGAGCATTTGTGCTGGGGCCCGCTTCGGTCCAGCTGGAATCGGCGATAGCCGAGGTTTGCGACACCAAGCATGCCGTCGGATGCGGTTCGGGCAGTGACGCGCTGTTGCTCTCCTTGATGGCCCTCGATGTACAGGCAGGGGACGAAGTCATCGTGCCCAGCTTCACGTTCTTTGCTACCGCCAGTGCCGTCTGGCGTTTGGGCGCCAAGCCGGTTTTTGTTGATATCGAACCCGATTCCTTTAACTTGGACCCACGACTCGTCGAAGCGGCTGTCACACCGGCAACCAAAGCTATTATTCCCGTCCACTTGTTTGGTCAATGTGCCGACATGGATCCCATCCACGATGTGGCAAGTCAGCATGGAATGGCGGTGATCGAGGATGCCGCCCAGGCCATTGGAGCCCGCTACCGGGATCGTCCGGCCGGCAGTCTGGGTGATGTAGGATGCTTCAGTTTCTATCCCACCAAAAATCTGGGTGGATTTGGTGACGCCGGTATGCTGACCACTTCAAACGACGAACTGGCTCAGCGATTGAAGTTGCTACGGGGCCACGGGATGCATCCCCGCTACTATCACGAGTTTGTTGGCATCAACAGCCGCTTGGATTCGGTGCAGGCTGCGGGACTGAACGTCAAGCTGACGTATCTTGCGGAATGGACGCGGCAGCGTCAGGAGAACGCCACCCATTACCATCAACTGTTTCAACAGGCATCCCTGGAAGAGGTTCTCATGGTTCCCGGCCATCCGGATTTCATGGAACACGTTTGGAATCAGTATTCCATACGTATTCTCTCAGGACAGCGAGACGCTCTCCGGGAATACTTGAGTCAACAGGGAATTGGTAGTGAGATCTACTACCCGGTGCCGCTTCATCAGCAAAAATGCTTTCAAGCACTCGGCTACCAAGAAGGAAGTCTTCCGGAAACGGAACGTGCGGCGCAAGAGGTTTTGAGTTTGCCAATCTTCCCCGAACTGAGCAAAAGAGAGCAGACAACGGTCGTCGCACGAATTGGAGATTTCTTCCGCTCGCAACGGGGCACGCAAGCCGCTTGACATCGGCGGGACGGGGTTGTCAAACTGCCTGTTCTGGAAAAATTCTGACAGGTAGATTTTCCGGAAATGAGCTCACTTGTTTTCGTCGTCCGGCGTTTTCCATTTCGCGGGACGGCAGACCGCTGCCAGACCCAAGGCAATTCCCAGGATGACGAGGGCATAGCACAACAGCCAACTCCCCGACCGGGAGGAACCGCCTGGCGCAGCGACGGCATCGGAAAAAGTCAGGGAGCACAAACACAAGGCCAGAATTGATCGGGAAATCCAGTTTCGCATGCTGCAAATCTTGTGAACAGGTGACCGGTTGAAAGACGGATCGTGGCCGGGAAAGAAGCCCCAAAAGCCGGGACGTCTTCTAAATGTTGAGCTCCAGCGTACAGCCAGGACGCCAACAAAACTACCAGACTTCTTCTTCGCGGATTGGTTCTTCGCGGATTGGCCCTGGAAGCACCGGATCAATTATACCAGAAGTTGCCGCAGTGCAGAAACAAGGTTGTCCGTATCCGGTTCCAGGGAAATTTCCTCACTGGAGCCTGTGGCGAGGTTTTTGACCTGACAGGTGCGATCAGTAAACTCCTGATCTCCCATAATCAGCGCGATGCGGAAGCCCCGGCGATCCGCGTACTTGAGCTGTTGACCCAGCTTTTTCGGTTCGGGAAAGACTTCGACCCCGATCCCTGCCGAGCGAATCTGAGTTGCCAGTTGAAAGTACTCGTGTAAGCGGCTTTTTTCGAAGAAGGGGATAAAGACCTGAGCTGGTGTCGAAACCTTTTCGACCATACCAAGCTCTTCCATGGCAGCCAAAAGCCGGTCCAGCCCCAGGGATGCACCGATCCCGGGAAGCTCCTGGCGGGTAAACAGTTTGGCCAGATTGTCATAACGGCCACCGGAACAGACGCTGCCAATGTTTGGCAGGCGATCCAGAAAGGTTTCGTACACGGTACCCGTGTAATAATCAAGTCCGCGCGCAGTCGCCACATCAATTTTGATTTTGTCTGGCGGTACCCCGGCAGCGCACGCACCGGCGACGATCTGGCGCAGAGCATCCAAACCTTCCATGCCGGTTTCGCTTGACGAAACCAGCGCTTCGACCTGACGCAGCATGTCATCATTTGTGCCGGAGATGGTGCAGAGTTGCAGTACTTCCTTGGCTTGCTGTGGCGAGGCTCCACCGACTGTCTCGATTTCCTTGGCCACTTTTTCGTGTCCGATCTTGGCGAGTTTGTCGATGGCACGTAAAACGACAACCGACTGATCGAGCAGCCCGACCTGTTCCAAGAGTCCAGTGAGAACCTGACGATGATTGATATAAATGTGAATGTCGCTGAGTTTTAGCGTGGAAAAAAGGTCGTGGATGACCACGGCGGTTTCGATATCGGCCGCCAGGGAACGTGTGCCGATTGTATCGAAGTCACACTGCATGAATTCACGATAGCGTCCGCGCTGCGATTTTTCCGCCCGCCAGACAGTTGCGATCTGGTACCGTTTCCAGGGTACTCCTAATTGCCCCACATGTTGCGCTGCGAAGCGGGCCAAGGGAACAGTCAGATCAAACCGCATTCCTACACGCCGGCCACCCCCGTCCTCGAAGCGGTACATCAGTTTGTCGGATTCATCGCCCCCTTTACCGGCCAGTATCTCTTCGTATTCAAGGGCCGGAGTGTCGATCGGACTGAAGCCGTAAGAACGATAAACTTGCCGGGCAGTGTCGATCAGTTGTTCACGCGGCATCATGGCCTCGGGCAGGTAATCCCGAAAACCTCGTAAAGTGCGTGGTTGAATCAGAGAGCTTTTCGACATGCCCGCTATCCGACTATGGGTAGAAGTGCGGGCTTACAACTGCGAATACTTTTGCCGTTTTGTCCAGAAAAAATGGCTTCGGAATATTCCTCAACCTGTTCCGAAATCTCGAAATAGCGATCATACGTCCAGTCGTCTTCGTACTCACAGTTGTCGGTCGTGTAATCACGACAGATTTGAGGTCGTGTCTCGTACGAGCCGCAACGATTGTCTTCCTGCAAATGTTTACAGACGGTGTGTACCAGCAGGTACCAGTCCTCGTCCTCCGTAAATACACTTGCCTGGCCATGAAAAAGATACCAGCGGATGAACGCAAAGTCCTCAGCGGTCTCCGGAGTGTCGATCGGTAGAGCAAAATATTTGCAACACTTTGCAGTGCAGTATTCGCACAATACTTCACTCGGATCCAAATCCTGACGCCGCGGTTTGAGTCGTGGTGAATTAGTCATTAGAAAGGGGTCCTCCTGCAAAAAGAGATTAACAGACCAGATTCCTTTTGACTAGAGAAGGAATGGAAATCGTGGCTGTGGCAGGAACGCGAAAAAGGTGAACGCAAACGAACGGAACGGATGGAAACCACGAAGCTCCCGGGACCTTAATTGTTCCGGGTTACTTCACATAGCCCATACTGCGGAGACGATTCAATTCTTCGCGTTCACCAAGTTCGACGGGGGGAGGTGCCGACTGCCATTCGCGATAGGATCGCACTAAATTGTCCTTATAGCGTTTCAACTCGGTGGACATCTCTTGGTGCTGTGGGTCTGTCGCATCGAATAGATTTCTTGACTCGGCCGGATCCTGGCTCACATCGAATGCCTGGAAGACGAACGTCTGGTCTTCCAGCGAACGGTATTTCCACACAAAGTCACCACGGCGGATAGCGACCCAAGTATGAACCATATCCGATGCAGGATAGTACCGTGCGAGATATTGGCCCATCAGCTTCTGCACGGCATATCGCTTGCCTGAAAACGGGAACACCATTCCAGAGTGCGAATACGCCGAGAATTCCGGATCTTGCTGATCGGGCCGCATGTATTTCGACAGGTCATGTCCTGAGACAGACGTTTCCGCAGGCAACTTAAGTTGGGCCAAGGCAGCCAACGTCGGAAAGATGTCTACTGAACGCGTCACGAATTCACAACGGCTGGCTGCATGAAAAGTTTTTGGCGGGCGGATAATCAGTGGAACATCCAGCACATCCGATTGCACCGCGTGCCCGTGAGACCATTTAAATGGTGCATGCGGCCGAAACATGGATTCACCATGATCCGACGAAAACGCAATCAGTGAGTCATCCGTGAAACCGGCCGAGTCGATTTTTTCCACCACGCCACCAAACAATCGGTCCAAGACCGGAATATTTGACTTGTATAACAACTGAACAACCCGAATCAAATTGCCAAGTTCCTCATCGGTGAGACGTTGTTCCTGACGAACGCGTTCAAAATCATACCGCAACGAGAAATCATGCTTGTAGTACAAATTCATGTATCGGTTAACTTGCGCCTGTGACATCCCCGCAAGATCTTCGCGTTCCTCGGGAAAATTCTGGAGAAAACTCACCAGATTGTCTGGCCGATACGGATTGTGATTTACGCGAAAATTCACCAATAAAAAGGCGCGATAGGTACGATCTTCAGCAAGCTTTTGAAGAATGTTTTCAAAATCACGATCGTTTGCTTGAAGCACCCGTTCAAATACGTTTTCCGGCGGAACAGCCTGTCCATAATTTAAATCTGCCGCCCCCATACGTTGATGGTTCCAAAAGAAAACATCATAGCCGTTCGCAGCAAACGCCTCCGTGATGTCATAGACTGAATTCCGTAACCGCGTAGGGTGCGCATAGACGCCATGTTCGGGGGCCTGGGTTCCCGTCAAAATCGAAGCGTAGGCGATCCCCGATAGTCCGGCTTCGGTGCGATGTTTTGTAAAGACAGTGGCCGAATTTGCGAACGACTCAAGATGAGGCGTGTAGGTCACATCACTGTTGTACGGAGAGAGAAAACTTTTGTTGACCGTACAGGGCGCATACAAAACGACTAACTGGGGAAATTGACGATCCGCGATGTTCTCCGCGTCAGGCGACCGTTCACATCCAAGTAAAACCACCATGACCAGCAACAGACTGATCCAGCGAAACTTACTTAGCGCGTGCGGATTCAAGTTGATGACGGGTATCGCCTGCAATCGAAGCTGCGTCCGGTGAGTTTTGATCGGTAGAGCAGCATGTCTGTAACGCTTTGCCGCGAAGTCTTCGCACGAAACTTCACCCGGATCCAAATCCTGGCGCCGCGGTGTGAGTCGAGGTGAATTAGTCATCTCAAGGGGTCCTTCTGCAAAAAAGATTAACAAACCAGATTCCTTTTGACTAGAGAAGCCATGGAAAGCGTGGCCTGGTTATCGTGGGAACGAAAGATAAAGTGAACGCAAAAGAACGGGAAGAATGGAAGCCGAGAAGTTACCAGGAGTTTGATCGTTGTTGAACCCGATCTTGATTTTCCGGGTGGTTGAATGCATTGTCCCGGGTTCGCTGGCTTCACACTCGAACGTTTTTCCAGCCACCATGACAAAACCGTGCGACCACCAGAATGCTACGAAGAATCGTATCGATCAACATCGCATACCAAGCGCCCTCAACTCCCCAACCGAATCCTTGTAAAACAAGATGGGTGCCCGGAATGGGTACTTGATCCCATGCGAACAGACAAGCCCCGGGGAGACGAATGCCCAACAGGCCCACGATGGAGATGATCAACGGCCAACGTGTGTCTCCTGCGCCGCGCAAGGCTCCGTTAAGAACTTGGATCAGGGTCAGTGAGGGGATGGATAAAGCGACAATACGTAGCAACGGTATGGTGGCTTGGGCCGTGTCATTTGTCGCGTCCCCTGTGAAAAACGAAGTGAGCAGTTCCGGAAAGAAACGAAATGCGAAGGCAGTCACTAGCATGAATCCGCCGCCGACAGAACATGCCAGCCAGGCACTTCTCGTTGCGCGGCCCGGGTCCCGGGCTCCCAGGAACTGGCCTGTCATTGTTGTGGCAGCGACTTGAAAAGCCACGCCTGTCAAATAGGCCATGGACTCAATCGTGACTCCCAGGCCGTGGGCCGCCGCGGCCAGTGTACCGACGCGGTTGATGATAGACACGTAGGCCAAGTGACAGAGCAGTATAAAACCGATGTCCAGGCCGCCTGGGATGCCAATTCGTAAGAGACGTTTGATCAGGTCGAGTTCAGGTCGGAGTTGAGACAGACGGATTTTCAGTCCGGAACGACCGACCAGAAGGATCACCAGGATGATGAGGGCGCCAACAGCATGCCCACAGGCAGTTCCCAGTGCCAAACCATCCCAGCCACATTGAGGAAATCCTGCATAGCCGGTCACCAAAACAAAACTCACCCCGACATTCACCAGGTTGACAATGGTTTTGGCAACGAACCCGCTCATGGTGTCCCCCGCTCCGCGCAGGCAAGCAATGCCTACCTGCTCGATCATGATCGCAGGGATTACGGGAACAAGAATCCACAAGTAGCGGGTCGCAAGTAGTGCGGCGTCGTCTTTCAAGTGCATGAGCTGGACGAAGCCGGACCCAAAAAAAACCGTGATTAGCGTAACCAGGACGGTCAGTACGGTGCCGATGATCAGGGCCTGGTGGGTGGCGCGAATTGCGGCTTCATTTTGACGAGCGCCGATGAAACGCGAGACCATGGCGGTAGAACCGATTGCCACTGCAGCAAACATGCTGGGTAGCAGCCACAGCACATAAGCCATGAGCCCCATGGCAGCCAGATAGGGCGGTTCTTGCAGATAGTGGCCCGCCAGCCACCAGTCGGTAAAACCGACCAGCATCGTCAGTAACTGCTCGGCCAGAACCGGCATGGCCAGCCGCAGCATCGGTCGGAGGATACCACGATGTGGTGACGAAGAAAGAGGTAGATTTTCCAACTAATTCAGATTTCCCTATCACCCGGGCAAAATGCGGGATGCTCGATCAGCTGAACAACTCTTTAATCACTTTGCCACCGTTAGCAATTTTCATCGGCCTGCCATTATTGCTGGTAAAAACCGTCTGCAGGGAAATGCCCAGAGCTTGACAGATCGAGGCCATCACATCCTGGGATGTATAGGGTTCGGTTTCTACGCGGGTGCCGTCATGATTGGTTTCGCCAATCGCGACTCCTCCCTTCATTCCGCCTCCTCCCACGACCACACTCCAACTACGTGCCCAATGATCTCGACCCGTATTCCCGTTGATACGGGGTGTGCGGCTGAATTCGCCCATCCAGATAATGGCCGTGTCTTGGAGCAATCCACGTTGTTCCAGATCAACGACCAGGGCACTCATGGCCTGATCCATCATGGGAAGTTTGGTTTCCAGCGTCGGGAAAATGTTTGCATGATTGTCCCAACCTCCCAGGTCGACTTCGACGAACGGTACACCCGCTTCCACCAAACGGCGCGCCAGAAGGCAACCACGTCCAAAACCGTTGGTACCGTAGGTGTCCTGAATGGCTTGTGGTTCCTGACGGACCTGAAAAGCGTTCAGTTGTTCGCTCGTCATCAAGGTGAGCGTTTTTTGAAGGATCTTTTCATGTTCTTTTCCCGCTGAACCGCGATTTTGTCGATTGAAGTTGCTCTCAATAAGATTCAACGCTGCCATGCGTTGCAGGAGTCGATCGGAATCGATTTTATGATCGAGGTTTCGAACCTTCCCATCCGAACTCACAGTAAAAGGTGCCCATGCCATTCCCAGGAAACCGGGTCCCACACTTCCCCCACCCACGGTAACGAAAGGGGGGATTTCAAGCTCCGTTTGTGTTCCTGTCAGTTCGTGAGCCACCACGGAACCGTAACTCGGATGTTGTATGTTACGATCCGGAACATACCCGGTGTGCATGTAGTAACGCCCACGCTGGTGATCAGCCTCGCGCGTACTCATCGAGCGAATGACCGCCATGTGGTGCATTTGCTGAGCCATCATGGGCAGGTGTTCACAGATTTGCAGGTCACCGGAAGTACTGATGGGAGCAAAACTACCACTGGTGGCTGCACCCGGTTTCAGATCCCAGATATCTATCGTCGAAGGGCCCCCACCCATCCACAACATGATGGCCGATTTATTGCGACGTTTCAGGTCTGCGGCATGCGCCTTGACGCTGGTGCCAAAAGTGAGAGCGGGCAACGTCATTGCCGACGCTCCCGTTAAGTGTTGCATGAAGTGTCGACGTGTCATCCCGTTGGGAGTTTGTGAGAACACGATCAGGATCTCCGCTTTAATGATTCAGGATAAATTCATTGCTGTTTAAAATTGCCCACCAAACGTCCTGCAGGGCCGCTGTTGTGTTGCCTAGCCGCGCAGCGAGTAATTGATTGGCTGCACCAATTTCACGACCGGAAGGCCGCCGAGCCAATCCGGCACGGTAAAGATATTGAATCTTCTGGGCATCCGTGAGTTTGCTTGTGGCGACGGAGTTCAGGAAACCACCCTCGTCTGCACTCGTTGCACGTTCTATCAGGTCACCATTAAACAGCATCAATGCCTGTGGTATCGTACCGTTGAAGGTGGTGGTTTCGTCCCCCTCGTCCGTACCAAACGCGATGGTGAACTGACGCAACCAGCGGTTTTTCGTTTCCTCTTGTTCTTGGTAGCTACGTTGAATTTTGTGTGCCCGAGTCGCCACCAGCAAGGACTCGTAGAGTTCCTCGGCGCGCATTTGCCGGAGATAAAAGTGACTGAACTTGGGTTGCTCCCCCAACTCGGGATCGTCCTGGAAATTGTTTCGATTCATCTGGCTTGAGAGCGAGTAAGGTTTGCTGAGCACAATCCATTGGATAAGCTGCTTTAAGTCGAAACTGTTGGAGCGGAACTCCTGACCCAGATAGACGAGTAATTCAGGGTGGCTGGCTGTATTATGAGGGCCCATGTCGTTCACCGGTTTGGTGAAACCGTAACCCAGAAAATGAGCCCACATCCGATTGGCGATTGCCTGGGGCATGTACGGAGAAGATACGACCAGTTGTGCCAATTCCAGTCGACGATTGATATCTCGCAGGTAGCCGCTTGAACCAATCGCTGTTCCGTCAACAAAAACCGGATAAGCAACTTTTAACAATCCGTTGCGGAGTTCATAGTAGAGTTCGGCTTCTTGAGCTTGGCCGCTTTCCCCGGCAAAATCCTGATTCGCCAATTCGACAAATTGAATGTCACGGGAATCACGTTTAAATCTCCGCAAGGCCACCGTCTGGCGAAAGAACGCATTCATTTCCCAAAACTTGGCTTGTTTCCACTCGTTGAACGGATGGTTATGGCATTGAGTGCACTGGACCTGCATTCCGAGGAAAATCTCGGTGGTTTGCGCAGTAGCTAGAGTTGCATTTTCAGTGAGCTTGTTGGCTAAAAAATTTACCGCACCATTGAAGTTTTTCATCCCAGGAGTGTTAACCCCCTCGGCGCTAATCAATTCCAGGACCATCTGGTCGTAGGATTTGTTACGGGCGAAACTGTCGCGCAAATACTTCTGCATACCCTGGCGGCTTGTCAGCGAACGATTTTCATTGCCACCGTTGCGGCCAATAAGAACATTGGTCCAGATAGTAGTCCAATTGCGTGCGTACTCTTCCGTGTAACCATCGTTGTACAACAACGTGTTGACAAGATTCAGTTTGCGATCTTTCTGGCGATCTTTTTCAAAGATTTTCAACTCGTCGATCGTGGGAATACGACCAATCAAATCCAGGTAAACTCGTCGGCACCATTCACTTTCCTTGGCAACCGCTGAAGGTGTCAGCTTGTGATCCTGCCAGCTCTGCCAAATCTTTTGATTGATGGCAGCCACCTGCGGGATCGGATGATCGTCGGGCCGCTGCGCAGCCTGCACGGGCGAGTGAATGGAGAACAACCATAGCCAGCTGCCGATCACAAAAAAAGCCAACGGAGCTCGCTCAACAACGGCCCGCTGAGTCATTTTATAAAACGGTGAGGCGTTCATACCCACGTTAGCACCTTTACAGACAACTTCTCACGTTGCCTACGGGAAAACGATGCGATCCGCGCAAATCCGATCTCCCGTCGATTATCGCACAAAATCCGGGACAACGCGAACCTCGTACAACGGCAGTTCCTCCGGTGCCGAGCTAATGATTGAAACACACAACGATTCGGCACGCGACAACAATTTCAGCCAAATGGACGAGTGATAGAAGCAGGCCGATAATCAAGCAGCATTCCAAGGGGGGCGGGTAATCCTTGTCGTCAGAAAGGTTTACTATCACCTTGCGCGAGCCAAGTCATGCCGTTTGATGGCGAGGAAAAATTTGGGTTCCAGGGGCTCGGCATCAAGCAGACGAACGCATCATAAAATCAGCCAGAGGCCCCGGTTTTCTGATTCGACAACCAATCCCCGTGTGCCATTGGATCGGTCGTGGTGTATCAAAACGACACACCTGTATCAAAATGCAACGCACCGAAAAATGGGCAAGTCGGAAGCTGTCCGGAGAACTGCTTCCAACTCACCCTTTTTCAGCCGGCTGGCCTGGGAACGGCCAATTCGGATCCCATTCTTCTTGCGACGTATGAATCGCTGTAACACCTATTTTTCTCGATGTTTGCAGCGAATCACCGTCGTCTGCCTCGTCCACGATCCGGCCCTACAACGGCCTCTTTCTGTTCCAGGCCCCGCTACGAGTGACGCTTCTGCCCGCGGGCGGCCAGTTCGCTGCAGGAAACTATATGCAACTGGCGCGCCAAATAAGATGGGCCAACTGGATTGATTCTTTCAATTATCGTGATTGATCCGACGATGAAGCAGGTAGGGGCAGCTCTGGCTGGCCGCGAGAGATCCACGAATTTTCATTAGTCGGCGCGTTCTGCGCACCAAGAACAAAGTGAGGGGGGAAGCGATGAAATCTATTATGTTCGCCCTGGCGACACTGACCTTACTAGTCGGCTGCCAGGCCAGCAAATTCCGTAGTGCAGATCCTGCAGAGAATCGTCCGGGTGGCGCTGCCTATGAAAGTCACTTGGGCCCCGGTAGTAGCGGACCGCTCGGTTTGGGGATGCTGTCGAAACTTTCTGGACACGACCGAAGGCAAGCGGATTTCACGCCTCGCGGTCAGGGTTTACCAGACGACCTGATGACCGGAGGTGCGACACCGACGGTGACTTACCCTTATTACACTACGCACGGTCCACGAGATTTTTTGGCCAAGAATCCACCGAGTCTTGGACCTTAAGCTGATGAGTTGTTAGTCAGCCAGGCTCACCAGCGTGGCACGGAATTGTTGTGTCTGCATCCAGTGAACCACATTCTTGTTCAGGCAGAGTGAAAGTGGCGGATACTTCAGCTACGCAACAAAACGCCCCAGTGCGAGAGTAATATTCTGTCCCCCGAAACCAAAGCTGTTGTTCAACGCGATATCACAACGAGACTCTCGAGCCTGATTGGGAACGTAGTCAAGGTCGCAGTCGGGATCTCGTGTTTCCTGATTGATGGTAGGGGGTAAGACATTATCTCGAAACGACATCAGGCAGACGATCGCCTCGCTCGTACCAGCAGCAGCGATCAGGTGTCCCATCATGCTCTTGGTACTGGAGACCGGGATTTTCCGTGCTTCTTCCCCGAACGCCTGTTTGCAAGCGATCGTTTCTACTTTGTCGTTAACGCTGGTGCTGGTTCCATGGGCGTTGACGTAGTCAATGTCTGCGGGTGAAAGACCGGCATCTTTCATTGCCATGCGCATACATCCTGCCGCGCCACGGCCTTCCGGGTGAATATCTGTGATTCTGTAAGCATCAGCGGTGGAGCCGTAACCAAGTATTTCGCCGTGAATTGGTGCGCCCCGTTTTCGAGCATGTTCCAGTTCTTCCAGGATGACCATGCCGGCCCCCTCGCCCAATACAAAGCCGTCTCGGTCACGATCAAACGGGCGAGAAGCCTTGGTGGGTTCGTCGTTCCGGGTCGATAGTGCGGTGAGCAGACAGAAACCACTCACGCCGAATGGATGGATCATGCTATGAGCTCCGCCGGAAAGCATCACATCCGCGTCACCCCGTCGAATCATTTCGGTGGCTTCACCCATGGCTTGGCTGCTCGCGGCGCAAGCCGTCAAGCAATTGGAGTTGGGACCTTGAGCATCGAACATGCCTGCCAGGTGGCTGGCGATGAGGTTGGGTTCCTGTGAAATTTCTCTGATCGGGTCGCCTTGTTCGAGAGCTTTCTGAGTGTATTTAACCAGGTCGAAGGAATTTGCGCTGCTACTTGCCAAGATTGTCTTTGAAAAACTCTCGAAGTCTTGCTCCCCTTCTCCACTTCCCAGGTAAACGCCAAAACGTGTTGGATCAAGATCCGTGTCGATGATGCCGGATAATTCCACGGCCTGTTGTGCTGCGTTCGCCGCGAAACAGGCATGTCGAGCCAATAGTGTTCCGGCCCGCGGATCGAGACTCGCTGCTGTGGCGTCCCAATTCTTCACTTCGGCAGAAATTTTTGTGGGGAAGGCACTCGCATCAAACAGGGTGGTGTGAGCGACTCCGGAGCGGCCTTCTTGGAGCGCGGTCCAAACGGACTCTAAATCATGTCCCAGTGGGTTTACCATGCCCATGCCGGTAATGACTACCCTGCGTCTCATCAGGCCTTACAACTCCACCAGGGGCTCAATTGGACACGGAAACAATTGTTTTGTTCGCGCCGCAGTTTATCATGATTACGGACTCGGTGAAGCTCGGTTAGACGATTCTTCAGGAATCAGACTAACGGCCGAGCCGTTTTTACCTCAAGAGGATCTGCGAGTAGTGCGTCAGGCAGTGGCGAGGGGGTTCCGTCAGCCTGTCGCGCCACGTCAAAGAAGCGCCATTGCTGCAGCATTTGTAGGAGTTGGCCGGGTTGAAACAATTCGGCATCGAAGTGGTCGCTGAGGTGAGCGAACACGAGTTTCACTTGACCGATACATTCGCCTTCGACATGAGCCGTACCGGTAACAAACGCACCATCGGCATTGAATTGCTCGAGGATGGTTGTATATCGGACGGTCTGTCCAGCTCGTGGATTGGCACTTATCCGTGCCTCTGAAACTTTTGCCAACACGACGCGATGACGAAACCCGCCGGATTCGGCCACCAGGATGCCTCCCGTCTGGGCGAATCCTTCGATCATGAGAGAAGTCGGAAGGTAGTCAGATCCAGGCCAATAGTCACTGACGTGCGGCTCACTCAAAGTGATGTTCTTGACAGCGACCGCTCGCTGCCCGCCCGTGAATTCGACAAATCGATCAATCCAAAACCAGCGCATCGGAACTCGCATCGAGACAGAGCAATCGGACGTACTTTGTTTTCTGGAACCCGGCCGCTGCGGCCAGCACGGGAGTACCTTTCACGCTATTCACAACGGAAACGGTTAAGGTCTGTAGCGCTCGGCCCTCAGGCTGCCTTTTGCAGCTTACCTTCGATAAAGCAACACATATCCTTGACGGTAAGTAAATTGCCAAAATTCTGGACGACGGGATTATCTTTGAACGTCGACAAGTCTGCAAATGGCATCCGCTGCTTGAGTTGGAGGATGCCATCGGGAGTAACTTTTCCTTCCTGCACAAATTCCGCACTGGTCAGAATGTCGTCAGGGATAAGTTCGCCACGAGGAATCGGTACGTCAAAGGTCTTTTCCAGGTTGTAAACGATGTCTAGAAAGTCGATCGACTCGGCACCCAGATCACCGACCAGAGTCGCTTCGGGGCTAATTTCGTCTTCGTCAACTCCCAGGGCGTCAATCAATACCAAACTGATTTTGTTGTAGACTTCTTGATTGTAATGCGACATATGGCTAAACCTCCCGTGTTTTGCGGCATTGTGTAGAAAGAGCAGGTTCTAGTAAGTAAATAGGCATTTGCGCGTCAGGCAGGAAGCTCCGTGGCATCCGAAGGGTTGTACAGGATCTGAAATGTCTCGCGAAGTTGTTGCTGACGTTGGTTGAGGTTGGCCGCCGTTTCCCCTGGAGAACATGGCTCGGAGCAATGGTTCAACAATAAACGACCCGAGATGGCTGTTTTGTCGCCCACGGTTCCGCTGACTCGAAAATGCGAGACGGTGTCGTCGTGTTTTACAAGTTGTGCGGTGATCATGAGAATGTCATGAGGCCGCATGAAACTGCCGTACTTGATATTACGGGCCTCCTGAAGACGTGCTGCCGGACGTTTGAATTGATGTAGATGAATCAAGAGCCAAGTTGCAGCTTGATAAGTCGCTTCCAACATCAGGACACCAGGCATGACTGGAAAACCGGGGAAATGATCCCGCAGATAGGATTCCTCCGGTAGCAAACGCTTTCTTGCAGTGATGCTGTGGGCGGGCTGGAAGGCGATGATTTGATCAATCAGAGAAAAGTACACCGTGAAAATCGAGCCGTTGAAATGAGGGTCAGATTGGGTGATTTGGGGTTCAAAGTATAGCGACGCGTCAAATTGACCACAAGCGAAATAACTGGCTCAGCGGAACCCGTTTAAAGTATTTCTGTAACCTTACTTAGGCCTGAGATCCAGATTTCAACTCCCGGTCCGCAGGAAGGATTTGCGCCTTTATTCGCTGTAAAAAACAAATTGAAAACCTGGCACTATGGGTAGCGGGCAAACCTGTTTTTCCTGGCAAGGTCGGTACTGTAGCGAAGTAAGTGACATTTTCTGAACCCCCTCACAATGCCCAATAGAACTTTCTGGCCCAATTGCAGCCAAGAAGCTGGCATTTAAGCAGTTTGTATCACGAAGACCTGACTGGTAAATTGCCCGTCATGCGGAAAGGCATTGCGGTATCACCGGGCGTTGCTGTGGGTGTGGCCTATTGTGTCCATGAGATCTTCGTCAACCCTGACACGAAGCGTTTGGAAGATGGAGAGGTCACTGCCGAACTCGCTCGATATGAGACAGCTCGCGACCAGGCCGGTGAAGACCTGCGGTCCATGCGCAAGAAGGTGGAAGCTCAGGTTGGGCAGGAAGAGGCCGCCATCTTTCGTGTCCATGAAACAATCTTGCGAGATTCGGCGTTCACCAAAAAAGTTCGCGGTTGGATTGTAAACGACCGCTTGACCGCCCCCGCTTCTCTCCATGAATTGTCACGCGAGTACACGAAACTTTTTGAACGCACCAAAGACGAGTATCTGCGGGAGCGTTTGAACGACGTCCGCGACGTCATCTTGCGGATCAGCACACATCTTACCGAAGTGCTGAAACCCGGATTCACAAGTCTTGAAGGGCCTGTCGTGGTCGTGGTTGATGAACTCCTGCCTTCCCAAGTGGTCGCCTTGGGACAGCTTGATGTCAAGGGAATCGTCACCCAACGAGGTAGTCAGACAAGCCACGCAGCCATTATCGCTCGCAGTCGCGGTATCCCGGCAATTTCAGGTGTCCGTGGAATTTTGCGACAAGTCAAGACAGGTGATACTTTAATCCTGGACGGTCGTGCGGGCCATGTGATTATCAACGGTGATCCGGAGCAGGTGAGTGCTTATCGCAAGCTGGAGCGAGAATTTTTTCACCTAAAAGATCAACTGGCAGAAAATCGAGACCAGCCGGCAATGACAGCCGACGGGGTCCAGCTGCAACTGTTGGCCAACGTCAACAATTTAGCGGATGCCAAGTCTGCGGAGGCGATGGGGGCACAGGGCGTTGGACTATATCGCACAGAGTACCTGTACCTTGCCCATCCCGATGTACCGGATGAAGAAGAACAGTTAGAAGATTATTATCAAATTATCGATGCCAGTCCCGAGCATCAGGTAACCATTCGCACCCTTGACATTGGTGGTGACAAAACGATTCCTTATCTGGGGCATACACACCAGGAGGCGAATCCATTCTTGGGTTGGCGATCGATCCGGTTGTCGTTCGAGCATCCCGAATTCTTCATTACGCAAATTCGTGCCATCCTGCGTTCATCCGCCAGGTCCGCTGGCGTTGCCGGTCAGGTACGTCTAATGTGTCCCATGATCACAACCCTGGAAGAAATGCGACGAGTCAGGAGCATGGTCCGTCGCGCTCAACGGTTACTTGATGCAGAAGGGAAGGAATACGGGAATGTTCCTATTGGCATGATGCTTGAAGTGCCGGCCGCGGCTGTTTCGATCGATTCGATGTTAGAAGTGGTTGACTTCGTTTCCATCGGATCCAACGATTTGATCCAATATCTCATGGCGGCCGATCGAGACAATCCGAAAGTCAGCCATCTGTGCCAGCCACTGAGTCCTCCGGTACTGAAAGTATTGGCAAACGTCATCCAGACGTGTAATGAGGCCAAGAAGCCGGTGACACTGTGTGGTGAGATGGCGGGCATGCCCAGTGCTTTCGTGTTGCTGTTGGGAATGGGACTTCGCTCCTTCAGCATGAGTCCTGCTTTTATTCCCTCCATCAAAGATTTGGCCAGCCATCTGACACTCAATCAGGCACAGCTCGTCCTCAAGCAGGCGATGAGTCTACGAACTCACGGCCACATTCGCCGCTATGTGCGGAAACGTATCGCCGAGATAGCTCCCAATCTGGTACTGCTGGATACCACGTAAAGAACTGCGAGCGGGTGGCAAACGGCCCCTATTCCACGGAAAACTTATGCACAGTTTTCTGTCGATACGTTTGATCCGGCAGGAGGAGTGTGCTGGGAAACTCGGGGTGATGTGGCGAATCGGGATAGTGTTGTGTCTCGAGACAGAGTCCTTCATGACGGTTGAAACCACCATTTTCCGGAGTTCCGTCGAGAAAGTTTCCTGTGTAAAACTGAACTCCCGGTTGCGTCGTCACCACCTCCATGACGCGACCGCTTCGGACGTCCTTGACGCGCGCGGTCCGATTGAGGTTTCCGGGGGCGTCAGTGATGACATAACAATGATCGTATCCCCAAGCGGCCGATTCTGGGTCTTGAAGTTCCTCGATCTGCGAACCAATGGTCCGCGGTGAATTAAAGTCGAGAGGTGTGTCAGCGACTTCCAGAATATTGCCCGTCGGGATGAGGTCCTCGTTGACTTCCAAATAGTGATGGGCATTGATTTCCAGTAAATGCTCGTAGATGCTGCCCGATTTGGATCCGCCCAGATTCCAATAAGCGTGATTCGTTAAGTTGACATGCGTCGGTTTGTTCGTCGTCGCCTTGTATTCCATCACGAGCTGATTGTCATTGGTCAAGGTGTATACAACCACCACGGATAGCTTGCCAGGATAGCCCTGATCACCGTCAGGGCTGACGTAAGAGAACTGGACCGACACGCCGTTTGCAGATTGCGACTCGCTGGCATCCCACACGACGGCATCCAGCCCAATCGGTCCACCATGTAATTGATTCGATTTTTCATTGGGCGCGAGAGCGAAATCCTGATCTTGAATTGTCAGTTGAGAATTCGCAATACGATTGGCAAAACGGCCAACGATCGATCCAAAGTACGGATGGCGTTGCAGGTATCCGTCCAGGCGATCAAAGCTGAGCGTCACGTTGTCCACATTGCCTTCTCGATCCGGAACTTCCATGGCGACCAGCGTCGCACCGTGGGTCATTACCTTCATGACCAGACCTTGGTTGTTACTGCACGAATAGAGAAAGATCTCCGTTCCGGCAGAGTTTACTCCGAACAAAGTTTTCGTAATGCTCATTTCAGCATTTCCCGCGCTTTTCCGCTCCGTCGCCAACGGAGTTTCTGAGGGAGTGGAAGAAGGAGTTGTGGATATCAGCTCTTGGCATCCGGTCAGCAAGAGACAACCAACTCCCAACAGGGAAGCTGCGCAGTGACGAGAGATGCGCTTCATGACGAGTCAGCTCCTGACTGGATAACGAACTTTTAACGGGTTCTCAGAACTGCGTATTATGACAGTTGTCCTACCGGGGTCCAGATGTCCCGTGGGGCTGAATCGACATTAGGAGCCAAGCTTGAACTGCCGCCCACGACCAGCCCGGGCGGTCAGCCGCATCAAGGACCCCTGCCAGGAGGACTTGAAGTGCGCGACGATGTCGATCTTGCGGCTGCAGCGCATGCTCACGCACCGGCCGGGTCATAGGGTCACACACCAACACGTAATGAATTGTTCTGGGCGATGACACCGGAGCGGCAGCAGCTTAC
This sequence comes from Planctomycetota bacterium, assembly GCA_963578105.1. Taxonomy (GTDB): domain Bacteria; phylum Planctomycetota; class Planctomycetia; order Pirellulales; family Pirellulaceae. The sequence goes on from CAUZBP010000074.1 coordinate 19,412, forward strand.
CCGGAGGTTGTATTTCCCCAAACAGCTGGCAGGTGTGCTGTTCATTCAGTCAGAAGTGTCGCGGTCGGGAGTCGCGAGCCCCATTTGGGACAACCCAGTAAGTTTGCGTCAGGCTGACGATATTCAAGGATTGAGGAATTATATGTGTTGGCGCGGAAATAAAGATTCTAATGGCAGAGGGGCCGGTTGGTCAGGGACCGTAGAACTGATCCATAACCCGACTCATTCGTATGGGTCTGTGATTCCTGGGGTGTCGATTCTTTTCGACAACCAGGGACGTGGACAGAACATTGGAGTCGGTTCCATTTTTCACCTGTTGTTCATCCGCTTGGTAATGATGGGCCTCACGATACGGTTTGATTGGGGGAAAACGCCAGAGGCTTCGATAGTCTGTTGGCAGGTGCTGTGAATAAAGACCCACCCAGTGAGAAGTGTACAGAGGCGGGACAGGGAAAAGGTAACTTCCTTTGCAGGCGCAATTGAACAAGCTGCCCTCACCAGTATCAATTGGTGCGTTCAAACATCCTGGACAGCACGGGTGCGGGATGACCACACAGTGTGTCCCAACAAGGGTCTGAGGAGGGGTGGCTTTTAAGTTTGAGTTCAGTGAATGTAGGCTGATCAGCGTGGCGAAAACCAAGAGGGCGGGCTTTGATGAGATGTGCACATTCATCTCCTTCAAGATGAGGTGGGGAGCAGGTAGGCGGGACGGAAACGAGTGATTCTGTAAGGCGGTTATTGAACTCTTCGGTAAATCAGTCCCGTGGTCACAACAAGAACTTCCGTAGAAGTATCACAAGAGCATGATTTGCCGGACAATGACGGAAGTCGAGTGAATCGCCTGTGCTAGCATGGAAGCACAGTGAGCAGGTGCACTGGAAATTTCCAATGACTGATGAACCTCTCGGTCAGCCCGTGCAATGTGAAATGCTGACGAGTATCCTGAAAACACTGGCGCGCCGAACAAGAGACGGTTGCTGCTTTTGATTATTTGGGATGCATCCCAAACCGGGCTCGCGGCTTCAAACTGGTTAACGCAAGCTCTCCAACAAGAGCCGCATCTTTCTTAACTCTGCAAAGTGTTCCACATCCGGCATTTCTTTCATGTGGACTGACAGGGCACCCTGGTAGTTGTGCTTGTTCAACTGGTTCACGAGCCGCCCGTATTCAATGTCTCCCCGTCCCACGCGAACTTGCAATTCATCGCGGCTCGTATCGCGCAAATGAACATGGTACACGTACTTCATTATCTGGTCATAATTACGGTTCGCAGCGGATGCATAGACATAGTGGCTGGGATCCAGGGTCAATCCCAATCCGGGGGCGTTATCGCACAAAACCACCACAGTATTGGGGTCTTGTGAAAGACGGTCGATCTGGCTTCTCATGCTGACCAGGATGCCTTCCGTAGATGCAATAGCGACAAGGCTTTGCAGATGTTCAACTTCTTCGTTAAAGGGGGTCCCAATCTCGGCAGAGGGAACCGTGATCGATACGACCTTGGTGGCCTTGGCAAGTTGACAGCAAGCCCTGAATTGATCGTAGTGTTTCTCGCCTGACGCCTCAATTTCCACGCTATAGGAGACTACATTCAGCCGATTGGTTTTTCGGCAGATGTCAATCGCCTTTTCCAAATCACTTTCCACCTCGGAGGGTTTCAGATGTCGTCCGGACTCATGGATGTCGATTTCGACGTTGGTAAATTCAAGATCTACTAGACGATCAAGCACTTCGGCAAGGGGTAGTTCCGCAAAACACCCCGTCGAGGCAGAAACCAGCACTCTGCGGCTCCTTCCATGAAAAACCACTGAAATGGAAACAGATGAACCTGCGTAGCTTAGCGAGTGGGGCCCGATGGTGGCAACACCAACGTGTTTTCAGGGCGAGCCCGCAATTTGTCTGACGAGCTGCCAAAATTCCTACGTGTAGGTTTTGACGTAAGTCGTGGCATGCAACCCTTGAAGTGGCACGGTCCTTGAATCCGGTTCAAAAGACAAAATTCAGAGTCTTTGGGTGGGTTGGAAGGTTATAAGCATCAGTTGTTCATGGCTTGGTGGGGTCCGCACCGGCGCATTTCTGGACAACGCACCAGCCTTGTTCTGGTTTAGCCTTTGTCACGAATATGTCTCACCGATAGAATGGAGGGGGCCCGAGTCAAGAGTCTCTAGAGGGTTGAGTTTCTCACTGTTCCGCCCTCGTCAGGAAACTGACCGGAGTTGATTCGGGTTTCGATGACCCGTGATGTGTCTAATTTTCCCCACCAATTGGAGGGATGTACCATATGGAATCCAATGAACACTTCGGTTCCCCGCACGATTCACTGCCGCCCGGCCACCAGCCGTCACCAATTATTCCTGAAGTGGTCCAACCCGTCGCCGGGCGTCCGCGTCGAAGGCTGATTGGCATCCTGGGATGGATCGGTTTGCTAATTTGCTTTCTGATCATTGGGGTTCAAACGCTGTTGCTGGTTGCTCATGGAATTTTTCTCGGGGGATACGATTCCGGTGACGGGATCCAGGAGAATCCCGTCTCCTTCCCCACCCTCAAGGCCCAGTTTGGAAGTGACAAAGTTGCCATCATTTCTGTTTCGGGCGTCATCATGGAAGGTGATGGGTTCGTTAAGCGGCAAATCGACTGGGTCCGCGCAGACAAGAAAGTCAAGGCAATCGTTCTGCGCGTCAATTCTCCGGGTGGAACCGTAACCGGATCCGATTTCATTTACCATCATTTGAAAAGATTGCGCGAGGAAAAGGAAATTCCGATCGTGGTAAGCATGGGGAGCGTAGCGGCCAGCGGAGGCTACTATGTGGCGATGGCGGTCGGTGATCGAAAAGATTCTATCTATGCCGAGCCGACGACGACAACTGGTTCGATCGGCGTGATCATTCCGCACTACGATATCACGGGTTTGATGAAAGAATGGGGAGTTAAAGATGACTCGTTTGCCAGCCATCCCCGCAAGCAGATGTTAAGCATGACGCGGGAAATCTCTCCCGACGAGCGGAAGGTTCTGGAGGCCTACCTGGGCGAAACATTCGCCAGATTCAAGGAGATTGTTCAGGCAGGACGTCCAGCGCTGCGCGACGACGAAGCCAGGTTAAGAGAATTGGCGACCGGCGAAATCTTCACAGCCACCCAGGCAGCTCGTGCGGGGTTGGTGGACCGGATCGGATTCATAGAAGACGCCATTGGGCGAGCTATCGAGTTGGCTGGTCTGAAGGAAGACGACGTGCAGGTGGTTCGTTACGAAAGGCCCACTTCGCTGTTTGATTTCGCCGGCGTCAGCCAGGCACACACGATGAAGTTGGATCTGGCCACACTGTTTGATTTGACGACGCCCCACGCTTATTACTTGACGACCACACTGCCGCTGTTGCTCTCGACCTACTCCCGCTGAGAGTCTGTCCGGAGCAGGGGCCAAATTGCGGGCGGTGACGACATTTCGCAAGGCGTTGTGAACGGTTTCTAAACGATGTTTCTAAACGATGTTTCTAAACGATGTTTCTAAACGATG
>CAUZBP010000075.1:0-22597 GCA_963578105.1 Planctomycetota bacterium
GTAACGCCCAGAAAAGTAACGCCCAGAAAAGTAACGCCCAGAAAAGTAACGCCCAGAAAAGTAACGCCCAGAAAAGTAACGCGCGGAGAAGGAAACAGCGGGATGAAGCGACTTGGCTCAGCATGGCTGCCGTTGTTGTTCACCCTCGCCGTTTCACTGCCTGCCGCCGCGGGCGCAGAACCGCTCGTCTGGAACCTGGCCGATGATTTCCAGTCCGGGAGCCAGCACCAAAATCCCAATCGTGATCACTACGCCCAGCCGACCTGGCACTTTCTGCGCACCAGCAACCGTCAGCATGATGTTGCGAAGCGAAGTTGGCTACGCGACGGCCAGTACACGCCCCTTTCCCAGTATGGAACCCGCCTCTTCGACCTGCCGGTGGACGCCTGGGTCAAGCACGCGGCGGGGGATTATCGTCAACCGGTCATTGGCCGCTTCGGACTGCGACATGACCTGGGTTTGCGTTTCGAGTCGGGCGACATTTTCTTTGCCCCGGGGCACGACGACGCCTGCGTCCTGGGCTGGCGCAGTCCCGTGGCGGGAAGTCTGGCGATCGAAGGTTCTTTCCAGCATGCCGAGCAGGCTCCGGAAGACAACTCGGGCATTCGTTGGTATATCGAACGGGGTCGGGCGCCAGGTTCGGCCCAGGGAAATCTTGCCGCCGAACTCGCTGCGGGGGTAAGCCGTTTCGGCACCGACACGCAGGTCGGGTCCTTTCACGTTCGCGGACAAAAGATTGAACCCGGCGATTTCATTTACTTCATTGTGGATGCGAAGTCCGACGGCAGTGAGCAGCCACAGCGGGGGGATTTCACACGTTTGCGTGCACGGCTTACGGTGCGAGATGCCAGGTGGCCTCCAGTGCCCCATTTTGAACGGGACGTGTACCCAATCCTGGCAAATCATTGCCACCAATGTCACGGCGAGGATTTGCAGGAGTCGGCGCTCGACTTGCGGACGGTGACCGCCATGCTGCGAGGGGGTGAAAGCGGTCCGGCCATCGTGCAGGGCGACCCACGACAAAGTTACCTTCTGCAGTTGCTGCAACGGGGCGACATGCCGCCAGAAGGCGAGGGCAGCCTGAACGTGGAGGAAGTCTCGACCCTCGCTCGCTGGATTCAGGCGGGCGCACCGGCCGATGAGCAGGCGGCACACCCGCCTGTCGCTGCCCTGGTCACTCACAACCAGCGGCGACATTGGGCCTTTCAGAAGCTGGGCCAACACGCCCCGCCCACACTGCCAACAGGCGCCCGCGCCGCGACCCCGATCGACAATTTCATGATAGCGCGCCTTCACCAGGAAGGCTTGGGCTACACCGTTCGTGCCGACCGCTCCACACTCATCCGGCGGGCCTCCCTGGACCTGGTCGGACTTCCTCCATCACCGGAACAGGTGGAAAAGTTTCTGTCGGACACCGGAGCGGGCGCCTACGAACGATTGGTTGACGACTTGCTGGAGTCGTCACATTTTGGCGAACGTTGGGGAAGGCATTGGCTGGATGTGGTGGGGTACGCTGACACGGTCGGTTTTGACCAGGATTCCAAGTTGATCGTTCAGACAGGCGGAAAATGGCGCTACCGGGACTACGTGATCCGGGCATTCAACGAAGACAAACCCTACAACGAATTCGTGACAGAACAACTAGCCGGTGACGAAGCCGTCTCCTGGCGAGATGTGGATCATTTCACCCCGGAGATACGTGACAACCTGACGGCCACCGGGTTTTTGCGGACCGCCCGCGACCAGACGCATGAACCGGAAAGCAACATTCCACTCTCTTACTTCGGGGTGTTACATGACACGGTTCAGATTGTGTGCAACAGCCTGTTGGGACTGACAGCACAATGCGCTCGCTGTCATAGCCACAAATTCGATCCCATACCTCAGGAAGATTATTACAGGCTGATGGCGGCGTTCACTCCCGCTTACAACCCGCACCGGTGGAAACCGGTACACGCGTACAAGCCCTACATTGACGAGCGGTCACTGATTGATGTTTCCGAGCGGGAAAAGAAGGAAATCCAACAGTACAACGCGGGCCTCGACCGGCAGCTGGCCGAATGGAAACCCGAAATCGAAACCATCCTCGAAGCGGCCCGTCCCGCGTTGCGGGAAAAAAAACTGGAGTCGATTCCCGCAGCAATACGGGAAGACGTCAGCGTGGCCATCCAAACAGATCCCGAACAGCGCAGCGAGCTACAAACCTACCTGGCGGACAAATTCAAAGCGACGCTGGCGATCTCCAGGGACGAACTGTTGGAAAGCCTCCACCCGACGGACGCTGTCAAAGTTGCCAACCTCCAGGACCAGGTCGACCAGATCGATCAGCAGCGCCAGTCCTGGGGTAAGATTCAAGCCCTGTATGATGTGGGGCCGCCCCCGGCGACCTTCCTGCTCAAACGGGGGGAGTACCAGATGCCGGGACGGGAGGTCGCGCCGGGGTTTTTGCGGGTCCTGTGTGAATCGGACGAGGCCGCGCTAGCCCACGTTGAACCCTCGTCGCACAGCAGCGGCCGACGCACGGCACTTGCGCGCTGGCTCGTCGACTCCACGAGTCCGGCCGGTGCACTGGTGGCCCGCGTGATGGTCAACCGGATCTGGCAACACCTGCTGGGCACGGGCCTGGTGCCCTCACCGGAGGACTTCGGAAAACAAGGACAACCACCCACGCACCCGGAACTGCTGGAATGGATCAGCCAGCAGTTCGTGGCCGGCGGGTGGCGGATCAAACCCCTGATCAAGTTGATCATGCTGTCGGATGTCTACCAGCAATCGTCACACATGCCGCCCGTCGCGCGCGGTGCTGACGACCCCGCATTGATTGACCCTGCCAACACGTTACTGTGGCGCATGCGGCTCCGTCGGTTGGAGGCAGAAATTCTGCGGGATTCGATCCTGGCAGTGAGTGGGAAACTGAACACGGCCGCGGGTGGACCGCCGGTTCTCACCAAAGTACAGCCCGACGGTAAGGTAGTGATCAACACGGACAAGCTCCGGACGCCGGCTGAGAAGTCACGACGGAGCATCTATTTGTTGGCAAGGCGGGCGTACAATCTTTCAATGCTCTCTGTCTTCGACCAACCCCTGATCTCGACCACCTGTGCCCGGCGTGATACTTCCGCCGTACCCCTACAGTCCTTAACCATGCTCAACGGTGATTTTGTCACCGAACACGCCGGGTACTTTGCCCAACGCGTGCTGGCGAGAAAAGAAGTCAACCTGTCTGCGGAGATTACGGCCGCTTTCCAGATTGCACTGGCCCGGTCTCCCAGCCAGAATGAAATCGCCGCCTGTCAACACCAACTGGCAAGTCAACATCAGCTATACCGGGACACTGGCCTATCGGCTGAAGAATCCCAGGAGCGGGCCTTGACTGCATTCTGTCACACGTTATTGAACACAAGCGAGTTTCTCTATGCGGAGTAATCCACACGAACGTCCCACCGTCCCGCCCGGCGGGAGTAGAAGTTCCTTCCCCAGGCTGAAAGCCAAACCATGAGGCGAACACCACCACGAAGCTCGGAAAAAGTGGCCGCGGAGTCTCTTGGCGAACCACTTGCCCGACGTGATTTCCTGCAGACATCCTCGATTGGAGTGGGAGGCCTGGCGCTCAGCCATCTATTGCAGACGGACGGGCTTCTCGCCTCCTCCGGCAAGCTTCATGCCCAGCCAGGGGGTGCTGATCAACAACCGCGCCCCGGCCATTTCGACGCGCCGGCCAAGTCCGTGATCATGTTGGTCCAGACAGGCGGTCCCAGCCAGATGGACCTGTTTGACCCCAAGCCGGAACTGCAGAAACGCAGTGGCCAGCAACACGTCGAACAAGTCGAGGCCTTCCAGTCGGGCAGCCAGGACAACACGCTGCTGGGCAGTCCCTTCCAATTCAAGAAACACGGAAACTCGGGGATGGAATTTTCCGAACTCCTGCCCCACATCGGCTCAACCGCGGACGACTGGTGCCAGGTCCGTTCCATGGTGAGTGAAAACAACAATCACCCCCAGGCGACGCGTTGCCTGAACACCGGTAAGATCTTTCCCCATCGCCCCTCCCTGGGTGCCTGGATCAGCTACGCCCTGGGAACTGAGAATCAGAACCTGCCGGCCTATGTCGTGCTGCGAGATCCCGACGGCTACGCCAATGGTGGCACCACGTTGTGGGACAACGGTTGGCTACCCGCCGTGTTCCGCGGAACAGAGATTCAGTCACGCGGAGCCGCCGTACTGAACCTGCATCCGACAGAGCAATACCCACCGGGAGTCCAGGAGAACAATTTAAGATTGTTAGCCGAGTTGAACGAACAGCGTCGGCAGTTGTATCCACTGGACAACGAACTGGAAGCACGCATCCGCAATTATGAACTGGCGGCCCGCATGCAACAGAGTGCCCAGCAACTCCTCGATCTTTCCGGCGAGACAGAAGCCACTGGAAGACTCTATGGGTTGGACAATCCCACGACCGAGAACTACGGCACCCGTTGCCTGATGGCCCGCCGGATGGTGGAGTCGGGGGTGCGCTTTGTGCAGGTGCTGGTGCCGGTCAAAAATGGCGGGATGCCCTGGGACCAGCATAGCAAACTCAAACGTGGGCTGCAGGCGATCTGCCCCATGATCGACCGACCAACTGCAGGCTTGATCCAGGACTTGAAGCAGCGCGGCCTGCTGGACAGCACCATCGTCATCTGGTCAGGAGAATTCGGTCGGCTGCCAGTTTCGCAGCACGGGAACGGTCGTGACCACAACCGGCACGCCTTCAGCCTGTTGCTGGCCGGCGGGGGGTTCCAACAGGGACATGTGCACGGTGCGACCGACGACTTCGGCTACCGGGCCACCGAATCACGTGTCGGCTGCCCCGACTTGCACGCCACCTTGCTACACCAGTTGGGCCTGGACCACACGAACCTCTACTTCCGCCACGCCGGGCGTGAGGAAAGGCTTACCGACCCCGAGGTCACCGGCGCCCGGGTGGTCTCCACATTACTGCAAAACCGCGTCAGGATCGGGTGAATTCCCATAACAAGGTTCCGCCAGCGGTCCTGCCAGCCGCGCCTTCGTCAGGCATAATCCGTAACACGTCTGCACGGAGGGGAAGGAACCTGTGGGACCGTCTTCCCCGGTAACAAGCCGCGACCCCACATCTGGAAGTGCAACATGTCGCAACACGTACGAGTCTATCCCCCCGGCCATGTACATTTCACCGATCCGCGCGTGAACACACCACTGGTCTTCGCCTACGTTACCGATCTCCACTTACCACCCTGGCCCCGGGAAGACTGGCCACAGCGGTACGCCCACGCGATCGATTGGTGGGACCAGGAGTGCGAACATCCACACGATGGTTTACCGCTCCTGCTGGACCAGGTTTCCGCTGCCGGCGTCGATTTCGTCTTTTTCGGCGGGGACAGTCTCGACGTTTACGACGCGCCGACGGCATGCCGCCTGGTTGAACTCTGCCAACAACGGGATCTGGATTGCTACTTTTCCTTCGGCAACCACGACTTCGAGTCACTCGAAATCCGGTACGTCACCCATGATCATGCGCCGGAGGTCCGCCGTGAAAACACCGGCAAACTGTTGAAACACTGGTCGTTGCCACACCGCTACTACCATTTCGATCGGGCAGGGGTGCGATTCATCGTGCTCGATGCGCCCTACCAGGTGGTGGAGGGTGGTTGGGCCGGATCCTTCGATCAACAACAGGTTCAGTGGTTGGAGCAGCAGTTGGAATTCGACGGTCCGATCCTCCTGTTCTACCATATTCCGTTTCGAACCGACGAAAATCAGGATCGTTTGCTGCTGGTCTGGAACGGAGTGCGGGCCTGGATGGCGGAAGATGTCCAGTCTCAGAGGGTGCTGGCGGCCATCAAGGCCTGCCCTAACCTACTGGCAACCTTCGCCGGGCATTCACACGTTCGCAGCGAGGACAAAATCGGAGACAAGTGGCAGTTCGTCACTGCGGCCGGCCATTACAACGCCTGGCGTTACGTGCGGATCGGGAAGCAGTCGGCTCCCAAATCCCTGCGTGTTGGCGGACGGCCCATCGTGGACGCAGAACCGGGGCCGACTTGAACCACCGGGCTGTCCAGTCGACTGAAAGCGCCGGGGGTGATGGGCGTTCCCCTAACCAGTCAAACGATCGATCCCACATGTTCTCCGTTCGGTTGCCAACCGGGTCGGCGGCGCAGAGTTTGTCAGCTCGAAAGTGACTCCAACTTCGCCAACATCCGCAACAGGTACTTTCCGGTGGCTACCAATTGCAGCCCGTTTGCACCGGGACGCTCGCTCCCTGCTTGACTCGCGGCATGAGATCCGACATGGTGGCGGTTGCAAACACGTCCCAACGAACAGGCCGTTGCCTTCCCCACCCGGATTCAAAAGAAACGACTTTTCCATGGCGTTGCGCATCCTGACGGATAAGGAGATCGAAACGGTCAGCATGCAGTTGGCCGTCGAATGCATGGAGGACGCGTTTCGGCAGCACGCGGCGGGGAACCTGATCGCGCCCGGCCGATTGACGAGTGATGTCAACATCGGCCAGTTGGTGTTCACGGTGGGAGCGGCCACCGCTCCACACCCCGTAGTGGGGTTCCGCTGCTACGACTTCCAGCACCTGGCTTCACCCCGGCGCGCGGAATTGACGGTGCTCTTCGATGCCGAAGACGGCCATTTGCTGGGTATCGTAACAGGTCCCCTCTTGGGCGCCCTGCGAACCGGTGCGATCGGAGGAGTCGCCATCGACTACCTGGCGCGCCGCGACACGAAAACCCTGGGTTTGATCGGCGCGGGCTACCAGGCGAGGACCCAACTGGCGGCGGCCCTGGCTGTGCGATCCTTCAACACGATTCGAGTCTTCAGTCGTGACCCGGAAAAACGCCATCAATTTGCGGACCAGATGCGCAGTCAATTCGACTGCGACATTCAGGACGTCGAGACTGCGAAGCACGCGGCGGAGGAGGCCGATGTCCTGATCTGTGCCACCACCAGTTCGGACCCCGTGATCGAAGCCGACTGGCTCAAACCGGGTGTACACATCAATACGGTCGGGCCGAAATTCAAAGACAGCCACGAACTGGGCCCGGACGTGGTCGAACTGGCAACACGTCTGGTGACGGATGCTCCCGCTCAACTGGAAGCTTATGGTGACACGCTACTGCTGCACGGGGGGCCGCAAATGGACCGCGTGGAGGACTTATCAACCATCGTTGCCTCACAGTCACCGCCCTCGCAGACCGGAGGCCCGACCAGCACCCGGGCCGCAACGGACATCACGTGCTTCATCTCGCTCGGCCTGGCCGGAACGGAAGTCTTTCTGGCGAAACAACTACTGGATTCCATCGAGAACGGGAAAACAACACTCCAATAGTACTGACACGATCCGTGACACATTCGCCGCACTCACAACCACCCGCTGTATCAAATCGCAACCCCGAAGACGAGGGAGCGGGTCCCGCTGGGCCCGTAGTCAACAAAGCCCCGGGGCGGTAGATTTCATCGAACCGGCAACAAGTTGAATGGCAGCGACCGATGCCGGAATCACCAACCACACTCACAGGCTGATACATACTATGGGCACTCAGTTTAGCACGGCATACCAACAGGTCCTGGAGAAACTTTCCAGGCAGCAGTGCTTGATTCTGGACGGAGGAATCGGCACCGAACTGCAACGACAAAGCGAACGCGAATTCCGCCTGAGTGACGTCAGCCACTGGGGATTCGAAGCGATCGCTTATGCTCCGCAGGCAGTTGCGGAGGTGCACAAGCGCTACGTCGCTGCCGGTTGCGATGTGGTGACAACTGACACGTACGCTATCCTCGGTGCGCCGGACAATCCAGCCGGGCATGCACGCCCGCGTCACCAACCGACACACTGGATGGACATGGCCCGCAAGGGGGTTCTGCTAGCCCGCGACGCCATTGAGAGCAGCGACAAGCTGGGCCAGTGTGCCATCGCGTTCAGTATCGGAGGCGACATCTCCACCGACCAACAACTGGCGACCGTACGGCTGCTCTTACGGACCTTCGAAGACACTCCACCGGACCTGGTATTATTTGAAACCCTGTCGATGATGACTGAAAACAGAACGAGTACGGCCATCAAGTTGATCCTCGATCAAGGCATCCCGGTCTGGCTGAGCTTCCGCCGCTGTCGCCACGGGGTGTGCGGTATTCACGGACAACTGTGGGGAGGACCCGAAGGTGATCACTTCGGGCGCATGGCCCAGGACCTGGAACAATTGGGGGTGGGTGCAATCCTCGTCAATTGCCTTCCGGTCGAAATGGTATCCGGAACGATACCCTGGCTGCGTGATTTCACGGACCTGCCTCTCGGCGCCTATCCCAACCTCGGCCGCTACCTTGATCCCCAATGGAAACTGGATCACGGTGTGACTCCCGAGGACTACGCCGACACGGCCCTGATCTGGAGGGCCGAGGGAGCGCAAATCCTGGGCGGGTGTTGCGGAGTCGGTCCTGAACACATTCGGGCGTTGTCCCAGGCGCTCGCTGAGACCAGGGCCAATGCACCCATTGCTGACGGCCTGGCAGAGTCTGCTGCGGTCACTCGCCCGCAGGTCGAACAACTTTATGAAATAATTGAAACATCTGACCTGGTGGCATGGAAAGACCAGGAAGACCGTGATCTATTTCCACTACCACTGCCGGAACTGGTATGCGACCCGGAAGTCTTCGTTCCCACGCAGGGCAGTTACCTGCTTTGGAAGATGCTCTTCAGCACGGGTCTGGGGCGGGGCAAGCGATGCCTGGATGTCGGATGCGGAGCCGGGATCCTCACCTCCCAGTTGGCATTAAACGGCGCCGAACATGTAACGGCGATCGATATTCAAAAGGCAGCCGTCGCCAACACGATGACCAACGCTTTTCGCAACGGTGTTGCAGACCGGGTGCGCGGCGAAGTCGTTGACCTGTATGCTTTTGAAACGAAGATGCGTTACGACGTGATTGTGGCCAGCCTCTATCAGATGCCGACAGACCCCGTCGGGGAATTAAGCGGCCACCGCCCTGTTGATTACTGGGGCCGCAACCTCTTCGACCACCTCCTCGGCCTTCTGCCCGAGGCCCTGGAGGATGATGGTGTTGCATACCTCATGCAGATTTCGCTGCTAAGCCAGAAACAAACGGCCCAACTGTGCCACGAGGCGGGCCTTGAATGCCGCGTAATTGATTTCAATTTGTACGAATTCAGCCCGATCTTCCTGGAAAATCTTGCCCAGATTCGACGCGTCGAGGAAAGTTCTGATGCCTATCATTTTACGTTACAGGATGAACATGCCATGGTGATGTACCTGCTGGAGGTAAAACCGCGTCAGGGCAAATGACGGTTGGAAACAATCGCAGGCCCCGCGCATCAAATCATCACCAGCACCTGGCATTCCGGCAGGAGCAGTCATACCTTTCCTTGACCCGCTTGGATGAACAGACTTTGCCGTCCATGCAACCGTAAATCCGCACGAAAGGCCGAATCACTTGAACGAGACTGTGCACGCTGTCGGCCTGGGTTGGCTTGACGGCATCGTCGTCGGATTCTACATCTCCCTCGTACTTGGCATCGGTTGGTACTACGGGCGCCGGCAAAAGAGTACCGACGAATACTTCGTGGGGAACCGGGGCATGAACTCGGTCCTGGTGGGCGTTTCGATGTACGCCACCCTTTTTAGCACCATCACGTATCTCTCCAGTCCGGGAGAGTACCTGGGCAAGGGACCGGTCATTCTCTCCGGTCTGCTCGCAATTCCCTTCGTCTACCTGCTCGTCGGTTATTGGATCATCCCGGTCTACATGCAACGTCAGGTGACCAGTGCTTATGAATTGCTCGAGGATAAACTCGGTATCCAGGTCCGGCTGCTGGCAGCTTCTTTGTTTGTCCTGATCCGCCTGAGCTGGATGTCACTTCTGATCTATCTGCCCTCCACGGCGATTCTCGAAATGCTGGGATTCGATCGAACCTATCTGCCGTGGGTCATCCTCACCACGGGCGGTGTCGCCATTATCTACGCATCGATCGGCGGGCTGCGGGCCGTCGTGATTACGGACCTGTTCCAGTTTATCCTGCTGTTCGGCGGGGCAACCCTGGTGATCGCGACCGTCACAATCGACCTGGGGGGATTTCACTGGTTTCCAACCTCCTGGCAGTCCCATTGGGACTCGCAACCTATTTTCAGTATCAACCCGAATGTACGGGTGACCGTGTTCGGCACCGTTCTCACCGGAATCTTGTGGTGGATGTGCACTGCCGGTGCGGACCAGACGGCCATTCAACGTTTCATGTCCACCGGCAGCCCATCTGCCGCCCGCCGGGCGTTTTTGATCAACTCTCTCTCCGGTGCCTCGGTGACAATCATCCTCGCCTTAGTGGGATTCTCTTTATTGGCTTATTACCAGCTGCACCCCGAATTTCTCCCTGAAGGACAAAACATTTCCGAGGCGGCGGACAAACTCTTTCCCCGCTACCTGGCATTTCATCTTCCCAGGGGCATTGGCGGTCTGGTTCTGGCCGCGCTCTTTGCCGCTGCCATGTCAAGCGTTGACTCGGGAGTCAATTCAATCAGCGCCGTCGTCCTGACCGATTTCGTCGACCGTTTCCGTGGGACACCGCTGACAGAAAGGCAACACATTCTGGTGGCCAGGTGTCTCGCTTTCGGAATCGGCGTGATCGTTGTGTTGACGGGGTCCTTCCTGATGAAACACGTACCGGGAAATTTTGTGGAGATCAGCAACCGTATCGCCAACTTGCTTGTCACACCACTCTTCCTGGTCTTCTTCATGGCGATCTTTGTTCCGTTTGCGACTTCGACGGGTGCGGTCGCGTCCATGATTTCCTCCAGCGCGATGGCGATTGTGGTGGCCTACTGGAAGCCGCTCATGAATTACCTGGACGTGGAGCCCGTGTTCTGGAAAGAAATCAGTTTCCAGTGGATTCAACCATGTGCACTCTTATCCGGTGTCGTAGTGGGCTGCGCCGTGAGTTTGCTCGAGCGGGCCATCCGAAAGCGACGGGATTGAATCAGCCCGCTACCCGGCATTCCCCCGGCCGGTGACTACATTTCCCTTGGTAGGAGTTTGGTTCTATTCCTGCTATAACAGGAACACCCTGGCTGGCCGCCTGCTGTCCGAAACCGGCCGCTCGTCATTTAACAAGGATTCATTTTATGTCCATGCCACATACAACCCGTCGAACATTCATGAAGACGGCGGCGACGGCCGCAGCCACTGCCACGCTTGCCACTCCACTCAGAGCTGCTCAAGAAAGGACACCCGTGATCGATGCCCACATGCATGTCTGGTCTGACAACCAAGATCCGTTTCCCTACGCCCATCCCTACAGCAAGGGCAGCACGGGCGTGAAAATCGCGGCCTCTGCAGATATCCTGATCGAAGACATGGACAACCATGGTGTCACTCACAGCATCCTGGTGCAGACGATTTGCCACGGCTGGGACAACAGCTACACCAGCCATTGCCTGCAGCGTTTCCCGGATCGCTTTCGGGCCCACGGTCTGATTGACCCGGTTGACCCGGACGTTGCTGACAAACTGGATTACTGGATGAGCGAACACGGTTTCTCCGGCATGCGTTTCAGTCCGATTTACTACATGGGAGAAAGCAACGGGGGAGACGCCTGGCTGACCGGGCAGGCTCATCGCCGGTTGTGGCGCAAAGCGGAACAACTGGGCGCTGTGTTCAACATGTTTATTTCATCAACACAGTTACCACGTCTGGCAACCATGATTGAAGAGTATCCGGGGGCCAAGATCATTATCGACCACATGGGTCAGATTGATTTCGGTCTGCCCGACGCGCAAGAGGAACTGGACAAGTTGTTAATGCTGTCCAACTACCCCAACGTCTGGGTGAAAATTTCGGAATTATCATCGACAGCACCCACAAAAGTTTATCCTTTCCACGACGCCTTGCCCTGGATGACCCAGATTTTTGATGCGTTCGGTCCGGACCATATCCTGTGGGGGACCGGCTATCCGGGCAGCTGCCGGGCGGAATACAATCGACCGTCTCTGAAAGACGAACTAGCTCTGGTGCGGGAACACTTCAGCTTCCTGAACGAAGAAAATCGGGACAAGTACCTGGGCATCAACGCAGCCCAATTGTGGGGTATTTGATTCCCGGGACCCGGCAACTGCTTGAATCCCCAAAAGATCTCCCGCGGGCCTGCCCGGCGGGGCAGGCGGATCGAACCCCCGATTCGGCTTGGGATCTACCAGTTTCGCCGGCTCGTACGGGCCGGCGTTTGTCTGCTTGCGGCACACTCCGGCGCAAGCCGATCACCTTTCCGAGGTTGATGGCGATGGCAAAGAAGTGCTGCGCACCTGCGGCCCTTCGTCAACTCCCACGAACTGCTCCTGGATCCAGCCGGCCATGCGCTGACAATAGCCCCGCGGATAGCCACCAAAGGGGAGATAGGTCCAGTGAAATAACGAGTGACTCTCGCCAGGATAGACTTCAATCTCAATATCCTGGTCGGTTCGCGATCGAAGCCCCTCCAGGTAAGCCACCGAGGATGCGGTGTCAATACTTTCATCCATTTCACCGTAGACGTAGTACATCGGGATACCAAGCTTCTGTTCCAGGAACACGCGCGGATCATAGCTATTGCTGTGACCGATATACCGCACGAATCTGTCCCGGTAGGGGCCGTTAGAGAACTTCCGTCGCGTGAAGACTCTCGAGGCATATTGCTCATATTTCCTGAACACTTCGTCAAGGCGAAATTGAAGTGCGTCACGGGTCGGTCCTTCAAAGTATTGCGGGTCGCCTTGGGATCGGATGTAGTAGTCAGACGTATCCATCATCAATGCAATCATCTCATCAATTCCATGCGGCGGCATTCCCCACGCCTTCATGAGTTGACGTTTCTGAAAGGCGGTAAAGTGTTTGTAGCCCAGCACAGGCCCGACACGCAGATAGGCGAACTTAATGTCGTTGCGCACCAGGGCGACTTCCGGCATCAACAGCGCGCCCTCGGAATGACCCAGATAGCCCATTGACCGGCTGTCGATATCGTCGCGTGTCTTCAAATAATTAAAGGCGGAATGAATATCGGCAACACGATGTTTGTAATCGGACGCCTTGTATTTCCCTTCAGATTCACCGATTCCTCTTTTGTCATAGCAAAGAACTGCCACCCCCTGACGAGCAAGTACATTCGCGTGCAGACGCATCGACAAACTTTTTTTTCCTACCAGCCCAGAACCAGACACTTGAACGACGGCCGGGTAGGGGCCTTCTCCCCGAGGTAGAATCAATACCCCCGCTAGCCGAATCTTTTCACTCCCGAAAAAAACATTTTCGGTCGGTGTCCATGGGTAAAAGTACGTGAGCCACACAAAACCCAGGAAGAAACACGCGGCCGCACCTAGCCCGAAAATGACCAGAGACACTCTACGCACCAACGGCCGCCACAAAATCGTTTTCACTTCCACTTGCTCCACGAGACCTGCTCTCCTGTTTCTCGTTTCAAGGCATCCTTCCCGGGTGTTCGGGTCACAAGTCGAAAGGAAATGCCGTCGCGTTACGTGAACGACTTCCCGGCCGAGACCGCCAGTCGCTCGACACTTCTCCCTCCATCGCATTGACATTATGCGTGGTCATCGCCTTTTGACTCAAGACCTTCTTAAACACCGGCCTGGCAATCGCAAGAACAGAAGATAACCCGCTGTGACGAACCGCAGGTGACGGGGCATCATCTCTGCAAAACCCGAAGGTCAGGCACGGCGGGGGGCGACACACGGGCCCGTTTTCATCCCTTTTGCCTAAAACCCCAGAACCCAATAGTCAACACCGGAAACGAAGGCCCGCCGATGTTTTTAAAACCCCTTCGCCTCGGTCAGGTCGCCGGAGAGGACAACAGCCGAATCGGGGACGTGACCAACTTCGGGTCCCCTCACCTGGATCCGTTTTCTCATCATCAGGACCTCCAACCGGGGCCCCACGGGACAGGCAAAACACGTGCCAGCACCGTTGCGTCCTGCAGACCGGACAATTAAAACTCTTAGCAGACGTATGAGTTCATACCAAAGATTCATTGTTCTGCCGGACGGGGAAGCTGCTCAATCCTGAACGACACATAAAACAAGACGGGATTTCATCGTCCGAAAGAAAGTTCACATGCAGGTCAACACCGAAATCGATTTTGAACGGTTTACCTACACCCCAGCCGACAGGCAGATCTGGGAAGAGGAACTCGACGCTTTTGTCCCGTCTACAATCTACGATGCTCACTACCATCTCTGGTCGGAAGACGCCATCGCAAGCGATCATCCCCAACGCGGCGCCCTCCTGGAAGTGGACCGGGCGGGGGCGCAATCCTTCGACCGTCAGATGTTTCCCGACCGAGAGATCGAGTACTTGATTCTGGGAACACCCCTTCGCAACATTGACGTTGACCACCACAACCGATTCATCGCCGCCGAGATGAAACCTGCCAAAAACGTCCGGATACACCGGTTGGTGACACCGCAGTGCAGCGTCGATAACATCCGTCGTGATGTGGAGACTCTCGGTTTCACCGGTCTTAAACCTTATCGCATCTATTCCTTGACAGGAGATCCGAACCAGTGTCGAATCCACGAGTTCCTGACCCACGAGCAAATGGAACTGGCCAACGACCTGGGACTGTGGGTCACGATGCACCTCTCTCAGCACCAGGGCTGTGCGGACCCGGACAATCTCGCGGACCTACAGGAGTACACCACGCGGCGTTATCCCAACATCAAATGGATCCTGGCTCATTGCGCCCGGAGCTTTACCTACTACGCCATCCGGCAGGCTGTCGAGCGTTTGCGCGACCTGCCCAACATCTGGTACGACACCTCGGCGGTGTGCGATGTCATGTCACACTACACGCTCTTTAAAAACGAAGACCACCGGCGTATCTTTTATGGATCGGATAACATGCTCGGCTGCGCTTTCCACGGAGCCTACGCGTCCATGGGGCGTTTTTGGTATCAAGTCGGCGTGCCCACGAAGTGTGGAGAAGTACCACTTCACACGGACGCGCGCCCCGTCCTGGTCATTTACCAGCAACTGTTATGCATGAAACACGCGGCAGAACTGGCGGAACTCTCGCCCTCCCAGATCAATGATATCTTCTACGGAAATGCCCGGGCGGCGTTGATGCTGGAATGACAAGGAGTTCCCCTGAAACGTCAGTCACCTCCCTGTTGACCAGTTGCACATGATTCTCACCTCCACGAGCAAGGCCGCGAACTGAAAGGTCACGTGTTTCGCAGAAGGGGAACCACATGAAACTAGGCATTAACTCGCTGTTCCTTTTGGGGTTCGATTTTGAAGACGGCCTGCGTTTGTCGCACCAGTTAGGTGCACAGGCAATTGAGATCGCCACGCTGGGAGAACCGAGTCGCAGGTATTGCGACCCCGACAAATTGCTGGCCGACCGGGGAGAACTTGCCCGTTGGCTCGACACGATTGGGGAGCACGGACTTGAAATCAGCGCCCTGACGGCCCACGGCGACATGCTCTCGCCCAACAGGGAAGCGGCTGAAGGCTACCTGTCCCAGTTCCATAACATCTGTCGGCTTGCTGAAGCTTCCGGCGTCGACTGCCTGACACTTAACTCCGGAACTCCCGAAGGTGCCCCGGGTGAGACGACCCCCTCTTGGATCGTCGATATCAGCAACGCGAAAAACCGATCCGTCCTGCGTTGGCAATGGGAACAGCGCGTGATTCCTGTTTGGACCAGGTTGGCAGCCATTGCCAGCGACCATGGTTGCCAACTGGCCATTGAGCCCTGGATCGGTAATGTCGTCCACTCGCCGTTAAGTTTAATGAGACTGCGTGAAGCAGTGGGGGCGGTCATCGGCTGCAACCTGGATCCATCCCACCTGTTCGTACAGCAGGTCGACGTGCTGGAAACCATCCGCTTTCTCGGAGATGCGTTGCTACATGTCCACATGAAGGACACACGCATCGACGAACGAAACCTCGGAATCAGGGGCCTACTGGACACGACCACACCGATGACCAGTCCCGAGGATCGTGCCTGGACTTTTGGATTGGTCGGCTGGGGCCACGACGAAAAGTTCTGGCGGGACTTCATCACCAACTTGCGTTTCGTTGGTTATTCGGGTGCGCTTTCTGTCGAAATGGAGGTGGACTACCTGGAAGTCACTGATGGCTTGAAAAAATCGTTCGAGTTCCTACGGCCGCTTGTGATGGAGGCCCCGCCCACCCCGGGAACCAAATGGTATGAGCAGGCCGGATTACACGGTTTTGCGCAGGATTAGCATGGAGAAATATCCCCTGTCACCCGACTCCGACCACCTAGAGAAATTATTAAGCCAGCATCCGTGCTTGTACGGGATGATCTGCCGGGACATCACATTCACGGATATTGAACTGATGGCAATGGCCGGTTATCACATCGTCTGGATCGATCTCGAACACAGCCCGCTCACCATTTCCGAGGCTGTTCAGTTCACCCGCACCATCACTCACCTGGGAATGATTCCGCTGGTGCGCATCCCCGAATTGCTGCGCACCCACATCCAACCGCTTTTAGACGGTGGCGTACAGATTCTCGCCTTGCCGGATGTTCGCAGTGCAGACCAGGCCGCAACGTTCGTACAACACGGAAAATTTCCACCACTTGGATCACGCGGTGTTTCCACCACGACCGCCAGTAACAATTTCCAATTAGGACCCGACCGACTGCAAACCTTTCAGCAGGCCAATGAGTCGACGCACCTGATGGTTATTTTTGAAAGTGACGAGGGCTATGCCAAGCGGGAACAGATCATTGCAACCCCGGGTATCGACCTCGTGTCGGTCGGCCCCATGGACTGGTCCACGACGCTCGGACTGGCCGACCCCCAGGCGAATGACCACCTGGCTCCAAAAATCAAACAGGTCCTCACGGCAACCAGAAATTCCGGAAAAATCCCGGTCATGGCGGTTTCCAGCCCTGCTGACGCGCAGGCATATTTCGACTTGGGAGTTCGTATTTTTTTTACGGGCGTGGACATTACTCTCAAACGAAACGCCTTCATCAAGACCCTCCACGGATTTCAAGCCGTTACCGGCGGGACGAAATGAGGGCCAACCGATGATTCACTTCACCAGTCCGTCACGTGGAAGTGACGGGTGACTACCTCGCCCACCATCGGCGGGATAAAACCATCAGGATTCCCGGTCCCAGCAACAAAATCCCGCTCGTTTCGGGTACGGCATGAGAGTCCGGGCCATAGCCGACTAAAAAGCTGAAATGAGCTGTCAGGATATTGTAGTCGCTCAGGTCGATGTCCGAATCGCCATCAAAATTCCCCTCCGACCACCCGTGCGGTCCATGGCTGCCGGAAGGATCGAAGAAGCCGGCCAGCACGTTGTAGTCAAACAGGCTGACGTTCCTGGCAGCAGGAAACGTGCCACCTAATGAGTTGACATCTCCGCGCACATAGGGTGAATTGTAACCGTTTTTGACAGCCGCCCCGGCAAGCCACTCGTCGATATCCAGGTTGTTAACGACATCGTCTGCATTGAGATCATATTTCCACAAGCCCGTAGCAGACACCCCGTTGACCAGGTCGTATCCCGTCTCCGCGTACATCGTGTTCAGATCAGCGACGTCGCAGACAGAATCGACATTGAAATCACAGGTCCAGCCCGGTGTCACTTGAATGTTATCCAAATAGTAGACGTTTCCCACGCCCCCGAAAAACCGGAAGTCGGCACCGTGATTCTGGCGATTTCCAAAATAAGCATCTGTGACGTGAAAGGTGTGTTGCAGCCAGGTTTCCGTTCCCGTCATTTCGACATCTCCGCCGTGCTGATAAAAGTCAGACAGTTGATCACCGGCAGTGGAGTCATATTGCAAACTGATCGAACCATGATCCGTGTCGAAATACTCAAGCGTGATGGCCAGATTTTTCTGATCACCCTCCAGCGCAAACCAATCCGCAACAGAAAAATAAAAGTAGAAGTCTTCGTTCGGATCCGTGTTACGCCGGGCCTCGCGACCTCCGATCGTCAACGCCAGGGTATGGCCATCGCCGCCTACCTGATGAATCATTCCGCGGGGCGAATTAAATTCCCCAAGATCAATCCTGGCCGTTCCGCTGTCCGCAAACGAGCCTTTCACAAGGTACGCCTCGGGACCCTGTGGAAGGGTGAACCGCTCGCCGGCGCTGGGCGTAGCAGCCATGACCCGTTCGCCGGACAGCGGGTCGAACACCTGCAGGGTCATGTTGGTCCTGGCTTCCAGTTCGACTCCATCGTCACGGATCCCGATCGGCAAGGTATAGAACTCGTCGCCCCTGATATTGGCGATGTGCTGAACCACTCCGCTTGACGGGTCACTGACTTCTGTCCACCATTTGTTCGGTTGGCCGTTGGCGAAGGTGACAAACGGCGCGGCCGCCTGTTTGCCATCGAATCGCTCCCAACTGGCGATGTCACCCGGCAGGATCTTTTCGAGGTGACTGAAATGATTGATACCGGCCATGCTTTCAAACGAAGCGGTTCCCTTCACCCCGGCAGCAGTATGGTAGACATACATGGGCAGGCCGGCCATCCAGGCAAAAGCCGCCGCGGACACCAGCTTGATGGGGTCCGTTTCGGTATCGACCGACGAGCCCGGCCCGATCGGTTCGTTGCTACTGACCGGTGGAATCCCCTCGGTCGCATTGACCCTCCAGGCGTCCCGCACGGGAAACCAGCCACCCTCCAAGGTCGACCGGTCGCGCTCGAAGTGGACCGTCGCGATATCTGCCGCACTACCCTGGTAAAGGGCTTCGATTCCGGCGTTGGAGGTGTCGGACGGCGAAGTGAGCGCCACGGGAATCTCTGTCCTGTCAGCCAGGTAGCGTCCAAACTGCCGCACCTGGGCGCTGCCACCGGCGCCGGAAAATCCGTTTTGCCAGGCTTCATTGGCTACCTCGAGCAGCATCACCTTGTGTTCCCGGCCCTGCAGGTTGTCCAGAACCCGTTGCATGTGCTGGATGCGGTCGCTCTCGGCCGGCATGAGTTGAGCATCGGCAAAGATCGTCAGTTGGGTTCGTAACCCGTATTCGTCGTAGGCGATATCAATCATGTCGCGGAACTGCTGCCAGTAATCGGTCCAACCAGCAATCGTGTGACCCTGTTCGTCTTGGAAATTCTGCGGTGCAATTTCCAACCCGTCCCAGTAGTCGTACCAGCCCACCATGGAAAGCGCACGGATGTAGTTAAAGCCTGCAGAAGAGAGCGTGGCCAGGTCACTGCGGTATCGGGGCCGATCAAACTTGGTCCGGCGCAGTGCCTGCATGTAGGTTGCGCCCAGACCGAGGAACCGCCCACCCTCGTCCTGCAGAGAATTGCCCTGCAGGGATACCATTCCTGACGGTGGCACCACCGGACCGATATCACTCGAGAGATCCCAAACCTTGAGGTTGCTGAAGATTGCGTCGATCGGCGCACCCGAATCGGGCGCGCGCCGCGTGCTGGCGCCAATGCGGATACTGTGACCGGTGGGGGCATATTCACCCGGCAAACTCTGGCTGATGAGTTGTGCACCGTTACGGTAGAGCGTCAACAGGCTATTGCCTGCTCCGTCGGGTCCCCATTCTTCGCGGAAGCGGTAGGTCGTGTTGGGATCCCAATCAAGCGGTGCTGTCCCTTCCTCAAAGAATGCTTCACCAATTTTGTAAACCACCTTCATGCGATTGGGAGCCAGGTCCAGATTTCCTTGTTTTCGCACCAGATGCTTATAAGGGTTTCCCCGGTAACCCGGGCTGTAATTTGAATCCGAATTGTGAAACGTGTAGTCATACATATGGAACAAGTCGGACGCATCGCCCAACTCCGGACGACTCTCATCCGGATACAGACCACGAACATCCCATTCCACAGCCCCCATGGAGGTGCTCGGAATATGCCAGTAGATGGAGTCATACTGGTCCGTGACGCGCCAGCCGTTCCCCAGGAATTCCCCACCCTCGCTGGTGCCGCTTGTTGATCCGTGTAGCGTGTCCTCCAAGATGATGGTTCCGGCCCCGACACCCAGCGGCATAACCAAGACACAGGTCAACGCTACCGACGCGGTCAGCAGGTGTTGGCAGGACAACCTGATAGGAAACGGGTTCCACCGGTGGCACGTTCTTTTAAACTGCATACACATCATGTTTCACCGTCGGATTTCTTGGAATCCCTAATCCAGGCACTTATCTTACCCTCCCGGCGCGACCAGTGCTGCCAAGTGGGTCCCCCCCGGGTGACCCATTCCGGAAATTAGACGATTATTCTGCCCACGATATTTTTTTCCGGCGCAGAAGTCGCTCGTGATACCTCGAACCTCATCGCTGTACTCAAGCTAGTCACCACCATCCCCGGGATGCACTGGTAACCTCGACGTTCCGAATTCCCTCCTCGAACACGACGGGATGGACTGCAGGCAGGCGCAACCACTGGGTGTGCAACGAGGCCGACACAAAGTCTGCCCAAACGGTTCCAGCACCCGTCATGCGATTTTTGATCTTCGTACTGCCAGCCGCCCTCATGTATCCCCAGCAGAACGGATACCAATGACGCCGGCCGGCCCGCTGGCCGGTTTGATTTGGATTTCATCCATCGAGACGGCGCGAACTCTGTTACGCCCGCAACAACGGCTTCAAGAATCCGGAACAGGGGTGCGTACACCTTGTTCAGGTTTGCATCAGTCTTCCAGCGCGCTCAACACGCGATCCGTGCTCCACACTTGTGCATAGACGCGCCCCAAAGCAGAAAGCGCCGCGCGGTGATGTTCCTCAAAGAATGTCGCGACCGCATCCTCCACAACAATCACATTGTAACCCCGATCCGCCGCATCCCGCGCCGTCGTTTCCACGCACATGTCAGTCGCCATTCCCGTCAACACCAGTGTCTCGAGGCCCATATTGCGCACCAGCTGATCGATCCCTGTGGCGTTAAACGGGCTGCTCGCGTTCTTGTCGATCACCAATTCATCATCGAGGGCCGCCAACTCCGCCACGATTTCGTGTTCCGGACTTCCCTTCGACCACAACGTCGGCTGATCGCTCTGCTCCCGGGCGTCACTGTCCCGGCGTTGCCGGCGCAAGACCAGATCTCGACCATCAGCCAGCAAACAACCGTGCCGCGTGAAAATCACTTCTCTCTGCATTTTCCGGAACGCGTCCAGCAATCGACGCGTGTTGGGAATCGTTTTTTGAATTCGTCCGACGTAGTAGTCCGCCACCTCCGGGTACCTCTGGGACAGCATCGGGACCATGCCGAGATGGGTACTGGAACTGTAGTTCTGGTAATCGATCACCAGCAAGCCCGCGCGACTCCAATCCACCTCGAATGAGGGCCAGGGCAAAACCCAGTCAGGAAGTGAATCAGGCGAATCGATCCTCGGATTACTCATGATAACGAACTCATTTGAAGCGACGGGACAGAACAACAACAGCGAACGCAGCATAACAAAACTTTAAATGCACCGCCTAGTGGCCCCATCCGCGGCTTGCTGGATTTCACGGAGTTCCTCTGCTAGGATGCCGGTTCCACCAGTTTTTCTTCCTACCCTTTTCCATCCACGACCGCTTTCTACGCCTGAGGAGAGTCCATGTTGTTACCCGCTTTCCGTCTCCTGCTTTTGTCTTTTTTTGTCCTGCTCCTCTCGGGTAAAACGCACTGTGCAGGCGAGGCTCCGGTCGTCTCTATCTCCGTTCCCTTTGTTTCCCCCAACAGCATTCCCAACGGAGAAATCAACACCAAGACCTATGTCACCCGCCAGGATCGCTATCATCGGTACCGCATTCCCGGAGCTGTTGTCTCCCAGGACGGTACAATCCTGGCCTTCGCCGAGGGCCGTCGTGGGTTGGGAAACGACCCGCGTACTGAAGAAAACGCGCCGATCGACATGGTGATGAGACGCAGTACAGACAACGGACAGACCTGGGAACCACTGGTCGTGATCGACCCCGGTTTCCGGCCTAACGGAGAGAAAGTCGATTTCGGCGATCCGACCCCCGTTTTCGACGCGGAAACAGAAACCGTGTTTCTGCTCTACGGTCAATTTGCGGACATCGGTTCGGATTCCCCACCCCCCGGACAAAGTCCACGGGCGGCCGACGGCCACCACGTGGTCTGGGTCCGCGCCAGCACCGACAACGGCAAAACGTGGTCCCAGCGCAAACAGATCATCTACCCTGACGAACCTCATGAAACCAGTGACGGTCTTTATTGGCGCATTGCCCACCCGGGGCCGGGCAACGGGATCCAGCTACAGTGGCAGGACCACAACCAGGCCCTCAATGGTCGATTGGTGATACCCGCGAAACGGAACGCGTCGAAGACACCCGACGGCCCGCTCGAGCAGGACCTATTCACCTTCTATTCCGACGACCACGGAAAGACCTGGCAGGTTGGAAAACCAATCTGGGGGCCCGGCAGTAACGAAGACGAAGTCGTCGAACTGACCAACGGCCAATTGCTACTGGACGGACGTCAGAATTCGGGACTCTACCGTCGACGGCACCTGAGTCGTGACGGAGGCCAGACGTGGGGCCCTGATGTTCCCGACACGATTCGCACGACTCGGGTCGATGGTTCCCTGGCCCGCTATTCGGCCAAGCGC
>CAUZBP010000076.1:0-21863 GCA_963578105.1 Planctomycetota bacterium
CTTGCCCTGACATCGTTCAATTCACGGGCCGACAACTTGGAAGCGCTGGCCCACTACGTCTTGGAAAGAAATCATTAATGCACAAGCTCTTATCGCAAATCGAATCTCCTCTCGACCTGCAAAATTTGTCTGTGGACGAATTGAATCAGTTGGCTCATGAAATGCGTGATGCGCTGTGCAAAATCCTGACCGTCCGAACAGCACATTTTGCTTCGAACCTGGGGGTGGTTGAACTTTGCCTGGCGCTGCACAGCAGCTTTGATTTTCGCCGGGACCGCTTGATTTGGGATACGGGCCATCAGATCTATCCGCACAAACTGATTAGCGGAAGGTATCACGAGTTCAGTACGATCCGCACACGTGGTGGCTTGATGGGATACCCGAATCCCCAAGAGAGCGAGTACGACCTGTTTATGACCGGGCATGCCGGCTGCAGCATCTCAACCGTGTTGGGCATGCGCACTGCTGACGATCTATTGGGCAGGGAAGACCGACACGCGGTCGCCGTCATTGGCGATGGTGCTTTTCCTTCGGGGATTGTATTTGAGGCGATGAACAATGCTGGTGGGAAAAAAAAACTTCTGATGATTCTCAACGACAACAAAATGTCCATATGTCCCCGCGTGGGAGGAATGGCAAATTATTTGGACCGCCTACGAACCAATCCGTATTACACCGGCTTGAAGGTGGAAATTGTCAAAATGTTGAATCGGGTGCCCGTGTTTGGGGATCCTGTCGAACGTTTCTTGGCTCAGTTGAAGGAAGGGGTCAAAGCGGGCCTGCACGGGGGCATGCTGTTCGAAGACCTGGGTTTTCGCTACATCGGGCCAATTGACGGGCATGACATCGGTTTACTGCGCAAGTACTTGAAGATGGTTCAGGATTTTGAAGAACCAGTGTTACTCCACGTCGTCACCGAAAAGGGTCACGGATTTGAACCTGCGGCTGAAGACCCTGTCTATTTTCACACGCCACCTGCATTCAAACAGGAAAACGGCAGACCAATCCCCAACAGCCAAGGAGGCGGAAAATCCTACACACATTTCGCACGGGATGCGATTCTGGATCAAATGCAGCAGCACCCCGAAGCCACGGTCATGACTGCTGCCATGTGCCAGGGTAATAAGTTGGAACCGGTACGAGATCAGTTTCCAGATCGATTTTTCGATACCGGCATCTGTGAATCCCATACGGTCGCTTTTGCCGCTGGCCAGGCCAAGGCCGGCGCACGCCCGATCGTCGACATTTACAGCACCTTCCTGCAACGGGCCTTGGACCAGATTTTCCAAGAGGTGACGCTACAAAACCTGCCGGTGACTTTCATGCTGGACCGCGCCGGATTAACCGGACCCGATGGCCCGACGCATCACGGAGTCTTTGACCTCGGTTATATGAGGCTGTTCCCCAACATGATTGTGATGGCACCGGGTGATTCTTACGACCTGAGTCATATGCTGGAATTTTCTTTCAGCCAAACGTCACCTTGCTCACTACGTTATCCCAAAGCCGCGGCAGATACCGTTTCGGGCGATCGGGCGCCCGTGAAGTTGGGACGTTCGGAAATCCTTCACTGGGGCCAAGACGGCATGATCATCTGCTGCGGAACGCTCCTCACACATGCCATGCAGGCCGCTGAGGCGCTGCGCAAAGACGAACTTGACGTGGGCGTCATCAATGCACGATTTGTCAAACCCCTGGATCAGGAAACAATCCGACATGCGATTCGGGAATATCCGTTCGTCGTCACTGTTGAAGAAGCAGCATTATCAGGTGGTTTCGGCAGCGCTGTGCTAGAAACAGCTACTGACGCCGGCCTCGATGCAAGTCATGTCCTGCGATTGGGTATACCTGACGAATTCATTGAACATGGGGAGCGAAGCGAGTTACTCGCCGGCCTGGGCCTCGATGCCGCAGGCATCGCCCAGGCTTGTCGAAAAGCGGCCGGTTGCCCTGATTCGGTTCGTACTTCTGATGTACCTTCTGCCGAGGCGAGTCGCAATCCGTCATGACAGGGACGAAACGTGCTAGCAAAACGGCCCGACGATCTTTGCGTTGACTCCGAATCAACCTCTAACCTATAGTTGCCGCGCCCTGACAGACCTCAAGATTTTCACGCAAGGATGCGCAGCATGAACTCCTATCGTCCTGCCCTACTCTGTTACGTGACGTTATGGACATGTCTTCTGACAGCGACTCTGCAGCCGTCTCTTAGTCAGGCATCAGACAAACAGCTTACACCCGAGTCAGGCGCGACGATTCCTGTTACCAACGAAGGTGAGTTCCTGTTGCGTTACAAATTCAAGGCGGGTGAACATCTCCGTTGGGATGTCCTGCATCTAGTGACCGTAGAGACTAGAATCCAAGGGACTACACAGACCGCAGAAACCCGTAGCGGTTCCACCAAGGCCTGGCACATCACATCAGTCAACCCGAATGGCCATGCCACCTTTGCCCACCTGGTCGAGAAAATTGACATGTGGCAACAGGTCACCGGCAGAGATGCAATTGCATACAACAGCCAACAGGACAAGACTCCACCTCCTGAATATGAGAATGCCGCTGCCAACGTTGGCATTACCTTGTCAACGATTACTCTCAACGCCCTGGGGAAAATCGTCGAGCGTCATGATCGTCGTAAAACGCCGGGTTTTGGTGGTGGGCAGGTGACTATTCCTTTACCAAAAAATCCGATACAGATCGGTGCAACTTGGGACACGCCAAACATGATCCCCGTGCGAAGAAACGATGGGAAGATCGCCAATATTAAGAGTCGGCAAGTTTTTCAACTAAAAAAAGTAGTTGCTGGCCTAGCCACGATCTCGGTCCGAACAGAAATCCTGACCCCCATCAATGACCCAAAGATTCAAGCGCAGTTGGTCCAGCGACTGACCAACGGCAGTGTAAAATTCGACATCAGGGCCGGGCGGGTCGTTCGACAACGCATCGAACTGAAAGAAAAAGTTCTGGCATTTAACGGTGCGGACAGCGCTATGCATTACAAGGCTCGCTTTACGGAAGAGCTACTCACAACCCCGAAGGAGACTCTGGAAAAACTGGCAGGGGCAACCAAAAACAACCCAGGTGATTCGGCTGAAAAACCTCCACGGCAAACCCGCAAAACGAGGCGTCGTAAAAAGACCTCCGTCCGGCGTTAACAGGGAGAATGACCGAACCCGGGAAGGTCCGTGTGCCCGGAGAACGTGTTTCTCGTCTTCCGTAGCGCTGAGAAAGTCCGGACGGACTTTGCTTCACGGGTCCGGAGTGACATTTTTCGCCAGTTTCTTCTAGAAATTGTGGCTCGAAATCCCCATCCGGTCTTGCTTCCAGGAGATTCCGGGGCTTCTGAATTCCCCTCGAGCCTCCGGAACCTCCTTACAACCATTTGACGAAGCCCTCCTCGTTGCTCAGAATGGTACAGGAGGTGGAAGACATTACCCTGCCTCCACCCGTCTTGCGACGACATTTGTACCAATGAATTCGAGGAGTATCATTGATGACTTCACTACGAAGGATTTCTGTGGCATTGATCGCTGTTCTTACCGTCTTACTAACAGTACAAATCTCCTTTGCCATTCCTCCGATTTTTGAACAATTCAAATCAAAGTACGTTGACGGGGCGCAGAACGAACATTTTGCTGCTGCCGTAGAAGCGGCAAAATGTAATGTCTGCCACATTCCTGGCAAAGCCAAGAGCATGAGGAACTCCTATGGCTCTGAACTCGGTAAATTGCTTGACAAGGACGAACTCAAGTCACTACTCGGTTCCGACGCTGATCAAGCGAAGCAACAAATAATTGCAGCATTGGAGAAAGTTGGCCAGTTGTCCGTCGCCGCTTTAGGGGACAACGCTCCTACTTACGCACAAATTCTTGCTATCGGCCGTCTTCCAAATGCCGATCACGATCCGGAAGAACTGGCGCAGGCCATTGCATCGAGCGCGGAAAAAAGATCCGCTCCTGCGAGCGCCGCTGCCGGATCTACTGCAGGGCTCCTGGACGCGCTTGTCAGTCAAATCAAGGAAGAAGTGAAGGCCGAATTGGAAACCAGCCTGCGCGCCAAGATCAGAACGGAATTAGCCATCGAGCTGAAAGCGGGATTACCGGCACAAGTTAAAGCCCTCCTTCAGGCTGAACGGGAGGCCGAGCAGAAGATCGCTCAAGCCGCGCTGGACCAAGAGGCTATCGGAAAGATTGAGGAGTTTGGAGGAACGGTTCGAGAAATCGCCATGAACGATGATCGGCGGGAAGTTGACTTTCATCTGAGTGGTAAAGCATTGAACAACGAGGGGTTGGCGTATGTGGCACAACTTAGTCGCGTGATCCATCTGCACCTGAAGAATACCCAGATTACTGACGAGGGCCTGGCTAGTCTGAAAAACATGGATTCCCTGAAGAAGCTCCACCTCGAAGAAACCGATATTTCTGACGCCGGCCTGCCTCATCTCCAGCACCTTGCGAACCTGGAATGGCTGAATATTTATGGAACCAAAGTAAGCGACGCAGGGGTCGATCAACTGGCAGCTATTCCAAATCTCAAAAAGCTCTATATCTGGCAAACGAAAATCACCATTCCGGGTTTCCAGAAGCTGCAAAAATCCATGCCGGATACTGAAATTATTCCTGATTTAGTCAAGGAAAAACAGCGAGCCGAGGACGAGGCTAAGCGAAAAATAGAAGAAGAAAAACGTAAGGCTGAAGAAGAAGCCAAGAAGAAAGAAGAAGAAGCCAAGAAGAAAGAAGAAGAAGCTAAAGAAAAGACCGAAGAGGAAACTAAAGAAAAGACCGAAGAGGAAACTAAAGAAAAGACCGAAGAGGAAACTAAAGAAAAGACCGAAGAGGAAACTAAAGAAAAGACCGAAGAGGAAACTAAAGAAAAGACCGAAGAGGAAGCTAAAGAAAAGACCGAAGAGGAAACTAAAGAATAACTGGCTGACAACTGCCTGCTCTGACGCTTCGTTTGTCGGAGAAAAACAGGAAACCAGTTCGACCAGTCAAGTCACCCGGCGTGCCAATACAGCAATCGTTCTTTCTTCGCGTGGCATCAGTAGCAGTGTGCCTGCATGCTCCCCTTGGCAGGACAATTGTTTTCTCAAACGGATCAAGTCGATCTCTACGCCGCGTTTTTTTAACTCCAAGCGGCCTATCTGTCTTTCGCGAAGTAGTTGACGAATCCGCTTGACTTCGAATGGCAACATTTCTTGGATCTCGAAGGAAGCTGCCAACCGGGACTGCAGTGGACAATCAGCCGTCAGATAAGCGGCAGCTGATGAAATTGCATGCAAGTTCTTTTCAGCGGCCAGTGCGCCGGTCAAACGGGCCGCCAGAATGGCCGGATCCGGCTCGACAACAAAACGTGCCATGTCAGATGCCACCGGAACAGGCAGGTCCCAAAGCCCGTGAAAGTGTTCCGCCTCTCCATCCGGTGTCAAGTGAGTGGCGGTACGGCTGCCCGGCTTGTCAGTCAGCTCGCCGAACCAGACAACCGATTGCTTGCATTCACGTGCATGACTAATCCATTCGATCTGAGCCTGTTCCAACCACGCATCCGGTACGACACTGGCAGGTGCCAACTTGATGGCACCGTTTCGATTGCGCTCTAACAATTTGGTAATCATGCCGTCGTTCGGTTGCTGCAACTGAACCTGTACCGTCCGCCCACCTTTGATCCTCCGATCCGGATCAAGATGCCAAGCCTGTACATCCGTGACGTCTGAGACGACAAGGTCCCTGCCCAGCACTTTTGTCGTTCCAGAACTCAGTCGGCTGCAATTCGTGGCAGCCAGCAGAGCGGTCACAGAACAACGTTCCACACCTTGTACCGACCGACCTTCCCCTAATGCCAGCAAATCGCCTCCGATACCGCAACATAGGTCCACTACCGAAATGGCTGAATGAAAACGAGCCGCTTTGTATTCTGCAACCGTTTGGCCCGTCGCCTGTTGCAAGCCTTTCCGGGTAAAAAACATTTGCTCAGCCGCCCTGAATTTGACGCGGGCGCGCTGCCGCAGTTGAACCTGGTCTAAAATGAGGTGGGTACGCCTCGCACTCAATTGTTTGCGCAGCCGTGATGTCAACGAAACCAGATTTTCATGCTGCTTCGCTACGTGTTGAAGCCACTTGGCAGCCTCGTCAGTGACGAGCCACCGGTAGTCATCCAGATCAGAAGAATTCACAATCTAATTGTACGCAGTCAGTCAACCACACTTCCAGGCCTCCTGGTCACACAAGGCTTCATTTCAACTGAAAGACTTCCGTGCTTTTTATCCCGATTCGGTTACCCTCTCACCAAACCTTTCCTCGCATCTGAAAAAATAGCTGAGCAGGCGTTCTACAAAATAATCCTTTGTTGGAAAACAAAATCCACGGACTGCAGGATCGTGTTCTGTGTGGTCGCTGGTTGTGAGGATCAGAAGTCCCTGTCCACATCAGCTTTGTCCCGACTGGAAAATCTGGTTACCAGTAAATTCAGATCAACCATTGAACTTGCTGCAGTCTCACCGATCTGCAGTCCACTGCACGTCACCCTATCGCGCCAGAGATTTTGACGGGGCTTCAGGTGATGCCTCTTGCGAAGTGAGTAGAAGATCGCATGATAGAAGCATGCATAGCTCGGCAAGGCATCTTGGAATATACCTTCATCTGGCACGTGCCAGCCAACAACGCAGGCAGCCCCTGGTCCGCGACCGCTTGTTGGTGCTTGCGGGTGCCCTGGCAGCCACACTGGACTTGAATCCTATCGCAGCTTATTGTCGACGAGAGATCCTCTCTCACAATCCACAACACCTTATCCGCCGTTGGCCCACTTTCGACGTAGCCCTGGGTGACGAAGATTTCCAGAGCCACCACAAGCAACTCAAGCGGCGCTATCCGAGTGAAAAAGCAGAACAGATGCTTGTGTCGCTTGGGATTCAAATGGCTAGGGAACGCGAAACGTACTTTTCTGACTACGAGTACGCAGCGGCAATTCTGGGCACCACGACAAAGATACTTGATGAGCAATTTGGTGAATCGGAATAATCGTTATTGTCACATCCACAACACTTTTCGTATTCCCCACAGTCACCACCTTTTCCCGCCATCAAGCAGCTTCTCGGCATACTTGTATTCGCTCTGACGACAAATCGCTTTGGGTAAAATACAAGTTCCACTGCATGACCTTCAAAGTCAACCTCGACGAAACGACGATTTTTCTCCAAGGTACTGCAGTGTTTTTAAATCCAACGGTGATCATGATGATTTTCCCCTTGCGACGCCTCTTCCTTCCCACCGCAATTGCCGCCGGTATCGGTGGTCCATTTGTGATGCAGCAAGGAGGACTGGAATCCATCAGCCAAAAAGTCGGCACGGTCTGGCACAGTGACACCACTCCCAGTGAACCGGATCCTTCGTCCGCGCTCGATGACACTCGCCGACTTGCCGCCCCATCCCACCTGGAAACAACGTCAAGCCATCCCATCACAGGACAGCCTGTTACGGAATTAAATGAAATTTTTCGATTCAACGTGACTCCGGAATGGGTCATGTTCCGGTGGCCCCGTGTCACAACGCAGTTGGCCGACCTTGAACTCAACGGGCTGCGCGTGCCTTTGGTCACAGGAACCAGCAAGTACGATTTGGCGGGATCGTTGACCTATTACTTCGACAAAAAACAACAACTGCAGAGAATCAGTTTTCGAGGGTTCACCGACGACGAAACCAAACTCGTCGAACTGGTCACTAAACGGTGCGGTTTAAGACCCGTGTCAACACTGGCAAGAGGACTCTACCTGGTCAAGTGGAGTGGAAAACCTCGAAGTGCGCTTCGCATTCGCACCGCTGCCATCGTCCGGGCCGATGCGCCCTACACACGTCTTGATGTGGAACTGGAACTCAATCGTCCCGGGCACGGGTACCGATTGAGCAAAGCGTTTGAACAGTCATTAGAAGAGGATCACGGTAAGAACATCTGGTAATTTCAAATCTCCCTACCGCTCAGTCCGGTCTTCCCTCATATTCAAACACGATTCATCCACTCAGAATGATCACCCGAATCCTGTTCCTTGAAATGCACGTCCCAAATACAGGATAAGGTTTGCAAAGGGATGGTCAACTTGGCGACAACGTGTAGAATCTGGTCGCTTAACAAAACTGAAATCGGCCGCGTCTTCAAAACAAACAACGCTTGGTCGGGCGATCCAACTGACTGGTCCCGCCTACGGGGGCACTACAAAAGACACCCGTTTCCAAGACACATTCCCCTGGTTGGGGCCCATTCTCCGACAAAGTTCCAGGCATGCGGCCATGATGACAACCGGTAGTGAACTAGATGTGGCCCCAGTTGCTCCGAGTGAACGCAAAACCGCGTTACAACTGATCTTTCAAGACTTGGAATCCACACGACGGGACTCCCTGGTTCAGGACTATCTCGTTCAGGCCACCCATGGAACGCTGTCTTTGGAGGGCCTTTTGCGGGTCAAGCATCAAGACGAAATAATCGGCGCCTCGTGGTGTCACCTCCTGCCCGGAAAAACAGCGGCGTTGTCGGCCCCCCAACTAAAACCCGGTGCCGCCGGAGATGCCACCGGTTTGCTCTTGGCAGAAATGGATCGCTACTCGGAAACAGCCGATGTGGAGATTGCCCAGTGCCTGGTTCCGACGGACAGTGAAGTGAACGCTGCCGCTCTATGTCGGGCAGGTTTTCGTCGCGTTTCGCTACTGATGCACATGACGAGCAGCCGGAAAAATTTCCCAGAAACTGCCGGTGTAACCTACCTAGAATACCAAAGCTGTGAACTCGACCAGATGCAGCGGATGGCCAACCTTGTGCAGTCCACGTATCAGCAGTCGCTCGATTGCGTGGACCTCAATGGCTCACGCAAGATGACCGCGGTTTTGGAAGGATATCGTCATACGGGCGTGTTTGATCCCGGACGTTGGCTGTTCCTGCGATTTCGGTCACAGGATGTCGGCTGCATGCTCCTGACAGACCACATGCGGGAAAACCAATGGGAATTAATGTACCTGGGCCTGATCCCTGAGGTCCGAGGGCACGGATGGGGACTTGAGGCAAGTCGTTATGCACAATGGCTGGTGAGTCAGACGGATCGCGATCAACTCGTTTTGTCGGTGGACGCCGCCAATTTTCCGGCAGTTAACACCTATTTATCAGCTGGTTTTTCAGTTTGTAACCGGCAATGGTTCTTTTTGAAGACGTATTCTTAGATGCGTGGCTTGCCAACAGCCAATGGAGCCTGGACGACTCGCTTTTGTCTTGGCCAACCTGAGAATTTCCCACAGAAAAGTTTTGTTGGCCGTCTTGGACCATCTGTTACATTGGCAACTAACATCTTTTCCACACTTCAGCCGTTGAGGAAAAAAAGATTTTTCAGACAGTCAGTTCCACTACGTGATTTTCAGGCGTTTTACATCACTTCATTGGACCACGAAAAAAAGTTTTCGCTCCACGCAGTGAGGTGGTTTGACAAACCAGCTAGCAGTCGTAAAATTGTGATCAACTTCCACCCAACCAGCTTACTGACGCCATGTCGTCGCGTCGGTCCAATTCGTCAGACCATCACCGACCCCCATTAACCGAAATCAATTCGGTTGCTTCGTGTGCGGTCGCGGTTTGCGCTGAATATTCGAGTACAGGATGTAATCGTGCACGATAAGGAGATCATGTCAACAATCCGTCTTGCCTTGTCCGAAAAAATTGGGCAGCAGAGGTTTGATCTCTGGTTCGGCAGGACGACCCGGCTGGAATTGAATACACAAGCCCTGACCGTGTTGGCAGCTGACCGTTTTTCGCTCGACTGGGTCCGCAACCATTTTCGTTCTGATTTGGAAGCGGTACTTACCGACATTCATCAGCAACAACGTCTGCCATGTCTGCCCTACGTCGAATTTCGTGTGGATCAGGCTCTTCGCAGATTACCAACGCAACCACAGAGCCCACTCGCTCGCCCTGATTCAAGATCTCGCTCCAATTCGGCACAACTCAGTCAGCAGCGCAAGTTTTCCCGTTTGGATCGATTTGTTGTTGGGCCAAGCAGTCGAATTGCATACTCGTCCTGCCTGACGACTGCAGAGAGCCCGGGAAGTGTGTCACCTCTGTTTCTGTTCGGACCGCATGGAGTAGGAAAAACCCACCTACTGGAGGGCCTTTGGAGTTCGCTTCGACGAACTGGACAAATGAAACGTCTGGTCTATCTGTCTGCCGAACAATTTACGGGGTACTTCCTCGAAGCCCTGCACGGAAGCGGATTACCGAACTTCCGGCGCAAGTATCGTGATGCCGATCTTCTCATTCTGGACGATGTGCAGTTCTTTTCTGGAAAAAAGGCAACCTTGATCGAGTTGCTGCATACTATGGATGCAGTTTTACGTGCGGGACGTCAGTTGGTCCTAGCTGCCGACCGCGCGCCCAACGACCTGCTGTCATTGGGTAGTGACATCGTGGGGCGGATGTCCGGAGGCTTGGTATGCCGAATCGATCTGCCGGACCATGCGTCTCGGCGAGAAATTGCCCGACAAATGGCGGCCGACTGCAAGTGCAACCTATCTGGAAGCGTTTTGGAGCACTTGGCTGCCAATTTTTCGGGAGATGCACGTCAAATTCGCGGCGCGATCAATCGGTTGCAGGCGTCCAGTCAGGCACTTGGTAAGGAAATCTCTCTTGCCTTCGCAAAGCAATGCCTGGAAGACGTCCTTCGTACCACGCACCGCATCGTGAAGATGGAAGAGATCGAAAAGACGGTCTGTGATGTGTTCGGGCTGGAACCTCGTACATTGCGCTCACAGCGAAAATCGAAGAGCGTTAGCCATCCTCGCATGTTGGCCATGTGGTTGGCCCGAAAGTACACGCGGGCTGCCCTCTCAGAGATCGGCTATTACTTTGGTGGACGCAGCCACAGCACGGTGGTTTCTGCTCAAAAACGGGTGGACACCTGGATCACCAAGGGCAAACCAATTGAACTTCTAGACCATTGCTGGACGATGGAAGATGCCTTGAGTAAGATCGAAAACCGCCTTCGTACAGGGTAGACCAGAAAATGTGGAAATGGCGGGTTCCTGACCTGCCCACACACACCTAATCCCCGGCACACTTTCGGCAACAGGGGTCTCGATCCCCATCAGAGACTGAATTCGAACATTGCTTCTGGCGGCAAACCTGGCGGGGGCAGCATAGTTGTCCGCAACACGTTCGTCTTGGGTGATAACCCAGCCTCCCCAGAAGGCGAACCCTTAAGTACCAATGCCAGGACCAATGGCGACACCAGCGGGGATGTTTTGAACAGTCACAGGACGCAAGGACCTCATTCAAAAAGTGGTCGTCACATGCTTTTCGCGAACAAACACCTGTGGCATAGCAGTCATCGTGTCGTTGGCAGGCGGCCCGGAAATCAGCACCGGCGAATGATTGTGGAACAAAGGCGTTGTTAAGAAATCCAGGTCCACATGGACGATATGGCCTCGGATTGCAACAGCCGCCGATAGAACAGGCTGCTAGTAGTGCCAGCATCCACTTTGCCAACATGATCGAGTTGCCAGATTTTGATGATTGACGGAAATAGGTAACCCTGTTCTCATCGTCCAGTGTTGATCGAGGCAGTTAATAATTCTGTCACAGAATTTGCGAGACTTCGCGGAGTTCCTGACTATCGCTCGTACCCGTCTGACACGCG
This sequence comes from Planctomycetota bacterium, assembly GCA_963578105.1. Taxonomy (GTDB): domain Bacteria; phylum Planctomycetota; class Planctomycetia; order Pirellulales; family Pirellulaceae. The sequence goes on from CAUZBP010000076.1 coordinate 11,663, forward strand.
TCACGAAGTTGGCTACTTTCCAGGTCTAATTGACACTTGCGCCCTTCTGGTTTAAATCGAAGTAAGCAGATTTCCTGCCTTCGAATTGATTTTGGAACGTGCAGTTGCTGAGGGATTGCGACCACTGCTTACAACGGAGTTGACAATCATGGGAGTTCTCGATCGATTTCGCCTTGATGGCAAACGACTGTTCATTACAGGTGGGAGCCGAGGTCTCGGTCGCGAGATGGTCCTGGCCATCGCCGAAGCAGGAGCAGATGTTGTCCTGACCGGCAGAGAAACCAAAAGCCTTGATACCACCGCCGAGGAAATTCGCCGGTTGGGGCGCCGGGCAGACACCGTGCAGGTGGACATGAGCAACATGTCCGCATGCGAATCAGCCTGCCAGCAGGCACTTCAACGCTTTGGACCCATCCACATTCTGATCAATAACGTTGGAGGTCGTCGCGAAAATATCCCCACTCAGGACATGCCACTGGCCAAGTGGCGCGAACTGATGGACCTGAATTTGACCATGTACCAAGCTGCTGGGTGGCGCCATGATCGAACGGGGTCAGGGTGGCAGGATCATCAACGTCGCTTCGACCAATGCCTTTGTTGTAGGGCAGAAAATCGCGGGTCGACATTATGAAACCGCCAAGGCAGCAGTGGTCCAATTCACTCGCGCTACGGCTGTCGACTGGGCACCGGAACGTATCACCGCCAACGCCATCTACCCTGGTATGTTCATGACCGAAGCCAATCAACGCTGGTCCAGAATTCATCCGGAGGTCGTCGAGCACTACCGTTCTCAGGTTCCGCTAGGTGATTTCGGACATCCCGAGGACCTGGGTGCGCTGGCTGTCTTCCTGGCAAGTGACGCAGCGCGTTACATGACGGGAGCCTCACTCGTTATCGATGGTGGTTTCACACTCTGCTGAGTCGCGTGGAACAAATACACAAAACTGGTCATCTCGTGCCTACGTTACCACAGATTTTCGCCTGTCGTTCTCGGGTGCTTACCTCCGTTCGCTGACACATGAAGAGTAGGTTAGAATATAAAAAGCTGGCACAAGCGTTCAACCCACGTGTTGCTGCCCCATTCCCCATTTGCAGATCCAGCGACTGGACCACTACCGTTTTTTTAAGCACGAACTCTCAGCAAGATCCTTTTCCGAAAATCAAGTAAATCGATGTTGACCCGCCTGAAAGCCTTGCGTTTGCTCTCCGAATGCGTCGGCGACGAGATCTGGTCCGCCGAACTCTGCCAAGAAAAAGGCATCCCCGAGGCATGGGTCGAAGAACTTGCGGACTGTTTCGAATCGGGATATAAGTCTGATCGACAAACCATCTATCACGACAGCCAGATGGTCAACCAATACCAAGGCGTGCGCGATGTCGACCTGGCATGTGAGCTGGCAGAGTATTTAGGTGTCCACTCGGACCAGGTATCGAGTCGCGCACTAGGAATGCGATCCAAGGTACGAGCCTTGAAGGAGGCTGTAGAAGAACTCTAGTCCTCGGCCAGTTCCGCCATCGCTTCTTCAGGAAGGTTGAAATTCGCGGCAACGCTCTGGACGTCGTCATGGTCATCCAAAGCTTCCATGAGCTTGATCACCTTGCGTCCCGCGTTGACATCAAGGTCGACACTGGAGTTCGGAATCCTGGTAACCTGTTTCACGCTTGTTTCGATGGAAGCTTGTTCGAGCGCTTCACACACATCCGAATAAACATCTACCTCGCAGGTGACTACAAAATTCTCGCCTTCAGACCGTATATCATCCGCTCCCGTTTCCAATGCCAACTCCATCAACGTATCCTCGTCGGTCTTGTCATTCGGTATCAGAATAAGTCCTTTGCGGTCGAACAGATAAGCCACGCAGCCCGTCGCCCCCAATTTTCCACCATGAACTTCAAACAGTTTCCGGACTTCCGAGGCGGTTCGATTTCGATTGTCGGTCATGATTTCACACATTATTGCCACACCACCGGGAGCGTAACCCTCATAGATCACTTCGTCGACTTGCCCACCTGCAAGCTCACCCGTTCCTTTCTTGATAGCTCGGTCAATATTATCTTTGGGCATGCGGGCCGCACGGGCGTCGGCCAACGGTACACGAAGACGAGGATTCATGTCGGGATCCCCACCACCTGTTCTGGCAGCCAGGATGATCGCTTTTGAAATCTTACTCCACACCTTGCCGCGCTTATTGTCAATGAGCGCTTTCTTGTGTTTGATACCAGCCCAATGGGAATGCCCTGCCATGTGTCACTCTCGCCTAAAGGTGTCAAAATTCAAGGAATAAACCCTCCGTGAGAAAATCGCAATCGGCCTCTGCAAGAGGATGATCACCTGCTCAGTTCGCCAGGGAGTTAGTCTGGCAGTTTTTGCCTTATCTTGGCATCTGTCTTTTCCAGTTGTTCCTGGTCGTCTACTTTTTCAAAAGCCTGTAACGCTCGTCGCCAGACCTGCCGGGCTTCCTCATATCGAAGCAACTTCCAGTATACATCGCCCAGGTGGTCCAGGATGACCCCATCGGGATTCTCCCGATCCGAGGCTTTTTCCAGGTATCCAACGGCTCGGACATAGTCGCCCAAACGGAACAACACCCACCCCAGACTATCCAGATAGGCCTCATTTTCCGGCTCGACCTCAACTGCTTTCGTGACCATTTCCAAGGAACGTTCTAATCGTTTACCACGATCTGCGTACAAGAACCCGAGGTCATTCAAGGCTCCAGTGTCCCCTGGAAACTCATCAAGGATCTGTTCCAACCATTCCTCAGCTTCATCCAGATCTTTTCGCATGACACAGACATTCGACAGGATAAATCTCGCATCCCGCAGAGCCGTTCGTCCACCTCGAATCGTGTGATCGTCGTCGAAGTCGCGAAGAAGTTCCCCGTACTTGGCATAGGCATCCGAGTACCTTGCGGCATGATACAGGATCCAGGGTTCCCGACTTCGATACTGAGGCGAGGTCGGACGAATTCGAGCGGCTTGTCGGGCAGCCTCCAGAGCCTGATCGGTCTGACCTGCCAGTTCGAGCGCTCCAGCCAGGAAATAATAAACGTAAGCATTTTCCTCAGTCACAATACTTCGATCTAACCCCTCTTGAATCACCCGTGCCGCTTGCGCGGGACGTTCCGCAAAGAATAGCTCCGTTCCCCAGACCAAGACCATTTCTTCGGGAGGACTTGTCGCCGCTGCAAGTGCCTGAGCGTATAGACGATCAGCCGCTTCGTGATTTCCTGCACGCAGCGTCAGAAAGGCCACTGACAGTGCCGCACCAGGAATCTCCTTCCGGTCGACCGCATCCAACTCTTCACAAATTTCTATCCAACGTTTGACGAGGTCTTTGTCCGCAGAAATCGATTCCTGCAGTTCTTTGGAAATCTCAAGCGTACCGGTCTTGACCACAATCTGTCCCAAAACTTCGAGTAGCTCGGACTCACGTTTTTGAGCAAATAAAACCTCCACCAAACCGTGGTATCCGCGCAGACTCGGTTCTCTTGTGACTGCCATCGAAAAAATACGATAGGCCTCGTCCCACTGCTTCGACTGTAAGTACTGTCGACCCAGAAAGTAGCTCAGATCCTGGTTCGATGAGTCTTCTTGATAGAGTGTTTCCAGCCGTGTAATAAGTTCTTTTTGCGCGCTTTCTAGATTTTGTTCGAGCCCTTGAAGTAGTTTGCTCAACAACGTGTAAGGGCCTGTTCCCTCCGGACTCGTTTTCGCGTTCAGAAAAATCTGCAGGGATTCCAGTGCCTGTCGCGGTTTGCCCCGACGGGCTTCGACATCGGCCAGTCGATAGGCAAGAAGGGCATCATTTGGTTTCGCGGAATTCGCAGCACGAAACATTGCTTCCGCTTTATCATACTGCTCCGCCTCGAGAAGAACTTCGGCCATCAATGCGTAAGTCACTTCGGCCCTCCCGAGTACCAGCTGCCGCATCTGCTGATCCAACTTGTAACGCTTTGGATTCTCCAGCGCATCACGAACAACTTTGAAGGATTCGGCGGCCTTTTGATGCTGCTGCGTCAAGTAATAGAGTCGTCCTTTTTCAAGGTGTATGAGAACTGTTCCCGCATCGGGCTTCCGCTTCGTATCGAATGTCGCAGACCTTTCATACAGTTTAATGGCACCCGAAAAATCAAGTTGTTCGGTAAGCATCCTTGCCAGTTGCCGCAAAAGGGCTGGATCTTGATCACGGGTATCTGTATCTAGCAGGGCATAACGTGCGGCTTCCTCTTCGCGGTGGAGAGCCAACTGAAGCTGCACAATGTCCGCCATCACCGAAACAGAATGCGGATCGTCTCGATGCGCTCTTTGATAGGCTTTCAAAGCCAATTTGAATTGCCTCCGCTGCAAAAACAACCTGCCCATGGCAACCTGAGCGGCGGCCAACACACGATCCTCGTCCGACTCCGTGCGCACCCTGATAGAATCGATCGGTTCAGGAATGTCGTCAATCGTACTATTCAAGTCATGGTTCGCACCGGCATCGCAGGGCATCCCGTACAGCAACAACAGAGAAACAATTAGCCACGGAGATAAGACACGGCACAGCAATGGAGACTCCTTGTTCTGCAGTGGCGATTCCCGCCGGTAGCGAGCCGCCATCACTTGGGCTTGCGTTTGGAGATCCGGCGAGATGTTGTTTTCTTTTCTGCGGACTGGGGAGAAGTTTTCTTGGCGGTCGCTTTCTTGGCGGTCGCTTTCTTGGCGGTCGCTTTCTTGACGGTCGCTTTCTTGACGGTCGCTTTTTTCGTGGTCGCTTTCTTGGTGGTCGCTTTCTTGGTGGTCGCTTTTTTGGTGGTCGCTTTTTTGGTGGTCGCTTTTTTGGTGGTCGCTTTTTTCGTGGTCGCTTTTTTCGTGGTCGCTTTCTTGGCGGTCGCTTTCTTGGTGGTCGCTTTCTTGGTGGTCGCTTTCTTGGTGGTCGCTTTCTTGACGGTCGCTTTCTTGGTGGTCGCTTTCTTCTCCACAGCCTTTTTACCAGCCTTCTTGCTTGGGGTTGACGCTTTCTTTTGGGTTTTATCTTTTACTGGCAACTTGACTTCCTTCTTCTTGGTTTTTCGTTTCGGCAGACGTTCTTTCGCCGCCGGATCAATCTCGAGCAAGATGGCGCGCACAGCTGGAGCGCGAGGGGCTTTGAACACATCCGCGCCTAACTGGTGAAGAAGAGAGGAAAATTCAGACCCATTCTTCTTGGAAATCGTTCGTTCCAAGCCGGGTGAAGTGCCCTGCTTTGCTTCGGCTGCCGTGATCGCCCCCACGATATACAAAGCCTGCAAGACTCCGGCGTCTTTCGGAATGGAATGCCCGGCCAAACCTTGTTGCGTAACGTACGAAACTACAAAAGGTGTTGCCTGATACTTTTCCAGTAATTTAACCGCCTTACCGATGTTCTGTTTTCGCATCGAATCAATATCGAAGGAGTAGCAGGATTCAAAAACGTTTTGAAGGACTTGCCTTAAACGCATCGCCGCCGCGCTTGGATCCGGTAAACCCCTCATTAACTCGCTCAGTTCGCCGACGGTCGTCACGCGAATTTCATTCAGGTCAAAATACGTCTGCATGACCTTGGAATACGCCTCATCCGCGTGATCGTACTGAGCATTCTCCAGACAACACGCGTAAAGCGCGTGCTGTAAAACGGACCAGTCCACTGGAGGAACAACAGGTTTGTAATGTTTCTTCAAAATCCTGTCGATTTTGTCATAAATCGCTGCGCGATTGGAGATAGCCATGGGGGCCTTTCACGGATAATACCACATCAAGAGAAAGAAATCACAGTCGTTAAAAAGGTGTCATAACATGAAATCACTGGAGAGGACACAGATGGCCCAGCAGTTTAACACTAGTGGTAAATTGGTGTTCTGGAACAAGCAGCCCGTGACATCCACCGCTTGATTTCCAGAGGCGGCAGAGAAAATCTGAAGCTCGAAATTCCGGGGAAAATATTGTGGTACACTGCATTCCACGGGCGATGCCATCATCACTTCGCCAAAACCTCCATCGGGAGCCGGGCAGCTAATTATCTCCTTGAAGTTCTTCACTATCGTCGGAACAGTCTTGTTCCCTTGCCTGCGCCAATTCGTCCAGAATTCGCGTAATCTCAAGCGACTTCTTCACTCCCAAATCAAGTTCAAATCTCAGTTTCGGTGTATAGCGAGTTTCAATCCTGTTCCCCACTTTTTGTTGCAGATATCCCGCTGCGCTGCGCAAGCCATGCAAACTCAATCGTTGTTGATTTTCATCTCCCCGGATTGAGACGTGGACTTTTGCCTCACGTAGATCAGGAGTCACTTCGACAAAGGTTACCGTGACACCTGAAATTCTTGGATCTTGCAGATCCGTGAGAATTGCCATGCTGACTACCTCACGAACAGCTTCTGCAACTTTTAAGACTCGCCGCGACGTCATCAAAAATCCATGCTTCGCAAAAGAATTACAACATTGTGATTGAATGTCAACACGACTGCATGACGGCGATGTTCAGAAAGACAACGTCACACGTTCATGTAAAATGAAACCCGCCTCATGCTGACAAAGTGCCGATTCTCACGGCGGCCTCCTTGGCCAACGCCAACCAAAAAGCGTTTTTAAACTTCGACCAGATCCAAAGGCTCCGATTCGCGATGAGTCCCCCAGCCTTCGGACTTTGTCGGGCAACTCTAAACGAGCACTTCAATCATCTAGCGAAACTCAACATCTCACACGCCCGATCGGGCTACCCGAGCAAAACAGTTCGAGAAATCAAGTTCCCCTATAGCTGCTAAACACTTTCCAGAGTGCGTGCCACTTCTTCAATCTTGTAGGCTTCGAACACATCTCCTTCTTTGACGTCGTTGAATCCTGACAGTCTGATTCCACATTCGTATCCTTCACGGACTTCTTTGACATCATCTTTATCACGTCGCAAAGAATCGAGAGCATAGTCTCCAATACCCCGACCATCCCGATTAACGCGGATACGGCAACCCCGTTCAATTGTTCCCTTCACAATGTGGCAACCAGCGATCTTACCCATACGACTAACGCTGAACACCTGCTTGACAAGTACGCGTCCCAATTCCAGGACGCGCTTTTCGGGCTTGAGCTTGCCCTCCAGCAACGCCTTGATGTCATCAGTGACCTTGTAGATCACGTCATAGCGACGTATCTCGACTCCTCGTTCATCTGCCAACGCCCGGGCCGCTTCATCAGGTATCACATTAAATCCTACGATCACAGCCTGCGACGCATGCGCCAGCGTAACATCCGCAAACGTGATTCCACCCACTGAAGTTTGCAACAATTTGACTTTGACCTCCGGGTGATCCAGTTTATCCAATTCCTTCTGGATCGCTTCAATCGACCCTTGCACATCGGCCCGCAAAATCAGGTTCAAGTTAACAGTTTCACCCAAGTCACCGAGCCGACCTTCCTGCAAACGCGTCTGAAAGTCGTCGAACGAAATGTGAGCTATTTGACCAGCCAGCGTCTGCTCTCTTGCACGAACTTCGCGCTGGTCAGCAATGTCACGAGCCCGCACAATGTCGTCCAGTACATAGAAGGCTTCTCCCGCCTCAGGGGCCCGGTTGAGACCGGTGATATTTACCGGTGTGGAAGGAGACGCCGCTTTCAGTTTTTGGCGTGGATGCAACGTGTCATACATCGCTTTAACACGTCCATGGGAAGCGCCGCAGACGACAATGTCACCCACACGGAGCGTACCCGTCTTCACCATCAACTTGGCGACCACCCCTCGTCCAGCCTCTTGTTGTGCTTCCAGACAGACCCCCTGGCCTGGTCGCTGGGGATTGGCTTTATATTCATGTAAGTCGGCCGTCAGCAGTAAGGTTTCAAGTAAGTTGTCAACTCCTTCACCCGTTGTGGCACTAGTCCTGACCACTTCAATGTCTCCACCCCACTCAGCAGGCAGCAGTTCCTTGGCAGCCAAGGTCTGCAGGGCTCTATTTTCGTCCACCCCAGGCAAATCAATCTTGTTCAGCGCAACAACGATAGGCACGCCAGCAGCGCGAGCGTGGCTAGTCGCTTCTTCGGTCTGAGGCATAACACCGTCATCCGCAGCTACCACCAACACGGCAATATCCGTGACATTAGCCCCACGGGCTCTCATTTCCGTGAAGGCTGCATGGCCCGGAGTATCGACAAAGGCGATCTGTCGCCCTTCCTTTTCGATAGCATAAGCTCGTATGTGTTGAGTGATCCCACCTGCTTCGCCATCGGCAATGCTCGTTCCGATAATAGAATCGAGCAACGATGTCTTGCCATGATCAACGTGCCCCAGAAAAGTTACAATTGGCGGTCGTGGTACCACATCGGCGGGGTCGTCGGCGTAGGACTCGAAGTCACGAAGCAACACATCTTCCAGGGAAGTCTCCCGTTTGAACTCCACCTCTTCAACACCAAGTTCAGCGGCCAGCAATTCGGCAGTCTCCGCATCGAGCTGCATGTTGATCGTGGCCATGGTGCCCATCCCCAGTAAAGCACCCTGGATATCCCTGGTGGAAATGCCCGATGTCTCAGAAAAACTACGGACCGTACAGGGCAGCACCAAGGTGATCTTGTCTTTTCGTGGGGCGGCCGTATTGGTCGAATGCCGTTTCGGTCGAGAGCCGCGTCGCAAGCGCGGTGTCGAGTCGTATTCCCCGGGGGCTGACAATCCACCTGGTTTCCGTGTCTTCCGACCTTGCTGGCGGGCTACCCGCGACCCGGCCATACCGGCGAGTCCCCGCTTTCCTGTGGACTGATCTTTCCCCCCCGCAGGCTTGTCCACTTTGCCCCGCTTTCGCGTTACGGGTGAACCTTCGCTCTTCCCGGATATATATTCCGTGGGCTTCGGTGTGCTTTCGGCAGTCCCTTTACTGCGGCGCTTGTCTGGTTTCGTGAACTGTTCCAGGGGTGCCCGGGACCCTTCCTTCGCACCCAGGATGGCGTCAGGCGGCAATCTCAAATCGGGCTTTTGAGGAGCGGGCTCTTGCGATACTGGAACCGAGGGCTCTTTCGCGCTGGGCATCGCAGCCAGTTTAATGACAGGCCCTTTCTTGACGGCGGGCTTGACAACGTCACTTTTCTTGACTTCCGTCCCGGAAGACGTTGTGCCGCTATCGCTCGTCTCGAGCTTATCTGTCGCAGCACCTCCTGGCCCAATGTAGTCGTCTCGAGTAAATCCACGCTTCACCCGAACGTCTTCTACCGAGGGCTCCACAGCCTTCGTCTCGGCCGTCTTGGCAGTGGATTTGGCACCACCCTTTAAATAAGCCTTTAGCTTCTCGACTTCATCATCTGACAAACTCGCTAGCGCAGAACCCTTTCCAGTGACACCTGCTTTAGTACAGACATCAACTAGTTCTTTGCTGTCGAAACCCAACTCTTTGGCAAGCGAGTAAATCCGTGGCACGTGTGCCTTTCCTTTCAGAGAGCCGCTGCTTGTAGTTCCTTCATGAACGACTGCGCGGCGAGGAGTCTCAAAATGCTACATGCCGTTTTCTCCTGTGCAAGCGGCAAGCCCAATATACCCTTTTAAATTCTTGACACATCTGTTCTACAAGGAAAATTCCCCACATGTGTCCTCTTCGCCCGCAGTCTTTCGTCCATCTGTCCACTTCAAACGACAGGCTCGTTGTCACAAAACAGCGGACGATGCCGATCAACCCCGCGCTAACATCTTATATTAAAATAAGTTACAGTCGCCCCGCAAGCAACTCCACGGGGGGGGACTCCAAAACAAAATCCCCGCTTATTAAACTGGCTTTCAGGACTTTTCACCAAGAAATACGTCCTTGATGTTCATCCTCAATGGGCTAACCGACCGCAGAATCACCTTTCTTTTCCGACTCGGAATCCAAGTCACCAGATTCCACGACAACCGCCGCCGAAGTGTCATCGCCGGTTGCCACGTCCGATTCCGTCGAGCTCTCCAGCGGAGTTTCTGATCCGTCGGCTTGAGTCGTCGAGTCGGATTCTGGTTCACTTGCCGCTTCCGAAGACGGTGTCTGCTCAACCGCCTCCTCAGTGGTCTGCTCAACCGCCTCCTCAGTGGTCTGCTCAACCGCCTCCTCAGTGGTCTGCTCAACCGCCTCCTCAGTGGTCTGCTCAACCGCCTCCTCAGTGGTCTGTTCGGCTGCCTCCTCAGTGGTCTGTTCGGCTGCCTCCTCAGTGGTCTGTTCGGCTGCCTCCTCAGTGGTCTGTTCGGCTGCCTCCTCAGTGGTCT
>CAUZBP010000077.1:0-21775 GCA_963578105.1 Planctomycetota bacterium
ATCTTGCTGAACATCCGCTCAAAGACGGCGTTTCCACACGTCTCCCGCGTGATCGCCAAACCCTCCAGGATCGGTACGCCGCTCGATATCAGGGTGCCCAACGTCCGCGTCGAACGAGCAAGAATATTCTTCTCCAAAAGGGGTCCGATGACAAACAGCTTGATCATGAACATGTCCCAGCCCATCCGGCCGTCGCGGAACCTGCGGATGATATTCACAAAAATCATCAGGAAAATCGGAAAGCCCGGGATGAGCCACCAGAAGTCGACCACCGTGTGGGAAACCTTCGTCAGCAGCACCGTGATCGGCGGTAGGTCACTGCCAAAGTCCAGAAAAATCTTTTCGAACTGGGGCACAATCTTGATCAAGATGAAGGCCAGAATAGTGACCGCCACGAACACAACCACGCAAGGATAGATCATGGCTCCCTTCACCTTGCGCTTCAGTGACTCGGCCCGCTCCATAAACTCCGACAAGCGGCGCAGAATCACTTCCAGGGCACCACCTGCTTCACCCGCCCTGATCATGTTGATGTAGAGTCGATTAAAAACCCTGGGTGACTTGGACATGGCCTCTGAAAGCGTTGAACCTGCTTCAATGTCTTCGCACGTATCCAGCGTCGCATTCTGTAGGCTGCCGGGTCTCATTTGACCTTCCAGGATGCGCAGACTGCGCAGGATAGGCAGTCCAGCATCTTGCAAGATCGAGAGTTGGCGAGTGAAGGCGGTGAGCGCCTTCGAGGACGCGCCACCAATGGCAAATGACTTCTTGCGTTTCGCGCGGCCATGCACGTCCGTCTGTTTGCGAATCTTCTTGACAGCAATCTTGGTGACAAAATAACCCTGCTGCCGAATAATCGCCTGGGCTTCGTCTTCGTTGTCAGCCTCGATCTCGTCTTTGATCTCTTGGCCCGTCTTGTCCATGGCCATGAATTGATAGGTTGGCATCGATCTGTCCCGGCTTAAAGTGCTTCGTGGGAAGTGGTCATTTGCATTCCACAGGTTGTGAGCCGTGTGGCCATCTGTTTTGCGGGTCTGCGACTCTCGCAAGGATTGTCCGTTCAGGCCTCTGGCTTGCTGGTTCGCTACCCGTCGACGATGGTCTCCCGAATGACTTCATCGGCCGAGGTCAGACCCTGGTGCATCATCTTCTCGCCACCTTCTCGAAGCGCCAGCATGCCCTGTTCTTTGGCGGCGTCGCGCAGTTCATCGGCGGTGCACTTGTTGAGCACCATCTGGCGCATCTCGTCATTCATTATCATCAACTCAAAAATGCCAATGCGACCCTTGTAGCCCGTATTGTTGCAAACGTCACAGCCGCGACCTCGATAGAATTTTTGTCCGTTTAGGCTGTCTCGACTTTTGTAGCCAAGCTGTGCCAATATTTCGTCGCTGGGATCGATTTCTTCTTTGCATTCAGTGCAAATACGGCGCACCAGGCGTTGGGCCAGGATCCCTTCGACGGTGGCACAGATCATGAATTCGGGTACTCCCATGTCTCGTAACCGAGTGATGGTGCTGGGAGCGTCGTTGGTGTGCAGCGTGCTGAAGACGATATGGCCTGTCAACGCGGCCTGAATGGCAATCTCGGCGGTCTCATAGTCACGAATCTCGCCAACCAGAATCACGTCCGGATCCTGTCGCAGGATGGATCGCAGGCAAGCTGCAAAAGTCACTCCGATATCCGGGTCGATGGGGATCTGCACAATCCCGTCGATGTCGTACTCGACGGGATCTTCGGTGGTGATCAATTTGTCGGAAATCTCATTCATCTCCGTCAACGCCGAGTACAACGTGGTGGTCTTGCCCGAACCGGTCGGACCCGTCACCAGGATGATGCCGTTGGTCTTTTTCATCAGCGAGCGAAAATCCCGCATCACTACTTCGTCCATCCCGACATTGTTCAAGTCGAGTTCCACCACGGACCGGTCGAGGATTCGCAGAACACAACTCTCTCCGAACATGGTCGGCATCACGCTGACACGCAAATCAATAGGATGCCCACCCACGCTCAGTTCAATCCGGCCATCCTGCGGCAAGCGTCGCTCGGCGATGTCCAGGTTGGCCATGACCTTGATACGAGTCGTAATGGCAAAGGAAAGATGCCGAGGTGGCGGCACCATTTCGTACAAGACCCCATCCGCCTTGATACGGATGCGGAACTCATCCTCAAACGGCTCGAAGTGAACGTCACTGGCCTGGTCCTTGATTGCCATCAGCAGGACCATGTTCAACAGCTTGCGCACAGGAGCACTGTCGGCCAACGCTTCGACATCGGTCAGATCAATGGCCCCCTCTGAATTCAGGGCTTCCGCGGCCGCCTGCAAATCCGCGTCTTCGCCCATGTCGCTGACAATCTTTTCGATGCTTTCCGATTCGTCACCGTAGAATTTCTCCAGCGTAGCGACGATATCAGCTTCGGTTGCGACGACCACGCGAATGTCGTACCCCAGAAACGTCCGCAGTTCATCCTGAACCGAAAGGTTCTGCGGATCGCACATGGCCACCGTGAGTGTGTTGCTGTCCTTATCGAAATGCACGGGTATGATGCGGTACAACTGGGCCATCGGCTCGGTGACGTGTTCCAGAACCTCCTTGGCAAACTGGGTTTCATGCAGATTAATGACCTGCATCCCCATCTGCTCGGCCAGCCCCTGAGCCAGCTGTTCGTCGGTGATCAGACCCATCCCTTCGGCCATCTTGCCAAGCAGCTCGCCGGGAGAACGCCGTTGCTCCTCGAGCAGCAGCTCGAGTTGCTCCTCCTGGATATAACCCAGGTCGACCAGAATTTGTCCTATGCGTCGAATGGCCATGGCGAGAGTGGTGGTCCGTTAGAGTGGTAGTCCGTTGCGGTTGGTTCTCTTATCCCTCTACCGAACTCGGAAGGAGGGTCCCGTTTTCAAAATGGCGTTCCAATGCACAACCGGCGTTGGAACATGAATGACTTCGCGCTTCCTTCCTGCCGCGCGCTACGTCGGCTGCAACTCTGGCTCCTCCTCCTCCTGGCCTTCGTCGCTGATGCCCTGTCTGGCCCGGGCAATCCGCTTAGCCAGTTCTTCCTGAGAGTTGGCTTTTGCCAGGGCATCTTCGATCGTGATCACCTCGCGCCGCCAGAGATCGAAAATGGCGTCGTCCAGAAGTTGCATGCCGAGCTTGGCACCCGTTTGAATGGCTGAATTGATGCGGAATGTTTTGTTTTCACGAATCAGATTGGCAATTCCGGGTGTCACGACCAACAGCTCATGCGCTGCAACTCGACCTCCATCGATTTTGGGAATCAAGCATTGCGACAAAACACCAATGATGGAAGTGGAAAGTTGGGTACGAATCTGGTCCTGCTGGTTCGTGGGAAACACATCGATGATCCGGTTCACCGTTCCCTGGGCTCCCGTTGTATGCAATGTACCAAACACGACGTGGCCTGTCTCGGCAGCTTGAATCGCGGCTTCAATGGTCTCCAGATCACGCATTTCGCCGACCAGAATTACGTCAGGGTCCTGTCGTAAAGCCCGGCGAATCGCTTCAGCAAAACTCGGTACATCGACCCCTACCTCTCGTTGATTGACGGTCGACTTCTTGTGCTGATGGTAGAACTCGATCGGATCCTCAATCGTGATAATATGATGATCGATTTCCTCGTTGATGTAGTTAATCATGCTGGCCAAGGTGGTACTCTTTCCCGAGCCAGTCGGGCCGGTCACCAAAAACAGGCCGCGTGGTTTCATGCACAAGTTAAGACAAGCGGGTGGCAGCCCCAGCACCTCGAAGGAGAGGAATTCGTTGGGGATCTGCCGCAACACCATACCGACGTTCCCCTTTTGTCGGAAAATCGACACGCGAAAGCGGGCTGCATCGCCAAAAGCAAACCCGAAGTCACTACCGCCCTGCTCCTGCAATTCTCGTTGACAACGCTCGGGCGCAATTGCCTTCATCAGGTCGACGGTATCCTCCGGCTCCAGCACCTTCGTTTCCAGTCGTCGCATGCGACCGTGCAAGCGAAAGACCGGTGGCTGGCCCACCGTAATGTGGATGTCACTGGCTCCCTGCTTCACGCAAGCCTGCAACAGTTTGTCGATCAGAATGGTTGGCATGGTAAGTGGTAGTCTGTCGTCGGTTTGTTTTTTGCCCGCAACCGAGAGGGCACTAGGTTATCGGATCACGTTCTTAAAAAAGCCGCGGGTGGCAGCAGCACATGTCCCACCACTTTAAAAGGAATCAGATCCTCGCGATTTGTCCGTGAAAGCCTCGGTACCCAAAACGTGGTTTCTGTTACAACCCAAAGCTGTCCGGGGTTGTTCCTCCTAGATACCCAAGTTGTTCATCACACAATCCTTGGCTGACCCGTGGCAAGGTGTGATTATTCGCCGCAGCCAGTCCGAACTCAAGTCAGCGGTTCATTTTGAGCTGCCTGGGCTGACATTGTTTGGCCGCCTCTGCACCTCATTGGTAGGACCGGTCCCGCTGGCCAGGGAATTATACGCCGCAAGTGATGTGGCACCTTCCCGGTTTTTCACGTTCAACCCGAGGATTTTATCTATTTTACCAGGGGTCTACATCGTCGGAGTCGCCATTTGCTGCAGGATGCCAAAGTCACTCTCCGAGGGTTTGACCACCCGATAGACTTCCTCCAGGGTCGTGATCCCGTTTAAAACCTTGTCGATTCCATCCGTGTAAAGTGTTGTCATTCCTTCGTTTATAGCCTCTTTTCGGATTTCAACGGAGGACTCTCCGGCAAAGATCAGTTCACGAATTTTACTGCTGACCGGCATCATTTCAAAAATCCCCAAACGGCCTTGAAACCCTCCTCTTTGACATCTTCCGCAACCCTTGCCTCGCGCAAATTCTCCGGTTTTTGCCAGTTCGGAGGGAATGCCGGCAGCCTCTAGTTCCGCCTCTTTGGGCTGATAGGATTCCTTGCAATGTGAACAAATCACCCGGATCAGTCGCTGGGCAATCAGGCCAATCACGCTGCTGGCAACAAGATAGCCAGGTACCCCCAGATCGACCATACGTGTCACAGCACTGGGCGCATCGTTCGTATGGAGCGTACTGAATACTAAGTGTCCGGTTAAAGCCGCCTGAATTCCCATGGATGCTGTTTCCAAGTCACGCATTTCACCCACTAGAATCACATTGGGAGCTTGTCGCAACATGGACCGAATCACACGGGCAAAATCGAGTCCGATGCGGTGGCGGATCTCCACCTGATTGATACCAGGCAAGTAGTACTCCACGGGATCTTCGGCGGTGATGATCTTCCGATCCGGTCGATTCATCTCGTTTAACACTGCGTAGAGCGTCGTGGTCTTACCTGACCCAGTCGGGCCGGTCACCAGGATGATCCCGTTGGGTCGCCTGAGCAGGTTCCCGAAGCGATCGTTGTTGGCCTGTGACAGCCCCAACTGCTGGACTCCGATCTTGATGTTATCCTTGTCGAGAATCCGCATGACCACGGACTGGCCATGATTGGTCGGTATCACACTCACGCGCAGGTCGAGTTCCTTTCCGGCCGTTTCGACTTTGATCCGGCCGTCCTGCGGCCGACGACGCTCGGCAATGTCGATTTTGGCAAGGATCTTCACACGGGAAATAAGAGGTCCCAACATCCGCCGAGGAGGACTATCCCGTTCGATCAGACGCCCATCGATGCGATAGCGAATGCGAACCCGTTCTTCAAAAGGTTCGATGTGAATGTCGGACGCGCGGAGCTGCACCGCTTCAGTGATCATGAGTTGAACCAGGCGCACGATGGGCGCACTGTTCTCATCGACCACGTCCTCTTCTGAAATTTCCGCATCCTCCGTCTCGGTGAAATCGATGGCCGTGTCGGTAAACTCTTGCAGCATCGAGTCCGCACTCTCCTCTGCCATTTGACCGTAATAGCGATTGATCGCTTCGTGAACACTCTCTCGTGGAGAAAGCGCGATTTCGATTTTCTTATTGAGGATAAAACGCAACTTATCCATCGTTTCCAGATCAAACGGATCGCAAACGATGACGGTCAAAGTTTCATCTTCTTCCTTGTAAGGCAGCACGGTATTTTCACGAGCCACCGACTCCGGGATCAATTCAACCACCGAGGGCGGAATCACGGTATCTTCCAGCACGATGTACTCCAGCGAGTGCTCCTCGGCAACCGCCCGCATGACTTCATCGCCCGTGGCATACCCCAAATGAATCAGTTCGTCAGGTAAAGAATTCCCATTCTGAGCCGCTACCACCTGGGCATCGGCCAACTGGTCTGTGCTGATCACTCCGCGTTGGATCAGGATTTCAGTGAAATCGCTGCTTTTGGCCATGGCATTCGCCGTCTGTAAAAACCCTGAAAACACATACTCCGATGGGGGTGCGGTCACTGGACGACCCCCAGATCATCATCCACCCCGACGCTGGTTTTCGCAAGTTCTGGATTCTGCCAGAGAACACTGGCCAGGGGAACTTGAATACGTGCCTGAATTTGTTGTTCCTGCAGCCAATTCTGGCAAAACCTGCTATCTTTATCATGATTTCAGGTAGGGACCGCGTCAACGGGATTTGGAACCGTTTCAGACTCCCCACCCAGAGCACCGAGGATACCGCATCCGAGAAACCGACCCGATGCCAAGTTTTTCCTATAGTTTGAATGGTAGCACAATTCGAACGACACCCATCCTGGACCAGATTAAAGTGGCCTCGGGAACCGGCTATCAGGCGCTGGAGATCTGGCACGACAAAGTGGACGAGCATGTCGAGTCTGGGGGCACCGTCCGTGAGATTCGCCGAGCACTGGATGATTCCGGACTGGCGGTACCCACGACGATCTACTTGTCCGATTGGTTCGACTCGACCGGTGACGGACATGCCAAAGTGCTTGAAGAGTGCAAGCGTCGGATGGACCAGGCCGTTGAACTGGGGGCGGAACATGTTATCTCTGGCCCGCCACTGGGAACAGCCAGCGTCGATCTGGGAGCAGAAAACTATTACGAGCTGTGCGAAGTCGGCCGCGCAATGGGTGTCAAACCGGCCATGGAATTTTTGGGGTTCGTCGAGCAGTTGAACACCATTGAAGCGGCGCTGGAGGTCATGGAAAAATCCGGCCATCCGGCTGCCTGCACCATCCTTGATCCTTTTCACATCTTTCGCGGGGGCGGCTCCGTGGAATCGATTTTGCAGTTGACCGCTGCGCAAGTTGCAATCAGTCACTTCAATGACATCCCTCCGGAACCCCCGCGAGTGGAGCAACACGACCGTCACCGGGTCCTGCCCGGCGAAGGAATCTTCGATTTGCAGCGGTATGTCGGACTACTTGAGCAGATTGGCTATTCGGGCTACCTCTCATTGGAATTATTCCGGGAAGATCTGTGGAACACCGATCCGCACGACGTGGCGGCCGTTGGCCTGGAAAAAATGCGATCGGTGGTGGAAATGTGATCCCAAAATAAGATGGAAAGAATTGGACACCTGCCAGAGGATGTCCCCCACCAGTAGTCTACAGAGGCTCTACGTAATTCGTCGCCGTTTCTTTGGTATTTCAGAGCCGGGAGCTTATCATGGGAGTAGACGAATCTGGTCGAAGGCCTGGGAAGTGAAACTCCGCTGTGTTCAGCCTGGAGAAATATTTTACCGCCTGTCGCAGCGCACGTTCCAGAGCGAAATCTTACCTTCAATCTAAGACATGCCAGGAATTTGCGTCTTGTGTGCTTTCCGAAAACCTGCTGCAGAACATCCTTCCCGCTCCGGACCGCTGATCGGTGGGGTGCTGGCATTCTGGCTGCTCGCATTGACCATCCACCCGGTGTTTGCCGTGGTCGTCTTTGATTTTACCTTTGAAGACGTGGTAGCCAACACGACCACCGGCTTTGACGATCCCGACCTGGGGGCGGATCGCCGAGCAGCTCTGATTGACGTGGCGAACAACGTCATCGGCCAACAACTCGACCATCAGGCAACTGTCAGAATCAACATCAACGAATCGAAGGACCTGTCAGACAATACCCTGGCAGCCGCCGGACAGACTTTCTTCGTGGTGCGACGTTCATTTCAAGACGGAATGGTGGCCGCCACAATCCAAAAGGGAGAGGATCCGTCACCGGGGAATTTTTTAGGTTCGATGACCTGGGATTTCACTCATGACTGGAACCTGAGTAGTGAGTCCCCCGCTTCCGGAGAGAACGATTTTCGCTCGGTTGCGTTACATGAACTGACTCATTTGCTTGGATTTGCCACTCTGATTCAAGAAAATGGCCACGGGTTGGAGGATGTGACATTTGATACCTTCAGCCGCTTCGATTCGTTCTTGGAAAATTCAACGGGTAGCCCGCTGATTGCCAACGGCCGATTCGATATTTTTAACGCGGACATATCTGATTTGACCACAGCCGTCTTCTTCAACGGAACCCACGCAAATGCGGCCAATGACGGCAGCCGTGTCGATCTGTTTGCCGGTGCTCCTTTTGGTCACAGCTCGGTGAGTCATGTGCGGGATACAAACGACCCGATGACTGTCAATTTGCACATTGGATCTTCACAACGCCACTGGTCGTTGCTCGACCGCGGAATTCTTCTCGACTTGGGCTATCAGATACCCAACGCGGTGATCAGTAACTTAGACGAAGTGTTGACCCACACCACGCTGACGATTACCGGAAGTATGTTTGTCGGGGGCGACCAGTTTGCCGCCCAGATGCCGGGATCATTGACTGTCCACAACTCGGCAGTCGTCAACATCTTGGGAGATGGCGGGATCTGGGAGACGGGCGCGCTCCACGTTCAAGGCAGCCTTTCGACTGGTGGCGCGCTTGCCAACAGAGGAGACGTTGACGGCGCGGGAACCATCGGTGGTGACTTGACGAACCTGACCGGAACGATCGCACCGGGCGCGCCGCTGGGCCGACTCGGCATCACCCGGAACTTCATCCAGGATGCTGCGGGCAGACTGGAGATGGAAATCGGTGGCACCACGCCGGCGACTGAATTCGATGTGTTGGAAGTAGGAAATACGGCCCAAGTTGGTGGAATCCTGGAAATTCAAGTGCAGAACAGCTACCTAGATTTGCCCTCCAGGGGTTTGGTGGACCGTTTTCGTTTACTCAGTTCGCAACAGCTGACCGGTACGTTTGATCAGGTCATCTATGCTGGGATGCCGCTTGCGGTTTCCATCGTATTGGATGACCGGGGAAGCTTCAGCAGCCACATGGGAAACGGATACTTTCGCAGCGTCCTGTACAGTGACGAAGGGGTCGAGTTCATCAATTTGTTTGCACAACCGGGTGACTTGGATGGCGATGTGGATATCGATCTCAGCGATTTCAACGTGCTGGCGTTCCACTTTGACCCGTTTAATCTTGACTTTCCACACGACTGGCTGGAGGGAGATTTTGATGGAGACCAGAAAATCAACTTGAATGATTTCAATTTTATGGCTGCAAACTTTTCTCTGGGAAGCTACAACTTGGGTGGGTCGAGTTTGGTGTCAACCGTCCCTGAACCAAACAGCTTGTTGGCCGGCGCGCTGCTGATCGCGTGCCTGACACTGTGGCGAAACGCTCGTTGCCGGAAATGTGCCGGGCCTGGTCGGGTTCATGGTTGCAATTTATAATCCTGCCGATTTTTAAACCGGGAAACGTTACGGAAGGCGCCACTTGTGAGAGAACAGGATCCAGGGAGTTCAAAGAGTACACCATGAAAATTCGCCTGGATTATGGCCGTACCGGGCTGGACGTCGAATTACCCGATGAACTACTGGTCCAGACTCTATCTCACAAGACGGCCGCTCCTTTAACTGATCCTGAAAGCATTTTGCAGAGCCGACTGGCTCGGCCTACAGGGACCGCCCCGCTTTCTGAGCTTGCCAGGGACCGCCGCAGCGCTTGCATCCTGATCTGCGACATCACCCGTCCTGTCCCCAATGAACTGCTGCTGCGACCCATTCTGGAAACGCTGGAAGGAGCGGGCCTGGCGCGAGAGAACATTCTCATCCTCGTGGCAACCGGCGCACACCGGATCAGCACCCAGGACGAAATCATCGAGTTGGTGGGTGAGAAGATTGCTGCAAACTATCGCATCGAAAATCATGATGCACATGATCGCCCTGCCCACCAATACCTGGGGTCCAGTCCTCGCGGGGTTCCGCTCTGGATCGACTCGCGGTACCTGCAGGCAGACTTGAAAATCGCCACTGGGTTGATCGAACCACATTTTATGGCCGGCTATTCGGGAGGCCGCAAACTGATCTGCCCCGGAATTGCTGGCCTCGAAACCATCAAGGTTTGGCACGGACCAGCCTTCATGGAAGATCCGCAGGCAGACACGGGCATTCTGCAGGGTAACCCGGTGCACGAAGAAAATACCTGGATGGCCCGGCGAGCCGGTTGCGACTTTATTGTGAATGTGATCATCGATGCAGAGCGACATCCTCTGAACCTGGTAGCCGGAGACATGGAACAAGCTTTTGAGGAGGGAGTCGCTTTTGTGCGTGACATCGTGGTAGACACCGTGCCAGAACCGGTTGACGTGGTCGTCACCAGCAGCGCGGGTTATCCACTGGACATTACTTTTTACCAATCCGTGAAGGGTATGTGCGCCGCGCTGCCCATCGTGAAAGAAGGGGGAACGGTCATCCTGGCCGCCAGCATGAGCGAAGGCATTGGTAGCGAGTCTTTTCAAACCCTCTTTCGAGAGAATTCCAGCTTGGACGAATTCCTGCACCGCATCTTGCATGAAAACTACTTTGTCATGGACCAGTGGCAACTCGAGAAAATGGCGGCCATCTGCAGCAAGGCGCGAGTCATGGTGGTCACCGACGGCTTGCCAGCCGAAATCATCCAGAACCTATTTGTGGAAAGTGCAACAACCGTAGAAGCGGCTGTCAGCGAAGCCTTGGAGCTCTATGGCCCCCAAGCAACTATTGCCGTCATTCCCAAGGGTCCCTACGTGGTAGCCCAGCTGGAGTGAGACTTGGAGCAACGCCCACAAAAGGAAAAACGGTTTCGTACTTCAGCTGCTCACTCAGGTTTTACCGGGGGCCGACCAATCGAGTAGTAGGTGAAGCCGGCGTCGCACATCTGCTCCGGTTCATAAAGATTGCGGCCATCAAAGACAACCGGTGTTGCCATACGGCGACGCATCTGTTCCAGATCGGGATGTCGGAATTCCCCCCACTCGGTCACGATGACCAGGGCTTGAGCACGATCCAACGCATCTTCAGGAGTGTTTGCATAGGTCAGCCGGTCACCGTACTCCTGCTCAACATTCTTCATCGCTACCGGATCGTGAACGCGAATGAGGGCACCCCGTTCAAGCAACGCGTCGATGAGCACCAGCGCCGGAGCCTCTCGAATATCATCGGTACGAGGTTTGAAAGCGAGTCCCCAGATCGAAATTCTGGCGCCGGCCAGATCACCCTGGAAATGTTGCTCCAGATTTTTCAGCAGGACCATTTTCTGAAATGAATTAATGTCGTCGACGGCCTTCAACATGCGCGGTTCTACACCGTGTTTTTCAGCCATCCGCATCATGGCCCTGACATCTTTGGGAAAGCAACTGCCACCATATCCCACGCCCGGAAAAAGAAACGAAAAGCCAATCCTGCGATCGTGGCCGATGCCACGCCGGACGTCGTTGATATCGGCTCCCATGTTCCCACAAACGTTGGCCATCTCGTTGATGAAACTGATTTTCGTGGCCAGCAGGGAATTGGCAACGTACTTTGTCAGTTCAGAACTTTCGGGAGACATGACAAGAAACGGCTTGTCGGTTCGTAAAAAAGGAGCATACAACTTTCGCAACACTTCTCCGACCTCGGAACGTCGGACTCCCACAACCACTCGATCGGGAAACATGAAGTCGTTGATCGCCGCGCCTTCCTTCAGAAACTCTGGATTGCTGGCCACGTCGCATTCGCGACCTGTCAGTTTTTTCAACAGGGCGGAAATTTCGGCACAAGTTCCCACCGGAACCGTGCTTTTGGTAACAACAATCGCTGCTGGTTGCAGATGGGGCGCCAAGTCGGTCACGGCTTGAAAAAGGTACTGCAAATCGGCCGAACCATCGTCGTCCTGGGGCGTGCCCACTGCCAGGTAGATGATCTCTGACTGTTTGATAGCGGTTACCAGGTCCGTGAAGAATTGGAGGCGGCCTGCCTTGGCATTTTTGAGAACCAATTCAGAAAGACCCGGTTCATAAATCGGGACCTCACCACGATTCAACGCATCGATTTTCTCGCTGTCGATATCAATACAGCGAACGTGGTTTCCACTGTCGGCAAAGCAGGTCCCTGTCACCAAACCGACATATCCAGTTCCAACGACCGTGATCTGCATGAAATCCCTTTCACTTCTGGCCCGTGAACCGGCACTTAACTGTTCACGAAATTACGAACCACAAACGAATATGAATCGACTGGCATCCTGTTCAAGTTGGACCGTTCTTACCCCGCCTCGGATGTGTCTCTGAGGGAATCCACCCGCCCGAGAGAACCCCGACGACGCGACCGATGCAGGGGCCGCTGATCAACATCAGACAGGATCGACAGGAGGCGGTTGCTGCGAATCGGCGGGAGGCGGATTCCCAGGCCCCGAATCAGCGCCGTTTTCCCCTTCGTTATTTTCCTCTTGAGGAACGCGAACGATTGCTGCCAGCGTATCACCCTTGTCCAATCTCATGATACGAACACCTTGCGTATTACGGCCAATTTGGCTGATCTCCTGAGCAGCCATGCGCTGAAGCTTTCCCCTGGCCGTCATCATGATCACTTCGTCGTCGTCGTCCACAGGCGCAATGCCGATCACGCGCCCGTTACGCGCGGTCGTCTTGATGTCACGCAGGCCTTTACCCCCACGCCGTTGAGTCCGGTACCGATTGGTGGAAGATGCATTCTCTTCTTCCGATTCCTCGCCTTCACCCATGGCCAACGAACTGAGACCAAAGCTCGTGCGTTTGGCATAACCGTTCTCGCAGGTGGTTAAGAGTGTCGTTTGAGAATCGGCGACAACCATTCCCACAAGTTGATCATCAGCGTCCAGAGCGATGCCTTTGACGCCCGAGGTGTTACGGCCCATCGGCCGGGCATCGGCTTCACTGAAACGAATCGCCATTCCTTTCGACGTCGCCAACACCACTTCATCACCAGGCTTGGTGATCACAATATCGACGAGCTCGTCATCATCTTTCAGCTTGATGGCAATGATGCCGCCTTGTCGCGGGCGGCTGTATTGATCGAGCGAAGTTTTCTTGACGAGCCCCTTGCGGGTGGCCATCATCAGGAAGTGGCCCGGAAGATCAAAGTCGCGAATCGCGCGGCAGTCCTCAATCCTTTCCCCCTCGGCCAGATTCAACAGATTGACCACAGCCCGTCCGCGACTCTCTCGGCTCAACTGCGGTAGATCGTACACCTTTTGCCAGTGGACCCTGCCCCGATTGGTAAAGAACAACAGGTAGGCGTGGGTACTGGCGACGAACAAATGTTCGATCGGATCCTCATCTTCAGTTTTAGCGCCTTTCAAACCCTTTCCGCCACGTCGCTGAGCTCGGTAGACGCTGGTCGGAGTCCGCTTGATATAACCCCGATGACTGATGGAAACCACCATCGTCTCTTCCGTAATGAGGTCTTCCATGTCGATCGAGCCGATCTCTTCACCACTCACCTCCGTACGGCGCGCATTCGCGTGTTTCCTCTTGATTTCCGCCAAATCATCTTTGATGATTTCCAGCATGTTTTTTTCATCAGCCAGGATCCGCTGATACTCGGTGATCTCTTCCAGTAACTGGCGATGTTCGCCACCGAGTTTCTCCTGTTCCAGATTCACCAACTGTCCCAGCGTCATGCGGAGAATGGCGTCGGCCTGAACGGCCGTCAGTGCATACCCCTCGCCTGTACCATATTCCTCCTGGAACAAGTGAAACACTTCCTCCCCCAGGGCTCGCTGCAACATGCTGGCGGGGCACTCCACTTGAGTCAAACCGGATTTGGCCTCCGCTTGGGTTTGGGACGAGCGAATGATCTGAATGATTTCATCAATGTTCGCCAGGGCAAGCAGCAGACCTTCCACGGTATGTTTTCGTCGCCGGGCCTTCGCAAGCAGGAACTGGGCCCGCCTCCGGATGACGATCGTCCGATGACGGATGAATTCTTCCATCATTTCCTTGATGGACATCAGCCTCGGTTTTCCGTCAACCAGGGCCAGCAAAATAATAGAGAAGGTGTCTTGCAGTGACGAAAATTGGTACAGCTGGTTCAAAACAACTTCCGGATCCGCATCCCGCTTGATATCAATTAACAATCGTACCGGTTCTTTGAGGTCACTCTCGTTGGTGATATTCGAGATCCCTTTAACCCGGCCTCCGTTGACCAGCGCCGCAATCCGTTCTTCAACGCGATCCCGTACCTGGAGGTAGGGGATTTCGGTTACCACGATGCGGTAACGACCTTTCTTGTGTTCTTCGATCGAGGCCCGAGCCCGCACCACGATGTTAGCACGACCCGTATGGTAGCCACGACGAATTCCACTCCGCCCGCAAATCACACCACCGGTCGGGAAATCCGGTCCCGGAAGAAATTCCATTAATTCGTCGATGGACAAGGCGGGGTTGTCGATCAGTTGAACCAACGCGTCGCAAACCTCAGCCACATTATGAGGCGGGATGGAAGTCGCCATTCCCACGGCGATGCCATTGGCTCCGTTGACAATCAAGTTGGGGAAACGGGAAGGGAGTACCGTGGGTTCGGTCCGGCTTTCATCGTAGGTGGGGACGAAGTCAACGGTGTCCAACTTCAGATCATCAAGCATCATCGCCGAGATCGGTGACAGCCGTGCTTCGGTATATCGCATCGCGGCCGGGGGAAGTCCGGCAATCGAACCAAAGTTTCCCTGCTTGTCCACCAAGACATGCCGCATGTTCCAATCCTGGGCCATGCGAACCAGGGTCGGATAGATGACACTTTCACCATGTGGATGGTAATTCCCACTGGTGTCACCCGAAATCTTCGCGCATTTAACACGAGCAGAGCCGGCACTCAAGTTCAAGTCATTCATGGCGACCAGAATCCGTCGCTGAGAAGGCTTGAGGCCGTCACGAACATCCGGCAAGGCCCGGCTGACGATGACACTCATTGCATACGTCAAATAGCTCTCTTTGAGCTCCTGTTCGATTGGCTGATCGATCACGCGACCGCCACCATCACCATTTTCTTCTGGTAATTCTGGCCCTGCTGGATTGTCTGGGCCTGTAGAATCCGTGGACAAGAGTGAACCCTCTCGGTGCTAAGAACAACCCTCCCTGTCGGGCACCCCATGCATCGTTTCCAGTAGATGCAATTGGGGGGAAAGGCCGCCAAATCAAACCCCCAATTTACCATTTCTGCCAACAACCAACAACCGCGAGGGGCTCGGTTCGGCGGGCCCGGCGGAACACCACTCTCGCCCCGAAGAGGAACGCACCGATCCTCTAATTCGAGCTGAAAAGAGACCGGCAAGTTAGGCCCGGGAGAGTTTCTTTGTCCCCTCACATCCTGTTCCCTGCCACTCACAAAACTTGATTTCAGCGCAGCAGAGGCCGACAAGCATTGGTGGAAAAGAGGGCTCCTCGACCCGCGAAACAGACTAGCCGGCAGTGAGGTCTGCCTTGCTTGGGGTTGCTGACAGCAGGAGCCCTTGCCGGCACTGCGACGTTAGACCCTGGCTGGCAGATTCCAACCTTGCGTCTCCAGTGGCCGTAGATCGCCGGTTGGCTGCAGCATTTCGACCTGACCGATCCGGGGTGTCGTCCACGGCGGCCAATCGCCGGATTTTCTGAGTTCACCATACAGAAGAATACAAGCCGTGATAATGCCTACCAGTGAGAGTAGAAGCATCACGGTATAAATGTTGGGCTGCGGCTTTGGAACTACAGCACTGCGGGAAGTATCAGACTTTGGTGAAGACACGATCACCCCTTCGAATTCGACCTTTTCTCAATTCAGGTATGATCTCGCCCACAGCGCGATCAGGAAACGATTCCACAATGATGATGCGGCCAAGGTACCGATTTCCGCGTGACACATCCAGCTGGTGTCCTTTGCGAAGACCGTCGTGCAAGCCGACAGATATTTCAATCATGTCACTGGATCCAACCTTCACAACCTCGCCTTCGAGTCGCGGGGGAATATCAACCACTGGATCGAATTCACTCAGATCATGTTTTCCCAACACGGCCGTCATCCTTGCCACCTGAGCTGCCAATTGCTTTTCGCGCTGCTCCATCAGCTTGATGGCACTTTCTGCTTGATTCAACAAATCGGTCTTTCGCACCACGTCCTGGAACTGAGAGTCCCGATCTAGTTGCGTCGATCGAATGTCGGCCCGCAGCTTTTCAACCTCCTCCTTGAGTCGTTGCAAATTCGTCTGGGCCGTATCAAGCGCTGTAGTCGCCGCACGTTGCTGGATAACCAGACCGGCGTTCCGCTCCGAAAGTTGTGTCAATTCCGTAATTAACTCCTGGCGTTGTGTTTCCAAACCGGACAATGCCTGACGGCGTGAAGCGCGTTCCATTGCCAGTTTTTTGCGCGTCTCATCGAGTTGCGATTGTTTCTCATCCCGTACTTCGTTTTGGTTACGCAGCTGATGTCTCAATCCCAGGGGCCGGTTTGACGAGGGGGTAGGATTTTCGACCAGATCGTGCCAATTCCGATGCGTCGCGTACACGGCGACTGCAAATCCCATGAAAAGAATGCTCATCACAAAGATGAGAACGGTGAGAATCTTACCCAGAAGTGTCATCGTTTCTGTTCCCTATTTTCTGGACAACCGAACCTGTCAATAGTCAACCGACTATCTCCACATCCGATCGTTGTCTGACCCCGAAGTTGGCAGGATAGGATGAGCGGGTCTCTCAGGATTTGATCCTGGTCGTATCAATACGTTCCCGGACGAGGCAGCGAAAAATATCACTACCCTCCCTTAGTATAATTTCGGTCGTTTTCTGATGTCAATGAAAGCCCCAGAATCCGGTTCGTTCGGCGGGAAACTGGTCTCCAGGCCGGGTTATATGGATTCTGTGGGGTGGGAAAGATGGCAAACAGCGAAAAGTGAAGAACACCAGGGGGCGGATTCCCAGACGGGTCAAGGCGAGTTCAAGGGGGGAATCCGGTCCGCGGAGAACCAGGACGACTAGCTGTCGTGCAAACTGCTCCCGCTGACGACAGGGCAAAGCAACCCGGGAACCAGTGACAACACTACCAGTCCGCAGAAGAGCAGGCACGCACCCGCCAGCAGGTCGCCCACATGTTGATAGGGGCTGCCCAACACAGCAGTCGGATGATTGGCTGACCGCTGAAGATTCGCTACAAGTATGTCCCGCGCTCGACGAGGTCCGCGCGTGATCACGCGGCCCTCCGCACCAATCCACGCTGAAAATCCCGTATTGGCTGCGATCAACAGTGGTAGACGATTTTCAATAGCGCGGAACACTCCGCAAACCAGATGCAGGTCCAATTCGCTCGATCCCCAGAACCAGCCATCGTTGGTCAGGTTCACCAGCGCGTCGGGAACCCTCCCCTGCCGTCGCAGCTCAATCACCTGCCTGCGAATCAAATGTGGAACGGTCGTCTCGAAACAGATACTGGGTGCCAGCCGAAGTCCTGCCACTTCAAAGAGTTTTGGTTCTTCTCCCGGGGTTAATCCACCGGCCATCGGTGTCAGGTTGTAGAGCCAGGGAAAAATACCGCCCAATGGGACGTATTCTCCAAACATGACCGGGTGCATTTTGTGGTAACGGTTGATGATGGTACCTGCCGGATCGATCAATAAAGCGGTGTTAAAACGGTGGAGCTTGTCGCGCCAGTGGATCGTCTCCGAACAAAGAATAAAACTGGGTGCTTTCCCAGCGGACTTTTCTGCAGGCGTCGACATAACAGCTCGATGGCTTGCCAGAAAGTTATCGATCTGCTGCTGAACATGAGCCGCATTCTGGGCCACCAGCGCTCTAAAATCAGGAGAAAACACGAGATCATCAGCCAGGGACATGATCGGCACATCAAACGTGCACATCGATTCGGGCCAAACAATGACATCCAAATCCGGGTGTTCCACTAGGGCTTGTCGCGAGAGTTCCAAATAATGGTCCAGCGTTTCCTTCCTTTGGTCGTGGCTGAAGCTAACGTCGATGGAACCCTGAACCAGTGCGACCCGTGTACCGCGGGAGTTGGCCGTCTCGGGCAGAGCCTGATCCAGCCGCTGCCGCCCGTAGCCTAAAACACACACCAGGATGAGTCCGGCCACTGCCAGTGGCCAGCGCTGGGCGGGCAAGCCTGGCCGCGGCAAGGCCACTGCCAGACTTGCGGCGACAAACATCATGAGGCAACTGACCGCGTAAGCCCCTCCCACATCGGCAACCTGAATCAATGTGGTCCAGGAAGCTTGCGTGTGACCCAGGAGTGCCAGTGAAAATCCCGTCAAAAAGTGGCCGCGGAGCAATTCCAGGCCTGTCCAGACAACTGGCACCACCACCACCGTAGGGATCCCAGCCTGATGCACGGCCGCCCGCGAAAGGCCAATAAACAGCGGTACATAACAGGCCAAGTAGCCAGCCAGAACAAACCATCCAAAAAAGGCCGACCAATGGGGTAAACGAACCCAATGAAGAATCAACAGCCAATGAATCCATCCCACACACCAGAGGACGAAGTAAGGACGAGCCCCGGGCAGGCGCTTTCGACAGACCAGCAGGACCCAGGCCACCGGCGCCAGCCAAGCACAAGGCCACCAGGCGCAAGGTGGAAAGGAGACCCACAACAACAGGCCGCCGATCATCCCCAACCCAAAAGTGGCAGTTCCGGTTGCCATGTCTCAAATCACCAGCCCATCCACCCACTGACCGGCTCCTAGCGTGTAGTCGCCGGACGGAAGGACTAACAAGCAGTTGCAAGCCGTCAAACTTCGCAAGTCGGCGGATCCTCGCCAAGCCAGTGGTTTGGCCGTGGCGGGCTGGTCATCCACAGATTCTTCCCAGGCAGCCGGATGGTAGGTAGGACGTGCCCCCCGGTGCGTGTGGTCACAGGCCAAGCGGAAGCGACGTCTGACGGCCGTGGAAGCTGTCCGTCCGGCCAGCCGGTCCAGCGCCGGTCGCACGAATAACTCGAAGCATACGAAGCCACTTACCGGATTCCCGGGCAACCCGAAAACGAGGGTCTGGCCCTGCGGGGAACTGACGCCAAACCAGAGAGGCTTTCCAGGCTTCAGGTTGACTTTGTGAAAGACCTGCTTGACACCGGTTGCCTTCAGAACGTCCGGTACCAGATCCAGGACTCCGGCAGAAACTCCTCCGGAAAGAATCAGGACATCCGACTGCAAGCCTTCGGTGACCAGCTGGGCCAGAATGTCGTGGTCATCTCGCCCGATTCCCAAATCAACGGCGCGCGCGCCGGAGCTGCGAACCAATGCTGTCAGCATGGGGCCATTGCTGTTGCGTATCTGTCCGGACTCGGGACGATGGTCGCTGGGGACCAACTCATTACCCGTAGCGACGATGGCCACTCGGGGGACTTCCTGAACCAAAACCTGCGAGCGGCCGACTTCTGATAACAGGCCCACTTCAAGGGGACGAATGGTTACACCCGCCTGCAACACCGTGTCACCCCGGCAAAGCGAGGTTCCACGCCGCATGATGTTACTCCCCGCTGGCAACGCCGAGCGTCGAATCAGTACCGTTCCCGCATCCCTGGCCTCGGTCTCTTCCAACATCACCACCGCGTCAGCACCTTCTGGAATGGCCGCACCCGTCATGATTCGGGTCACGGAATCACTCGTCACCTTACAGCTGGGCATCTCCCCGGCGGTGACTTCTTCCAATACTTTAAACTGGGTATTGGCCCCGCCCAGATCACTCGTCCTTAACGCGTAACCATCGACGAGAGATTTGTCGTGAGGTGGTGAGTCGATGTCGCTGGTCACATCAGCGGCCAGCGTGCATCCGAGCGCGGTACTCAATTCCAGCGACGTGGACGCAAGTGGAAAACTGTGGTCCAGCACATGCCTCAATGCCTCGTCAACAGAGATCATTGCTCGCCACCGAGTTAGTTGTCATCTGCGGAGCACCGGATGTGAAGAAAACGCTCAAGCAATTTCGGACCAACACCGGTCAGAAAGCTCTCAGGATGAAATTGTAAACCGATGAGTGAATATTCCAGATGCCGAATCCCCATGATCTCACGAGAACCATCTGGCGCCAGACACCATGCATTCACCACAAAACAGTCGCTTAGTGTGTCCGGCTGAATCACCAAGCTATGATATCGCGTGGCGGTAAAAGGATTGGGTAGTCCTTGAAACAGCCCCGTACCATCATGATGGATGTCGTCCGTTTTGCCATGCATCAGACGTTTGGCGCGGACAATCGTACCTCCCGTCGCCTGGCCAATGGATTGGTGTCCCAGGCAAACGCCTAGAATCGGCATCTGGCCTGCAAATCGCTGCACACAAGCTACTGAAATACCAGCTTTACTTGGTGTGCAGGGGCCTGGAGAAATGATCAGGTGGGACGGTTGTTTCGCCTGAATTTCATCCAGTGTGATCTGGTCGTTGCGGTAGACCTGTATCTCCAGACCCGGATCAATCTCGCCAAGTCGCTGGACGAGGTTGTATGTAAACGAATCGTAATTATCGATCACCAGGACCATATCCGAAAACCAGCGAAGGAAAACGATTGAAGGGGACGTCCGTCGAGTTTAATGTCCAAGGATCCAAATGACCAGTTGGACAGCACCAGTTTGTCATGGGGCATCAACATAAGGAGCTTGATCAGTATGACTTGTCCGTTTTGATGGTGCTGAGACCGGCAAGCAAACATGCCTACGGCTTCCCTGCGAAGAACGGCCGGTGAGTCACCATTGCCCGGGGAACGGAGGACTTCAAGGTCGGAATCTTTGCTTCCGAGGCGGTGCGTCCCTGGTCGCATCTGCTGGCAATACATTCCCCCCAAATTGATGAACATGGAGTTGTTACTGCCATATTTTACGTGCTCACGCATGACCTGTTCCTGCATGGGTAGCGGCGTGGTGCCAATTTTTTCCCCGAACCCTAAAACACCGGGGATTATCTAACCGAAGCACCGCGGACAGCCGATGATGTTCCGCGTGCCCTCGCAGTAAGGGCCTATCAAAGCTAGCAAGCTGTGGTTTTTACCAGCTGCCGGGTTGAAAATGATCCCCAGCGAAACGACTTCAATTTCTGACAAACGCAGAGTGTCTGGTTTTGATTTCCAGAGGTCAAACCTGCGGCGACGGTTGCTGCGATTCGACACGGCCCAACCAAAACGACAAGCCGAATCGATCGGCCGTTTTTCGCCGGTGCCAGCTTGGCGTCATGCTTCCGTTAAAAGAAGCGGCGATCTACTGATCTGCTGTCTGGCTTTTCCGGCGTTTGCTCTGCCGATGCTGTTTCTAGCCTTGCTGATTAAACTAACCAGCCGTGGTCCTGTCCTTTACAGTCAGGAACGGATTGGACTGAGCGGTACTACTTTCACCATGTGGAAATTTCGGTCCATGCGCGTCAATGCTGAGGAAAAGACGGGGCCTGTATGGGCTGCCAAGAAGGATTTGCGACAAACTTGGCTGGGAACGAAGATGCGCAGGACGGGATTGGACGAACTGCCACAATTGTTCAATGTCTTGCGGGGAGAAATGAGTATCGTGGGGCCGAGGCCGGAACGGCCTTATTTCGTGGAAAGGTTCTCTCGGCAACTGGCTTACTATGACTGCCGACACTTGGTCAAACCCGGGATCACGGGTTGGGCACAGGTGAACCGCTGTCGGGGCAACACCTCGA
>CAUZBP010000078.1:0-21653 GCA_963578105.1 Planctomycetota bacterium
CGCTGCTGAAACAGTCCGGCTGCCAGGTCGACTTCGACTGCGTGGGTCCGGTTCATCCGCCCCATGAACAGAAGTTATTGGCTTTGACGAGTCAGGCTGGTCTGGAAGGAGTTCGTTTTCACGGTCTTCTGCCGCCCCGTCAGGGGTTTGCCGTCGTGGCCCGCTGTCACGTTGGCCTGGCCGTGTTGCGAATGACCCCCAATGCGGTCGGTTCGTATCCCACCAAGATGTTTGAGTACATGGCGATGGGCTTACCGGTGGTGGTTTCCGACGTACCACTCTATCGCGAAGTGATCGAATCGGCAGACTGTGGATTCTGTGTTGATCCGGAGAGTCCTCAGGCGGTGGCGGACGCCATCGGTTGGCTCATTTCAAATCCTGACCGGGCGGCTCAGATGGGCCAGCGGGGTCGGCAAGCCGTGCTCGATCGCTATAGCTGGGAACCCGAATCACGCAAGCTGTTCAGGTTCTACCAGGACCTGTTGCCCCGACCAGTTTCCAGTCAGTCTCGTCAGTCGGCTATTGCAGGGGAATCACCCCTGACGAGTGATAGCAAAGCAGCCTGAGGTTGGCAGTGGGGGGCTGTGGTCCCTTCCGGGCACCGGTTCGTCCCGCGAGGCGTTCTCGGCAGGTCGGGCAAATCGGTCTTGCGGTTGCTGTCCGGTTGGCGTTAGGCTCCCGGCCACTTTTCGTCTGCACACTGGTTCAGGATTTTCGTCCCCGGGGGAGAGTGTCCATTGATGGATGGCACGGGGGCACCTTCCGGGCTGAAAGTTGTTCCTTTGAAAGATATTTTTGTTGCGGAATCCGTTCCTGGTGGCAAACGACGTAAATGTTTCAACGTCGGGTCCAAGGAGTCGGCTTATTTCGGCGGACGTAATTCGAGTGGCGGGTTGGTGAAGTTGCCAGAATGGTAGAGGGGGCTTGGCTTGCGGGTCGTCTACATTCATCAGTATTTTCGAACTCCCGCCATGACCGGTGGTACACGGTCGTACGAGATGGCCCGGCGCCTGGTGCAGCGCGGGCACGAAGTCCACATGGTCACTTCGCACACCGATCCCGCGGGTGGGGCGCGCAAGTCCTGGACCCAGACCGATGAAATGGGGATCCGTGTCCATTGGTGGCCCGTGCCCTACGCAAATCGAATGAATTTTTCTCGACGAATGCGGGCTTTTTGCGAATTTGCCTGGCGCGCAGCGTCCAGGGCTGCGACCCTGGACGGGGACGTGGTGTTCGCCACCAGTACCCCGCTGACGGTGGCACTTCCGGGGATTCATGCGGCACGGAAAAGTGGCGTTCCTTTTGTCTTTGAGGTGCGCGACCTGTGGCCGGAACTTCCAATTGCCGTGGGGGCTTTGAAGAGCAGGACGGCCAGGACGGCAGCTCGCCTTCTCGAGAGATATGCCTATCAACAGGCCAGTCACATTGTAGCCCTGTCTCCGGGGATTAAAGCAGGTGTCATGCAAGGCCCTGTTACGACAGATCAAGTGACGGTCATTCCAAACAGTTGCGACTTCGACCTGTTTGAAGTGCATGATGACCGGGGCGCAAAGTTTCGACAGCGGTACGACTGGCTTGGTCATCGGCCGCTCGTCGTTTACACGGGAACGCTGGGGATGATCAACGGAGTGGACTACCTGCCACGACTGGCGGCGGAGATGGTGCGGTTGAATCCGGAGGTTCGTTTCCTGGTGGTTGGCAGTGGTCAGCAGGAGTCGTTTATCCGCGCGCAGGCAAAACGGATGGATGTTTTGGATCGAAACTTCTTCACCTGCGGAAGCGTTGCCAAAGATCAGATACCGGCCGTGCTGTCGGCTGCGGATGTGGCAACTTCTTTGTTTATTGATCTTCCTGAAATGCGTAACAACTCGGCAAACAAATTCTTCGATGCCTTGGCGGCGGGTACGCCGATTGTCATCAATCACGAAGGCTGGTTGGCTGACTTGATTCGTGAGCGTGGATTGGGTCTCGTGTTGGACCCTGCGGACTTCTCGAAGGCGGCGCAAAAGCTGAATGTTTTTTTGCAGAACCGGGAGCGAATGTCCCGGGCGGCGACGGCGGCTCGCCGGGCCGGCCGGGAATTGTTTGATCGTGACCTGCTCGCCAGCCGTCTGGAAAACGTTCTGCTGAACGCGACCGGCCGGGCGGCGAGCCGAGTTCGGGGTGTATCGGAATTGAAAACAGCGGCTTAGCGAATTGGACGGGTTGGCGGATGTACGCACGGTACGGTAAACGACTTCTGGATCTTCTGCTGGGTATCATCGCGGCCCTGCTGCTGCTGCCCTTGTTGGCGGCCATAGCCGTTGTGGTGGCGTGTGCGATGGGCCGTCCGGTTATCTTTTGTCAGGTGCGAACCGGGCGCGACGGACGTAACTTCACGCTTTACAAGTTCCGCACGATGACCGGGGCTCTGGACGTGGACGGGAACCTCCGGAGTGACCGGGAGAGGCTCACGTGGCTGGGCAGGGTGTTGCGGGCCAGTAGTCTGGACGAACTGCCCCAGTTGTGGAATCTGATCCGCGGAGACGTCTCGTTGGTGGGGCCGCGCCCCTTGCTTCCGGAGTACTGGGATTCCTACACCCCGGAGCAGCGCCGTCGGCACCTGGTGCGGCCCGGCATGACGGGGCTGGCACAGGTCAATGGTCGCCAGTCCCTGCCTTTCAGTAAGCGTTTTCAGTTAGACAACCGGTATGTCGATCACCTTGGCCTGTGGCTGGATTTGAAAATCATCGCGGCGTCGGTCGTCGTCGTTATCAGCAGGCGGGATGTCAAACATGGCCAGGACGTGCGTGAGGTTGACGACGTCGGTTTGCACGAGTTGACCCGGCAGGAACAACAAGGAAGGAAAGGAAGCGATCACGATGACCATCTCCCCGGAACAGATCGTCTTAAGGCGGCCTGAGCCGGAAGACGCAGGGCAACTCTACGTCTATCGCAATGATCGTAAGATTGCCGATTTGTTGGGTGGGTTTTCTGTCGGTTATACGAAGCAGGACATTCTGGACTGGGTTGAATTTCACCGCACCTGTAAGGATGAAGCGGTCTACGTTATCGCCGAATGCGGTGCGAACCGCTGCCTGGGACACGTTGGACTGTACAATATTGATCATCGAATTCGAACTGCCGAGTTTGCGGTGTCGATCGGTGATGAATCAGCCTGGGGATGCGGGATTGGTGCCCACGTGACACAGACTATGCTGACTTATGGGTTTGGCGAATTGAACCTGCACCGGATTTGTCTCAGTGTGGTCAGCACGAACCTCCGCGCCATGCGGCTCTATGAACGTCTTGGATTTGTCAAAGAGGGTGAATTGCGGGACGCGCAGTTCCGCGACCATCAGTACGTCAATGTTATCTTAATGAGTATCCTGGAGGACCAGTGGCGACGTCCTGCGTGATGAACGAACTGGGCAGTGAGTTCGCCTGGCCGGGGCCGGTGGAGCAGCCTCTCCTGCCGTGGCCTCGACCCCATGTCCTGCTGGGGCTGGGCCGGTCTGCAGTCCTGACGCTGCTGCGGCACGTGGCTCCGGCGGGGACGACGCTGCATGTGCCCTCGTTCTTTTGTCCGTCGGTGATTGATTTTTGGCGACGATCCGGCGCCGCGCTGTCCACGTACAGTGATCACCCGGGGCAGGCTGAACCCGACTGGTCGACTTTAAACGTGAAGGCGGGCGAGTGGGTGCTGGCGATGAATTATTTTGGAGTGCGCGATGCGCACGGTTGGGATGCCTGGAAGGGGCGCCATGCAGGAGTGCATGTGATAGAAGATCACACCCACGACCCGCTGTCGCACTGGGCCATGCACTCCACAGCGGACTATGCGTTTGCGTCCTTACGAAAGATTTTTCCTGCACCGGACGGTGCGCTCCTGTGGTCCCCGGTGGGGAAGTCGTTGCCTCCTGAACCGGTTTCCGTGCCGTGCCAAGGCAGTTCGTTGAAGCTTGCCGGCATGATTTTGAAGCAGGAGTTTCTGGCAGGCGCCAGCCGTCGAGAATCGGATCGGGCGGTATTTCGTGATTTCGAGACATCCGGTGAATCACTCCTCGAGTCGAAAGGAATGACGACGGTCTCTCCATGGAGTCGCGTTCTGTTGGAGTCGGGGTATCCGCTCAGCTGGCGAACGCGACGCCTGCACAACGTGCGGGATTTCTGTCGCCAGTTCAGCCAGGATCTGCCGACCGGTCCCCAGGTTTCCCTGCTGTTCTCCCAATGGCCCGCAGGACACTGTCCGCTCAATCCGGTGCTCGTTTTTTCTGACGAGCAGCAGCGTGAACGGACTCGGGCCGGCTTGATTGCAGAACGCGTGTTCACTCCGGTTCATTGGCAATTGGGTCCCGAGGCAGGTCCTGTCGGACACCGACTTTCGAAACGACTCTTAACGATTCCTCTTGACCATCGAGCTACTCCTGCGGACGTGTTGCGTGTGCTGGGAGTGATTCGCCGCCATGTTTCAGGAACCCAACATGCCGCCTGAATGGAAAATTGTAAGAAAGGGTTGAGCAACGATGATTCGTGAGTTTATCTCGCCCGGTGACCCGCGTTGGGGAGAGGTACTGGACCGCGCCGTCCACGACGTCTACCACCTGCCCGAGTACATCGTCCACGCGGCGAAACACGAGGGTGGAACTCCCCTGGCGTTTTATGCACAGGCAGGGGGCGAGTTTTTCCTGGTGCCGGTCCTGAAGCGTCCGCTGCCGGAAACGTTGGGCGATTCGAGACCACTTTGTGATGCCTCGTCACCCTATGGATATCCAGGCCCCCTCACCAATTGTGACGATCCGGAGCGGCTTGAATCGTTTTTTGCGGCCTGTGTCGAAGCGGCGTCTGAACTGCAGATCTGCACCTTGTTTTTGCGACAGAATCCCCTGCTGTCGTTACCCGAACTGCGACTCGGTTCGGACGTGGATGTCACCTCCCACGGTCCCACGGTGTATGTCGACCTGGCTCAGAGCGACCAGCAGTTAGCCACCAATGTGCGATCCGGACACCGTTACGAGATCCGGCGGTTAGTCAAAGAGGGATTCTGTGTTGTGATGGACGAGTGGCAGGCCTATGCCGAATTCATCAAGTCTTACGCCAAAACCATGAACCGTGTGTCAGCCAGTGAGCGATACTATTTTTCCGACGATTATTTTTGGGACCTCAAGCAACAACTCGGGCCGTGGCTTCACTTCGGAGCCGTTTGTACTTCGGGCGGTCAGTACGTGGCGGGGTCATTGTTCACGGAAAGTGGCGGCATTGTTCAGTATCACCTCTCCGCGACGGTTGACGAATTTCATCGCAAATCACCGACCAAGCTGCTGCTGCAGCAGGCCATCGGTTGGGCCAGGCAGCGCGGCAACCGCTACTTTCATCTGGGGGGCGGCCTGGGGGCTCAAGAGGATTCACTGTTCCGTTTTAAAGCCGGTTTCTCCAAAAACCGCAGCACCTTCTCGACCATGCGAGTCGTTGTCCAGCCGGCCGCCTATGGTGAATTGAACCGGAGGTGGGCACAACAGAACCCGCGCACCCCGCCGCAGGCCGGTTTCTTCCCGGCCTACCGCCAGCAAGCCCATCCGGTGTCAGGTCAAGCAGCATGATCTGATGGGGAGCAGCGAGTGCCCTTCCCCGACCTGGCGGAATTTTTTTTGAGCGCGCCCGCTTTGTCACGCGGTGGTCCTCCGCCCGGGGGACTGCAAGCGGGTCGGTGCCGGCGAAGTCAAGGAGCTCACACGAGTCGTGAATCCGTGCGGCCCCCGGTGGCCAACTGTGAAGTAGCTGACGATGGCAACGTACCGTTGCTAGCGGCAGCCGGATGCCAGGCGGGGATGCAATAGGATTTGCGGGCTTACGGGCTTCGCTGTGCATGCACTGATGTCAGGATTGGGGTCGTGGGATTTTGTTCCAATTCGGGTTGACCACAAGGGCCGGGAGGATATACTTCGACCCGCTTTTTTGCGAGCCGCTGACTGGCCAGGTTCCGACACCACATGAACTGGCCGGAAACTTGTGAAGCGCGTTTTCGCCTTGTGAACTCCCGTGACCGGGTCGTCAGGCCGGTAGCCGAAGTGAGGTTTTTTTGAACGAATTATTGAGACATCTAGAGGACCTGCAACCGGAGGATTGCCAACTCCTGCGCGACAGGGTTCAACTCGAAGTTGTCGAGGCAGGTGGTGTTGACATTGAGCTGACGTTCAATGACCTTCAGGAAAATCGAATTCTGTCCCGCGAAATGTGGATCAGCAACCGACCGGTCCAGGAGGATGACTCGATCTGGCATTTCTGTTACTCCGTTTCGCGGGGTGGCCATTTGCAGGTCTCGTTGGTGGCAAGCGGGTCATCACAAATCGATGCTTCCCAGCAGCAGTTAGCTGGGTATTTGGGTGTCCTGCAGGCACTGTGCCTGTATTGGCCTGTCACCGCTGGAACCCTGGCGGCCAGTAAAGGCCAGAGTCACCTGGAATTGCTGCCTTTCGATCCAGAGAAACCCGATACCAAGAAAGCGGCTGCATGATCGAGTAGGCAGGTTTTACCCAAGCGACGTGGCAAACCAGACGTGTGCTCCCAGTGATGCGCCAGCGCGCGTCTGGAACCCCACAGGAATTTGTCGGCGAAAGGTTGAAATCTTCTATTCTCGCCCATGTCATTTTGACTTGGAGACAGTCCTGCGGAGTCCTGGCATGCGCCACGTTTTTAGTAAACGCCAGTCAGGCAGGGTTTGGCGAACAGTTCCGGTCGTTACTGTTTTCCAGGCACTGAATGGATCGCGATGCACGAGCGGATGGTCGAACGATAACGTTTCCAGAATTACCGGGTGAATCAAAGTTGTGAGCGCTGTCAGTACACTGAAGTACCTGTACCTGTCCCTCCTTTCGTCACCGAAAGAGGAGCGGCAACTCTATCGAGCAGTTTCTCGCCTGAAAGCGAAAAGGATTCTTGAAGTCGGGGTTCAGCAGGGGACGCGTGCTGGTCGTTTGTTGCAAGTTTCACGCTGCTTTTATGAACGCAACGCAATTCACTATGTGGGCGTTGACCTGTTTGAAACGCGACCTGTCGAACAGCCCGGATTGACGCTCAAGCAGGCCCATCAACTGTTACGCCCGCTGGCTGGAAAAATCTATCTGCTACCCGGCGATCCACTCTCTGCGCTCGAACGGGTTGTCAACCACATGGCAGCCATCGATCTCGTTGTGATTTCAGCAGATCAGGACCAGGAGTCGCTGCAGCGTGCCTGGTTTTATGTTCCCAGGATCCTGCACGATGCTAGTGAGGTCTTTCTGGCCGAAGATGCTCAGGGGGAAGACCAGGTGAGATATCACAGATTGTCCCGCCTGAAAATTCTTTCCCTGGCGAAAAAATCCGGTGGTGTGCGCAGGCGCGCTGCTTGAGCAATCGACAGATTGAGTTGTTGTCCGCCTGGAAGGCTTGTTGAAAACTTGAGCTCCCGGGATACCGTCGTGACCGGTCTTCGAATGCAAGGGACGGGTTTGCAAGGATTTTCAAGCCCATTGGTAGTGATCTCCGTTCCTAGCGACTCGCAGAACTGCCGGCGGTTCGTTACAATGCGGTTACGGTGTTATGTTTCTGCCCGGCTTGCTGATCGGTTTCCTCAAGCATGGGTAAGTGCGCGCTGCTGGTAGCCCGTGACGAAGTGGTCCTCGTTTGCAAACTTGTTAAAAAACGTGTTGTTTTACCATGAGCATTAGACCCCGAACCATGTTCCAGAAAATCTGGGACACCCATGTCGTCCGTGCGGAACAAGGGCATCAGACGATCCTCTACATCGACCTGCACCTGGTACACGAAGTCACCAGTCCCCAGGCGTTTGAGGGATTGCGGATTGCTGAGCGACAGGTGCGTCGTCCTGAACTGACGGTGGCGACACCGGATCACAACATACCGACGGTGGATCGTCAGTTACCCATTGCCGATCCCATTGCACGACGGCAGGTAGAAACGTTACGGCGTAATTGTCACGAATTCGGCGTTCAACTGTATGACCTGGACAACGAGAAGCAGGGCATTGTTCACATTATCGGGCCCGAACTGGGTCTCACGCAGCCCGGCATGACGATCGTTTGCGGCGACAGCCATACTGCCACGCATGGCGCCTTTGGTGCGCTGGCCTTCGGGATCGGCACCAGTGAAGTGGAACACGTGCTGGCGACTCAAACACTGCTGCAGAGCTTGCCCCGGACGTTGGAGCTTCGAGTCGAAGGGGATCTGCCCCAAGGTGTAACAGCCAAGGACCTGATTTTGTATCTCATTGGACAGATTACGACCGATGGTGGAACGGGCTCTGTTGTCGAATACACCGGCAGCACGATTCGAAGTCTCAGCATGGAAGAAAGGATGACGGTTTGTAACATGTCCATCGAAGCGGGGGCTCGAGCAGGGTTGATCGCTCCGGACCAGAAGACGTTCGATTATGTGAAAGGTCGCGAATTCGCACCGCACGATTTCGACGCAGCCGTAGCACGTTGGCAGCAGTTGCCCACTGACGAAGGTGCTGTTTATGACAAAACCCTCGAGTTCAATGCCGTGGACATCTCCCCGCAAGTTACCTGGGGGACGAATCCCGGACACGTCGTGTCTGTGACAGACAAGATTCCCGATCCTCAAATCTTTGCCGACGAAATCGAACAAAAAACATCGGCTAGGGCTCTCAAGTACATGGGCTTAACGCCGGGAACTCCGGTGACCGACTTGTCCATTGACCGTGTGTTCATCGGGTCCTGCACCAACGCGCGGATTGAAGATCTGCGCGCCGCCGCGGCGGTGGTGAAAGGGCACCGGGTGGCCGACAGTGTCAATGTCATGGTGGTGCCGGGCAGCGGGCAGGTCAAACGCAAAGCGGAAGAAGAGGGACTGGATGAAGTCTTCCGCGCGGCGGGATGTGATTGGCGAGAAGCTGGTTGCAGCATGTGCCTGGGAATGAACCCGGACCAGTTGAGTCCGGGGGAGCGATGTGCTTCGACCAGCAATCGAAATTTTGAGGGGCGTCAAGGGAAGGGAGGACGCACTCACCTGGTTTCTCCGGCCATGGCGGCTGCCGCGGCCGTCAGGGGGCATTTCGTCGATATTCGAACCTGGGAATATCACTAAGGACAAGATGGCTGAAACGGGTGCCATGGCCCGCTCACGAGTTGCCGGTGCCAGGCACCGCTTATTAGAAAGGCTGTTCCATGCAACCCTTTACTGATCACACGGGACTGGTTGCCGCTTTGGATAGGGG
Source organism: Planctomycetota bacterium (assembly GCA_963578105.1). Lineage (GTDB taxonomy): Bacteria > Planctomycetota > Planctomycetia > Pirellulales > Pirellulaceae. The sequence goes on from CAUZBP010000078.1 coordinate 9,215, forward strand.
AAACGTCGATACGGACCAGATCATTCCCAAGCAATTTCTCAAAAGGATCGAACGCACGGGATTCGGCCAGTACTTGTTCTATGACTGGAGATTTCTGGACGATGGCTCGCCCAACCCGGATTTCGAATTAAATCAAGCAGCCGTCTCGGGGGCCAGTGTCCTGGTAGCCCGGAGAAATTTTGGCTGTGGTTCGAGTCGCGAACATGCCGTGTGGGCGCTGGAAGACTACGGGGTACGGGTGCTGATTGCACCAAGCTTTGCAGACATTTTCTACAACAACTGTTTCAAGAACGGATTGTTGCCGATTCGGTTGGACGAAGACACGGTGGAACAGATATTTCAACGATTTTCCCAACATAAGGGGTATTCCATGACCGTGGATCTGAAGACATGTCGAGTCAGTGACGAGCATGGTCTGGCAGTTGATTTTGAAGTCGATCCTTCACTCCGTCATTCTCTTTTGAACGGTTTGGATGATATTGCTTTGACGCTCCAGCATAGCGACGAGATTTCCCAGTACGAAGCGGCCAGCGGCATGCCCGCCATCAAGTAAGTCGTTCGTTACGGGGAGTTGTAGATCCCTGACGGGGTGTCTAGATCCCTGACGGAGTGTCATCCGGCAGAAACTAAGCCGGGTGTGGACGCTTCCAGGGGCCGTTTCCCCGCTTGCCTGGATCAAGTCCTTGGGCAACAATACCTGGAACCTGGGCGGAGTGGTCGCCCATCCTTTTGTTGGAGTTCAGCTTGGCTTTGTTCTGCGTAGAACCGTGTTCGGAGTTGACCATGCGTTGTATTGGACGGGTGTTCCTGCTGGTTGTTTTGGCCTGTTTTCCTCGTGCGGCTTGCGCGCAGGGTGATTTTGACTGGCACGTGCCTGACGGCCTGCAGGAACAGCGAGTTCGAATTCCGAAAGACAATCCTATGACGCAGGACAAGGTGGAGTTGGGGAAACAACTTTTTTTTGACCCTCGCCTGTCGCGCGACAACACGATCAGTTGTGCAAGCTGTCATGATCCCCGGCACGGGTGGTCCAATGGTCAGCGGTTTGCCACGGGGGTCCGGGGGCAGGTCGGTGGGCGAAGTGCCCCCACGATTATTAATGCCGGCTATCTGAATGGCGGAGTGGTGAAATTTACCAGGCAGTTGCAGTTCTGGGACGGACGCGCTGTCGAGTTGGAGGGCCAGGCACTGGGTCCCATTCAGAATCCGATCGAAATGGACATGACACTCCCGGAAGTGGTTGCCAGGTTAAATGGCATCGAAGGGTATCGCAACCAGTTTCAACAGGTCTTCGGAACCGATGTGACGTCGGAGGGGATGGGAAAGGCCATTGCCGCATTTGAGCGGACGGTGCTTTCGGCCGATGCGCCTTTTGACCGACTGAAGGCGGGTGAACAATCTGCCCTGTCCGCAGCAGCCCGCCGGGGGATGTCGGTGTTTTTCAACAAGGCACACTGCAGCGCTTGTCACACCGGTGGGAACTTCGCGGATGGCGGCTTCCATAATATCGGGATTGGAATGGATCAGGACGAGCCCGATCCGGGGAGGTATTCCCAGACCAAACTCCGAGGTGATTTCGGAAGCTTCAAGACGCCCACCTTGCGTGAAATTGCACGCACGGCGCCCTACATGCACGACGGCAGACTGGAAACTCTGGAAAAAGTGATCGAGTTCTATGACAAGGGAGGAATCTCCAATCCGCAACTCGATGAGGAAATGCGGCTACTGAAGCTTACGGTCCAGGAAAAAGCGGATCTTGTGATATTTCTCCAGGAGGGATTGAGCAGCGATTCCTACCCGGACACGATGCCACCAACGCTGCCCGAATAACACGCACTACGATCGAATCTATCGACGGAAAAGGAGACCCAGGACATGTTTCGACTGCCATTGACCGCTACTGTAATTTTTGTGCTGTCCATCGTGTCAGCAGCGCAGGCCGGCGAGGTTGTACTTGACGGTTTGAAAAATCCGAGTGGCATAGCAGTGCAGCCCGAAACGGGCGTGGTCTTTGTTTCCGACAGCGCTGCGGGCCGGATTGTGCGGGTCGTGGAGGGCAACGCCCAGGAGGTCATTACGGGGTCCTCTACGGACACCTACGGCAAAGGACCCAAGTACACGATTGGTCCGATGGGATTGGCCTTCCTTGGCCAGAACCGCCTGGTCGTGGCAGACTCCGGCTTCCCCGATGGCGAAGAGTACCTGCGGGTGTTCGAAGTGCCTGCAGCGGGTGAGGCAGCCGTGGCCTATGACGATTGTACGAAGGTGGGTCCCGTAACGGCGACCGACACGATCAAGGCTGAGGGTAATTTTTATGCAGTTGCCGCGACCGAAGCCGCCCTGTACGTGACTTGCAACGGTGACGACACCAAAGGCTGGATTTCAAAATCCGACATTACGGATGCGTCGTTTGGCGAGCTGGCAAGGTTCATTGCCAGCAAGGAGGCGACGGAGGTTGACGCCCCGGTGGCTATCACGATCAGTCCGCGAGGTGAATTGGTGGTGGGACAGATGGGAGAGATCACCGTTCCCAATGACGGTCTGCTGACATTCTACAATGCCAAGGACGGCAAACTGTTGTACAACCAACCAACCGGTTTGCACGATATCACAGCCCTGGCCTACAGTCCCAAGGGCCATTTGTACGCGCTCGATTTTGCCTGGAACGATCTTTCGCAGGGAGGGTTGTTTCGCCTGGATAACGACGGCGATGGCGGAGTGAACGCGGTGAAGATCAAGTCGTTGGACAAGCCGACCGCCATGGCGTTTGGCAGCGACGGCTCGCTCTACATTACCCTGATCGGTTCGGTAGAAGAGGGTCAGGAAGTCGGCGCCGGGCAGTTGCTGCGATTGAAAGCGGGCCTCTGAAGTTATGTCGTCACCTTCCCGTCGAGAAAAAATTGAAGCCATGCTGGCCGAGGAGCCGCAGGATACTTTTCTGCGGTACAGCCTGGCCATGGAATTAGACAAGGAAGGAAGGCACGACGAGAGCTTGCAGTATCTCAACGGATTGCAGGCGGATGAGCCGGCCTACGTCCCTGCTTTTTTTATGGCCGGTCAACAGTTGGCCAGGCTGCAAAGATTGCAGGATGCGCGAGACGTGCTGCGCGACGGAATCCGGCAGGCGCAGGTCCAGGGTGATGCGCACGCCGCTGGCGAAATGACCGAGTTCCTGGGCAGCCTCTAGGTCACCGGCCGCCTGGATGGGAAACGGGTGCCTGGAAACGGGTGCCTGGCGGGCTCGGGCGACGTGCTAGTTCCTGGCCAGCTCCTGGCGGATGACTTGGATGATCTCGGGAGCGTCAGGTTGAATGCCGGGAGCGAATCGGGCCACCACCTTGCCATGGCGACCAATGAGGAATTTCTCAAAATTCCAGGAGATGTTGCCCGGGCCTTCGGGTTTCGTGACGAGCGATGTCAGATGTTTGTAAAAGGCATCGGCGCTCTCGCCATTGACTTTGATTTTTTCAAACAAGTCAAACGTCACGTTGTAATTGGCCGTGCAGAATTGGCGAATGTCGTCGGCCGTGCCCGGCTCCTGTTGTCCGAACTGGTTGCAGGGAAATCCGAGTACTGCGAGACCTTGTTTGGCGTAGTCCTCGTGCAGCGACTGCAGTTGCGTGTATTGAGGAGTCAGGCCGCACTGGCTGGCAACATTCACGACCAGCACCACCTTGTCGGCGTACTGCTTGAGCTCGACGTCTTCCCCCTGTAGCGATTTGACCGTGAAGTCGAGTGCCGTGCCGGGCTGCTCAGCGTTGGCGTCGTGGTGCATGGTGAATCCGATCAGCGGGAGGGCGACGAGTAACAGGGAAAGGTGCCGGAACGTCAACATGCCGAGTCTCCATGATCGTGGGATTGGGTGCAGGTTTGGTTGCACCATAGACGGTTCGACTTCAGGATGCAAGGCGCAGGCCCATGGGGATTCCCGGACCCCTTCGTGACCCGCATTCGGCACTATCGGTGGCAAGCGCCGGCAATGGCGCAAGAGGAGCATTCGTCGCCGCACCCACCCGGACCGTCCTCGGTGCCGCAGCCCGGTCCGCAACCGGCCGTGACGGTTTCCGTGAACTTTCGAAACTGCACCTGGGATTCGTAGGCCTCGGCCAGTTGATGGGTCAATGTTTCAATGCCTTCCGGGACGGATCCCAGAAAATAGAAATAGAGCGAGCTGCCATCAAACAGTTGCTCGACATCCATGAGTGTCGCTGAGACTCCTTGCTGCTCCAATTCCCGGACGCAGGCGTCGTAGGCCTCATTTCGATTTTTCTCTAAACGGACGAGCAAAAGATCGTCTTCTGTCGTGACGCGTCGCAATAACGTCCCATCGTCCAGGTTCGGCGATCCTCGATCGTCAATGGTCAGGACCGAGCCAACTTCTACTCCTCGAGTCGTCCGGCAAACGACACGAGTACCTCGCCCAAACCTGTTGGAGTCGGCAGAACGGAACCGCCCCACCTGGCCGAGCACTCCGACGCGTACTAAATGACAAATGGACATGGGCAGCGATGAAAGAGTTTATTGCGGTTCTTGATTCAGTACCGCGTATTGTCCTCGAAACTGGAACGCTTGCCTAGTTCGCATCTGCAGTCAAGCTGGCAGGCGATGTTTTTTCAAGGAAGCGGCCGCTCTTGCTGCGCTTCTGACTTCTATTTCCCGGAGGAAGGCCCGGGCTTCTGACTGTTCTCGGGTTGTGAAACCAGCGGCGATGACCATACTGGGTGAAGTTGGACTTGAGTCCCTGGGCCCAGTAGTGGTACTTTTCCAGCTGAACGGGCTACCTGAAAAAAACACGATGGATCACGATGCTTCAAAGTTCTCCTCCAGTGGACAACTGGACGCAGTTGGCGGAAAAGGTTCTGGCTGGCGATCGAATTGATCGCCAGGAAGCTCTCAACATGCTGCGGGCACCCGATGAAGATGTACTGAGCATGCTGCACGCCAGTTATCGGGTACGTCATCGGTATTTTGGCAATCAAGTCCAGCTCTATTTTTTGATGAATGCGAAAAGCGGCCTCTGCCCGGAAGACTGCACCTACTGTTCGCAATCGAAGGTCTCCGAGGCCCAGATCCCGAAATACAACCTATTGAGTCGCGAAAAAGTGATGCAGGGTGCAGAAGCTGCGTCTGAACTGAATGCGAAGACTTATTGCCTGGTGATTTCAGCTCGCGGACCCACGGATCGCGAGATGGCAGCGGTGACGTCGATCGTGCCCGAAATCAAGAAGCGCTACGATCTTAAGGTTTGTGCTTGCCTGGGGTTGCTGTCAGCCGAGCAGGCACGACAGTTGAAGGCGGCCGGTGTGGATCGTGTCAATCATAATGTGAACACCAGTGGCAGCTTTTATGAAAAAATCTGTACGACGCACACGTATCAGGACAGAATTGATACGCTGCGCAACGTACGAGCGGCAGGAATCGAGTTGTGTAGCGGCGGCATCGTGGGGATGGGGGAAAGTCAGCAGGATGTTGTGCAGATGGCTTTCGAATTACGAGAGCTCCAGGTGCAGTCCATTCCCGTCAACTTCCTGAACCCGATTGAGGGAACGCCGTTAGAAGGAACCACTGGTCTGAATCCCCGCTATTGTCTGAAAGTGCTGGCAATGTTCCGGCTGGTCAATCCGGCTTCTGAAATCCGTGTGGCGGGCGGCCGCGAGCTGCACCTGCGCAGCTTGCAGCCCCTGGGGCTCTACGCGGCAAATTCAATTTTTGTGGGTGACTACCTCACGACCGAGGGCCAACTCCCGAAAGCAGACTACCGGATGATCGAAGATCTCGGGTTTGAGGTCACGCATCACGATGAACTGGCGGTCCATTCGGCCGGTTCGCAGACAACCCAGGAGTTCTCGGGTTCCTGAACATCTCGGCAACGGCTTGTTTGCCCGGATTGGGTTTCGCCATTGATCCAGCTAGCTATGGCTGGCGAATTCGGAGAACGATGTAGTTACCCTTCTTGCGACGACTTCCCAGATTACCGAGTTGAGGCGTTAAAGTCTGTTGGATTCGCAAATTCCCTACAGTTCACTAAACCTACGTGGGCTTTGCCGCCGATAAGTTTCGCAACCATACAATACGTACAATGCGCGCCTTTTGCCCAGGGATGTACAAATGCAACAAAAAGTCATTGTTTTGCTCGGTCTGGTCCTCGTTGGAGGCGGTTTGGTAGCGAGCGTGAACTCCCAAGGTGCTCCGCCCCATCTGCGCAATGGTGTGTCGGGGACTGACGACAACTCCTCTAAAACTTCAGCAGACCCGTCCCAAGGTTCCCCGTCCCTCAAGTTTGGTTCTAACAGTTTTCTCGGGGCATCGGCCGCTAGCGAATCGCGATCGCGACAACCCGGGACGCGACGAAAGTCCACTCTGCAGGAACGACTTAAAACCATTCGTCGTTCGATCATTGAACGGGCCACTGACAACGCCCCGGACGAAGGATTCACGAGTTCCTCCGGGAACAGGGTCGTCGAGGGGCAAGGGAAACTGTTTTCTCAATCGAACCAGTTCCAGCCTGCCAACGCAGGTGCGGATACACGAAGTTCAAAGGCCGTTGATCTGAACAGGTGGCCGTCCTCCCGGAGCAGCAGTCCGGGGACTCGGGCTCCGGTAACCAGTGTCACTGCGTCGCCGTCTGCCTTCCAACGGGGTGAGACACGGTCAACGAACGCGGGCATTGGATCATCCCACGCCGCAGCAGGACAAAATGAAGAAGCGAGGTCGTATCAGGTGAGACCACTTCGTAGAAGCAACACTCCACGGGCGACAACGATCGACGAGGTGTTGAAAACCGGGACGGGCCCGAAACTGCTAGAAGAGAACCTGGCGGGCAGGGAGACGCTGACAGACTCGGGTAACGGGGCGCAGAGAACAGGACGTGCGGGTACTTTTCCTGTCACTTCAGCGCAACCGGGCACCGGGTTATTCGGTTCCGGAAAACGCGAGGCCGAAGACGCCTTGACAACAAGTCAAGGTGCAACGTTGAAAGTTACCACAACAGGACCCCGGACAATTGTGATCGGCAAGTCATCACCGTACGTGGTCAAAGTAGAGAATTCCAACAAAACGGCAGCTGAAGAAATTGTGGTTGAAATCATTGTTCCGACCAAGGCGGAGATCGTCACCTCGCAGGTCACCTCAGGAAGGGCGCGGTTGGAAACCGATGGTGAGCAGGCGCGCCGCGTACGTTGGCTGATCGAACGTCTGGAAGGCAACAGCATGGAACAACTGGATCTGAAATTGGTGCCCCGTGATAGCAGGCCGTTCGACCTCGAAGTGAGTTGGTCATTTGAACCGCAATCGAGTGTGGCACAGATTGAAGTCCAGGAACCCAAGATCGAAATATTGCTGGACGGTCCGTCAGATGTTCTTTTCGGCGAAAGTAAGGTTTATACCATCACGGTCAGGAATCCCGGCACGGGAGAAGCCGAGAACGTGGTTTTGAACCTGTTGCCGATCAACCGTCAGGATACAGCTAGAGTTCGCAAGATCGGGAATCTCAAGGCGGGACAGAGTGAACGGATTGAGGTCGAATTGACGGCTCAGTCTCCGGGTCAGATTCTGGTTCGGGCCCAGGCCTTTGCGGACGGAGGACTGCGGGCCGAAGTCTCTGAAGAAATTCATGTGCGTCGCGCAAACCTGGAGTTAGCTTTGGAAGCGCCGGAAGTGAAGTATGCTGGCACCCTGACGCAGTACGACGTGCGGGTTTCGAACACGGGCGATGCCATTGCAGAAAATGTGGTGGCCACAGTGATGCTGCCGCAAGGTGCTGAACTCGTTAATCAAAAGGGTGACTTTGAATACGATGACTCCAAAGGGCGGGTCAGTTGGCCGCTGGGAGAGCTTCGCCCCGGGGCCGTGCGTATTCTCAAGCTCAGATGTGTGTTGGGAACACCCGGTGCCAACCGATTAGAAGTCGTTGCGGAAGCGGCCGGCAATCTGGCGTCGTTCGAGTCAGCGGTGACCGTCGTGGAAGCGATGGCCGATTTGAAATTACTCGTCAACGATCCGCAGGGACCGATTCCGGTGGGTGAAGATGCAATCTACGAAATTCGACTCATGAACCGGGGTTCGAAACCGGCGGAGGACATTCAGGTGTACGCGTTCTTCTCGGAAGGGATTGAGCCTGTGCTAGTCGAAGGTGGAGAAGCCACTTTTGAACCAGGTCAAGTCGTGTTCGAGCTAATTTCGGAAATCGGGGCCGGACAGCAACTTGTCTTCGAAATCACGGCACGAGCGCAACGGAGTGGTAATCACATTTTCCGGACGGAAGTGACCTGCCAGGAACCGGAGACCGATTTGGCAGCCCAGGAGACCACGCGGTTTTATGGTGAACTGCCCGATGCTGGTGAACTGCCCGATGCTGGTGAAAAGGCCGAACGAATTGACTCAGGGTCGGAAGTTCGACGTTGAGGCATTCCGGAGCAGAGCAAGAAGAAAACGGAAAAGATTCAACGACGACCGAGGTGACTCGGTCGTCGTTTTTTGTGGCTTGACCGGAGATGGCCCGGAAACGACCGGACGTGTTTCAGTCGGTTGCTTGCCGCCAAGTTCGAGTTCGGCAAAAATAGAGGTCAAGCAACAGTTGCTCTGGCGATCCTGCATCTGAAACAATGTACTCCCGGCCATGGAATTTTCATCACCTTTCCTGTACGTAGGCTGTCAATTGGGGGCAGAACGTGCCCTGAAGGCAGAGGTCGGGCGGGAGTGGCCCGAATTTCTACCCGCGTTTTCTAAACGCGGATTTGTCACCTTTCGAGTTCCGCCACAACTGGGGGGTATCGCTGAACTAGACCTGAGGTCGGCATTTGCGCGCTGTTCCGGTCAGTCCCTGGGGTCGGTTCAGGCGGAAGGGCCGGAACGGCTGGCCGAACTATTTTGGCAGCAGGTCGGTGATCGGAAATTTCATCAGTTGCACGTCTGGTCCGCCTCGCACCCTGATAGCATCAACAACAGGACGGACCGGGGCGGGCGTGGCGCTCTAGTTTCCACGCTCCTGGCCTTACAGCAGAAGTACTCCGTCGGAAGTTCGCCGGGTACACTTCCCGGGTCGTCGGGGACGCCTAACGAACCATCCGTATCGGGTGTGGTCACTTCACTTCGTCAATTCGGGATCAATGATGTTGCCCAGACCGGACAGGGCGTATTGAGTTGCATCGTCGTGGATGCGACCCGTTGGTGGATCGGGTTTCACAAGGCCAGCAGTCTTCCTTCCCGCTGGCCGGGTGGTGTTTATCCGGTCCAGTTACCGGAGCACGCCGTGTCGCGCGCGTATGCGAAAATGGCGGAGGCTCTCGCCTGGTCGCGAATGCCTGTGGTGTCGGGTGATCTTTGCGCGGAATTGGGCTGTGCTCCGGGTGGTTCTTGCCAGTTGCTGCTGGAACGGCGACTGCGGGTGCTGGGAATTGACCCTGCCGAGATGGACCCGGGCGTGCTCCAGTTACCCGGATTTCGCCACATCCGGAAGCGAGGTCGAGAAGTTAAGAAACGGGAATTCCGGGAGGTCAGGTGGTTGCTGGCTGACTCGACCGTGGCCCCCTCCCACACACTCGACACGGTGCAGGACATTGTCACTCATCGTGACGTAAACATTCGAGGCCTGTTGCTGACACTGAAGCTGACCACCTGGGGGCATGCCACTTCGCTGCCGGAGTTCCTGGCACGCATTCGTTCCTGGGGCTACCGGTATGTGAAGGCCCGCCAGTTGGCACACGGGGGGCAGGAAGTGTGCGTGTTTGCACTTCGCCGTCAGGCCTTATTGCGAAAGGGTAACCAACCCCGGCGCAAACGTTTGCAGTGAAGAGCACGCCGGCTGCTAAAACCCCGAGGGACGGCCACCTCGGACAGGAACCGACGCCTGCTCCTACTGGACCACTTTTCCGGCTTGATAGAGTTTCTGACGTTCCTGGAGGTCTGATTTGGCACTGGCGGGGGCGAGTTCTAAAGCCCTGGTTTGCGATTTGACCGCCGAGGCGAAATCGCCGGCCTGGGCATAGGAAGCTGCCAGCGTGTCGAGCATGTTGAAGTTGTCCGGACCGTACAATTCACACGCTCGTCGGGCGTTGAAGACCGCCCTTTCTCCATCGCGAATTCTGGTGTCTGCACAGGTTGCCAGCAGCCATGCCAGATGGTTGTAGCCCAGCGCCTCGTCCGGTTTCAATTGCACGGCTCGTTCGTAGTCGCTCAACGCCGACTCGTAGTTTTTAAGCTTCGCCAGTAAGTCGCCCCGCATGATGTAGGGCTTTGCATAGCGGGGCTTCAGCCGGATGGCGTGTCCCCAGTGCTCAAGAGACGCCTGCGGCATTCCCCGGGCCTGCAGCGCCGCGGCCAACTGCTGATGCTGGCGGGCATGGTCCGGCCTGTGCCGGATGGCCTCTCGATAGTGTTTGATGGCCTGGTCCAACTCTCCTTTTGCGCGAAGTGAAATGGCCAGATTAAAATGCGTAGATGCGTCTTGAGGTTTGATCTGCAGAGCGAGGCGATAATGACGGATTGCCTCCTGGTCGTCACCCAGGCTTTGCTGGGCAGCGCCCAACCCGTGATGTGCAGCCCAGGAACGCGGAGAGTTTTCCAGGATATGTTTGCACTCGGCGATTTGCAGTTGGAGCCGGTCACGGTCATTGTCCACCAGGACCTGCAGGTACAGGTGAGCCATCTCGTCGCTGGACTTCACTCCGCGCCCCACACGTTGGGGAGGGTTGTTGGGGTTGTGGACGTTGTCCGAAGAATTGTCGTAGGTCCAACAGAAACTGACGACCGTTTTCTGTGGCAACCGAATCGGCGTGACGTAACGATAGGAGTCCTGCCAATAGAAGTCCCAGTGATTGATGCGAATCAGTTCCTTTCTCGTTCCGTCAGGCAGGAGCGCAGACGCCTCGATCCGGCGGCCGAGTAGATGAGCGTGCGGGTAGACGAGAACCAGTTGCACATCTACCGGCAGGGTGAAGCTCTCGTTGACCTGAAAGTCCTTCGCACCGGGAGGAATATCCAAAGCGTGGTCTCCCATCAGGTGGAGCAGGTAGGCTGGAGGGCCGGTGGGTGCCTGGTCGTCGAAAAATAACCCGATGGTGGGCTGAATCGGTTCCGGTTTGCCACTGGGAAGCATGTGTAACTGAAGGACGATGTCCGTTTTTGGATATAAATTCCAGGATGTGCCCGGGCCACCTTTTCCTGGCAACTTGCCCGGAGTCCAGCCCAGGAACTGTCCATCGGGGCTTCCCACGTTACCCATGTCCATGCCACTGAATCCGGGCTCGGGATCCTGCCCGTCCAGTTGCCGCGTCAGTCGTGTGCGATCTGTCTTGATGACAGCGTGATGAACCACTTGTTTGTTTCCCGGACGCAATTCGACTGCTTTGACGTACCGTGTTCCGGAATCGGAAGTCGGCAGCACGAAATTACGGAATACATCGGTGCCGGAGGCCGGTAGCGTGTAGGGTTCGGCCAGCGTGACCACGAGATCGGGTTGTCCCAGTTGCCAGCCGTCTGTCCACTGAGGCAATTCCGGCAGGTCCTTCGCATCGCCTTTGACCAGGCCTTCCTCAGTCCACTGACGGATCATTCTGATCTGGTTTGCGGTTAGCCGCCGCTCCCCGACAAACCGGGCGTGGCCCGGTTCGGGTAACCAGGGGGGCATGAATCCGGATGCGGTGACTTCGACGATTTGTGAAGCATGCTGATGCACTTCCTCAAAAGTAGTCAAAGCGAATGGTGCCGACTCACCCGGGCGATGACAAATCGCACAATGATCCAGGACGATGGGCGCGATGTCTTTGGTGAAAGTCAAGCTGCCCTTTGCGCGAGCAGGTCGCCGACAGCCGGGGCCGGTGGTCAGGAAAACGGTCACCAGCAAACACAGGCAGGCAGTCCAGTAGGTGGTTCCAGCCCCGTTAACCCGACAGAAAGTGGACGAAAGCCTCCGGTGAGAAACCTTCCGGACCTCCACAGGTGGTCGGTCGTCATGGGGAACCGTGGAGGTGCTACTGTGTTGAGTTGGGTTCATGTCGACTGGTCAGGGCGGGAGTTCGGAGACGGAAGGGTACAATGACCTCGCTACATCAAAAGAAAGACTTGTCCTTCCTCGACTTCGGTCTGGTAGGTTGCCACTTTGGAGTTGACGGAAGGATCAAGGCAGGACCCCTGCGTGACATCAAATTCCCAGTTGTGGCAGGGGCAGCGAATGACCGTTCCGGACTTCACCAGGTGATACTGACCACATCCGTCCATCACGCGTGAACCGCTGAAAATACCCAGTGACAGTTGGCCTCCCTGGTGCGGACATCGGTCCCGAATCGCGTACACCGACGTGCCTTTGCGGACGAACAGTACATCACGCCCGGCAACGCGCAGTCCCTTTGTCGTTCCAGTGGGAATGTCACCGAGTTGACAGGCAGCGTGTCGTCTCATGCCAGGCTGTAAAATTCGCTCGCGTTTTTCCAGAATATATTTT
>CAUZBP010000079.1:0-21311 GCA_963578105.1 Planctomycetota bacterium
CCGTTGCCCGCTTATCGAAACAAACGTAGAGGTGGCGACAGTCAGGAACGCTTGCCCACCGCTGGTGCAATTCGTGGTTATGCGGTGTTTCTGGCCAGCATGAGGGCTTGGATGGAATTCAGGTATTCTCCTCCAACCCCTTTAAGAATTCTGTCGACGTAGGCGCAGCAACAATGTCGGAGGGAAGTTTTTCCGGTAAATGCTGCTCTGAATTTGCAGCCCTTCGGCGAGTTTTTTCGGGTCGCAAGAGGATCCACGTACACAAAACAATGATTGTGAAGAACGGAGGGTTAAAAAATATCGACAGCAGCGCAATCAGAGCTGCAGCAGCCCCGTTCTTGCCACGCGCTTCGGCATCCTTATAGATCCAAACTGCCACCACAATTGCGACAACAGAGGCCGCGACCCACAAGAAGACTGTCAGTTCGAACATCGTTTGAACGGATCTCTGCATTTCCGGAACGTTCTGACCAGAATTATTCATGGTGGTACCTCCTGACCAATCACAGCCGCTACGGTACGTCTGAGCCGGCCCAGTCTAAATCTTTACAGGAAAACGGCATGAACGATACTGAGTCGGACATTGGAATCATCGGAGCAGTCGCTCCACGAGGCTCGACACAACCGGTCGCGACACTTCTGGGAAGGTGGGCTCCGGTACGCAATCCTGGACACGACAATCATCCTTGCCCAGGGCAAGGATTTCAACCCATTCCTCCAAAAGACGTTACGTTGATGCTGGTTCGGGTAAACTGGGCCAGCCGGGACTGTCATTTGGGATAGGTTCGACCCTAAGAGCGCCTACCGATTTGGCCACGACGTAGAAATCGTACCTCTCGACCAACCGGCCGTGCTGCAAGACTTTCCGGCCAGAAGGGTTTACGCGTTTTACTCGTCACCGTCATCCTGAGACGTAAGCCGCGACCCAAAAGAGGATGTCGAATTGCAAGCAGTCCTCCCTGTTTTCAGTTTGAGTTGGCCACTGGTCAGACAGGTGGTAAGCTTCCCGGGCAGGTTGCAAACCGGTCCTGCATAATGCCCCGAACCGAATGAAGGCTGTCCCCATGAGTCCAACCCCAACTCAACTTTCTGAACACTTGTACGTTTTCAAGGATACGTGCAATGTTTATCTGCTCAAGGACGGAAACGCGGGCCTGATTATCGATGCCGGTTCGGGTGCCGTGCTGGACCACCTAAGTCAGCTGGGTATTGAACGTGTCGAATGGGTCCTGCACACCCACCACCACCGCGACCAATGTTGGGGAACTCCACGCCTCAAGGAACACGGCGCGCAAGTGGCCGTACCAGAATACGAACGACACCTGTTCGACCAGGTCGAGTTGTTCTGGCAGACTCGACGTACGTACGACAACTACAACGACCGCAACACCTTTTTTACTTCCGGCCGCGATCTGTCGGTGGATGCTGTTCTGGAAGACTATGAAACCTTTCGGTGGAGAAATTATGAATTCTTTGTGCTCCCTGCCAAAGGTCACACGTTTGGATCAATAACTCTGATTGTTTGCATCGACGGTGAGCTTGTCGCTTTTACGGGCGACCTCATGACGCGCGGCGGGAAACTGTATCAACTGCACGCCATGGAATACTCCTACGGCACGATGGAAGGCATCCTCTTCACATTGCAGTCCGTCCAAGCCCTCCGAAAACGCCAGGTCGATGCCTGTTATCCGTCCCACGGCGATCCCATTTCGGACGTCTCCCACGATATTAACCGACTCGAACGAAGATTAATGGACTGTGTGGGCCTGGGGCGCGGGATGCTGGTTGCTGGACTCGACAGCATTCCGGAGTCATTCTTCCTGCCCGAGCCCAAATTTATTCCCTTGTCGCGTCATCTCCTCTGGGGTGGCCAATGGACCTGCTCAAATATTTACGTCATCCTCAGCGACAGTGGTAAGGCCATGTTCGTCGACTACGGTCATTCGTTCTTGTCGCATGCACACGTCGGAGCCGACCACGACGGCATGGAAACCGTACGGTTCATCGAACATCACCTTGATGAGCTTTACGAGCATTATCGAGTCACCTCCTTCGATTTGGTTGTGCCAACCCACATCCATGACGATCACACTTGCGGTATCCCCTTTTTACAAAGGCACCATGGGACTCGCTGCTGGGCCCTGGAGCCGGTCGCACAAGTCCTGGCCAACCCCTCCGCATGGGCGAGTACACCGTGCACGTTTCCCAAACCGATCCACATCGAACGCGTTCTCCAAGACAAAGAGCGATTCCAATGGGAAGAATATGACTTCGAGATTCACTATGCCCCTGGCCAAACCGAATTCCATTCGGTGTACGCAGCCGAAATCGACGGGCGCAAGGTCGCATTTACCGGCGACAATTATTTTATTGACTCGGTGGTCATGGGAGGCAATAACGTTGAAATGCGGCCATACCAAACCACCGTACTGCGGAACAGCTTTCAGCTTGGCATGCACCGACGTTGCGCCGAGGTCATGCGCCACCTGGCTCCCGAATTGATTTGCCCTGGCCATCGGCAGGTCCTGGAATGCAGCAAACTGGACATCGACCACTACTGCAATTTCATTGACCGCAAGGAGCATGTGTTTCGTGAACTTGTGGATGAGCCGGTTGATCACTACGTCGACCTGTTTTGGGCGAGGCTGTTACCATACGTTTCCCAAGTCGAACCGGGCCAGCGCGTTGAATACCGGCTTCTGTTGCGGAACAATCTTGAACACCCGGCCACCTACGCTGCGCGTTTGATCGCACCCCATGGCTGGAATGTGGCGCCTGAACTCCGTTCCCTTTCGTTAGAAGCCGGTGCAAATGGAGAACTTGCGCTGACCGCAACGGCACCGCCGACAGCCGACGAAGTTCGCCGACTGGTCACCGCCGAGATCCAAATCGATGGCCAATCGCAAGGGCCAATAAGCGAAGCGCTGGTGACCGTCAGAAATGTCATCACCTAGCCGCTGGGCTTTGTCGCAAAACTGTTTTCAGGCGACCAACACAAGCCCGACCCACAAGCTTTGATATTACGCTGCTGATCGCGGGAACCTGAACCGCACTCGGACTCCGGGCTAACCGAAAACCTTCCAGGATTTTCCGGAGGATGTTGCCCACATTACGAGAAGGGTCATGCCCTGGTCGTATTGTGCCCGTGAGGTTTGTGGAAGACACCATCGAGATGTTGGCTAATGGATCTTCTCTTGCTACCATGGCAGGCCCTGTTCATGTGTTGTGTTGCTGTTTGTCGTAGTGGATCTGAGGTGCCATCTCCGATTGAGGTGGCCCCCGGCAGACGACCGTCTGATGCGGAGACAACTGATGTCGGACTTGAAAGTAATGGATTTGGTCGATGAAGTGGTGTCGGCATTGGACACCGTAGGGGAGCTGGAAAATTGGATGCTGCGACGATTGGACGGTTCGGTAGCCGGTCCACTAATGGATGAGACATACCGTCAAGTGACAGGCCGTTTGCTTGAGGCTGACCCGCCTGAAATCGCACGTTGGGAACATTTTCTGGTTTCGGCTGCCGTCAATTCGGCGAAGTGCAAAAACCGAATAGGCTACGTAGCCTGCAAACATGCCCTCGACAAACTGATCGAAATCATCCAGGAGGATTCGTTGAGTGGGGCCGAACCAAAGCTTCTCGTGACGCTCGCTGGCGCCCTCACGTTGATCCTGGCAGCGCAACGAAAACTTCGTCAGTCCGTAGAATTATCGACTAGCCGGTTGTGCGAGCAGTTCCCTGACTTGCTGCCGGAAATAGCGGAACTCTGCCAGGGTATCTGGCAACGTCGCGGTCAAATGTCCGGATCGGATGGGCTCTTCGTGTGGGACACTCGTAACGACGAGTGGAGATTGAGTCTGGACTTCAAACCCTATCGACCGCAAGATTCCCCCTGCCTTGAGGAACCACCCGCTGCGGATGAATCACCTGTGACCTGACGACCGACATACTCATCCATAACGATGCTTCCACAAGCGGCGACGCGATACCCTGGGAGTTCGTGTTATCGTATCTTGTCGGCGCATGGCCGGCAGCGGCCACGGTTTGTGGATTCGTTTTCCCAAATTCATGGCCCCATACGGGTTTTCATCCGATTCGGGCGCTGGTCGTGATTCGACGTTCTCCCCGGAGCAACCGCTTTTTGCTTACCTGCAACCCGCCCACAAGCCTACGTCTATGCAAGCCTCCGCCACGCCGATGGGCCCCGAGCCCGCATTACTTTGCCCATTTTGAGGAGTTTCGCGGTTCATTACGCACCTTACCTCTTGTCGCCAGGGATTCCGTAGCAAGACCCGCACCGGTCAGAGGCGACCATTTTGCGGCTGAGGGAACCATCGACACAGTTATTAGGTGATCCTTATGCAGGAACGTCGATCGCTTACCTTTTAATCTTATAGGATGGATTTTTTTGCCGCGTTGGTGTACAACCGTCGTGTTGAAAAAGGGTGCCGAATCGCCCACAACGGTTGGTTGGAAAATTCGTTCCCAAACCAATAACCAGGTCGGCCTGGAAAGAACCGTTATCATGCAAATGCTCAAAATTGTGCCTGAAAAATGTACTGGTTGCATGCAATGCGAGTTAGCTTGCTCATGGGTGCAAACCGGAATGTTTCAGCCATCACAAAGCTTGATTCGTGTGAACGTTTTTGACGAGGAAGCGAGTTATGCTCCATACACTTGTCTGCAGTGTGATGAAGCGTGGTGCATGAACGCGTGCCCAGTCAATGCAATCGGCATTGATCCGTCAGGGCAAGCCAAGATTGTGATCGACTCCTTGTGCGTTGGTTGCCATCTCTGCACGATTGCCTGTCCTTTTGGGACCGTGTTCACCCTGCCCGAAACGGACAAAGCAGCGAAGTGCAATCTTTGTGGCGGCGATCCAGCATGTGCAACCGCCTGCCCGACCGATGCAATCGAGTTTGGCGACGGCCAGCAGGCTGGAGAGTGGTTTGAACAATGGGGTGATCGCGTACATTCTCAGTATGTGGAGGCAGGTAAAGCATGATCAAATCAGCAACTGGTGGATGGACCGGAAAAATTTTGCGCGTTGACCTGACAGCAGGGACATCGAGCATCGAGCCTATTCCTGAAGACTGGATGCATGACTACGTCGGTGGCCGAGGCCTGGCCGACCGTTACATGTACGAAGAAGTGGATCCAACCGTCGAACCGTATGCGCCGGAAAACAAAATGATCTTTGCCACCGGTCCGCTGACCGGTACGCCCGTCCCGTGTGGCGCGCGTTACATGGTGGTAACCAAGGGTGCACTGACCGGCTGTATCACAACTTCGAATTCAGGCGGGCACTGGGGTCCCGAATTGAAGTTTGCTGGTTACGACCTGTTGATTCTTGAAGGTTGTGCACCCAAACCCTCCTACCTCTATATCTACGACGATCGAGTCGAAGTCAAAGACGCCGCTGAATATTGGGGTAAAGGTGTCTTCGAAACCGAAGACGGCCTCCGCGAGGAGTTGGGGATCCCCAACCTGAGAGTGGCCTGCATTGGACCGGCTGGTGAAAATCTTGTTCGCTTCGCCTGCATTATGAACGACAAACACCGCGCGGCTGGTAGAAGTGGTGTGGGCGCAGTCATGGGCTCGAAAAACCTCAAGGCGATTGCCGTTCGAGGCACTCAGGGCGTATCCATCGCTCAGCCAGAAGCGTTCATGAAATCGCTTTGGGAAATGCGGGCAGCCATGGATACTGACCCGGGCAAAAAGGCCTTTAACGATTTGGGGACTGCGGCCACCATTGATATGACTCAAAGCTTTGGTGGACTGCCAACACGTAATTTCCAGGAAGGCCAATTTGAGGATTTTGAAAACCTCAACGGTGTCGCCATTCGTGATACGCGGATGGTGGCCACCAAGGCCTGTTTTGCCTGCACGATTGCCTGTGGCCGCGTGACGCAACTTGGCGAACATGCGGACAAATTCATGGTCAATATGCATCCCCGCAACTGGAAACAGGCAGGTGAGGGTCCCGAGTACGAAGCCGCCTGGGCGTTGGGCCCCGATACCGGGGTCGGCGACCTGGATGCCGTGCTCAAAGCAAACTGGTTATGCAATGACCTGGGCATGGACCCGATTTCGATGGGATCGACGTTGGCCTCGGCCATGGAGTTGTACGAGAACGGAGTGGTCACCGATGAACAGGTCGAAATGCCTTTGGAATTCGGTTCCGCCGAGGCATTGGTGCGGATGACCGAGGCCACGGCTTACCGCGAAGGTTTTGGGGACGAGTTGGCCGAAGGGGCCAAGCGTATGGGCGATAAGTTCAAGCATCCGGAAGTATTCATGGGTAGCAAAGGACAGGAATTTCCGGCCTACGACCCACGCGGTTTTCAAGGTATGGGCATCGCCTACGCAACTTGTAATCGAGGAGCATGCCACCTGCGTGCCTGGACGCCGGCGATCGAAAGCTCCGGCCAGGCCGACCCGCACACCACGGAAGGTAAGAGTGAGTGGGTGGTCGAAGAACAAAACAAGAGCACCACCCACGACGCGACTGGAATCTGCTTGTTCGTCGGATTTGCCGGCGCTTCGCTGGAAAGCATGGTCCCGTTAGTCGCTGCGGCAACAGGAGTTCCTTACACGCTGGACGATTTTGTCCACATCGGCGAACGGACCTGGAACCTCGAGCGACTTTGGAATCTCAATGCGGGAATGACCAAAGCCGACGACACGCTGCCCAAACGGATTTTGAAAGAACCGCACAAAACGGGTCCGTCTAAAGGAGTGACGGTTGATCTCGACGCAATGTTGCCGATTTACTACGAGCATCGCGGGTGGGACAGTGAAGGCGTCCCCACACAGGAAAAGTTGACCGAGTTAGGATTGGGTTCACTCTGATTTTGGCCGCTATTCAGGGAGGTGATAAGAGAAATGGCGCAGCACCACATCATCATCGGCGGCGGTCCGGTTGCTACCAACGCGATCGAAACTATCCGTGAATTCGAATCCACTGGTTCCCAGATCACGCTGATTTGTGACGAACCAGCCCATTCGCGTATGGCGCTGCCGTATTGGCTGGCCAACCAGATCCCGCGAGAGCACACGTACACGGCAGACGATGATTTTTACCAGCGGCTAAATGTTGAGACACGCATACCTGAGCAAGTTCAATCGATCAACCCTGGCGACAACACGTTGCAATTGGCTGGTGGCGACACGCTCCAATTCGACAACCTCTTGATTGCGACCGGCGCTTCGCCGCTCAACCCTCCAATTCCCGGTCTCGATTTGCCCGGCGTGCAATCTTTGTGGAGCCTGGCTCACACCGAATCATTATTGAATGCTACCGACGCACTGAAAAAGCCACGGGTACTGATGATTGGAGCCGGATTCATTGGCTTTATCATGCTCAACGCGATGTACAAACGTGGCTGGCAGCTGGAAGTCGTCGAACGCGAACCGCATGTGCTACCCCGCATGCTCGATGTCGGCGCCGCTGCGCTTGTCGAAAATTGGTTGGCTGAAAAAGAAGTGGAACTTCACTGCGGCACCACGGTGCAGTCAATCAGTCAGGGTGATGGATCCACGAAAGTCGTCGAGCTGGACAGCGGACAGACGGTTGAGACAGATGTTGTCATCGTCGCAACCGGTATCCAACCAAATCTTGGCTTGCTCGATGGCAGCGGCATCGCGACCGGCGAGGGGATCGTCGTCAACGATCTCATGCAAACAAATTTCAAGAACATTTACGCTGGTGGAGATGCTGCTCAGGGACCCATACTGCACAGCGACCAGACAGCCATGCATCCGATTCAGCCAACCGCTGTGGATCATGGACGTATTGCCGGTGCGAACATGGCTGGGCAAAAAATACATTATCCGGGCAGTTTGTTGATGAATGTCTTGG
This sequence comes from Planctomycetota bacterium, assembly GCA_963578105.1. GTDB lineage: Bacteria > Planctomycetota > Planctomycetia > Pirellulales > Pirellulaceae. The sequence continues at coordinate 7,860 of CAUZBP010000079.1, forward strand.
ATGTATGTGGCCTGCAGTGTGCCAGCTTCGGAGTCTGGTCCGATTCCAGTGCCGAAGCGATCACCATTTCCAACGCCACCGGGTACGTGTATCGAAATATGCTGTGGCAAGACGATGAGATGGTCGGTGCCATTTTCGTCGGTAGGGCAGGGGATGTCGGTATGCTCACCGATGTCGGTATGGTGAAAGGTATCCTCCAGACGGGAACCCGTCTGGGTGCGTGGAAAGCCCACATCAAAGAAAATCCTTTCGACATACGGCGCCCCTATATGGCCCTTAAGGTCGCACAACAACTCGCCGGCACGACCTTGCTTGGACGGGCTGCCCAACCACGCCAATATCGTTTTGGTGGGCAAGAAGCGACGGTGCCACCCAATCCCAGCCACCAAGTTTATGTCAGTACCAAGTAGCGACGGCATCGTGGTCCGTATCAACCTGATGGGTGGGCTCAAAGAACTCACACCAGGCGACAGTCAATTGGAATTGTCCGCTGGGGCCACGATCTCGGACGTCTTAGCCGCACTCAATATCGATCCCGCGCAAGCCCAAGTTGTGTTGGTCAATGGGCGCCCACACCCTGATCACGAACACGGCCTGTCCGATCAAGATGAACTAACGGTTATTCCACTCGTCGGTGGTGGCTAAGCGAGACTGTGGCCATTCTGTGTTGAATACGAGCTACCTCCTGGCATCGAGACCACCTGTTGGTCGCCTCTGCGTTGCATCGCATCATTGGGAAAAAGGCCTTTTCCAAGTGGTGCAAGCCTTGAGATACCGTGGGATTAAGTATGACCGCACAATCCCACACTGATCTTTTTTGACCCGATGACTCGTTTTCGACTTGGGTCCCTGTTGGAATTTTTACCCAAACAGATTAGCCTACGGCCAATACCGTTATCTTGCACTTGGGAGTCATCCATGTCGCAACCAGATCCTTCTACCGACAAGCCAAGAATGCTTGATCCGGTCTTGATCCACGCGCGGCGGGAATCGGTGATTATCTTGATTCTCTTCGGGATCCACATGGTCTGGTCGATCACGTGGTGCTATTGGAATGGTTACCACCTGCCACCAGATCAGCCCGTCAACACATTGCTGGGAATTCCGACTTGGATTTTTTGGGGGGTGATTGTCCCCTGGCTCGGGGTCGATCTGTTTTCAATCTGGTTCTGCTTGTGGTACATGGCCCTTGACCCGTTGGGAGAAGACGCGGCAGAAAGTGAATTCCCACCACAATATAACGAGAACAGGGAAGTCGAGTGATAGGCGTTGTAACCACTATTTTCGGGCAGACGACGGGAACCAATTCAGCACTGGTCGCGTTTGTCATCTACACGATCCTGGTGTTCGTGATTGCAGCTTTCGCGGGTCGCTTGCTCACCGGCCGGGGATTTCTGGGTGAATACTTCCTGGGAAGTCGTGGACTGGGGATGTGGGCATTTGCCATGACCTTTGCCGCTACCAGCTCGTCAGGTGGTAGTTTCATGGGTTTTCCTTCGCTGATCTACACCCACGGTTGGGTCCTTGCTTTTTGGATCGGTGGTTATATGGTCTTCCCCCTCATGACCATGGGGCTGCTTGGCAAGCGGATTAATCAGATCGCGCGTAAAACTGGTGCAATCACCGTCCCTGACCTGCTGTCTGCACGATTTGCGAGTGTAGAAATCGGCGCCTTAGCGACACTCTTGATCATCTTCTTTATGTCAGTGTTTCTGATCGGGCAGTTCAAAGCAGGCGCCCTGATCCTGCAAACCTTGCTACAGGATGTACCTCTTTTTCAAGTCAGTGAGCAATCGTTGGGCACCTGGCTCACCCAGCTTCCATTGGCTTCGGGTCAGACGCCTGGTTACTTGCTGTGCCTGTTGGGGTTTGCGATCGCGGTTATTGCCTACACCTGCTATGGCGGTTTCCACGCGGTGGTGTGGACCGACGTCATGCAGGGTATTGTCATGGGCTTGGGAGTGATCATCATGTTTTTCCTGGCTATCTGGCAAGTGGGCGGGCTGTCCAACGCGGTAACCGAGCTGGGAAAAATGACTCCGCCACGCAGGCATCATGCTTTCCTCGAGACATCCAGTCCTGTCGAAAACGAGTTCTTGATTCCGTTCGGAACCTGGATTGCACAAAGTACCGACGGTGGCGCCACCAAGAGGATGTTTCGCACTGCTGAAGCGGCCCTGCTCTCCCCCGGAGCGAGTCGGGCCCGCGCAACTCAGAGATCGAAGGAGGATGTCGAAACGGTCGAGGTTCTTGAAATTACAAGCCCCGAAGAAATTGCCCGTATTCAGCCCGATTCTCTTGAAATCCCCATCAAGGTCCGTGTTGCAGAAACCAAAGAATACGCCTATGGAGCGGGTCAACAAGGTGTCTACTTGCGCGGTCCGGGTCCCCATGCGACCAATGGGGCAGGGTTTTTGCCATTAACCCTGGCCATCTCTTTCTTTCTATTCTGGCCTCTGATTGGAGCTAGCCAGCCAGCCCAGTTTGTGAGGTTGATGGCATTCAACAATTCACGCACATTTGTGCGGGCGATCGTGACCGTGGCAATCTATTACACCGCCATTTACATCCCGTTGATGATCATCTTCACGATCGCCCGAGTTCTACTGCCCGGTATGGAAATTGAAGCTGATCGAATCATGCCAGCGATGGCTGTCCACCTGACGACGGCAGCCCATATGCCGTGGCTGGCTGGTCTTGTTGTGGCAGCTGCGTTTGCCGCGGTGATGTCGACGGTTGACAGTTTGTTACTATTGGTCTCGTCGGCCATGGTACGCGACATTTACCAGCGGCACATCAACCCGTCAGCCAAAGAAAAAACGCTGCGCTGGTTGACGTACGCAGTTACCCTGACGGTTGGCGTGGCAGCGGTCGTGGGTGCGCTCAACCCGCCAGAATACTTGCAGTACCTGATCATTTACGCGGGTGGCGGCATGGGGGTTGCCATGCTGGTCCCGATGGGGCTGGGGCTGTACTGGTCGCGTTTCAATGCGTCAGGAGCTGTGGCGGCGATGCTGGGCGGTTTTGGCCCGCATATGACCCTCTACGTGGTGGGAACCTTGTATTATGGCCGCTTTGAACCTATTAAACTTTGGAATTTCGACCCCATTATCCCTTCGCTGGCCCTCTCCCTGGTACTTGGGGTGGTAGCTACGTACTGTGCGCCACCGACGTCGGCCAAGGTTATTGACCCTTTGTTTTACCGCGACAGTTGATCTTTCCGGCGAAGTATTCTGAAATCGAGAACAGATCCAGAACCTCAATAGTGCGGTGGCTTCTCGTCAGGGGAGTCGCCCTCAGACTGGTTTTCGATCAGGGATTCCAACCTGTCACACCGTTCCCCGAACATGTCTTTCAGATCGTCACACTCACTGCGAAGTTCCGAAACCACATTGTTTAATTGCTGCAAGAGGTGCTCCTGATGAGACACCAACTCTTCGAGTTGAATCACACGGGCCACTAGAGTTTCACCCGACATATCACACTCTCGCAATTTGTCCCAACAATTCGCAACCGAGCTTGGCCCTGTTCCAGCTGCCTGGCACTTCACAGGACCCGCAGGACCCAAGGCCGGGAGTCCAGGTTTTAACAAGAACAAGTCCAGATATGTTTTAGCTGTCCCGAGGTTGCGGACTACGACTTTGTAGCCGCGGCCACGACGATTCCGTGGTGTGGCCGCCAAGTCCGGACCTAGTTCCGCACACGTTCTTTTACGGCAGCAACCGGAATACCTTCATCCGACGGGGACGGGCCATCGGGCGGCTCCTGAGCCTCTGCAACACTGCTCGTCAGGCTATTGTTCGCCAGCCGGGCACGACGTTGCCGCAGCGCTGAACTGGCAACCTGGCGCAAGTCGTTACCGTCGAGACGACGCAAATTTACCAGGCCGGTCATCGTATTGAGAACTTGCATCGCCTGTTCGAAGGATGGCTTGAGCATCAGTATCGCAATCACGTCGGCTTGCATACCTCGGATCACAACAGCCGCCTCTTTAAACTGCTGGTGTAACTCATCGGTGATCTCAAGGGTTTCGATAGCCTCCGGGAGGTCGTCGGCCTGAGCCAACACACGGTTCTTCAGTTCGAGCAAAGCGTCAACGTGGGCACGAGCCACTTCGATTTCAGAGGTTCTCTTCAGCCGCTCCTGAACATCCAGCAACTCGTTGAGTGCGGTCTGCGCTGGCTCGCTTCCGCTGGCGTGGCTGATCAAGTCGGCTTGCAATGTGAGCAGAGATTCACTCGCCTCGGAGGCAGCGCTCGCCGATGCCGTCGACGCGGCGATCCTCTTATGTAATTCATCCGCCCGGGTGATGACTTTCTGGGTGGCTTGCAAGTCTTCAGCTTGAGACAATGTACGATTCTTCAACTCCACCAGGGCATCAAGTGTGTCTTCCGCAGCTGCCATCGTCTCCTGCTGACTTCCGAGTCGACCACTCAGCCGAGCCAAGTGCTCAAGACGGGCGTTCGTCTCCCTGGCTTTTTTTTGCAAGTCGCGAAGCGTTGACCGCATTTTGTCCATTTCTGCCAGTACTTCGTGACCAACCCCAGGCAGTTCCTGTTGCTTGATCAACCCCTTGGCGAGACCGGCAACTTCGTTCAAACAATTCTGTGCCTCGACGACTTTTTCTTCACCAGCAACCAGGCCCTCTTTCAACTCAACGAGGTCTTCCAACACCCCTGTTGCCGCAGCAAGCTCGTTTTGCTGTGCTCTGAGAAGACCGAGGAGGCTGTTTGTCTCTTCCACACCCTCTGTTTGTCCGGCAATTTGCTGAACGGCCTCCTGCAAGCTACCAACTCGAGATTCCAGTCGTTCGAGTTGGCATTGCGTTGGCCGCAGCATACCGAAATTGATGAAGAGCATCATTAAACTGGCGCCAGCCGAAAATGCACACCACAACGGGATACCTGCGCCGAAGAATTTCTCCTGCCAAACTTCACTTTTCGTGAAATCATTCTTCACGGTCAACCTCCTGTAAACCTCATTAAGCCGACATGCCTATTACCGCCTGAGTCCGTCTGACTAGTTTTGGCTATCGGATGCTAAGACCCATCCAGTCGAAAGGTTTCGTAACTGTTCGGTTCCGCAGACATTGATCGATGGTAACGACGGCGCCCGGTTCAAACGCTTACAACAATTGACGTGGCAGTTGGCTTGTTGATTGGGCAACGTGGCTGCCGCGGTTTCATCCAGGGTGCGATGACCGGGTCCACTTCCAACGAAACTGTCCAATAGAAATCACAACGATCGCATGATGACAGGTGACCGACGTGTTCTTTTTGGTGAAACTTTCTGGCGGTTTCCGGACTGGACTCAAGTTTTCTCGAGAGACAACCGGGATCCACTCTCCTGATGGTGGTTCAACCATTCTCGTTGAGCACTTTTCCATCGATGTCAACACGTTGTGCCAGACGCCCAGCATACAGATAAAGGAATTCGTGCACTGGCTCCTGCAAATCGTTTAAAAATGGCCTCTTGGCGGGTCCTTTGCTTGACATCCACGAGGTCTACCATGACGACCGTGCTTTTCGCGCGATGCCCCTGTAGCGGACTTTTAGTCGACCCGCGGTGCCCGGTGCGCTGGTATGATATCGGCTATGAGCCCTCCGGATACGCCAATTTCTTGCTGGACGAATCGGTCCGGATCTTGTCGATGGATCCATCACAGATTCACAATTGACTGCGGTAAACACCGACGACTGTGAAGGCACATCACGTATGCGATTTAATTTTATTCTGTTCCTTCTGTTTGCTTACGCCATTTCTGTAAGCGCCGATGATTTGCCACCGGGTGTTGTCAATTCGCAAAATCCAAACGACGAATCGCTGTCGCCTCAGGACTCTCTCGCGCGCATGACGGTTCCAGACGGTTTTCACGTGACGCTGTTTGCCGGCGAGCCCGATATTCGGCGCCCGATTGCATTTGACTTCGACGATCGGGGGCGCCTGTGGGTCGTCGAGAATTACTCGCATCCCGAGTGGCGCGAAGATCGGGCACCGGATCGCATCGTGATTCTGGAAGACACAGACCACGATGGCCAGTTTGATCGGCGAAAAGTGTTTTGGGACAAGGGAAGGTATCTGACCGGGATCGCCGTTGGCCACGGTGGGGTGTGGCTGGCCAACACGCCCGAGCTAAGCTTCATTCCCGATCGCAACCGCGACGACATTCCAGATTCAGAACCGGTTGCAATACTTGATGGTTTCCAACGGTCCACGAATAACGTGTTGAACAATTTCCATTGGGGCCCTGATGGCTGGCTTTACGGAGCCATTGGCTTGACAACCCCTTCACGTATTGGCACACCTGGAACACCCGACAAAGATCGTGTCCAGATCACGCGCGGAATGTGGCGATTTCATCCGACTGACCATGATTTCGAGGTGCTCGCCGAAGGCATGGTCAATCCGTGGGGCGCAGACTTCAACGAATTCGGCGATCTGTTCACAACGAACACCACGATTGTGCACCTTTGGCATATTGTGCCCGGCATGTACTGCCAACGGCGCGACAATGAAAGTGATTATCCTTACGCTTATGGGCGAATTCAATCTATCGCAAACCATTTGCATTGGGGTGGCGGTGCCTGGCACGAATCGCGGATAACCGACGAGCATCATTCTGTTGCCGGAGGTGGTCATGCACATTGCGGCGCGATGATCTACCTTGGTAATAACTGGCCGGATGAATTTCGCGGCACCTTCTTCACCGCCAACCTTCATGGCAATCGAATTAATAACGATCAACTTGTTCCCAGCAAGTCGACTTACGTCGGTGTTCACTCGGATGATTTTCTATTCGCCAATGATCCTTGGTTTCGTGGACTTTCGGTGAAATATGGACCCGCTGGTGGTGTTTTCATCTCGGACTGGCACGACTTGGGTGAATGCCACGACATTGACGGGAGTCATCGTAGCAGCGGTCGAATATACAAGGTTGTTTATGGCGAACCGGAACTGCAATCAATCGATCTGCAGCAACTGACGGAACTCGAACTCGCCCAGTTACACCTGCATCGTAACGAGTGGTACGTGCGGCACGCGCGGCGGATTCTGCACGAGCGCGCGGTAGCCGGCAACAACCTGACCCTTGCGCGAGAACTGCTGCGCGACATCTTCGACACTCACGAAGACGAAGTGCAAAAGCTTCGCGCACTTTGGACGCTCTACGTGGTAGATGATTTCAGTGGCACCAATTATTTGGTTGATTTGTTGAATCACCCTGGGGAACACGTTCGCCGCTGGGCCGTACAACTTCTCGTCGACCGTGGGCAGCCGTCACCGCTTGCCATCAAAACCATGACAAGTATGGCTCGCGACGATGAATCGCCAAAGGTTCGTCTCGCGCTGGCATCGGCGTTGCAAAAACTTCCACTCACAAATCGCTGGGAGATTGCGGCTCGATTGATGTCTCACGCCGGGGATGCGCAAGATCCCTATTTGCCGTTGATGATCTGGTACGGCATCGAGCCACTTGTCACCACGGACAGGGCGGCCGCGATAGAACTCGCCGAGAGAGCGAAAATCCCGTTGCTCCGCCGCTACATCATGAGACGTGCCCTGGACGTTGACAATCCTCCCATCGCACAAATCACCCAAGCGGCGGCGGCCACTCAGAACGAGCACGTCCGTTTCACTTTTCTGCAGGGAATGTTGGACGCCTTGGACGGGCGCGGAGGCCAACCGGCCCCGCCGTCCTGGCCAACTGTTTATGCCCAAGTAAAAGCAAGCCAGGATCCTTCGTTAAGATCAATCGGCGTTCGCCTGGCAACCCTCTTTGGCGATCAGCAAGCGATAGATCATCTTCGCGACACGGTTCACGATCAGGCGGCAGACCCGAACCTCCGGCGCGAGTCACTGCAAGCATTGTTGAAACTAAAGGATGGTGTTCCAACTGCGGTGCTCCACGACCTGGTCAAGGATCAGATCCTGCGTCGTGATGCAATTGAGGCACTTGTGCTTCACAACGAACCATCGACTGCTGATGTTTTGTTGGCAGCGTATTCGCAACTCGAACCGGTTGAGCAGCAAGATGCAATCGGTGTTTTGGTGACTCGCCGAGATTTCGCGGCGAGTTTGCTGGCTGCCATCGGAAAAGGGTCCATCAGTCGTCGCGATATTTCAGCATTTGCTTTGCAACAGTTGCGTGCATTCAAAGACGCAGAAATCAAGAAACGAGTCGACGCTTTGTGGGCCGACGACACCAGGCAACTTGAAAAATCGGACCAAATTGCCCGCTACAAGCAAAAGATGACACCCGCGTATCTCAAACTAGGCGATGCCCACGCCGGGCGACTGTTTTTCGAACGAACATGCGCCAAATGCCATACATTGTTTGGCGAAGGGAGCAAGATCGGCCCCGACCTGACAGGCTCGGGACGCAAAAAGCTGGATTACGTTTTGAGGAACTTGATCGATCCGAGCGCGGTCATCGATCCGGCATATTGTTTGACGCAAATCCTCACCAATGACGGGCGGTTGCTTAGTGGTTTCTTAGTCCAACAAGACGACACATTCGCCATCTTGCAAACCCAGGAGGCTCAAATCCGATTTGCAATGGACGAGGTCGAAGAGATCTATACGTCCCGCAAGTCGATGATGCCCGATGGCATGCTGCAACACTACAGCGATGAGCAAGTGCGTGACTTGCTGGTTTATCTTGGTAGTTCGGAACAAGTACCACTGACCGATCACGCAAACTGACATTTGTTCGAGGCTCCTCGCCACGACCGACGCGCCTCGAACGTCTTGTCGCACCAGGAAACACTCCATTAGCCAGGAATGTGTTGTTCTTCAAATTCTAACCGGGGGGCTGGCCGGCACCTACCGACCAGACTGATCGCTTTGGAATGACAAGCGTGACTCTTGGCTTCAAGAGTCATACGGCGTGGGTTACTACCAGAAAACCACAAAGCTCAGAACAAGCCCAAGGCACAAGATACCCAGCCCACAGAGGAGCGGTATGCGCGAATTTGAAGCGGCATCGGTATCGACAGCTTGTACCACTTGTTGCTGGCTTTGTCGGAGCCATGCCGATTTTTCTTCATGGCACAGGTCGCGACGACTTTCCCAACCCAAAATCAGCGACGTGATGGACATCGTACCGGTTGTGAGCAGCAGCGACGTGGGAGTGGTCACGAAGCGATCGAACAATACTGCCGGCAAAACCATAACCCCGTAGTGCTCACCCAGCCAGGGGCCAATCAGCGTGAGCAGACCGTAGCTTCCGCCAACCAACAGACCGACGGTAGCAGAGCGGTGGTGAACACTGGTAAAGATTCCCATCAAGTAGACTCCAAACAACGGGACCACAAAGGCGCCCACCACGTCGAGATAAATGAAGATCATTCCCTCGGACAATAAGGCCGGAATGTAAATGAACGATCCAAAAACAATTATCGGCGTCAACCACCGTGCGACGGTCAAATAATGGGTATCGTCGCGACTGGTCACTATGAGTCGCCCGTATATGTCTCTCGTAACGAGCGCTGATAAGGCTGAACCGATAGAGTCGTAAGTGGAAAATGATGCGGACAACAGACCCGCAACCACCACACCCTTGAGCCCAGCGGTTGTGAAGTCGCGGATCAATATGGCATAAATGGCATCGATTTTTTGTAGTGCGGGCTCCACTGGAAAAAGTGTGATATCCGGATAAATCGACTTGCCCATGATTCCCATCATGAAGTTGACAAACGTCACAAAAGCAGAATTAAGCAAGCTGAAACCACGGACATTTTCAAATGCCACATACTGCGTGCACCAAAAAGTCGCATTGACTGTGTGTGATTTACAGTCGCAAATGCAAATCCGACGATAATGAGGGTAAGTGAAATGAGCCATGCCGGAGTTCGATAAATGACAGCCAGTTGCTGTTCATCATATTGGCCACCTAGAAGCAACTTGCGTTCGAGTTGCTCGGGAGACAGGTCTTCAACGCCTTTTCGGTGAACGTACTCGCTGCCGATGTTAAGTATTCGATCGGCCAATTTTTCATCGTGGCTACCGATTCCCTCCTGAATGCCGGTCCACCCACCCACGTGATTCCACAAGACAGAGAACAGAATAGCTCCTGCAACAAACATAATGATCGACTGCATCGCGTCGGTAATCGCCACTGATTTAAGCCCACCAACCATTGTGTAGATGGTTGCCAAGAGTGCGACTGCCACAACTATGGTCCAAGCCATGACCGAACTCCACTCACAAGCAATCATGAGTGTCAGATAGTTGGTCGTGGCGATCATGCCGATGATCACCGTACGGTAGAGGACCTGAACGAGGACACTAATGACTCGTGCCGAAATACCAAACCGAGCCTCGAGGTATTCGGCATTGGTGAACATTCCAGCGCGATACATTGGCGGTGCTATCCAGTTCGCCAACAGCACCCACCCACCAAGCCTACCCAATTGATGACAAAGTGACGCATACCCAGATCGTAAGCTGCACCCGAGTCTACGACTAAATCGGTCGAGTCGATTGCAGTAGCGTACAACGAGAGGCCAATGATCCACCAAGGCAACGTACGGCCTGCCAGAAACCAGTCGCTACTGGAGCCAGTATCCTTGCCGCGCCAAAGCGCGTAGGCAATGACGGACCCGTTCAGGACGATGACCAAAGTCCAATCTATTAACGTCATACGGAAGTTCAGGGGGCTATGGGTCCGCAGGTCTAAAGGGTTGAGGCTCCGTGGATCTAACTGCCTACAGACCTACTTCCCTTCTCGCAGACGTTTCCACCCTTCTCACTCAAAGATTTTCGGATTCACTTCACTGTCCAAGTTTGGCCTTAGCTCGACGGAAACTTCGGCGCCTGCTGGCTGCCGTTCGCTAAATATATATTGGCTCGGTGTCGATATCGGGAAAATTGTCACAACAAGCCAGAGGACAATGGTCAGTCATTGGGTTTTCATAATCACTGCCGGCAGAACTGCTTAACATAGCTCCACACTGATCGACGAACCAGTCGCAAACAACCAGTCGCATGGTCCCCTGGCTTAAGAACCTGAACATGGTCGACAATCGGCCAAAGACTATCCAATCCTTGGGTCCCCACTCTGACTCGGAACGGCCCTGGCCTTTGCACCTTGGTTTGCTGGCGATGCCCGTTCAGAAACCCAACTTTCGGCTCTTCAGCTTGATCCGAACCAGGTAGCAGTGGGCCGTAAGTGCCAATCACTTCAATCCTCACCAAAATGCATTTTCTCATTTCATGACCTGTATCAAGCGTTGTACTATGCTCTCCTGCCAACGTAAATATCAACACATCACCTGGGCCATTCTCGCAAATCGGCCCTTCGGTGTCGGCAGTCATTTTATCGGGAAGGTCCATTCGTTGATGCTGCAACGCCTTGGTGAAATTTTTGAAAGATACCGGAATTGGTCAAGTTTCGATCGTTACAAAACTCGTCCGCGCCGAGAGGGCCGGGTCTCGGTCGGCCTTTGAGACCACCACCGTCTACTCCTCGGCCTGGAAAACAACGTAAGTTGGGCTTAAACTGTACTGCTGGCAGGTTGGAAAAATTCCCCACTTGATTCTTCTCCACGACAACAGAGAATTGGTTTCACACTCAGGGAAAAACGTATGACACACAAAATGGACCGACGAAATGCCTTAAAAATTACTGCCGGTGTGGGTATGGGATATTGGTTAGGATCTTGCGCCAGGATCGCCCCTGCCCAGTCGCCGAACGAAAAACTGAACCTCGCCTTTGTCGGAATCGGGGGGCGGGGTCGGGCAAATCTGGACGGGTTAGCAGGCGAAAATATCGTTGCCCTCTGTGATGTCGACGACCAACGCGCCGGTGATGCTTACGAGGTTTATCCAACTGCAAGAAAGTATAAAGACTTTCGAAAAATGCTCACCGACTTGGAGAATCAGATTGACGGTGTCGTTGTCAGTACACCCGACCACACTCATTTTCATACTGCCCTGATGGCCTTGACCATGGGCAAACATCTTTACTGCGAAAAGCCACTTGCCCATTCAGTTTCGGAAGTGCGCACCTTGACCGACCTGGCATCCCGCAAGGGGGTCGCAACCCAACTTGGAATTCAGCGTCACGCTCAAAGCAACGTTCATCGCGTGGTTGAACTCATCCAGGGAGGTGCCATTGGCAAGGTTACCGAATGTCATTGCTGGGTGGATGACGACCGAGGGATGCCCGCAGCGACCGGCCCCTCCTCCCAAATCTTCGCGGGTTTGGACTGGGATTTGTGGCTGGGTCCTGCCCGGGATCGCCCCTACAGTGTCGACTATGTTCCCTACAATTGGCGGTTTTGGTGGGATTTTGGCACGGGCGAGACGGGAAACTGGGGGTGTCACATCCTGGACCTGCCTTTCTGGGCGCTCGATCTGAAGTATCCAACCCATGTGAGCGCTACCGGACCCGCGCGCGACCCACAACGTACGCCAACCTCGATGACAACGCGGTTTATCTTTCCTGCAAGCGGAAACCGGGAAGAAGTTGCATTGCACTGGTCTCACGCAAAAAACGGTCCCGACATCGTGCGACAACACAATCTCTCTGCTGAAAACAACAACACGTTGTTCATCGGCAGCGCGGGAATGTTGTTGTGCGGATTCGATCAGCTCAAGCTTTATCCAGAAGAACATTTTTCCACTTACCAGCCACCAGGACAATCGATTCCCGATTCTCCTGGCTTTTATCAGGAGTGGACCCAGGCCTGCAAAGGTGGCCGCCAGACCACATGTCACTTTGATTATTCAGGTCCGTTGACCGAAACCGTTCTGTTGGGAAATGTTGCCTACCGAGCGGGAAGCGAATTCACTTGGGATGCGACACACCTGAAAACGCGTGGCAATGCTTCTGCGCAACCATATGTTCACAGCGAGTTTCGCAATGGCTGGGATCCGGTTTCGGTGTAACATCCATCTCTTCAGTTCAACAGATCAAACAACCTCCATGGAGTTATTCGAATGTCTCTACACACACCTCTTGACTTCAAGGTTGCGGGAATTTGTGTCGTACTTTCCACAATCCTTACCTTTGCATGGACGGGGGAACCGGGCTCGATGAATGTCTTCGCCACAACACCTGTTTCGAAGCAGCAGGAACCTTCGAACCAGGATCGGGTCTTGCGACATGTTGTTATGTTCAAGTTCACCGATGGCACACCCGAAGATACGGTGCGTGAAATCGAACAAGGATTTGCTGCCCTTCCACAACAGATCGAGGCCATTTGTGATTTTGAGTGGGGTACGGATATCAGTGTCGAAAACCTGCAGCAAGGTTTTACGCACTGCTTCGTCGTCACCTTTCGAAGCGAAGAAGATCGTGCAACTTATCTCCCGCATCCACAACACCTCAAGTTCGTGGAACTCGTTAAACCGCACGTCGACAAAGTCCTGGTATTGGACTATTGGACCCGGTAGGCGCGTTTTGGCGCAACTGGGAAATCAATCAGTCCCGCACATTCAAAGGCAGCGGGA
>CAUZBP010000080.1:0-21054 GCA_963578105.1 Planctomycetota bacterium
GAAACGCCGGTTTGCTCGCTGTACAAATCCTGGCCCTCGCCGATGATGGTTTGCAGGAGAAATTGCAGCAATTCAAGAAAAATTTGACGAAAAAAATAGCGGCCAAGAATGAGAAATTGAAAGATTCGCTGAAAACTTGAACGCGGGACGTTGGTTCACCATGGCTCGACAGGTAGCTGCAGTAAAACAGAAGGTAGAACCAATCCGCTGGGTGGGTGACGCTGACGGAAAATTGATCCTGATCGATCAGACCCAGCTGCCGCTGGAACTGCAGGAAATCGAATGTCGAGATGTCGAGACCGTTTGGGAAGCGATTCGATCTCTCAGGGTTCGCGGGGCACCGGCCATTGGAATCGCGGCGGCTTACGGAGTGACGCTGGGTCTGCAACTGCCCGTCTTGGAAGAATTGCAGGATTTCGATAATCGATTGAGGCAGGTCACTCAGTACTTGGGTGAAAGTCGTCCCACAGCGGTGAATCTGTTTTGGGCATTGAATCGGATCAAGCAAAGGGCCGCCTCGCTGCTCGGTTCGGAGTCTTGCGCCATGATTCGGGTGGCGTTGTTGGAAGAAGCCCAAAAGATACACCATGAAGATCGCGAAATCTGTCACGCCATCGGACGTTTTGGATCAGAGCTACTCGAGGATGGAACAGGTGTCTTGACCCATTGCAATGCAGGAGGCCTGGCAGCGTCTGAATACGGAACGGCTTTGTCTACCTTCTTTACGGCCCAGGATCAAGGAAAACAACTGCACATTTTCGTTGACGAAACTCGGCCTCTTTTACAAGGTTCGCGGTTGACAGCTTGGGAACTGGCGCAACGTGGGATCGACACCACATTGATCTGCGATTCCATGGCCGCCCAAGTGATGCGTGAGGGAAAGGTTCAAGCGGTCGTAACGGGCGCCGACCGGATTGCTGCCAACGGCGATGCGGCCAACAAAATTGGAACTTATTCGGTTGCTGTGCTGGCACAGGCACATGGAATTCCCTTCTACGTGGCAGCCCCGACTTCGACTTTTGACTTGACGATTGAAAGTGGGAATGAGATTCCCATCGAGCAGCGTGCGGCGGAAGAAATCACCCACGGTTTTGGCCGACAAACGGCCCCCACGGGAATTTCCGTCTATAACCCCGCTTTTGACGTTACTCCTGCCAGCCATATCCGGGCCATTATCACAGAACGTGGATTGATCGAACCGGTCACGATGGAGAATGTAGTGAGAGTGATCCGAACGTCCAGCGAGAACGAGTGCTCTTCATGAGTAAGGGCGAGTTATCTCATGCGGTTCGGTCTGAAATCAGATGGACATGAGAAGACCCCTGGCGCTTGTTGTGCATTCAGGTGGTGTTCTTCCTGTCTTGCTTGGACCGGCCGGCCAAGAGTTGTGGAGTCGGTCGGAAGCCGCTAACGGTTGAGTCCCGATTGCAGTTAATGGATTGTTTCGTTAGCGGGCTGAAAAAATCGTTGCAGCGGTAAATGGCAAGTCAGCGGTAAAACGATGATGAAGGTCAGTGCGGCGACGATGAAGCCAAACAATGCCGGTCCCAATTCGTAGGGTGAATCGGACAACCGCCAAACTACTGCAGCTGTCATTCCCGCAAACATCGAAGTCACGGTTGCATAGATCCGCGAGGGATGGTACCAGAAGACGGCCACCAAAAACGGCAAAACCATGGCTGGCGCCCAAAAGTCGTATACAAACACAAGCAGGTCCGCGACACTACGGTAATAGAAGGCACAACCAGTTGCGGCAACCCCTGTCCATAACGTCGTTTGCCGAGCAACCCGGAGTAACTGTCGATCGCTGGCTTGGGGATTGAGGTGCCGCCGGTAATAGTCCTCCATGGCCACCGTTGCCAAGCAGCTGAGACAACTGTCGGCCGACGACATCACGGCGGCCATGATGGCTGCGATCATCACTCCAGAAAAGACAGGAGGAAATACAGTTCGCAACAGGGTGGGAAAGGCAATTTGGGCCGCTTCTTTTTGCGCAGCCTTTTGCGATTGTCCTTCGAATAGGGAACTTTCCACTTTCTCCGCTGTCGCAAGAATATCTTGTTCCTCCTGCTTCACGGCTGCCGCGACTTGGGGTTCGAGTTGAGCCGCTGTGCCCAAAATCAGAGTCACTACAGGCAGGAACAGCAGCAAAAAAAGACCGCTACCCGCCACTCCCCAGCGAGCCTGAGTGGCGCTGCGAGCGATAAAACAGCGGACGGTGTAGGGTGGTATCAACGTTTCACCTAAGAGGAAGGCAAAAAACAGGCTGATCAACTTCATCCCGGACAGGTGACCGGTCAATGCGAATTGACCCGGCTGTGCTTTTTCCGCCATTTCTGCAAACCCGCCATGTCGTACCAGTAAGATCACCGCAGCCGTACCGAATCCGACCACGAGGATCAAGAACTGCAAAACGTCTGTCTTGACGACGGCCCGTATGCCTCCAATGGTCGAATAAAAGATGGTCACGGTGGCCCCGATCAAAAGCGCCCATTCGTATTGGATATCGAGCACCGTGTTGGCGACTGTTCCCATGGCGACCATCTGAGCGGCTAACGCACCGACAAGAAAGATGATGCAATTGATCACAGCCAATTCACGGGCCACGGGGCCGAATTTGATGTGAAAATAATCTCCCACCGTGATCAGGTTGAGACGACGTAGTTTCGGAGCCACGAAAAGCCCCGTGAAGATGAGCTGCAGATGCCAGGCACAGGTGATGACGGCAAATGCCACCCCGGTGACATATACCTGGGAGACCATGCCAACCGAGGCGCCACCTCCGACCATGGTGGCAGCCGTCGTGGCCAGCACAATCATCCAGGGAACGTTGCGCCCCGCCAGAGTGTAATCGATGGAGGTCTGAACCTGACGCCCCGAGCGCAACCCGATCCACAGCAAAATGACAAGATAGATACCCAGTGCGCCCAGTTCATAGAATGTGTCGCTCATATTGCGTTCTGCTCGACTTTGTCCTGGTCGCTGTCATCGGGTAAATAACATTTCTTCATCAGACGTACCGAACGCGAGCAGTCCAGATTGTCTTGTCCGGTTGAAGTCAGGATTCCGGTTGTGGACCTTCTTGGTCAGTGGTTCCAGACGCAGTGGGCTGCGTTGGGATGTTGGCTAGACGTTCATTTTCCGCGAAACCCGCTGGACAAGATTTTTTTTGACATCTAAAAATTCTTGATAGCGTGCTTTCAGCTCAGCGACAGTTTTTTCGCTGTCGGATTTCACGTAATCCATGACAATCTCTTCACCCGTGACGAATTCATCGGCAACCTCTGCCACCTCGACCGCAACCTCGGTGGGGATATTGGTGACTCCGTTGGCATCTCCGTGGAGCAGTTCACCCTGGTTGACCATTAAGCCGCCGACCCGAATGGGGAGTCCGATATGAAGCAGGTGGCAATAGGCGTGGGAACAATTGGTGCCGCCTGTGAAGACGGGATAACCAAGCGCCTTGACCTGGAGCAAATCGCGCCCTGCGCCAGAAGTGATCAGCCCGACAGAACCAAAGGCCTGGAAGGTGGAGCACATGACCTCGCCGAATGTGGCGGCTACCGCCTGGTCATCCAAATCCTGAAAGACCATCACGGGGGGCCCAGGCAATTCTGCATACTGTTCAACCAATTGTGAGATGGACCCGTATGCTTCTCCTCCTGCAGGCGGGGTATCCGACCGAAATGAGGATGTGACGGCAAATCCGACCATCGGGGGAAACTCCGGAAAAGCTGCTTGAATTCGAGAATCCATGTAACCGGTGTTGAAGGGTCGAATTTCGAAGAGTTCAAGGACATTGCAGATGGTTGGCGTGTCGAACTGGGCAAGTTGTTGCAAGGTTTGTGGCGTGATCGGCATGTGATTTTATTCAAATGAGGGAGAAAGATGATACTGTGACGGCAGGGGGACGAGAAGCGTTCAACTGGCCGATGGATCAGGACTGAAAACGATCCAAAAACACAGACCGGTCGCTAATCTACCAATCCCGTCGTGATTATACAACCAACAGCAAGAGGAGATTGACATGCCTGTCGCGTCGGAGAAGAAGTCACGGTGCGCCCGGGTTTAGCGAGGTGAAAAGGCGCCAAGCATTTCACGAAACAGAAAACGTTCTAAACGTCGTAGTACATACAAAACTCGTAAGGATGTGGCCGCAAAGCCAGCGCGTCTACTTCGTTGTCGCGTTTGTAACCGATCCAGGTTTGAATCACGTCCTGGGTGAAGACATCTCCCATGAGGAGGAACTCGTGGTCCCCTTCCAGCGCGCTCAGGGACTCGCTCAAAGAACCCGGAGTGGTCGGAATGTCGACGGCTTCTTCGGGTTTTAAATCGTAAATATTTTTATCCAAAGGCTGGCCAGGATCGATTTTGTTTTGAATCCCGTCCAGGGCTGCCATCAGCATTGCAGAAAATGCCAGATATGGATTGCAGCTTGGATCCGGACAGCGGAATTCAACCCGTTTGGCCTTGGGATTCGGGCTGTACATTGGAATCCGACAAGCGGCCGAACGGTTGCGTTGAGAGTATGCCAGGTTGACCGGCGCTTCGTAACCCGGAACCAGCCGCTTGTAGCTGTTCGTTGTGGGATTAGTGAACGCCAACACTGCTGGAGCATGACGCAGTAATCCGCCAATCGCATACAATGCGGTCTCACTTAAACCAGCATAACCGCCGCCCGCGAATAACGGCTCATCATCTTTCCAGAGGGACAGGTGAGTGTGCATTCCGGACCCGTTGTCGCCAAAGATTGGCTTGGGCATGAAGGTGGCGGTTTTTCGGTACTTTTTTGCCGTGTTTTTAATGATGTACTTGTATATCAACATTGCATCGGCCATGGTCACGAGTTCCTGGAACTTCAGATCGATTTCAGCTTGTCCTGCCGTGCCCACTTCGTGATGTTGACATTCGACCGTCAATCCGCACTTGATCATGGTCCGCATCATCTCATTGCGAATGTCCATCATCTGATCAGCGGGCGGAACGGGGAAGTAACCCTCTTTGTACCGTAACTTGTAGCCCAGATTCGGACTTTCCTCGCGACCGCGGTTCCATTCGCCCTCGATGCTGTCGACATGGTAGAAGCTTTGATTGGCGGATTGGTCAAAGCGGACATCGTCAAAAATAAAAAATTCAGCCTCCGGCCCGATAAGGGCCAAGTCTGCAATACCCGAACTACGGAGGTAATTGGCCGCTTTCCGTGCGACATTGCGAGGGTCCCGAGAGTAATCTTCACCACTCAGAGGGTCCTGGATATTGCAGATCATTGCCAGAGTTGTGAGTTGAATGAAAGGGTCGACAAATGCCGTTTCAGGCTGAGGTACGACCAGCATGTCGCTTTCATGAATCGTCTGCCAGCCACGAATGCTGGACCCGTCGAAGCCCAATCCGTCTTCGAAGGTGTCTTCTCCCAGTTGTTCCACCGGAATGGTGAAATGCTGCCACAGCCCGAGAAAATCTGTGAACCTAAAATCGACCGCTTTGACATCTTTTTCACGGCACAGTGCCAAAACTTCTTTGGGTGTCACTTTCGTATCTTCCTTTTCGCAATCGGGGCATCAGAGGGTTGGGCCGGGTCTATCTGTTCGTCCATTCCGTTGTTCCACGGCCAACCGAAAACGGAACGGGAAATGGGTTTCAGGATCTTCCAGATTTAAAGCAACCCAGATGCCATGCCCGCCCGAGGAAGCCCGAGGTACAGGGCATAATCTCTTAGATGCAATCGGCTTGCGAATTTTTACGGAAAATACATTTTCATCCTCGGGGGCCAGGGGATGCCCGTTTGTTGAGCAGTCTCTGAGTAGAGAGTGGGCAAATTTGATGACCGGTCGAAGCGACTCTTAAAGTAGTCCCAGGCCGTCGACCGGAAAACGCGAAATGGAGCGCATGCCGCAATGGTTTTGAGTGATGCGGGCCAACAGGTCATGGCGCAGCACTTCATGATTTAAGGTTTGGGCAGATGAAAGATTTCACTGTGTTACACGCTCGCAGGCGTTGCACATGGATCGACAAGTCAGAAACAGTGGCTACTGGCCCATCAAACCTTCAGAGTTTAGCAACGCGACGCGCTGCTTTGATGGCAGCTTCAATCACGGGATCGGCCTGTTTTTCGTTGCCGGGAATCACCGTACCATCTACGGACAGTTTGTCCCGGAGATGAACAACCACGTGAGGAGTCACACCACTCTCACTGATTGGCCGGCCCGTAGGGGTGTAAAACTTGGCGGTGGTCAAGCGGATCCCAGATCTGGAGAAATTGAACGGGAAGATCCCCTGGACAGACCCTTTGCCATAACTTTGTTGTCCGACAATCGTTCCTCGCCGATGATCGTAAATGGCTGCGGCAAAGATCTCACTGGCACTTGCAGAATCTCCATCAACGAGAACAACGAGGGGTACTCGCCAGGTACCCACCTGGTGCGCTTTGTAGTCATAGTCCTCGCGCGGGCTGCGGCCCCGGGTTGAAACGATGGTGCCATCCTGTACAAATTTATCAGCAACCTCCACTGCAGCGGTAAGCAGTCCACCCGGATTGCCACGAACATCGATAATCAGACTTTGCATCCCTTGACGGTGGAGTTTCCAAAGAACGGCGTCCACGTCACGACTGGTCGTTTTCTGAAAGCTGGTCAGCTGCATGTAGGCGATGCCTGCCTGTGCGTCCAGCATTTTGACGTCTTCGACGCTAGGTACCTCGACGCGTTTTCGTTCCAACTGTAGACTTCGGCCCTGTTGGTCACTTCCCACAACGACCAGGTCGACCACTGTCCCTTCTGTTCCCTTCAGCATATCCGCCGCTTTGTCGGTCGAGATGTCGCGTGTTGATTGCCCATCCACTTTGACAATTTGGTCACCCGGCCGAACACCACCCAGGTGTGCCGGGCTGCCTTCCAGCACGTTGACAATCAGCAAATGTCCTTTGCTTGCCTTGAGCTCGATGCCCAGTCCCACAAAATTGCCTTCGATTTGAGAGTAGACGTCGTCGAGTTGGGCAGGAGTCAAGTAAGCAGAATAATTGTCCAGCGAGCTGACTGCACCGCACGCGTATTCCATTACCGTAACTGTGGGGTGAAGTCCCAGGCGTTGATGCACAAGTTGTGCTGCCTCACCCACTGCGTCGCGTGATTCCTGTCTCGTTCCCAGATCGCGCCAAGCCAGAAAACGATGCAACTCCTGCCGGCATTCGCCGATCCTTTCAGGTGTTGCATAAGGTAGGTGCCTGTTAATAAACAACTGGTCCGTTAATGCAATATCCAAGTTGTTTGTCCCACGACGTACAAGATTTTTCCAATCAGGATTCGCCACGTAGTGTGTGTAGATTTTCAACAGGAGTTCATTGTACAGATCCAGGGATTCACGTTCACTCAATGAGTTGAGAGACTGGACATAGCTTGAGTCGGTGTAACGGCGCTCCAGATCAAAATGAATCCGCGACACGCTTAGCCGCTGTTCGATCTCGCTTCTTTCCGGAAAGTGTTGCAGCGCATCTTCGTAGTGTGTTAATGCTTCAGCCCACTTGCGGCCCTGTTCCAACCGCATTCCAGCATCGAGTAGTTCCCGGAGCTCAGTAACGGATGCCACCGGGCTGTTCGGAATTCGAATTCGAACTTGTGCGTGAACGGTTGGGAGATATGCAAAGCAAACAACCGCAAGTAGCATCTGCACCACAAAACGGCACGTGGTGCGGCGATGATGTTGCACTGCAGCGGAAAAACCAGCAGTCAGGTCGTACATTAAAATCTCATTCGACAGGGGAGGAGATAGGCTGACGTGGTTGTTACATGTGTTACAACCAGCGTTCCCCGTCCAGACCAGTGCATCTCGTGACGGGTACTGCCTGGAAGACGCAAGGTCTAGCTGCAGCCAGCTAGAATATAGATCCAGAAATGCCCTTTGTCAAAAAAACGGCGCAGTAATTCAGGCGGACTTTTCACACGACCGTTAAAGACTGAATTCGAGCGGCCACGTGCAGCAGTTAACGCTACTGAACCAGGCAGCTTCATTACGCCGGTTGCACTTCCTGTTGCATTGGTGCCTCTTGCACCGACTATTTCCAGGGCCTCGAAAGATTCTACGCACCAGCCCGAGAAGAGGCAATTTTCTATGTGGATGTGGCGATCCCATGTGAGCCAAAATGGCGGATGTCCGCAACGGTCAAACCGTTTGAAAGTTCTTTTCATTGCTATCTGAGCCAGTTGATTCACTTCTGACGTGACTGCGGGTTGCAGGGGAAAATATAGAAATTTCTGTTGCTCATTTTGCAGATGCCAAGACAGCAACCAGACTTCCCCCATGGATTGCCACAAAGAAGCAGATCATTCCCGGTGGGGTGACCGCACGGACTGACCACTGTTAGGTGGTCGTTGTTGGCAATAGCGGCTTGAGGCGCTGAATCCCTCGTGAAATACCGCCTGAAATCCTGCGAACTCCGATTCTGGCAACACGATGAGGGAGAGCGTGAATGTTGGCCAGTCGATGTTAGAGTGCGAGAACTGGAAACGAGTCCAGGAGTGTTACGGCCATCGAAAGCTAACGCTCTTCGAGACCCCAAGCCGCGACCAACATTTCGGCCCCCGGGGTCAGGCTTCGCAATTTGCTGGCGATGTGCACTTTTTCAGAGGGTGTCGCCTTATCAAGTCTTGACTTGTAATGGCCCACCTTTTTCCGGCGATGTCGCCGCCGCTTGATTTCTTTCCGACGTTCGCTACAACCCACGCGATTACTCCTTAACGACGAAACATCATTTGACACATACAGTTCAGCCAGCGAAGCCACCAGCGACCTATATTGTAGGGTCCAGCTGTTCGGGGGTCAACGCACGCCAGCTGGCGTGGGGTTCCTGATGCATACAGGCCCGGAGGTGATCTCGGTGACCGGTGTTCGAATCAACAGGTGGCTCCGCAAAGATCCCCCATAGCCCTTTAAGCCCTAGAATGAGGCTGATTATTTCAATTAGGGTCCTGATGGAATCGTTTCATGAGATTAAAAAGAACGTCTCTCCCGGTTTGAGATGCGAGTTGGTGTTAAGTCCTGCCAGCGTTAAAAATCGCTGGTACCTTGCTTGCCACCCTACTTTGAGATGCCGTGGACGACTCGTGTTCCTTACGTGATGAACAGGGGCTTGCTTCGACGTGTTGAGGATGTCAACGGAAGCGAAATGATTGACCACTGACAGGAGGGACGCGTATATTAAAAAAGAGACGCTCAGCCCCACATGGAAAGCGACAAGTATCATTCACGACTGATGGCGAAAGTGCGATTGGCGATGTACAGCAAACCATTCGTTTGCGTTGCGGCGCGCTCATGTCGACGTATTGATCTGGCCACTGTTGCTTTAATGCTTCTTACCGTGGGTGGAACGTCCTGCAGTCGTCCTGCCGCCCAGCGTGAGTATCCCGTCCAGCGGGACTTTCCCAACGTTTTGCTCATTTCGATCGACACGACTCGGCGAGACCACTGTTCCGCCTATGGCTATCAGCGACCTACGACTCCAGTGTTAGAAGAGTTGGGACAGCAGGGAGCGGTTTTCGATCTGGCGTACGCTCCCATTGCCACCACGGCACCCTCGCACGCAACGATGCTGACGGGTTGCTATCCGATCTCTCACCGTTTGATCAAGAACGGTTTGACGCTTGACGAGGACTACACAACGCTTCCCGAGATGCTCAGGCCACACGGTTTTCAGTCGGCGGCCGTGGTCAGTGCTTTTGTGCTGAACAGCAAGTTTGGCTTGGCACAAGGGTTTGACCATTACGACGATGACATACCTCCCGCTGAAACGACATGGAAGAAAGACGAGCTCCAAGGTCTGACAGTTCCACAAGGTTCCGTTGACCGCCGGGCAGACTTCACGAGTTCGCGTGCAATTCAGTGGCTGCGCGGGCAGCGTAATCCGGAACGACCATTCTTCATGCTCGTTCACTATTTTGCTCCCCACTTCCCTTACGTTCCACCGGAAGAGTTTGCTCAGCGTTTCGTCCCCGCCGGTGCTGTGCGCCAGTCCATGAGGGAACAAGTAGGGCTTTACGATGCGGAAATTGCCTATACCGACACAGAGATCGGACGCCTGCTAAAAGAATTGGAAACGCTTCAGATTGACCAGAATACGATTGTCGTTCTGACCGCCGATCATGGTGAGGGATTGAAGCAGCACGGCTACATGTTTCACGCCATACACATTTATGAAGAAGCGGTACGTGTACCACTGATCATTAGGTACCCGCCACAGATTTCGGCCGGCCAGCGTTTTTCAGAACCCGTTGAATTCACAGACCTCGTTCCCACCTTGCTGGATTTGTTGGAAATTGATGTACCGGCCGGTTTGTTTCAGGGAACCAATCTGGCAGGAGCCCTGCGCGGAGAGGCCGAATTGGATGCCAATCGTGCGGTCTTTCTGCATCGACGCCACTTCAGCGGTTTGTACCGTGGCGACCAATTTGTCAAGGGCGAGTTGTTTGGTATCCGAAAGGGAGATTGGAAATACATTGAAGGAAAAGAAGAGAATATGCGCCAGTTGTTCAATTTGCAGGACGATCCACTGGAAAGAAAAAATCTGGTCAACCAACATCCGGAAAACGCGCAACGGTTGGTACAAATCCTTGAGCAGTGGCAGCGCACCAACTACAACGCCAAGCCCGCCCTCAATAATATGACCGACGAGGATATCAGGAAGCTGCGTTCACTGGGCTATGTGCAGTAGGTGGTCTTGTCGCGTGTTCCCGGCAATGGTTTGAGCAGGACCAGGTAAACAGGCCGCTGGATGGGAGATCGGCGAAGCGACTCCCTCATTTCTGGAAAACCATCGCCCAATTCATTTTCCAGCATTGCCGGTGGAGTTGGGGAGGTCCGTTCCGCAAGCTTGGCAATGCATTTCTGTGGCCTCGGTTTCCAAACTAGTCGGGCGTAACCAGAATCCCGGGTTGAACGAGTGGCCGGTCGAACTAGCGTGGCCGGGGTGTTACGAGCCGACTCTGCCGCCAGTTTTGTGTCAGTGGCCAAGCGACCAGGAACACAACGAAGCAAACGAGAAATCCGACCAGTGCAGGAGGGATGTGTGCCACTGTTTGGCTGACTTTCGGATCAAACAGCGTTGCCACAGATGTCGCACCAAAGTTCCAGAATAAGGTTGCCGAAAACCCGCCAAACATTGCCAGGACGGAAGCATACACGCGCGATGGCTTATACCACAAAATACCCACGAAAAATGGCAGCACCATTGTGGGTCCCCAGACACTGTAAATGAACTCGATCCAGTCAATAATGTTCCGGAAGTACAACGCGGCGACAGCACAACCGATTCCGGCCAGCAGCGTCGTACCCTGCGCCACACGCAGCAACTGCCGGTCGCTGGCGTCCTTCCGCAGATGTCGACGATACAGATCCTCCATGGAGATAGTGGCAAGACTCGAAAGACAACTGTCAGCCGACGACATGACAGCGGCGATCAGGGCTGCGACCATGATGCCCGAAAACACCGGATGAAACAGGTTGCGCATCAGGGTCGGAAAAGCAACCTGTGGTTCACCTGCCACCTCGACGGCGCGCTCGATTTCGGAAGATCCCTGGCAAGCGGTGCCCAGGATGGAGGTGGTGAGTGGCATGAACAGGAGCAGCAGCAGTCCGGCTCCGGCCACGCCCCACTTGGCACTGGGACCGTTTTTTGCCATGAAACATCGCTGTGCAAACGGTGGCACCAACATTTCACCCAGGAAGTACACGCAGCCCAGTGTCACAATCCGTGTCAACGACCATTGGTCATTCAACACATCTCCCATCGTCACCGTGAGGTCGGCAGGACCACGGTTACCAACCAGCAGAATAGCCGCCGCAGTGAATCCTGCGACCAGGATTCCGAATTGTAAAATGTCCGTTCTGATGACGGCCCTTAAACCGCCCACCGTTGAGTAAAACACGGTGACGACTGCACCGATCAGGACAGCCGTTCGGTAATCGATTCCCAGCACAACGTTGGTGATCAGCCCCATCGCTACCATCTGGGCCGCAATCGCGCCCAGCAGGAAAATGACGCATATCGGCGCTGCGAGGCTACGGGCTAACAGTCCGAACCGGTACTCGAAGTAGTCTCCGACCGTGGTCATTTCCAAGTCTCGCAACTTCGGCGCGAGAAATAACCCGGAAACCACCAGGCTGAGATAGGATCCACAGGCAACCAGGGCGGCTCCGACCCCTGTCTGATAAACCCGGGTCACGACGCCAATTGACAGGCCACCGCCAATCATCGTGGCTGCTGTGGTCGCCAGGACGATATACCAGGGAATATTCCGTCCGGCCAGCGTATAGTCGATTGCCGTCCGTGATTTGGTGATACTACCAATGCCAATCAGCAGTAGCAGGACTAAATAGATCACCAGTGCCGAAATTTCGACGAGGTTACCGGAATCAATTGTCACAGCAGAGTCCAAGAAAAGGTTTCAACGGAATTCATGTAGCTCCTTGTGTTTCGCCACGTTTCTTACTTGTCCACCTTCTCGCAGTATGTAGTAAGGCGTGGCGGAGTTTCTCGGGCTTCGCTTTGCGGGCGAGTGCGAATGGAGTAAACTTTGCCATGGGTTTCATTGCCAGAGCGGTTGATCGGGGGCCTTCACTGCGACAGGACAATCAATGGTTGTGAATCCCAATTGTCTTGTAAGGAAGCTTAGCAGCTGTCAAACCACCTGTTAAGCGATCGTTCACGCCAATCTGAACACTGAAAAAGACAAGAAACCCAGCCGTAGAAAATTGGTCTGGATGGGTGGCCGAGTGGACTAAGGCGGCAGTCTTGAAAACTGCTGTACGGGAAACCGTACCGGGGGTTCGAATCCCTCCCCATCCGTTTCGGGTTGTTACAAGATTTCTCGACAGGACGTGTCGGCACGTGAGATAAGGTGGTCGTCCTTTGTTCTTGGTTTGTTCTCGTGCGATTGAGTGGCCGGACCATTGACCGATAGAGATCCTTCGTGAATGCTGCTGATCGTGTTTGTTCTGTACAGGGCCTTATTGTGTGCCTTCTGATTCAGGCATCGGTTGCCGTCGGTCTGGGCCGGACCACCACTTCAAGGTTTACCAGCCGAATTCGAACCACGGGTACAAGAAAGAGTACTTCGAGTGGGTTGTTGCCTGGTTGAAGAAATTTGGTTAAACCGTGGAATGGTTGGTTTGCCGACCCGGATGTGGCGACCGGCCAAAGATTTGCAGATGTTGTTTCCAACTCATGACCCAACCGGAAGGTGAACACCCTTGGTCGGTTCGGATGATTCCACGCCGTTGAAATCCCAGTCGGTTGGTTTGAAACGGTCCCTGGGGCCCGGCATTGCCATCGCGGTGGTTGTGGGGAACGTAATTGGTTCGGGGATCTTCCTGAAACCGGGAACGATTGCGGCCGATGGTGGTCGCTTTGATCTCATCATCCTGGTGTGGGTCTTCGGTGGCTTGCTCTGTCTGTTGGGTGCGCTTTGCTTTGCTGAACTGGCGGCCATGTATCCCCAGGCCGGCGGGATTTACGTCTACTTGCGCGAGGCCTACGGGAAACTGTTCGCGTTTTTGTTTGGCTGGACCGAGGTGATTTTCGGTAAACCCGCGGCCATCGGAGCATTGGCCGTGGCGTTTGCCGGCAAGTTTGCGTTGGCTTTCAATCGCGAACTTTCGGCCTGGGAACAGGTCGTAATGGCAATATTTCTGATCGGATCCTTGGCCTGGGTCAACATCATGGGGGTCTTGTGGGGAGGCCGTATGCAGGTTCTGACAACGGTCATCAAAGCCGGTTTTTTGGGCGTCCTGGCCGTGTTGCCTTTTGCCTTGGCGGCGTTTACCGAGCGGAGCCTTGACACGACAAACTACGGCACCGTGGTCACGGCCAACGAATCAAGTATGGCGGTTCAAATTGGCGCGGTACTGTTGGCCGTCATGTGGTCCTATAACGGTTGGCACGGACTCACCTCCCTGGCTGAAGAAGTCCGCGAGCCTCAGCGAAACATTCCGCTTTCATTGTTCGCCGGTATCGGCATCCTGATCGCTTTGTATGTGAGCGCCAATGTTGCCTATCATGGTGTGCTGTCGATGCAGGAGATGAAAGCAGCCGGACCGGATGCCGCGGAGCACATGTTGGATCGGTTACTCGGCCGCTGGGGGGTGCTCGCCATCTCAGCGGTGATCATGTGTAGTACCTTCGGCGCGATTAACGTCAACCTGCTCAACGCGCCCCGCATCATTTTCGCCATGGGCCGCGATCGCCTGTTGTTTCGCGGTCTCGGCAAGGTACACGCCGATTATCGCACACCCGTGACGGCGATCGTGGTGATGGCGCTGATGTCAACAAGCTTGATCGTGGCGGTGATGATTGCCAAGCATCTGGCGCAACACGCCACCCCGGACGCATTGCAATCGGAGATCGCCAGGAGGATTGTTGGAAGCCTTCAGGATGATTCCATTTTTGACTTGCTCACCAACTTTGTGATTTTCTCAGCAAGCATCTTTTATGCGCTCACGGTTTTGGCGGTGTTGGTGCTGAGGTTTCGTCAGCCGCAAATGAATCGGCCATACCGAACCTGGGGCTATCCGCTGACACCTGTTTTTTTCCTGGGGGTTTACACCTGGTTTCTCGTTCAAGTCTACAGCAGCCGGGAACTGGAGTCGCGCGTCGGGTTACTGCTGATTGGGATGGGAATTCCTGTGTTTTTCATTGGTCAATGGTGGAAGAGCCGCCGCTAGTCAAGCAGCGCGTCTCTGTAGCCGAATAGCGCCGGTTGGCCTCCGGTGTGCCAAAATAGTATCTTTCCAGAGATCTCCTGTTGCCGGACCAGATGAAACAGCCCGGCCATCGTTTTGGCAGTGTAGACCGGATCGAGAAACAGACCTTCGCACCGAGCCGTCAACCGCAAGGCTTCGACTGCCGCGTCGTTGAGTCGACCGTAGCCAAGGAGACATCCGTGAGGCGGATGTCGTCCGGTTCGATGCCCGGATCCTGGTTGAGCATCGTGGACAGTTTTTCCAAGTGCCCGGCAATGCGTTGTCCTTGGGACAGTGTATTACGTCGAGGGCAGATACCGGTGATGACAATCCGGCTTCCCAACGCTCGCAGTCCGAAAAGAAGTCCGGCGTGGGTGGCGCCGCTTCCCGAGGTGACCACCAAGTGGTCCAGGGGAAGCGACTGTTGGTCTAGCTGAATCAGCAATTCGTGGGCAGTGTCGATATAGGCGAGCGCTCCCAACGGATCATGTTCTGGCCCGAGTGGAATGATATAAGGGACGGATCCACCTTGCCGTAGTTGCCCGGCAATCTCGCCGAGTTTCTCGTCGGCTCCGGCTTCGTCCTCTCCAACCGGATAGCTGTGGAGTGTCGCCCCGAGAATACGGTTCAACAGGACGTTACCAGAGATCGATACAAGGCGTCGACCTGCTGGACTCGTTCTTCCAATTGGATGTGACACTCCATTCCCATCCGTCGGGCTGCCGCCGCTGCCACGCGAACAAAGTTGGATTGAACGGCGCCTGTGATGAGGATCGTATCGACCCTCTCTTTGACCGCGTGGCCCAAATAGTACTCCAATTGGCGAACCTTGTTACCACCGAAACCGAGTCCCGTACAGTCGTCTCGCTTGACGAAGAGTGAAACTCCGGCGAAATGTGCAGATAATCTGTCCATGGCTTCCAGCGGTGTTGGCAAGTGGGCAAGATGGCAGCGTGGAAATGTCCGGAGTTGCTCCACAACACCTTTGTCGTTGAAGTCCTTGTCATTCATCACGGCACCTCGGGAAGACCGGTTATCAGCAACGTGATACTCGTGGCCAGTAGAATCAGAAGAAGACCGACCTTGATTTGCTGCCGCGATAAGTGTGGCTCAAGCACATGACCGGCAGCAATGCCGATTACCATCGCGGGTAACAGCATCAAACTCATCCAGAGTGTCGTAGCCGTGATGCGCGCCAGTCCTAATTGGAGTGCCAGCGCCGCTCCATAAGCTGCCACGAAGTATGTAAACAGTGTTGCTCTTACCGACCGTTCTGAATCGCATTGTGCTCGGAGCGGGCCGATCACGGCGGGCCCCGGCATTGCCAGGCAGACTCCCATTGCACCGCTCAGGATGGAGGCTCCTAACAGGAAGGGTGACGGTCGCTTGGATGTTGTGGGGGCGGTCGTGACGGGGCGCCTGGCAACGGAAATTGCAAACAACAACACGGCGGCGCCAGCGAGCAATTTTAGCGTCCCAGGATCCACAGATCGAAATGCTGCCAGGCCGATTGGCAAGCCAATAGCCCCGCCGACCACCAGAGTCGCGAGGACAGTCCTGTTGCAGTTTTGATACGAGCGAACCGAGAGGAGGACGGACATCACCAGGCTGAGGATGATCGTAATCTGTACGGCCGATGAGCCTGTCAGGGTGATCAGCAAAAATGGCGTTGCAATCAGGCCAAAACCGATACCTGTCGTCGATTGAATCAGTGCCGCGAAAAACACCGCTGCGAACACAGCAATTCCAGGAACTTCGGCTGGCATGTTGATCCTGACATTCCCGCTCGGACCCATCGTCCTGAACATTCAATTGCGAAAAGTTCTACCCAGATTAGCAGAACGGCGGGACAGCGCACAACGGGCATTCAAAGGCGTCAGGGTTTGACCACACGACCGGCCGCTACGCCGAAGGGTGAGCCAGTCGGCACAAACCATCTTCAGATCAGCAGGCGGCCCGATTGGCCAACAGCGCATGTTATTTTACGATCGACAGGTCAGTCCGCCATCGACGACCAGTTGAGTTCCGGTGATGTACCGCGCCTCGTCAGATGCGAGAAACAGAGCGGCGTGGGCGACGTCCCAGGCATCTCCCATGTGTTTCATGGGCACCTGATCGTTTCGCATCTTGATCATCTGTTCGACGTCGCCGTCGGCATACACGTCCTTCAGAGGTTCGACGATCATCGGCGTATTCATCAAGCCGGGTAGGATCGAGTTGGCCCGAATACCCTGCTCTGCATACTGCAGGGCAATCGTTTGAGTCAGTTGCAGGATTGCCCCTTTGCTGGTGCTGTAAGATGCGCAGGGATAGCCGATGTAGCGGATCCCGGTTACCGAAGAAAGATTGATGATCGTACCGGACCCCTGGTCCTCCATGACGGGCAGTACGTGCTTGCAGGTGAGAAACATACTGGTCACGTTGACCCGGAGAACCCGCTCCCAGCTTTCGAGGCTCGTCTCGACCGGTCCACCTGCCTCGATAATGCCGACGTTGTTGTGGAGCACGTCGAGTCGTCCCCAGGTGTCGACGCAGCGGGCGACGATGCCTGCGACCTGGTCAGAATCGGTCACATCGACCTTCTCGACCAGGTACTCGCCACCCTCCTGGCGAATGATCTCAGCCGTCTCATCGACAGCTTCCCGATTGATGTCGATCAGACAGACTTTGGCGCCTTCCCGAGCGAACAGGACCGCTGTGGCCTTCCCGTTTCCCCACCCGGGTCCGGATGAACCGGCCCCTGTTATCAGTGCCACCTTATCCTTGAGTCGCTCGCCCATCGCGTGGACCTCCTTTCTGTGTGCCGGGTGATCGACAGCAGAATACCGTAGCCACCGTCTCCCTGCCCGGCGAGCCATGTTAATCCATAACGGGAGGAAACGATGATGGCAAGCAGGGAGTTGAAACCCGTTGTGCCGATAGTCTGTGGCGGGACATCCCGCGGACAGGACTGGAAGGACCTCTCCGGAAAAGGGATTACCCGATTAAAAAATGCACCGGTGTGGGCCTGAATGCGACCGTTTTTTCTCGGAGACGGCGACCACGAATTTTTCGTCGGCCAATCCGACTGGCAGCGGTCCTGAATGACCGTAGGGGCCTGGATCACACCGATTCAGTGGACCAACACTCCCGGGACCAGCCATTGAAATGGGTCAGAATTTGTGGTTTTTACCGTCAGAAGCGGTTAGCGGGACAATGTCCATGATTTCACTTGGATTTTAACTTGTGGTTAGGAAGGGGGCCTCGGACTTCAGAAACTGATCTCTGGCAAGGGGTTGGCGGAGATCTAATCACTACAATCGTCCCGATCCTTGCTTTCACCATCCCATTGGGACCGCATTTTCTGTAAAAGGTACTGAGCTAGAGAAGTGTGTTGCGTCGAGAATGTAGTGTATAGAGAGGGCGAAAACTAGATTCGCCGCGTATTGAAAGCAACGGTCCCCTGCACGTTTCCACTTTGGAACTGCAATTGCACCAGATTTGAACGAAAGGAACCATCATGGCACAAAAGCCGATGACTAAATCAGAAGTTATGGCCTCCCTATCTGAGGCATCGGAGTTGTCGAAGCAACAGGTTGCTAAACTCCTCGAAGCGCTTTCCGGCCTGATCTCCAAAAACTTGCAGAATGAAGGGCCGGGTGTTTTTACGGTCCCAGGC
Source organism: Planctomycetota bacterium (assembly GCA_963578105.1). GTDB lineage: Bacteria > Planctomycetota > Planctomycetia > Pirellulales > Pirellulaceae. The sequence goes on from CAUZBP010000080.1 coordinate 18,383, forward strand.
TTGATGAAAATCAAGGTGGTCCGCAAACCTGCCACCGAAGAGCGTGAAGGAATCAATCCCTTTACCAAGGAAAAAACCACTTTCCAAGCGAAGCCTGCCCGAAACGTGGTCAAGATCTCGCCGTTGAAGGGTCTCAAGGATATGGTCTGAAGGTATTGATGGTGGTGATCAACCGGATCATCGAACACGTTACAAGAAGCTAAAAAACTTCGGTCTAGATCACCAGCTTCACGGAAAGCGGGCAGTGAGATAACGTAGTGAGAGTTCTCCGTCACTGTGGCCTGCGGGAAGGCCCGGTCTGCACACTCACCAGTGGCGCAGACCGCCGAGTCGATCGGAACAAGACCCGAACGAACCGCGCGAATTCCGGTTATTGCCTATTCCGGAGTTTCTAGGGGTGTCGGATCATTTGATCTTCACCCTATCCCCGCAAAGCGAGATTTGTTCTTTCCGTTCCGGACTGGCTCTGGTTCTGTTTTGCGTACGAGGTGCCGAAAAGTCTGACCGCACTGCTCCGGCTGCCACTGAAAGTCATCCAGGTCCGAAACGACACGGAGACCTGCGGAAATCGGCCAGATTTTCCGTGACCGGAAGACGTGTCAGTGGTTCAAAGCTGCGCACGATGTGCTTTCGACCGTTAGCGAGGAAACGCTAAACGGGTTGTTGGGTCAACAGTTGTCTTCACTTCTACGTCAAGCTGGAATCGTTTTGAGTACACTCATCCAGCCGCCAACAAATTTTCCGTTTTGGAAAAGTTACATAACCACACTGATAGACCAGGGTTTTGCGAAAACAGGGGTCTCCAGAATGGGTCTGGCGCAGCAGTTGCAAGTTAGTGACGTTATTATTTAGAAGGTCGTCGAAGCGGGTCATTGAGCCAGCCAATATCACACAGAGGTGAAGGAGATCGCGCCATGCGTTCGTTCGCTATTCTAACCATGAGTTGGGTTGCTGTTTCACTTTGGTGCTTAGTTCCAGGAATCGCTCAGGTTCCCGAACCGCCGGCGACAGAGACTTCTGAAAGTAGGGTGTCTGAAAATCAGTCCGCTCGATTGGTGACGCCTGAGGCCCCCATACCGTCGGATGAGATTCCGAGGCTGTTAGGTCCTGAAGGTGTGGACCAGGAAGCCGAAAGTGTTGCCGGTGGGACTGATGACCAGCAGGAGGATGTGGAGGCGTTGACACGCGGTCCGCTGCATGAGGCGTTTGCCGAGCAGGTGAACCTTGATCCCCGGGCCACGTTGGTTGTACCGGACCGTCCACCAGCGCCGGTGAGGGAAGTGCCACCTGAAATTGAACCGAAAGGCGAAAACGTTGACTGGATTGCCGGTTACTGGGCGTGGGACGACGAGCAAAAGGATTTTATGTGGATCAGTGGCCTTTGGCGTAACATTCCGCCAGACCGTCGCTGGCTGCCCGGAGATTGGATCGAAGTGGAAGGTGGGTATCGGTGGATCCAGGGGACATGGGCACCGGACGACGCGGCCGAGTTGGGTGTTCGAGAATTACCACCAGACAGCCTTGAGCAGGGACCGAACACGGAGGCCCCTTCTGAACAGCACATTTGGATCCCTGGTTGTTGGGTCGATCAGGGAGGGGACTACCTCTGGCGGGCTGGATTTTGGTCACACGGAAACGACGACTGGATTTGGGTGCCCCAACGGTATCTTTGGAGGCCCTCGGGTTGCATTTTTGTGCCTGGCTACTGGGACTACCCGGTGGTAAACCGTGGTACGCTTTTTGCGCCTTGTCGTTTTCACCGACCAGTGTACGCTCATGTGGACTATCGGTACTCGCCATCGGTCGTACTGAACCTGGGCCACATTTTTGAACATATGTTTGTACGTCCTCGTCACTGCCACTACTATTTTGGTGACTACTACGCTAGCGATAGCTGGTACCCTTGGCACACGTATTACCGCAACAACTATTGTCCTCTGCTGACACATTACGACTGGTACCACAATCGTCGTGGTTTCAACTATTTACTGCACCTTCGCAACTTTCACTATCACATGGTTGCCCATGCCAACTACCGACCGCGGCGCAGATTTCGTCGTCATCGTGATCCGGATGAGCGCGGCGAGCGGAGAACCAAACGTCGTGACGACTCCGGTAAGTTGAAACGTCGTCCGCCCCGTGCTGCCAAAGGCGAAGTGGCCGCGGAACTGGGAACCTCTGTCAAAAATTACAACAAGAACGTTCATCAGTCGAAAGGCGTTGGAGAGGTAAGGAAAAGATTGGTTTCCGATGGGGCCGACAAGCGGCAACGACGAATTGAAAAGGGCCGTAAGCGTCGTGCCAATTCGTCCGCGAAGCTGGCAGATGACGGTTCATCCGCAGGGACAAAGAGGAAATCTCCAACGGCTAGGGGGCCGAAAGCAACCGCATCTCGTGCACCCGAGCAAAAAGGGAAAGCGACTGCGGATAGAAGGAAGCCTTCGCGGGATCGTGGGAAGCCGGCAAAAAGGCGGAATCGAGGTTCCCAGGACGTTGCGGGAGGCAAAAGGGTCAAGGGCAAGTCCAGACCGGATGTCACCAAGACATCCAGGGATCGTTCCAATTCGAACCGGGCCAAAAGTCGTTCAGAAAACAGCCCGCCGCCGCAAAGCTCTCGTAGTCGGAAGACGGAAAGATCGCGTGCCGGGAAGGTCAGCCCGCCGGGAAGGTCA
>CAUZBP010000081.1:0-20658 GCA_963578105.1 Planctomycetota bacterium
ATTGTTTTTGGCCTTGTACATTTTTCTTTAGAAATTGGAGTTGCCGTTGGTCAGAGTAGCCTGCAAAGGCTGGCATAACCGATATTTTTATCTAGACAGCCACCAGCCACCAGCCTGACTTTAAGCTCCAATTGCACTTTTGTCAAGCGTTTAGATATGAGAAACGACAACTTCGTTAACATTGGGAGGGATTTCTTCCCGTGCGAGAACCTTAAGCGGAAGCTTTTTTGTGGGTTGGTCACCATGAACGGTTCCTTGAACGGACACATGGTTGTGGGAATGGAGTGTCATTTTCCGGGCGGACGTGAGACAGGTCGTGGGTATCCGGTCCATGCCATCGGTGCTTCAGAATTCTTGTCGATCCGGAACCTGGCTCCTGATCGCTGGCCAGCGGGTAATCCCACCGGCGGCTTCGCTTATTGTGGTGGGTCCCCTTTCAATGACTTATCGTTTGTGACCACCTGCCTGAAAAAACCAAGTGTTTCGAGCTGGCCTTCGGAAAACGTCTCGCCGAGGAGCTGTTCGACGTCCAAGAGGATCCCTGTCAACTTCGTAACCTGGCTTCCGATGAGAGATACTCAGACGTCAAATTCGAGTTGTCCGATCGGGGCCAGCAACTGCTTTTCCGAACGAAGGTCCCGCGTTTGCTCGGTAAGGGCCAGCAGCTCAGTGAGTTTGGGCAGAGTTATGCAGGAGTCCTAAAACAGATGACTAAAACGTGTTTGGTTTGCAATGCTGCAATAGATCCGTTCATGTCGTTTGGCCAAATGCCGCAAGCGAACGGGTTCCTTCTGCCCGATGATTTCCAGGACGAATATTTGTACGATTTGCAAATCGGCCTGTGTGACCAGTGCGGGATGGTCCAGTTGACCGAGCGGGTCGAGCCGGATCGTCTTTTCCATGAAAACTACGCCTATTTTTCGTCGATCTCCACGCGCATGGAAGCACATTTCGAGGACTTTGCGGCCGATGTGATGGCACGATATGTGCCCAAGGGTAATCCCTTTATCGTAGAACTCGGCAGCAACGATGGGATCCTCCTGCGGCACTTTTCCCAGGCCGGCGTTCGGCATCTGGGTATTGAGCCGTCGGCCAACGTTGCCCAGGTAGCTGTAGAAAAAGGCGTGAACACGCGCTGCGCATTTTTTGAGGAAACAGTTGCCCGGGACATCGTCGTTGAGTACGGCCAGGCCGATGTGGTGATGGCTACGAACGTGATGTGTCACATCCCGGATCTTGACAGCGCAGTTCAGGCAATTCGTCTGGTGTTGAAGCCCGACGGAGTGGTGATCTTCGAGGATCCTTACTTGGGAAACATTCTGGAAAAGACCGCCTATGACCAGATCTACGACGAACATGTCTTTTATTTTTCGCTCACTTCGGTGCAGCACCTGTTCCGCAAACACGGCTACGAATTGGTCGACGTGGCACCGCAAAATGTCCATGGCGGGTCGATGCGGTACACCATTGCGGCTCAAGGCCAGCGAGCTGTTTCCCAGGCGGTGACTGAACAACTTGCATGGGAGGGCGGTGAGGGGCTGACCTGCCGGGAAACATTCGACGCCTTTCGAAGGAGAGTCGAGCACTCACGCGATGCGCTGGTCAAACTGCTGCAGCGGCTTGCGCGTCGAAGGGCACGGGTTGTTGGTTACGGCGCTACGTCCAAGAGCACGACGGTAACGAACTATTGCGGGATCACACCCGATGTGGTCGAATTTGTCAGCGACACGACGCGCGGGAAGCAAGGCAAGTTCACACCGGGCGCACATTTGCCGGTCCGGCCGTATGCAGATTTTTCCGCAAACTACCCGGACTACGCACTGTTGTTTGCGTGGAATCATGCCGACGAAATCATGGCTAAGGAAAAGGAGTTTCGTGATGCCGGTGGCAAGTGGATTATCTACGTGCCGGAGGTGACAATCCTTTGACGATTCGATTCTCTGATCCAGTTGCCCAGTACGAGGCCCACAAGACATCCATCGACGCGGCGATTGGCCGCGTGCTGGAAAGTGGGCGGTATTTGTCAGGTGGCGAGGTACCGGCCTTCGAAAAGGAATTTGCAAATTTCATTGGTGTAGACCACGCCGTCGGAGTTGCCAACGGGACCGATGCGCTGGAACTGGCATTGCGAAGCTGTGATGTGGGGCAAGGTGACGAAGTGATCACGGTTTCTCACACGGCGGTAGCGACTGTGGCAGCGATCGAGCGGGTTGGCGCAACACCGGTCCTGGTTGATGTCGACCCCGATTTTCTCACCTTGGATCCGCAGCGGTTGTCCGAGGCGGTTACCGATCGTACGAAGGCCGTGATTCCGGTGCACCTGTACGGACAACCGGCGGACATGGATGCTATTTCAGAGATAGCCCGAAACGCCGGGTTGCGGGTCATTGAAGATTGTGCTCAATCGCATGGTGCGACTTGCCACGACCGGCGAGTGGGGAGCCTCGGTGACGTCGGCTGCTTCAGTTTTTATCCCACCAAGAACCTGGGTGCGTTGGGGGACGCGGGCATGGTGGTTACCCGGGATGAGCGCCTTGCCGAAGAGGTCCGCCAGTTGCGCGAGTATGGATGGAATTCCCAGCGAGAGAGCATCGTGGTAGGGGGTAACTCCAGGATGGACGAAGTGCAGGCGGCCGTGTTGCGCGAAAAATTGAAGTGGTTAGATGACGACAACGCGACGCGGGCCAAGCTTGCAGCGCGATATGGCAAGGTGCTCGCGACCACGCAGTTCGTTTTGCCCTGCCTGCGCCGCGGCGCACAACACGTTTACCATCTGTACGTCGTCCGCACGGCGGCACGGGACGACCTGCTGGATCACCTGAAATCGCATGACGTCATCGGTGGTGTGCACTACCGACAGCCCGTGCACTGGCAACAGGCCTACCGTGACCGACTGCGAATTGCATCAGGACTATTGGTGACCGAGCAGGTCGCGGGGGAAGTCCTTTCTCTGCCAATCTACCCGGAATTGGACGAGAAAGGATTCCAGCAGATTGTAACGGCCCTGCTTTCCTTTTATGATGGAAAATGACGGGCCATCGTCATAATTCCTACTCATCGAGGCCGCGCATGATCGACGGTGTTGTCTTCAAGACGCTGGACACGCACGCAGATGAGCGAGGATTTTTCCGAGAACTTATCCGTTCCAATGACCCGTTCTTCGCCGACAGCTTTGGCCAATGGAGTCATTCAATGGTGCAAAGTGGGGTGGTCAAGGCCTGGCATCTGCACCGGCTGCAAACGGATTGGTGGTACATCGCGCTGGGGTTGGTGCGGGTCGGACTGTATGACACGCGGGCCGAGGCTTCAACCTACCAGGAGACCATGGATTTTTTGATGGGAGACCGGCAACCGTCGCTTGTGATCAAAATACCGCCTGGCGTTGCACACGGATACAAAATTCTCACAGGTCCAGCGCATGTCTTTTATGTAACTTCGCACATCTATGACCCCCAAGATGACCTGCGGATGCCGGAGGATGCCCCAGAGATTGAATTCGATTGGCAGAAAGGTTCACCCATCCAATGAGTGTGGAGGAGAATCCGCCCAGGGCGAGTCAAGACTATCATCGCGTGGCCGAAACTTACGGTGGTAGCACGGTCTTGATTACCGGCGGACGAGGATACATCGGCGCGGCGCTTGCCCAGCGGCTTGCGTTGGTGGATTGCGAGCTTGTCCTGTTGGACCGGTCTCCTGGGAATGCATGGAAACCGGCGAATGCGAGCGGGACAGTCCGCTTTGCTCAGGCAGACGTTACCCAACGGAAGACGTGGAATGAGGTGTTGCCAAACACCGATTACGTCTTTCACCTGGCGGCGTGTGAGCATACACACGGGTCGGACCACGACCCGATACACGACCTGGAGGCGAACGCGATTTCTGTTCTGTATCTTGTCGAAACGTGTCGAGAACAAGGCCTGTCTCCAAAGATTGTTTTAGCAAGTTCCGCCAACATCTTCGGATGTGTCGATTCAGTTCCGGTTAACGAAGAGACTCCGGACGACCCACTGACACTATTCTCAATTCACAAACGCACCGCCGAAAACTACCTGCGCCTACACGCGATGTCTGGTGACCTCCGGTCGGTATCATTGCGACTGGCCAATGTCTACGGGCCGACGGCACGAGTCGACCTCATGCCGCGGGTGGTTCTGAACCGATTAATTATGCAAGCGATTAAGGGAGAGACTTTAAGCCTTTACGCGAACCATGACTGCGTGCGCGATTACGTATTTATCGATGACGTCGTGAGTGCTTTTCTGCTTGCGGGGTCATCGGAGGTTGTCTCTCGTGGCCAGGTTTTTGTCATCGGTAGCGAACATGGCCATGCCATCGCCGATGTAGTACGACTCGTGGCCACGCGGGTGGCCAGGCGAACGGGTAGAGAAACGTCGATTCGCTCTGACGCGAGTGTCACGATCGGACCTGCCGAGCTGCGAAATTTCGTCGCCGACGCCTCCCGATTTCGTAGCGCAACGGGTTGGTCACCGACGATCGACCTTGAACAGGGCGTGGAAAAGACAATTGAGGCGCTGGTGTGAACATCTTAATCATTGGTGGTGCGGGATTTCTGGGTACCAACCTGGTGCAGCGTTGTCTTGCGGAGTCCTCCGCGCAAGTGACGGTACTGGACTCTCTGGATCCCCTTTTTCAGAGCAAGTGGTCGACCGTTGCGGCTGTCGAAGAAAGAGTTAAGTTCGTCCAGGGAGATTTGAGGGACCACGAACTTTTGCAGTCCACGATTCAAGGTCAGAACATCATTTTCAATTGTGCGGGACAAACGTCTCACCCTTTGTCGATGCAACAACCGCTGCTGGATACCGAACTTAACTGTTTGTGCAACCTTTTGGTATTGGAGGCCGTGCGCCGGCATGTGCCGAAAGCCACCGTCGTGTTTACCTCTAGTAGCACAATTGTCGGCAGGGCTGATTGCGACGTGAGCGACGAGGAGCATGTTGAAAGGCCGCTGGACATCTACTCTGCCAATAAGGGTGTGGCCGAAAAGTACTACCAGATCTACCACTCCGCTTATGACTTGAAAACCGTCTGTGTGCGTTTGCCGAATCTCTTTGGACCCTACGGTAAATCAGATTCCCAATTCGGGTTCTTCAATTATTTCATCAGTCTGGCCCGGGCAGGTAAACCGATTCCGGTGTACGGCAAAGGCGATCAAAAACGAAACATTCTTTATGTCGAAGACGCCACGGAAGTCTTGTGGCAAGTGGCACACGAACCCCGTGTCTGCGGCTCGCTGTTTCTGGCAACTGGCAATGAACATCCAACGGTCCTGGAAATTGCCGAGCAGATCGATGCGTGCTTTGGCGGCGGAGGCGTGAAGCCAGTCGCCTGGCCGGACGATCGTCGGCGGATTGAGATTGGCAGCGTCACACTGTCGTCCACCCGACTTCGCACGATTACCGGTTGGCGGCCTCGCTATAATCTTGTGTCCGGGCTTCAACGAACCAAGGAAATCATGGATGCGATCTCCAGGGAGGGGCCACCATGAAAATCGTCGTGACCGGCGCGCTGGGGCATATTGGCTCGCGACTCATTCGCGCCCTGCCGGCGTTTTTGCGAGATGCCGAGATCATCTTGGTTGATAACCTCTCAACGCAGCGATACACATCCTTATTTAACTTGCCCGGCGATGGCCAATATCGTTTTGTTGAAGCCGATCTGCTTACGGCTGAGCTCGAACCACTCATTGACCAGGCTGACGTTGCTATTCATTTGGCAGCGCTGACCGATGCCGAAGCAAGTGTACGGGACAAAGATCGTGTGCAGCGCGAAAACTACACAGCCACGCGACGAGTCGCCGAAGCGAGCATTCGGACTGGCACGGCGATGTTGTTCCCGTCGACGACCAGCGTTTACGGCCCGCAAGAATCCCGGGTCGACGAAGACTGTTCCGCAGATGAACTGAACCCGCAGAGTCCCTATGCGGAAACCAAGTTGAACGAGGAGCAGTTACTGAGATCGCTGGCCGACGCGGAGGGGCTGCGGATGGTAGTATGTCGCCTGGGGACAATCGTCGGTCCATCACCGGGTATGCGGTTTCACACCGCGGTTAACAAGTTCTGTTGGCAAGCGGTTATGGGCCAGCCGTTGTCCGTTTGGCGTACCGCCCAGCACCAGGTGCGTCCCTATCTTGATCTGGAGGATGCAGTTCGTGTTGTCGGTTTCATCCTGCAGCGGCAATTGTTTGACGGACGTGTCTACAATGTCGTCACAGAAAATTTAGCTCTTGAGGATATCACGCGAATGATTCGATCGTACGTGGCCGATCTGACGGTTCAACTGGTCGATTCGCCGATCATGAACCAACTCTCCTACGAAGTGTCGGCCGAGCGTCTTGGGTCGAAGGGTTTTCACTGCCAGGGAACGATCGATCGTGGAATCTCCGAGACGATCGAGATGCTTCGTCATTGCGCGTCTGCACGGCAGCAGCGCAATGACGAAGGAAGTCTAAAAGCTGAATAACGGACAGAAATGACAAGCAGAAACGGATGTGCCCACAGATTGCAGTTGTACGTGTTTTAAGATGCGTTCGGGACAACGTCGTTGAACAGCTCATGGCCGTTTGGTTATTCCTTCCTCATTCGCGGTTCCGTCAGTCAGATGCTCTGCCTGCGAATCGGGCACGATGCCAAGTTCTTCAAGTAGGCGGTCGCCGAAATCGAAGGCCCGTCGCATACACTTGTCGGAGTCCATGTACATGAATTCGCCGGTCCGGCCCAGCGTTGCCATGCCTGGTCGGCGGCGAACTTCACTAAGTAATCGCTCTAAGTGACCCGCGTAGTCCTTCCGATAAATCGGATATGCATAGGGTGCTTTAAGAATCAATAGGCGTGTGACATCACCAACGGTAATAATGCGATCCGCCGCCAAGGACGGCTCACATATGTCAAACAGCTCCTCTTTGCTGGCATTCCAGCCTGCGCTGTCACGCAGGCAGCACACCTCGAGTAACAAGAGATTCTCTCCCGGAGGACTTGTGTCAGGACTGAACTTATTCATCTCGGTAATGCGATTGTAAGGCCGATCGAGATGGTAGATGTAACTACACGGCAAAACGTCCTGTCTGGGGGTCACCAGCCCCAGTGTTACCATGGCGCGGTAGTCTAACTTTTCTGTCGATTGAAGGACATCAGAAGTCGCCTCGGGGCGCATCATTTCTACAAACAGGTGGAGCGGTATCGTCGATACGACGTGCGTGCCGTCAAGCCCGCAAGATTGGCCGTCTTGTTCGTACGTCACGCGCACGCGCTCGCCGGGAAGGTTGTGTACCTCCGTTGCTCGACTGCTTAGATGGATTTTTCCGCCAGCCGCCTCCACGTGCTCGGCCACCTTCTCGGTGATCTCGCCAAATCCGCTTGGCGGATAGTAGGTGGGCAGCTTCTCGCGCTCGATCAGCGAAAAGTCCCCCTTGCGCAATCGCTGCTGCAAAAGCACCTTGAGCGTATTCAGGAAGCTCATCCTCGTATGACTTGGAATTGAGCGGGAGGACAATTCATGGCAGGACACCTTCCAAAACTGCTCGGTGTAAGGCTTGAAAAAGGATTCGTAAAGGTATCGCCCGAAATTGTTGATCGCCCAATCTTCGACCGTTTCGTCTTCGCCTTCCTGCACGGTCGCCTGTTGGATCGCGATTTTGCTGTAGAGGAAACTCATGGAGGCCCGCAGGCCGGCCCAAGCACCCATCTGCAATAGCACGTTGGTCGGGGTGAGGGGATAATCCAGGTAATTTCCCCGGAAGTAAAACTTCACGGTGCGTGGTTTTGGTTTGAGCGGAGAATCGAACAATGCCAACACCGTCGAGAGAATCTGCTCGTCCTCAGAGAAAAACGAATGGGGACCGAAGTCCAGCGAGTATCCGTCCTGTCGAATTGTCCCGGCCAGGCCGCCAACGATGTGGCTTGACTCGAGAATGTCCACCATCACGCCATTGGCGGCTAATCTCCATGCCAGGCTCAATCCGGAAGCACCGGCACCCAGCACAATGACATGTGGTGTGTGATCCATAGTTACCTACGACTTGTCATTTCTTTTCGAGCCGTGGAGTGCCCGAGAAACGCATCAGCAATCGTTTCGTCGCGTAGATTAACCCGCAGAACGCTCCCACGCCTACCGCAAATTGCAGGCTGAACATAAACAACAGGAACACTGGGACGAGCCAGATTGCCCGGTAACGGGTTTTCTTCACGACAAGCCATACGAAGCGGGCGTTCCAACACACGAAGGTCATAGCCAGGACGACGGCAGCCCACAGGAATGGCGTGTACCAGGGTGCGAGAAATAGTGCTGCTGTACTGCCACACGCGATCAATACCGAGATTCCGTTCGAGCGGGTTGTGACGGCTTCGTCAAAAATTGGCCGATCCAGGAACACGTGGGCCCAATAAAAACTCCGCCGACAATAATTCCAGAAACCACGCCAGAAGCTTGCGTAATAATGATCCACGACGGCGGCGGGGTTGATGCAATTTTGGTATTTTTTCGCCAGCACGTGTCCGAACTCGAGATCCTCCGTATCTGCCCCGGTGTAGCTACTGTTGAACCCGCCCAACTCAAGAAAGATATCGCGCTTGATGGACGCGCAATGTGCGTCGAAGCCAGAGTAGGCTTGACTGCGATAGGCAGAATATTTGTAGGTTTCCTCCAGCGTCTTGAACTCCTGGAAGAGGCCGGGCAGCAGTGGTTTATCGGAGTAGATGGCGCTGACGCCGACAATGTCAAGCCGTCGTTGGTAGGTCTCCAGGATCTGGTCGATCGTATCGTCGTGCAGTACAACATCCGCATCGATGAACAGCAACAGTTCACCACGTGCCTCATGTGCACCGCGATTTCGCGCTGCAGCCGGTCCACTGCGTCGTGGCATGCGGATCAATCTAAATGAGTATTGCGCTGCTGTCGCTGGCGAGGCATCACTGCTGCCGTCATCGATCAACAGCACCTCCATATCATCACTGATCACTTGCTTGACGGATTCGAGGCATCGCTGGAGCGTCCGTTCCGCATTATGGAACGGAATGATGACAGAAAGACGAACAGGCTCGCTCATGCATACGCGGGCTCGTCGGCAAACCGCACGGCCCAGGTTCGTGTGGCCAGCGATAACCATTGCTTGCGGTCGAACAGTTTTGATGCCTGAATCGCACACTCCCAGGTGCAAGCACAGTGCTTTTCCCCGACCCAACGTACCACTTCTTGGGCGCGAGGGGATGCCAATAAGGCTTGGATGTCATAGTCGAAATCACGCACGTTGCCCATATTTTGGCCATTCTCGAGAATCTCGCATGGCTGGATGTCCCCACGGCGGTCGATAATCACGTGTTTACGTCCAGCAAAGCATTCGAAGCAACGCTTGTCGGGCGTTTTGTTGGCCTCGACAACCGTGTCCAGGGTATTGAGGAACATGCTGCGGCTAACCAGCGCGTCGGGTTGTCGGTTTACTTCGCGCGTTCCGGGCCGGGATTTGAGCTTGGCAATGACCTGGTCATAGATCTTGGGTTTAACCTGCAACGTTTCAAGATCCATCGGGTTGCCACGAATAAACGTCACATTGGTCTGATCGCCCGGCAGTTCGTGCTCGATCCAGTCGAGAAAGTCCAAAATATGATCCTGGGTCTGGGAACTGAAAACTGTCGATGTGAGCACCGCGAAGTTTGAAAACTGGTCATGAAGCCTGGCAACCTCCCGGATCGTTTGGCAGGTGCGGTCGAACAGTCCGGGTACGCCACGAATGGCGTCGTGCATTGCGCGGGGCCCGTCCAAGCTGAAGGCAAAACGGAAGACCGTGTTTGGGTTCTCTGAACACATCCGCGCAGCGTATGCGACGATTCGGTCGGTCTGGGAACCATTGGAGGGAATGGTGATCATCCGGCAGTTGTTGACGGAGCAGAAGATATGGGCAATTTCGGGAAGATCATCGCGCAGATACGGCTCGCCACCACACAGGTTTACAAGCAACAGGGGGCCCATGTGCTGCGACAGCTTTTCAAATTCGTCGAGTCGAAGTTCAACCCCGTCGCTACTGGACTGGATTTCCTGCCAATAGAAGCAATGGCCACATTTCGCATTGCAACGACCGGTGACATGGATCAGGTAGTAGACCGGGCGCCGATCAAATACCTGTCGAGTCACCTGTCCGACATTTTTTAATATGCGGAGCACGGGAGCGAAACCTTTGTTTGCCAAGTGCGATGCGTGTTGATAGCCGGCCATGTCAACAAACCGTCACGCCTGCCAGGGACTCATTTCCGTAGCTGCGAGTCGGAGTATTTAGTATAGTCGCTTCTGCTGACCTGTCTATCAGAAAGCAACTCTCAAAAAGGTTGCGCAGTACAGCCTGCCTGCCATTATGATAAGTTTTGAGGCGGTTTCTGGCTGCCGTTCGCAGCAGAGTCTGGAATGATGGTTACAGCAAATGTCCAAAACATCCAAAATCAATTTGGATCCTGGCCAAGCCGAACATCTCAGGCAGGGTAAAACAACGCTTGCGATTTGCCTTGGGCTGGTCTTTCTCGTGACGCTCGTCTATGGCCAGATTGCGTGGCACGACTTCGTGAGTCTCGACGATGATATCTACGTTTACGAAAACCCACAGGTTCTCCGCGGCTTGTCAGGGGAGGGCACGCGCTGGGCCGTTATCACCTGGCACTATGGCAACTGGCACCCGCTCACCTGGATCTCACTCATGCTAGACGCGGAAATCTACGGCAACCGTGCCGGTGGATTTCACGTAACTAACCTGCTAATTCACATCGCAAATGTTCTCCTGTTATTCGCCGTGCTTCGGCAAATGACCGGCGCTGTGTGGCGCAGTGCGCTGGTAGCAGCGTTGTTTGCAGTTCATCCCTTGCATGTCGAATCGGTGGCTTGGGTTACGGAACGTAAAGATGTGCTGAGCACCCTGTTCTGGATACTTTCGATGTTGGCTTATACCGCCTATGCGCGGCGTGGCGGCTTGACATGGTACGCGCTGACTGCAGGGCTGATGGGGTTGGGTCTGATGGCCAAGCCGATGTTGGTGACACTGCCTTGCGTATTGTTGCTGTTGGATTTCTGGCCACTGCGGCGGATGAAAGTTGGAACACGCAAGGCCAATGACCAAACAACTCAAGCCCAATCAAAAATGGGACACCCAGTATTCCGCACTTGGCCCGTCGGATGGCTCGTGTTAGAGAAAATTCCGCTCATGGGCCTGTCGGTCGCCTCGGCCATCATGACAATACTCAGCGAACGCAGCGGTGCCTCGGTCCGATCCCTGGAGGTGATGCCAATCGATATACGGTTGGCCAATGCCGTGGTAGCCTACGTCGCTTACCTGGGAAAGCTGGTCTGGCCGGTGAAGCTTGCTATTCTTTATCCACATCACGGCATACCACCGATCTGGCAAGTGGCGTGCGCGCTGCTGGTGATCGGCGTGATTACCATATGGGCATTGTGGGCCCTGGACCGGCGCCCCTATCGAGCGGTGGGATGGTTCTGGTTCCTGGGTACGATGGTTCCCGTGATCGGTGTGGTGCAGGTTGGTGCACAGGCCATGGCCGATCGCTTTACCTACGTGCCGCTTATCGGTATTTACGTGCTAATTGCCTGGGGTGTGGCAGACCTGGCTGCCCGCTGGCCCGTGGTCGGCCGGGTCGCTGTCGTGGTGATCCCAGCGGCGATCCTTGGTTTGTCGCTGGTGACGTGGAATCAATTGGGAATCTGGAAGAACAGTCAGCTTCTGTTTCGACATACACTGGCTGTCACCGATGCCAACTTTTTAATAGAAAACAACCTGGGGTCTGTCTTAATGAAAGAAGGCCGGGTTGAGGAAGCAGAACGACATTTTCGCGAAGCGATTCGGATAAAACCGGGCTATTTCAGGGCACGTGGTAACCTGTGTGATCTCTTGGTAAGGCGTGGCCAACATGCCGAGGCAATCTCGCTTTTACGCGATGTGTTACGCATGCAGCCCGAAAATGCCGATGCCTACAACAGCCTGGGGGTCGCGCTTGTCGACCGTGGCGAGCATGAGGCCGCCATTATGCAGTTTCGCAGGGCACTGAAATTCAAGCCCGACGATGCCAATGTGCACTACAACCTGGGGAAGGCGGTGCGGTCACAGGGAAATGTTGAAGAGGGGATCCGCCACTATCGTCGTGCGCTAACCATTCAGCCCGACAATGCCGCAGCGCACAACAACCTGGCTGTTTTGCTTGCCCGGCAGGGTGAGCTCAACGAGGCAATTCGGCACTACCGTCAGGCGCTGCAGTCCAATCCGGACTACGCTGAAGCGCATAACAATCTAGGGAAAGCGCTGCGGTCTCAAGGGAATGCCGCCGACGCAAGCAGCCATTATCAGGAGGCACTGAGGATCAAGCCCGACTATCCAGAGGCACACTATAACCTGGGTGATTTGCTTGGATCTTTGGGTGATCGTGAAGAGGCCATCAGACACTATCGGCGGGCGATTCAGTTCAAACCCAATCTGGCCGAAGGCCATTACAGCCTGGGCCTCGCCTTGGCGTCGCAGGGTGCAATTGACAAAGCGATCAGTCACTACCGTCAGGCAATTGAAATCAAGCCTGGTTACGGCGAAGCACACAATAACCTCGGTACGGCACTGGCATCGCAAGGCAAGCTTGACGCGGCGATCCGTCAATTTCGTGACGCCGTGCGGTCCAATCCTGACTCTGTCGAAGCGCAGATGAACCTGGGGACCGCACTTGAATTACATGGGAAATCTGCGGAGGCGATAGGTCACTATCGCGCGGCGCTAAAAATCAATCCTGGCCTGGCCGAAGGCCACTACAAACTGGGTGTCGCACTTGCGTCGCAGGGAAAGCCTGATGAAGCGATTGGCCATTATCGCCAGGCGCTCCAACTGCAGCCCAATCACACTTACGCGCTGAACAGCCTGGCATGGTTGCTGGCGACCTGCCCAGACACCAACCTGCGCCGGCCGGAGGAGGCACTCGAACTGGCACGTCGCGCCTCGTCCACGGCAAAACACCATCCCGGGGTGCTTTACACCCTGGCAGCGGCCCACGCAGCGGTGGGGCAGTTCGAGGCCGCCACAACGACCGCTCAGAAGGCGTTGGAACTGGCCACGGCCAGTCAGGCTTATGAGTTGGCCAATCGAATTCGCAAGGACCTGGAGTCCTACAGAAAAGCCTACCCTTGACGCAGCCTTCGGGAGCGACCAACGTGGCAGGGGAGTATTGGACGCGGGGACAGCGAAAGAACAGAAAGGGATGGTTTAACGAATGCAGAATTACATATTACTTATCGCGTGGTTACTTGCGGCGAGCAACCCGGCTACGTTTGCCGAATCTATTGACATTGAGTGGACAAAATCAACACCCATGCCGGAGCCACGTTCCGGATACGCAGCTGGTGTACTCAACGGTAAGTTGATCGTCGCTGGTGGAACGTTTTGGCTTGGCCAACCTGGCAATTGGACCAAAAAGGAATTTACTGCCAGCACACACGCGTTTGACCCGGTTAACGAAACCTGGCAACAGTTGCCCGACGCCTTGTACCCTTTTGGTTATGCCGCCAGTGAGGTTGTCGGGGACCGTCTTTATGTGCTTGGAGGGTACAACGGGAAACACGAAATGCGCAAAGTCATTGCCCTCGAAAAACGTGGTGACGTTTATACCTGGACGAACGTTGGGCAGTTGCCTGTGAACTTGTTATTTAGCAAGGCCGTCACGGTTGACTCGAAGATCTATTTGCTGGGGGGAACAACCAGGTTCGAGCCGCACAATGCGGCCGGTGGTTGTTGTACATCCCGCTCAGCAACCAGGGATTTGATGGTTTGGGATCCCTCGCAACCGTCCACTTCGTGGGGCAAACTGCCACCCTATCCCGGTCACAAACGGTTTCTTTATGCGGCGGCGGCGGATGACCAGGCAATTTGGCTGTTTGGCGGTCGTTACCAGGATAAAACAGGTGAGCCGGTCAACTACTTCCAGGACGTTCTCCGTTACCGCGTGGCAGACCAGTCGTGGGAAAAAGTCGCCGTGCTGCCGGATGCCAACCCGCGGGCACGACCTTTTACCGCGATCTCGGTCGGAAATGACATCATGTTGATGTGCTTTGCCAAACATGTTTGGCAATTTGATCCATGCACGTTTAATTATCGTCCCGCTACTGAATTGCCCGAAGAAGTTGCGATCGATCGATACTATTGGCTGGATCAGCGTATCGTAGGAACCGGTGGGGAGAACCGCGTTCAATCGCCGCGCAACCGATCCGAGACGACATGGATCGGCAGAATTTCACGGTAACGTACGCACTTTACGACTCATGGTGCCGCGTTATCTTCGTTACCACCAGTGAGCCACTCCAGGTTGAACCGGGCTAACGTCAGCTTCGCTGGATGGGCGGTCCGCCGATTTTCGCTATTGTGGTAAATGCAGAGGATTGTCTTGTCATCGGCCATGGCGAGGTCGCTGTAGGACGAGGCACCGGCGTTGAGTTCCCGTGCAACTGGCCAGGTCTTTCCTTCGTCGTAGCTGAGCTTGACGGTCATCCGCACGCGATGATTGGTGGTGGCAGGGTTCGAGAACAGGATCTGGCTCGGCTGGTCACCCTCGGGGAACGAGTAACGACACCAAACGGCGTGACAGACCGGGCTGACCAGGTCCTGGTTCAGCGTTGGCTGACTCCAGGAGAGCCCGCCGTCATGGCTGGCAGCTACTGCGCGGCGCCTGACCTTGTTCCGCCGGTGGTTGCTGACGCGCATGTTTAACAACAGCGAACCGTCGGCTGCTTCAACAATTGAGCACTCACACAAATCGTTGTTGTACGGACTGGTCAATTGATCGTCTGGCGGGACGATTCCCCCGGGCATCCAGGTTGCACCGTTGTCATCACTGTAGATGACCACCGAGCGGTAATTGTGTCCCGACCTGTCGTTGATCCACATGGGCATAACCAACCGGCCGTTGCGAGTCAGCAGTCCATGTCCCGGACCAGGAACTGCCCGGGTCCACGGAAACTGATCGCGATAGTCGTAGAATACCTGCGTGATTTCGATCGGTTCCGAAAAGGTCTCGCCGTCGTCAGTACTCTTTCGATGATAAACCCGGCTGGTGTTCCGGCAGAACAGCAAATGGATAGTCCCCTCTGCATCAACCACCGGACAAGGGTTGCCAATGGTGATCTTTTCGGCTCCTCCCTCTTCGTGAACCAATTGGATTGGCGCAAATGTTTTCCCTCCGTCAAAACTCCGCCGCAACAGCAAATCAAGGTCCCCCGAATCCCCGGTCGACGTCTTTCTGCCTTCGCAGAAGACCAGCACGGTTCCCTTCGCCGAAACGATCATGGCGGGAACATGATACGTGTAGTAGTTATTAAAATTGTCAAAAGGTGGCTGACCGTCGCCGGAGACAAAAAGGTCCTGCTGCTCAAGAAATGGCTCATCGGCAGTAGCGGTTGGACAGGGTGAACTGGAAATCGCCAAAGTCACAACGCTCAGAATCGGCACAATGCAGAGGTAATTCATTTTGTACTTTCTTTAATCATTTCGATTTCATATTCGGTACATCAAAATCGACGGTGGTTGTTTCCTGGGGAAGATCGGCAGTCGTACGGTACTCAGGAAAAAGAGGGGCTCCTGCGGCCATTTCCTTTGTGGGATCCGCTTTGCCATCAAAACCAATGATGACCACGATCTGACGCCCGCCAACGGTCCCTCTACCGGTTTGCTGTGTACTATATTCACCATGCTTGATTGTCGCAAAGCCTGCAGGCCCTTGGTTTCCTTGGTAAGCATCTGGTTCGAATCGAATCCTGCCAACGGGAACCGGCATCCCACCAAAAGTCGCTTTCCCGGAAACATCAAACCGTTGGGGACCGTCGTCCTTTTGGCAACCGCTCAAGAGGCAGGACAGAACCAGTACTGAGGAAAGAATCAGCACATTGCCAATACCAGATGGTGACGTACCCATAACTTGTCTTCGTTACTACTCGGAGTGAATCGTCTTGACCTCGTCCCCGTTTCGACTCGCCGTCGACAGGTAAATCGCGTGGTCAATGTTTTCCGACACAAAGGTCACCGAGCCGTCACACAGGGAAAAATGTGTGCCACCGGGATGCTCGCTGCCAAATGCACCGTGGTTAAAAAGGCCGTACGGATCGCCGGTATTGATCGGATCGGCAACGTTCTTGGCAGTCCCACTGACTGCTCCGTTTGGCCAATCACAACCGCGCACCCAGGCGCGGAACTTCTCGCACTCATTCCAGGAGACTTCCCCCAGTGCGAACGTGTGGGACGTGCCGTCCGTGATCTCTTTAAAACGGACCTGACTGTTCTTGTGCATAATGCCGTCGGTAGCCTGTCCGCCCCTTGTAGAGGCGGCGTAGGAATCGAGGTTGTAGGAATGCCCGGTAGTCGGGTTAGTGCCCACCGGCCCCATAATGGCCATGTAATGCGTGGTGTACGGGTCAGCACCCTTTGCCGTGTGCGGTATGCGCTCCGCGTAGTTTCGCAGCGACAAATTCGATTTCCACTGGTCGCAACTCGGGCAAAGCACCGTCATGATGGGGGTGAGCGCCACGCCGATTTTTTGGTAATCATCATTCCAGCGTTTTCCCGTTGACTCAAACGAGCTGAAGTTGAACTCGTCGTGCAACTCGCTCTCCTCGAGAAACGGCAATAGAAAAACGAGATAACCGACCTCGTTGTCGGTCATACCCCCAGGCGGAAATGAACCCATCGCGTCGTGGTAATTGTGTAGCGCCACCCCGATCTGCTTGAGATTGTTAATGCACTGGGTTCGTCGCGCCGCTTCGCGCGCAGCTTGTACAGCCGGAAGCAGCAGTGCGATAAGAATGCCAATGATAGCGATCACGACCAAAAGTTCCACCAAAGTGAATCCGCGGATTTGGGGTGATTGCATGGCTGCGTTCCTCGACTAACGAGACTATGTGCCACCAGCCTCGCCGAACATTGTGCCACCAGCCTCGCCGAACATCATTTTCACAGGTAGACAGACCTAGTGTCAAGTGTTATATCAGTCGAACCTGTCAAAATACGGTGGCTGATCAAGACTGCTGACCGGTCGAGCACCGTTAGTGCGTGACGATTTCATTCAGGGTTTTTCCATAACCACTTGTTGAGACCACTCTTCGTACGTGAGATCTGCCTTGCCCTCTGTGAGCGAAATAGGGTGTTTCCCATCCCCCGTGACTTTTTCGAAATAGAACTCATAGCCATATTTTTCTTGTGGCGAAAGGAGTATTTTTTCCGGGTTTGGACAGTAACGTATATCGATGCTCCAGCGGACTGTGTTGGACTGGTTTGGTCTGCTGCTGTGGAAGGTAAGGTTTGACAAAAATAATACATCACCAACCTTCATGGGCAACGGAATTGGTTCTCCCTTTTCTTCAACATTTTCTTTGGTGCGCATGTTGAGATCTTTGCCACGTTCTCCGTGTAACAACCCCCACTTGTGGCTGGCAGGGATGACCCACAGGCAGCCATTTTCCTCGTTGACGTCCACCAGCGGAATCCACACGGTGATGAGATGCGTGTACTGAGTCGGGGCACCATAATACTGGCTGTCTTGATGCCATGGAAACGACATGAGCGAACTTTCCGGCAGCTTTGGCCGCAAGTGATACCCACCCATCCAACTAAACGCCGGCCCTAACAGGGATTCAAGGTGTTTGGTGATTACGGGGTGTACGATGAGGTCATAGAGTTCCTGCTCCCGTGTAAAGGGGTACCAGCCACGTAGACCGATGTCGTTGTTTTCATAGATAGCCGCCAGGCGGCGTTCAAAAGACTCGTCAACATAGGCGTTGGTGATCTTGCCATCGTCCAACAGCTTGTTGGCATGTTGATCGACTGCCTGCTTGACACACTTGGTGATCGATTCGAGGTCATTGTGTGACAACGCCTGCTTCAGGTGGAGATATCCCTGATCCAGGTAGAATTGTTGCGACGCGTTTGCATTGGAAGTCATGTTTTGAACCCTGTTTCAAGCCGTTAGGGCCGGACCGGATGGCCATTGACCGTTAGCGTGAAGTCTTTAACCGGTGTCCTGATATCAACCCATGCCCCGAAGGGATTGCTGGTCGTGATGTTGCCGCTGATATCGGACCAACCCGGCTTGTGATTTTCCCCTCGTGGGTTACCACTACCGGCCACAACCATTGCAGGAACATCTTTTCTTTCGATAGAAAAGCAACCGTTCAGGGCAACACCTCCCATGGGATTTGCGGACCCCCCCCGGAGCACAATCGGGGCTACCGGAAAGTTTCGCCACCAATGCGTAGCATGCCGCCACCATTGGGAGGGGTACTGGATTCCGTAGTGTTGTCTGAAGAAATTGACCGTCTCCTGGTCATACGGCTCCAAAGTGGTGGTGTTTCTGAGCAGATGGTTATTGAATACCACCTTGAAGCGGCCGGCAGCTGTTTGCTTTTTGCGAATCATGATGGCCGCATGTCGCGTGTTCTCGACGATGTTGTTGCTGAACTCGATCAGCCCTCGGGGTGTATCTTCGCCGGTGCCGGTAACATGGATGCCAATCTCACCTCCCCGCACATAATTGCTGTCCCAAAGTACCGACACAGGTTGCGAGTCCGAATCCAGACGAAGCAGGTTCATGTGCATTCCCATCATGGCATTGTTGTCGAAGATACAATTACGGATGATCACGTTAGACATCCTCTGGCCTGGCATGTTAGGC
Source organism: Planctomycetota bacterium (assembly GCA_963578105.1). Taxonomy (GTDB): domain Bacteria; phylum Planctomycetota; class Planctomycetia; order Pirellulales; family Pirellulaceae. The sequence goes on from CAUZBP010000081.1 coordinate 18,696, forward strand.
TCCAGGTCGATCCCGGCCATGGGGGCTGTGCCGATAGTATTGCTGAAGATGCAATTCTCGGCGACAAAATTCTCCGTGCTGATAATGCTCATACCTTGACGGTGGTTGTTGTCGCAGACGACATCCTTCACGAGCACGTCCTTACAGACGTTCCCACCGAAATAGAGCCCGTCTCCGCCCGTGTCGCGGATGGTCAGGCCAAGAACGGTGACGTCCTGGCAGTCGACGCAAGTCAGGCCTGCGCGCCACTCGGCTTTTTCGTAGGGGGGTGACTGGTAGTCCCGCTTGCGCATCTGGAGCGTTGCACCATATCCCCGCAGGGTGATGTTGATGCGGTCCGTTGCGGTCAGCAGCGAGTCATTCCTGCCCCGAAATGCTCCTTGCTTTGCCATCACAACGACTCCCGGTTCGAAGAGGATCTCCTGATGGTTTTGGGTCAGGAAGAGGGGTTCGACGATCCATTCCTTCCCCATGTTCGGAACAATCAGTTTGCGAACGCCCGAATCAATGGCGGCCTGCAACGCTGCCGTGGAATCATGCTCGTCAAACCCCCACCAGGCTGCGTTGGCCAGGGAGCGTTTGCCTGCCAGCACCTCGGCAATTGCCTGCGGATTTGCTGCATTTTCTTCCCGCGCCCCGGCCTTCTTGGCCGCCTGGTCAACAGACACGCGCTGGCCATTGAGCGTGAGCGTAAAATTTTTGACCGACATGTTGATATTTTTGTCAACCTTCCCGGGAGTGGAAGCGGTCACCATTCCGTGGACATCGGTCCAGACCATCTCGTTGTGCCCACCGGTCATCAAGATGGCGGGACCGCCTCGCAGTACGCGGTTGGAATTCTCCGACTCGTAGACGAAACAATTGTTGAACTCGACTGCGCCGGGAATCTGGCTCGCGTCAGACCGGGCATGGAATAAGATCGGGGCCGGAGAGCAGATCGCAGGCTTGGTGCCAATGGCGACGTTGTTCAAAAGCAGATTTTCGAAAACGATCCGCATAGACAGGCTGGATTTACAGCCGATCATGACACCAGCGTGGCTGGTATTTTCGATAATGTTGTTTTTAAATTCGATCAGGCCTTTGCCACCGTGGTGACGTGTGAGGGCGACCTCGATCCCCCTTTCGCCACCGCGCACATAGTTGTTTTCAAAAACGACGGAAATCGGATCCGAATCGGGTTTGAGCAGACGCAGGTTGACCAGCAATCCCCTGCGGTTATTATTCTCGAAGATACAATTGCGAATGCGCACATTGACCATCTTTTGATCTGCCTGGTTGGGCTCCAGATCGATTCCGGCCATGGGAGAAGTTCCCGCAGTATTACTGAACACGCAGTTTTCAACGAGCAGATTTTCAGCACTGATTACACTCATCCCCTGACGGTTGTTGCCGTCGGAGACAACATCCCGGATTACAAAATCCTTACAAAGTTGCCCACCGACATAGATGCCGTCTCCTCCTGTCTCGCGAATGGTCAGACCCAGGATCGTGACGTTGCTGCAGTTAATCAAGGTCAAGCCTGCGCGCCACTCGGCTTTTGGGTAAGGGGGCAGTTTATAGTCTTGCTTGCGCATCTGGAGCGTTGCGCCATATCCCCGCAGGGTGATATGGTTTCGACCCTCGGCGGTAAACAGGGAATCATTTTTGCCTAAAAACGAACCCTTCTTCGCCATGACGATCACACCGGATTCAAAGACCAACTCCTGGTTGTCACTGTTGAGGAAAAGCGGTTCCACGATCCAGTCTTGACCCATGTTGGGGATGACCAATTTTTTGACACCCGAATCGATAGCTGCCTGCAACGTCGCAGTGGAATCGTGCGGATCAAATCCCCACCAGGCGGCATTAGCCACGGTGCGTTTGCCGCTGACCACTTCGGCTACGGCTTCTGGGTTTGCTTCGTTGGTGAGATAGGCGGGATCTCGTTCGATAGCGGGCTTACCCGCTGCCCGTCCCAGCAGTT
>CAUZBP010000082.1:0-20590 GCA_963578105.1 Planctomycetota bacterium
CTCGGCGGGTAACTGCGTTCCATGTTTTTCATTGAGCAACGGTTTGTAATCGAACAGGTCCATCTGTGACGGAGCACCCGACTGGAACAGGAAAATGACTCGTTTGACCGAGGGGACGTGATGCAGTTGTTCCACCACTCGGGATTGTGCCGTCGTGTCCGTATCCAACATGTCGGCCAGTGCCAAACCTCCCAGGCCCATGCCAAATCGATTCAGCAGTTGTCTACGACTGAAAGCAGCCGGAGCATCGTAACCTGTACAGAGTGTGTGCATTGTTTTCCTCACCGCTTCATCACGGATTCATCGAAGTTCATCAAAATGTTTGCGACCATCGTCATTGCAGCAAGTTGCTCTTTCGGTAGTTCAGCATTGGTCGGCGTGTCGCCCACGCAAAGCAGTTCACCCGCTCGGTCTGGATTGTTTGTGAAACGCGCTCTTTGACGCTCGTAGAAAACGTGCAAGGTCTTGTGTTCACTTGCACTCGGTCGTCGGCTGGTGAGGGTGCGAAACATGTCCTCGATCACTTGCCCCATGTTTTCTGGATGTTTCCGGAGTAACCGTTCCGAAAGCACCCGTGCGGACTCGACAAATTGAGGGCCGTTGAGCAGTACCAGGGCCTGCAAGGGGGATGCAGTCCGTTCGCGACGAACACGACAGACGTCTCGTTTCGACGCATCGAGCACCATCATCACGGGTGCTGGCCCGGTCCGTTTCCAGTAGGTGTAAACACTACGACGGAACAGGCCGGGACCTTTCTCCCGATCGACCGGTTTGAAGGAAACTTCCAGTTCGTAGGGGCGAGTTGGCTGCCCTCCGATTTGCTCGACAATCAGTTCGCTCACGACCAACGCACTGTCACGTATCATCTCGGCCGGCAGACTGTGTGCCCATTGCCGGGCCAGCAGTCGGTTGTCCGGGTCTTGTTCGAATAATTCAGGTGACGCCGACGATGTTTGGCGATACGTGGTGGAAGTGACAATCAGTCGCAGTAGTTGTTTGACATCCCAGTCGTGGTCAACAAAATACCTGGACAGCCAATCGAGTAATTGAGGATGCGTTGGCAACTCACCCTGACTGCCGAAATCTTCCGGCGTTCGGGTGAGGGGCTGACCGAAACACATTTGCCACAGACGATTGACCGCTACGCGAGCGGTGAGCGGATGGGCCGGATCGGTCAACCATCTGGCCAGGCCGAGGCGATTTCGCGGTTGATCGTTGGGAAAGGCGGGCAGTACGCCGGGAGTCCCGGGTTGGACCTGATCTGTACGGGCATCGTAAGCCCCGCGTTTTAAAACATAGGTTGGTCGCGATTGCGCAAGTTCGCGCATGACCATGATCTCCGGGAACTCGTCACACAGCTTGCTTCGTTGTTCTCGCAATTGTTGCACGGTTGCCAGTTGTTCCAAGTATTTCCGATCACTGGTGGCAAGATAATAACGGTACAAATCCTCGCGCAGTTGGCCGCTGGAATCAGCCTCAGTATCCTGCAAGGCTGAGGTTAAACTGTCGCCATCGTAAAGCTGGGCCACTTCCAGGCCGCTCAGCTGCCGATCGAATACTCTAAATTCATCGACCAGTCCTTGCGAAAATCCGCGGTCTCGTTTGCGGGCCCCAATCAAAATTTGATCTGTTCCACCATCCGTGATGTTCTTATGGAGATTATTTCGCACGACTTCAGTGAGAGCCCGTCGGCCATTGACGAAGATGGAAAGCCCGTCAGCCCGGCTGGAACCATCGTAGGTCACCGCCACGTGCAGCCATTGATCCGTCTGAATCTTGGCAGGTGTGCGGACACGAATTGCGTTGCCTGGCCAGAAGTGGATCAGGGAGGCACTCAACCGTCCTTCTTCAATTAATAGCTGGTATCCTTGACTTCCGGCGTCGGTCCAGCCACGAGAGCGATGGAATATGACAGCCCGACTTTTTTCGTCCGGCGTGTTAATCCACAATGCGACGCTAAACGGTTCGAATCGACGGAAATTGCCGACCTTCATCCGAATCCCTTCGTCTCCATTCAAACGCACGGCCTGTCCCTGCTTCCCCGGAACGAGCTGATGAGTACCCTGCTCATTACCATCTTCAAAACTAAGATAAGCAATGCAGCCGGGTGAGTTTGGCAGCTGGTAATCGGAAGTGTCCAGCTTCTCTTCCGTGGACTCCGCCTCTTGGGACTGATTGTCAGGACGAGTGAATGCACGTTGCTCAGCTGGCAGGGAAATCCATTCCTGAAACGCAGTGGACCTGTTTGCTGCAACTGCCTGTAATTTCTCTTCAGCGAAAGTGATACGTTGTTCGATATCTGCAGCCTTTTCCTTGACTGTCTGGTCAATCAACAGCAAGGTGGGGGTTGGAATCGATTTGCCGTGATAGGCGTACAAACCGGCCTCGTCAATGTTGTCGAAAAAGGCGGACAGCTGATAATACTCTCGCTGAGTGAAGGGATCGAATTTGTGGTCGTGACACCGAGCGCATTCAAACGTCAGGCCCAGCAATGCAGCTGCAAAGGTCTGTGTGCGGTCGGCCACGTACTCGATACGGAACTCTTCCTCGACGCTTCCACCTTCGGTCTTTTGAGGGTGCAAACGGTTGAAAGTTGTGGCTAGGATTTGGCGGTCCGAGGCATCAGGTAGTAGGTCACCGGCCAACTGCCAGGTGACAAACTCATCGTAGGGTAGATTTTGATTCAAGGCCTCGATGACCCAGTCCCGCCACGGCCAGACAAAACGGTCTTTATCGACTTGATATCCATAAGTATCAGCGTATCTGGCAATGTCGAGCCAGATGGAGGCCATCCGTTCTCCAAAACGGGGTGATTGAAGCAACCGCTCGACCGCTTGTTCGTAACCGTGGCCGGTCGGGTCCTCCAAGACTGTGTCCAGTTCGTTCAGCGATGGCGGCAGGCCGGTCAGGTCAAAGGTTACCCGCCGCAGGAGTTGTTCACGAGACGCCTCTGGTGAGGGATGCAGGCCTTCTCCCGGCAGTCGGGAAAGTACGAAACGATCAATCGGATTTCTGCTCCAACGGTCATTATCGACCTCAGGAACCGGAAAGTCTCTGGGTGGTCGAAACGACCAATGGTCGCTCCACGGCGCACCCTGGTCAATCCAATGCCGGATCAGTTCGATTTCGGCGGCCGTCAAGGACAGCGTGTCAGTGATCGGTGGCATCCGTTCATCAGGGTTGGTCGCGGTGATGCGTCGAAAGAGTTCGCTTTCCTGCACCTCACCCGCAGTAATGACCCGCCCCAGAACTTCTTTTTCTTGGTCCAAACGTAAGTCAGCGCGACGTTGAGCAGCATCGGGTCCGTGGCATTTATAACAGCGATCGGACAAAATAGGCTTGATGTGAAGACTGTAATCGATCTCTGCAGGAATTTCTGCACGCACCACGCCAGGGCACGTGAGGCCGATGAACAAACCGATCCAGAAACCGTGGCGAATTGCCATCGTCGATACTCGAAACATACAGGGCCGATGTGGCTTCCGACTTTTATTATAATACCCGACGTTGCGGATCACACGTTCTGTTGTGACATGAATCTTTTTGTTCAATTTAACGCGCCGATGGGAAAGGTTGTGGTTTCAACTGGTGAAGAATTTTCAACAGGTAAAAAGTCTTTGATGAAGGGGTCGATTCTAATGCCGAACCTCACTCCGGCCAAAATGGTTTGAAGTGGTGTGAGCTTACTGGTTGATTGGCGAATTGTCTTCACTGGTAAACCGGATCCAACTCTCCTTGAATGTAGTCCATTGCTATTCGCCAGCTTTCCATCGCGGAGATGCGTACAGCGTGCAGGTCGGGAATGATCCAGCCTCGATAGTTATCCTGTGCCAGGATGCTCATGACCGTGGGGTAATCAACCTCTCCGCGCCCCAGGTCTTGTGACGAGTTGTAGAACTGCCCCCGGGCAGTGTCTCCCGCAAACCGCTGTCCGTTGGGAGTCACGAAATCTTCCTTGCTTGGGTTTCTTGTCGCATCTTCAAAATCCAGGTAAACAATTCTTTTGAGCGATTTGCGAAAGGTTGCAGCGACGTCACAGCCATCCAGTAAGAGGTGCGCTGTATCCCAGGCGCAGAACACATACCGCGAATCCGTATGCTCCAGAAAACGGTCGATTTGTCGCGGTGTCGAAATCAGCGATCCAGGAAGGTTGTGCACACCCATTCGTACACCGTACTCCTGGACGGCCATTTTTCCCATCTGATTGTAGAACCGAAACGTGTCTTCGTAGGCCCGATGTTCGTCTTCTCCGGGCTGGACTTCCAATGACGGAAAGAAGGTTGCTGCCGTGGCTCCAAACTTTCGGTGAACTTCGAGCACACCTCGCAGCCTGGCTAGGATTTCCTTCTGTTGTTCTCGGTCACGGTAGTGGCCCCCGAACGAAATCGTCGAAAATACAAGGCCCCGCTTCTGTAACTCATCGCCCAATTGATCGATCGAAACACTATTTTCTTCAAGAATCTGCGGGTATCCCGTCAGGCGGATGCCGTTGAATCCGCTGGCGGCCGTTTCATCCAGGATCTGTAGCAGAGGCAGGGGCTTCCCTGGCGGGGTGACCAGTTGCCATGATCCCGTGGTCAGACCGTACAGCACATTGGGCCGTTTGTTTGGCTTGGCCAGTTCACCAGGTTCTAACGCTGACGATGTTGACAAGCCTCGGTAACTTAAACCGGCCACACCGCTTGCCAGTAAAAACGATCGTCGACTCAACCTGTTCACGGCTTACCCCATGTCAAAAAACAAATGGCAAACGGCACGCTGCTTGAGACGCAGAAACCGTTGATTATACTGCTTCATAAGGGTCTAAAGCAGGGTCGACTGGGTGTCGCTTTGCCATTTTCTGGATTTAAGGAAAAACGTGTTTCATCCGTTCAAAAGTGATTCAACGCTCTGCGTTTCAAGCGACGCCAGGATTCACCCAGGGCGTTGCAGGTGGACTTGACCAGCCAGTTCAGCAGTGATCCTAGACGGTTCAGCGATTCATTCGAAGTGCTCAATGGTGCCGGAAACAAATCGATTAGTGTGTCCGTCCGAGTAAAGCAAGAGAGCACCGTCGTGGTCAACTCCCAGACACCGTCCGTTCACTTTTTGCGATCCGAGTTGTAATCGCAGGTCACGCCCGGTGAGCAGGCAGTGCGGTTGCCATGCTGGTTGTACTTGTAAATTGCCGTTGGACAAACGCTGATAATAGCTTGAAATCTGATGTAAAATCTGAATCAGCAAGTTTGCCAACTCAAATCGATGACCGGTAACATCGAAGAGCGAGGTAGCGCGGGTTCGAAGTTCTTGTGGTGCTTCCAGAACCGAATTGTTGACGTTGATTCCTACTCCGACGATTAACGTGTTGGGCGACTTCGGGATGGATTCGAGCAACAATCCTGCCACCTTCTTGGAATTAAGGTAAACGTCATTCGGCCACTTCACTTGGAACACACAGGAAGCGTCAATAGCAGACAGTCCGGCCCTGACGGCCAATGCGGTTGCCAGAGATAACTGAGGTAAATCTTTTGATGTGAGTCCAAAATGAGTCACGTCACAGACGAACGAAAACGTTAGCGACCCAGGTCCGGACCACCAGCGGTTACTGTGGCGTCCCCGGCCGGCGGTTTGACATTCTGTCAGCACCAGACATGGTGGAATGTGGGACAGTGTTTTCACGAGTTCTACGGCGCGATCATTCGTCGACGGCAACTTCTGATGGAATTCGACTTTCTCAAGGTCCGTTTCTGAGCGAATCCGCTCTAGATCGTCTGCGGTGAATGTATAGCACACAGTATTTGTTTAACCGTTGATAAAAGTTTTTGCGGCCATTTGATTATCTGTTCCATTGTCGGGCCGACGGCTTGAGCATCCATCCGAGGCGCTTTCCGGAACTTTTTCTTCCTTCCATCGACAGCAAGGCTTACCACTTCCCCGAGTGCAATCCTGGCCACCAGATGCTCGAGTGCGTGCCCGGCGCCCCTACCGGGAAGGTTTTCATCAAATTTCCAATTTCACGGGCAACATCATTGCGGGGGTTACAATCCTTTCGAAGGGCCACCCGATCACCGGCGTAGTCATGAGAACCGGGGTCCCATTGCTTGGTCCGGGGCAGTCGAACCGGCCTTTTGCGGCAACGTAGGGGATATTGTTGTACCTTTACGCCTCGTTGGCCGAAAAATGGTCCAACAAATGAGTTTTGATACGAGTAACGATTTGATCTCGCGTTGACCGAAATGCTGCCAGCCGCTCTTCCTGCGTTCCCTGTACCTCGGCAGGGTCAGGAAACGGCCAGTGCAGCGTCTGCTTCGCACCGGAAAAAACCGGGCAGTGTTGTGCGGCGTTGTCACAAACAGTGACCACCAAGTCGAAAGAGTCGTGTAGGAATTGATCCAGATGTTTACTGTGATAGTTCGAAATATCCAGCCCTGCTTCCGACATGGACTGGATAGCAAGCGGGTGGACGAAACCAACCGGGCTTGATCCGGCCGAATAGACTTCCCAGTCACCGTCGGTTTCTGCTTTCCATAGACCTTCCGCCATCTGTGAACGCGCCGAGTTGCCGGTGCAAAGGACAAGCAGTCTCCGTGTCATGACATCTCCCGCAAGCGGTCATCAGTGATTGTTATGAGGTCTGCAGCCATCGATCTGCCGTCGAACGGTTATTTTCAAGGTCATCTTAAACTCTGTCCAGTGGTCGTGTTTTTCAGCAACAGACACCCCTTGAGTTTAACAGGTAATCTTCGTCCAACACATCATACAAAAGTTTTCAGTGGACGTACCGAATCGAGTCGTCGTACCAGGTACTGTTTTGACCGTTGCCCACGTCGTTGCAGGTGAATGCGACGAAAGTCGAACTCCCTGCGGAGTGTTGTGAAGTTGTAACCGCAAGTAGTTGTTTGGGACACAATTTGGAATACGGGATCTTCAAGAGTCTTGCCCGCTTCCTTCGGGAATCTGGAAGGCTGTATTCGAGTTCTTGGGAAGGGTGCGTGTCGTTTCCGGGACGTAGTGGTGGGGTTGATTTGGAAGTGTATAATGCCGCGATGCGAATCGCCTTAGTTGTGACACAAATGACTGATGAAAACTTGCGACTGGCCGCACAAGTCGGAGTGACCGACATCGTTGGGCGATATCCGGGTCCCAAACTGGCGCAGATGTCCAGGTTGTGCGACCGTGTGGCACGGTATGGCATGCGGATGTCGGTGCTTGAAGGATACATCCCGCACGGCGACATCGTGTGTGGTGGGCCTCAGCGCGACTACCAGATTGAGAATGTTCAACATTTGCTGTGTAACATGGCAGAGTCAGGTGTGGAGGTGTGTTGCTACAACTTCATGCCCAATGAGGAGTGGGTACGTACGAGCGTGGAAGGAACGGAGCGAGGTGGCGCTGAAGTGACGGCGTTTGAACTGAAACAGTCGCTCCGGGGTGACACGGGTTCGAGAGTCGATTCGGGGAAATTGTGGGAAAATCTCGAATATTTTTTGAAGCAAGTCTTGCCAGTTGCCACCGAAATGCAGGTGAAAATGGCGATGCATCCAGATGACCCTCCGCTGTCGAGTTTTCGCGGTCACGACCAAATCATGCACAGTCTCGAAAATTTTCAGCGTCTGCTCCGCCTGGTCGACGTACCCGCCAATGGCGTTTGTTTTTGTCAGGGATGTTTTGCTGAGATGGGAGAAGATGTGCCTGCCGCCATTCGGCAATTGGGAGCACGTATCCATTATGTCCATTTTCGCGACGTATGCGGCTGTGCGCACAAATTCTGCGAGACATTTCATGACAATGGCCAGACGGACATGGCCGAAGCAATGCGTGCTTATCATGAGATTGGATTTGCTGGACCCATGCGGCCTGATCACGTGCCCACGCTTGCTGGGGAAACCACCGAAGCGGAGATTGAGGTGCCCGAGATCTCCGATGATTTGATCGATGCGGACACCTTTAACGGCGCCGACACACCGGTTTCACCCGGTTATGCCATGCGAGGGCGTTTATTTGCGGTGGGCTACATGCGGGGATTGATGGACGCCATAACGCGGCAGGAATGTCACCACGGCAAGAACGAGGGTGCCGATTGAAGGTAATCGCATTTGGGGCGGCGGTGCGTCTACCGGAGTTGCGTCTTCGTCGTTACGTCAATATGACAGACTTGTTAATCGCCTGTTTGCCGCAGATAATAGTCAGTCAGTAAACCGGCAGTTGATGGACCTGGCGTTCTTCGCGACGTTCGGTTGCTCGCGACTGCGTTCATGACTGCGATCTCGCGGGGGTGCGGGAAGCATCTCTACCGGAAATTCCTTAGGCGGCATTGTATTCAGGAAGCAGGGAGGTTTTCAATGAAACGAATCCCGGCTGTTATCTTGCTTGCCTGGACAATACTTTCAGTTGACCCGGTCCACGCGGCCACATCGGACGATGCGGTGAAAGTGATTTCTCAACGGAGTGTGGAATACGACGGAAGATCGGGTTCCGGCCAAGGCAAGCACATTGTTTTTGTTACGGGTGACGACGAGTATCGGTCGGAGGAAGGCATGCCAATGCTGGCCAAAATTTTGGCCAGCCGTCATGGATTCAGGTGTACGGTGCTGTTTGCCATCAATCCTGATGACGGAACGATCGCGCCGGACTATCCGCATAATATTCCAGGTGTCGAAAAACTGACCGAAGCAGATTTGATGGTTCTTTTTACTCGTTTTCGCGAACTTCCCGACGAACAGATGCAAGCCATCGTTGATTTTTCCAACTCGGGAAAACCCATGATTGGCCTGCGAACGGCAACGCATGCCTTTGACTATTCCGAGGATTCAGAGAGCCGATTTTCCAAGTACGGTTGGAAGAGTAAGGATCCGGTTGGAGGATTTGGTCAACTTATTTTTGGCGAGACTTGGGTGAATCATCACGGTGAGCACGGTGTTGAGAGTACTCGAGGCGTGATCAATGAACAGTATGCGACCGATCCAATCCTGCGTGGCTGTGATGACATATGGGGCCCCAGTGATGTCTATGGAATTTCACATCTGGGTTCAGATGCCAAAGTATTGGTCTGGGGGCAGGTTCTGTCTGGAATGAATCCGCTAACCGCAGTAGTCACAGGTGAAAAAAACCAGCCCATGATGCCGGTGGCCTGGACACGAGAGTATGTGGGCGACACGGGAAAACCTGCACGGGTGTTTTGTACAACCATGGGGGCGGCGACCGATTTGGAAAGTGCCGGTTTGCGACGATTGCTGGTCAATTCGTGCTACTGGGCGCTGGGCATGAAGGATCGGATAACCGGTCGGGCCAACGTCGATTTTGTGGAAGCTTATGAACCATCAGACTTCGGTTTCGGAATTTACAAAAAGGGTGTGAAACCGTCCCATCATCGGCTGCAGGCCAAACCAAAGGGCGGCTGAATCGACATGAAAAAATCTGTAAGCGCAACGCCCAGTCGGCTGAGATGTTGTGGTGCAGGATATACCACCCGATGAACACAACTGCCTTTGATGACTTGATTCACAGTGCTGACCTGAAGGGGGCGGTAACCCGCTGTCAGGCAGACTGCTGCGAGGAGAATTTTTTTTCCCCAGTCCATGGAAATGGCGCTTACATCCCGCTTTTGCTGGCACTGATGGCCTATTCGAGCGGCTTCGGATTTGCAGCCGAGCTGCGGGAATCGATTGATCCGTTGACCGGCCCGGAATACGCAATTCTTTATGGCGATGATGTTTCCGGCCAAGAATATGACAAGTGGAGGAGCCATCCGCTCCTGCCCGCCCTTCGTTACGCCTATGAACGCTACCAATACTTGAATCGGGACGTGCGTGATTACGTGTGCAACGTGTTCATTCGAGAGCGGATCAAGGGCAGGCTACGCAGGGTCGAAGCAGCTGCGGCAAAGGTCAGACATCGGCGCCAATCTGCCGGTGGAATGATCATACCGTTTGGTGTCTATATGAGATATTTGGGACCTAGGAGCATCAAAGGTCGTGAAATACTCTACGTGGACAAGAAATATCATGATCGAATGATCGTGACTTTGGGGGGTGAAAGCGGCCTCGCCAGTGTGACGTTGGCACTCAATCCGACAGGCAGACGGGCCATGTCGGAGACTCGATATTCCATTTCGTCGTTTGGCATGCTAGACACGGTCCGACATTTGATTCAGCGCGGTATGACGGAAATGATGGCGGACCCGCATCCTGATGAATGGGAGGTTCGGTTCATCGAACAAGCCAAAATGGATCAGAGGAGTTGCCGTTGTATTCAGGTTGTTCGCACAAAACGACGGGAAGAGTATTCATTTTATCGTCTTCGTATTTTTGTCGATCATGAATTGCAGGTTCCCGTTCGTTTTACTTTTTGGTCATTTCCTTCCACAGTCGGGGGTCGTCCCCGACTTGATGAAGAGTATTCCTACACGAAGGTGCGTTTGAATGTAGGGTTGGACGACAGCGACTTCGATTTGTCGAATCCTGACTATGGATTTGACGAGGGGCGCGTCGAACCGCAGGGTGGCTAGGTGAAGGGGATTTTCGAGTGGCTGCTGGAAAATCGTTACTCCAGCGAGAGAAAATCGGCTAACGAAGAAGTTTAGCGCGTCTTGCACATGGAGAGTTTCCGAGAGGAGGCGTGCACACCGTCTTTCAGAAAGAATTAGCACAGCTTTCGAAAGCTGTGCCTTCTTTGAAAACTAGTCATCGTCATTATCGTCGTCAGCGTCTTTAAACACGTAACGCTTGTAGATCGAATGATCTTGTAGCTCGTGACGCACTGAAAAATCGCCTTGCTTGTCGATGAGCAACATCTCGGTAGGCGCTTTAAGATCGGTCCGTCCCAGTCGTTCGCCGCCACGCAGATCAGCCACGATAACATCCAAGGCGAAAGTATGTGTTTTCAATGTCCAGAGCCATTGATTTTGTGGCGAAAGAGCCTTGACGTCATCACGGCTGAAATTCAGAACGCTGCCTCGCCTGACTTTGCGCTCCGCTGGTATTTCCAAGGCCCGCTGAGCATCCCAATCGACGGCCATGACCTGCGCCGTTGGTTCCTGAGCATAAACGCGGTCTTTCGCTAGCGCGACTCGACGCTGAGCGTCGGGGGTTCCCACCAGCAAATGTGAACTGCCAGGTACCTGAACGACTGGACTGACTTCGCTCCATTCCGTTTTGCGAAATCCCGCTTGTGCCGGTTCGAGTTCCAGGCGATCGACAACGGTGATATCCAGTGACTGCTGAGTTGGCCTGTCTCCGCTGGACGGATTGTTTGGATCTTCCAGGTGAAGTCGTACTTGATATTGATAGGATCCGCCCAGCTTCACGTCAAAATCCAAGAATCGAAACAAGTAAAAATCGGTCTTTAGTTTGTCCATCCCGCGGAGTCTTCCGGTTGGTGTCCTGTTGGATCTTCCCGTTCGCTGTTCTTGTGATCCAGGTCCTTCTATATCGAACCCTCTGCGGCCATCACCAGGAGCGCCAAACTCCTGGAGACCGTCGCGAGGAGCATTGGTGAAATTCCGTTTTGTGTTAACCTGCTTGGCGGGGACTCGCGAGTGCAGGGCCAGGCGTGTTACATCGCGCATGATAAGCGGTGGCAAAGGCCAATGCAGACCCAACCACATCCTTCCGTCCTGGACTGCATTTGTGCCCGTCGTGTACAGGAAGCGACTCTCAGCAACCTCTGTCTCTGGCCGTGTCCAGCTGTCGATGATGTTGACGGCCTCCTCGGTTACGATGTCCACCCAGGGCCCGGTTTGGCCGGAGAGACTTACCTCACGCCGTCGAACTTCGTAGCTGGTGTAGCGCGGAAAGTCTCGCCGAGCCAGGAAGTCGTCGGCTTGTAAGAAATGGTCGTGGTATTCTTGTAACTGTTCTTGAATCGGCACCAGTCCGACCAGCTTGACGATGGCATAGCCCTTGGCTTGATTGGTACGGGTGGCACCTCTGGCCGGGCCGCCACGAGACCTGGGGTTGGTCCGGTTTGCTGTCCAGTTTTTAATCTCCCTTGGGGAGAGAGCACGCCCCCCCCCCTCCTCAACATTTTCGTCATCCAGTAAATCAACTTCCTCGCCGGTCGCCTTCATGGAAACGGGTGCAAAGATTGCGTCCGTTTCCAGGTGCACGACCGTGTAAATCTTGGGATCGGTTCGTTTGGATTGTGGTTGATTGATTAATTGGTGGATGGGGCCGAAGTGGTAATCCGCCCTGTTAATGGACTGTCCTGAATTGCGAGCTTTTTCGTCATAGGCGACAATCTGAATCCGTTCGGACGAGACGTCGGTCCACTCTGTCTTATCGATATTCGTTTTCGCATTGCGGACGAGGCTCTCCATCTTCTCGGGTGTAATCGTGGACACTTCCCGTTGAAACCCCTTGTAGGCTAAAAAGTAGGTGCACAGCAGCACCATCAGAAATAACACAAGTTTTTCAACGTGTGACAAGAGAAACGATTTCACGGCGTCGGAGTTGAACGACACTTTAACTTTCATGTTGGCTACCCCGATTGTGATTCCTCAATCCCCAGGAGTTTCTTGTCGACGGGATTGTAGATGTAGATGATGCCGTAAATCTCGACCGGACGCTCGAAAGAATTGTTCTGGTCTGATTGACTGCCAACGTATTTCGATCTTGAGCTTGCTTCCGCTAAACGCGAAGAACCAACCAGAGATCCAATCTCCTGGTTTCTGCTCCGTTCCCCACCCTTCTGTTCCAGTTTTCCTTCGAAACTTGCACCCGGATTGAACAACACTTGCCGGACCTCGACGATCAAAGTTGAATTGCCACACTCTATCAACAACTCACTTAACTTGCGTTGGTCAATGATCAGACGCATACGGATCGGCATGCGTTTGGCAATCGCCAGCAGTGGCTTGGACGGCCCCACTTTCTGCAAGGCCTCTGCCGTTAACGGTTCGTATTTTTCATCCACGTAACGCCCATCTGCCGGATTGATTTCCTCTTGGTCAGCGGTTCCCTTTTCTGCACGACTGGGGGGCCGCTTCAGCTCATCCTTGGGATTGCTATCAACAAGCAGGTGAATGGTCCCTTCTGGCTGGGTGGCATGTTTTCCCAACTGAATCGATTGAATGGCTTTAACGGCCGCAGTGGACTGCGTTTTGGCACCCTTATTCGTGGTGGCGATAATGTCCATCAGGCCGCGGAGCACCCACAGGTCCTCTTGTGCATATAAAACTTGTCCCGTTGTCGGAACTGCCCGCCACTGGAAGTGTTGTGTCTCGATCTCAGACTGGTTCTGCGCATTCCAATCGACCAACAAGTTTTCAGTGCGGTGGGATGCTGTTTGGTTGTCGCCGATTGTTCCGGGGCGCCGCGAGGCGAGATTGCCCCCAGCAGCAGTCTTTGTTTCGGGTTCTCTCCAATGAGACCCGATGATATCTGC
Source organism: Planctomycetota bacterium (assembly GCA_963578105.1). Lineage (GTDB taxonomy): Bacteria > Planctomycetota > Planctomycetia > Pirellulales > Pirellulaceae. The sequence continues at coordinate 13,363 of CAUZBP010000082.1, forward strand.
CAATTTAGGAAGTTCTTCCCGGACATAATTCCAATATTCCCTGCGAAACCTCACTTCTAATTTCTTACTATCTTCCAAAGTGAATTTTTCGATGGGCCGGAGTTGTGTGGCGGAGGCAACAAAAGCGTTTGTCAGTTCGGATGGCCACACAAGTATTTCTTCAAAACGTCTCCATTTTATTCCCCAGGCAGTTCGTACCACTTCACGCCGAGTCTGGAGCAACTTATCCATTTCTACACGGATATTCTCGTTGGGATGATTGACCTTTCGCGCGACGTTCTCCATTTTTCGTTCTTCGTCTTTGAGATTTTTATACCGACTGGCGTAGGTTGCAGCCAACTTTCCAGTCGACAAATACCAACCCAGCAAGGTCAGGACCATGATCGTAGCACACAAGATCCAAAAGTGGTGCTTCTTAACCGTGTTGAGGAAAACGTTCACTTGGTCCATGGTTACCGCCTTTCCGAACCGGCTTGTGCATTGCGAGCTTGCGCTTCTGCGTTTTCTTTCTCTTTTGCGATTCGTTGTTCGGTGCGTTCGCTCAGTCGCTTTTCCTGCCAGCAGAATTGAACGACAAAGTTATAGCGTGGGATTTTGATCAGCTCCGGTTCCAGATCGGGAGGTAGCGGACTGTTGTTATTTCTCTGATCCTCCAGAGCTTGCTGATGTTTGATCCGATCAAACTGAGGATTTTTTATTTCATGGTCATGGATCTTTTCCATTGGCAGGAGCAAGGGATATTGAATGCCCAATGCCTTCATTCCTACTGGAATCAGGTTTCCGTCTGGGCCATCAGGCAATGTCACGGTTCCTGTTTGTAAGTTTTTGACGAGAGTTCCCCGCACGTAATCCCAACCCTGATTGGTGGGGTCGTCGTTGTGAAAATGATAACCCCGCAACTCGACCACCCAACCTGCGCCATTCGGTCCGGAATCTTGCGCTTCCGTTTTCCGTTTGGCTTGTCGGGTGTTGCCTCCCACCGGCTCTTCTTCAACATCGCTGCCGGATTCGGGATCGAGAGTCAGACTCTCTTGATAAGTCTTTTTGTATTCATCGTTCCACCATTCTGACAACTCGCCGTAGAACTTCGATTCGATTGTCTGTACGTACAAAGTAGGTCGCTGTGAGATTGGCTGGGGACCAGCTTCCTCTTGTGGGGCAGAATCAGTCGGTAAGGCAGAATGGATGGCAAGCAACAATTCCGGATAGAGCAAGCGGCCTTCTTCGTCGCTGACGATTGCCTCGCCAATCGTTTTTAGTTTTTCGAATTCTTCGGTTTGCTGCCGATCGGTAGTCTCGAAGTTGCTGCTCCTGCTCGAAATTCCTTGCGTTTGACTGACAACATCACGGAAGAGATCTTCACGAACCTTGGACCAGGCATTCCAATGAAAGACGTAGTTGCACAAACAGCCCAGTAGTAACACAGCGACCGCAAAAACAGCCCAGGGCTTCTTTTCCTTGATCATCCTCCGTGTCAAAATTTCGCGGGGCAGTAAGTTTGTCTTGAGCGTCGATTTTTCCAGCCCTTGAACCGCGAGCCCATAACAAACGGGTAGTGATAAAATATTTTCCTTGAAACTGGGTGTCGAGATGACTGTTGTTCCCTGGAGCTGTTCCGCTTTCTTGAAAGTGACTACCGGATAACCTAAGCTCTTTTCCAAATACTGAATCAGTCCCGGAAGTTTGATCGCATTTCCCAAGGCCAACACGCGACCGATTCTGGCTTCACGCTCCAAGCTTTGGAAAAATCCGATCGAACGTTGGAGTTCGGTAACGAAATCTTTGAACACCGGTCGCATTGCCTGAAAGACCTGTTTGGGGTCCTGGGCTTCTTGAGCGTTTCGTTTTAGTTGCTCCGCCTTGGCAAATGTCAGCTTCAGCTCTTTCGACAGCTGTTTGGTGAAATGATTTCCTCCCAAGGGCACGTTACGTTGCCAAACACGGTAGCCATTGGTGACCACCAAGTCAGTGGAATCCGTTCCGATCGAAATAATTGCAAGAGACTCTGGCGGTTTCTCCGGGTTGTACTGGTCCGGAGATGGCAGGTCCCGTAGCTGATCGAAAACAACAAAATTAAAAAGTGCCAACGGAGAAAGCTGGATGACGTCGAGTTCGATGCTTGCATTTTCGAACGGGCGAATAGCGCGAAATACCTGGTCGCGCTTCATGGCGAACAATCCCACCTCGGTTTCCAACGCAAACCCCTCTTCCTCGCTGCTCCCGGGCATCTTCTGATAGTCCCAGATCACTTCGTCGAGAGGAAAAGGTATCTGTTGCTTGGCCTCGTAGCTAACGATTGCGGCCAGTTTTTTAGATTCTACTGGTGGGAGTTTGATGAAACGGGCAAGACCATTTTGGCCCGGTACAGAGACAACAACCGTGTCACCCTGAATTTCGTTCCGAGAGAGAAACAGGTCCAGCGCTTCCCGGATCAATTCGACGGGATCAGCGTCGGGTTGACTGAGAATCTTCGGATACTCAATGTGATCAAAGGCTTGCGCAACCAGACTGTCGCCGTCAGCAGACAGGGTGCAACGCAACGCCTTCAGCGTGCACTGGCCAACGTCAATTCCCCACACAGCATTGCTCTTCGCCATCGAATGCTGTTCCTTCGTTCTGTTCCAGTTCGAATACGGCTGCGTGCTGGGAATACGAGCCGAAGAGAAGGTAAACCACACTGGAAAACCTCCGAGGAGGGGGGAGACGGTCAGTAGACGATCTCCACGCTCTCCTACTCATTTTACCGACCAGAACCGTGGAATGTCAATTAATGCGGGTTTTCCCGGGCCATCAATCTCCCGCCAAAGTTGTCCACGCAGAACCCTCGACGATGGGCCTACAGGGCGTTATGTTGGCTGCTGTTGCGTGCCAACCGAGGCCCGGCCACACAGTGAAATTTACAACCCCAAGGCAGTATTGCCGGTTATGACGAATGCATCGAGGATGAAGTATTCGGAACTCATTGCCCTCTGGCCATGTCATGGATTTGAGGATTTTCCACAAGACTTAACTGGTGAGTCGGCTCATGGATTTCTCGCTGCCTGGACGGCACTTTGGCACCCGGCCCTTCTGGTCAGCGCCGGGAAAATTCCGATTTGGCGACAGGCCGATGCAGTACTGCAAGTCGAATCTGAACAACTCATCCTGGTTCCCTCGGTGAGCCAACCGCTACTCTCGGACGGGTTCATTGCGGAGGCACGCCAACAGGGCGCGCACGTGGTGACGGGCATTTCTGAACGAGACCAAATTCTGGATCAAGCGCTCCAGCCACTTCAGCCGCTTAGCGGGGTGGATCAGGATTTAGCGGCCGATTTTCTGGCCCTGGGATTCTGCTATCTACAAGTTCATCGCCTGCTGCAGCAAATGCACTACTCGACAACACTTGACGCGACCTATTTCAGTAAGGAGGTGTTGGGCGCTGCGCACGCCTGCATGCAAGGTGAAGAGGAAAAAAGTCGCGAACATTTGAGCCGCTGTTTCGATGCACTGGCCCAGGAGCGAGATCACTACTACGCTGTTGAAGCCTATGTCATCGACCTGGTGCTGGTGGCGAAAAATACCGTAGGAGACAAAATGCGGCAAGAACTGGCACATGACAGTCCTTGCAATTTTCTCATCTCAGCCGAGGTCATTGCAGCGATGGCTCGCTCGGAATCGGAATCTCTTGCACGATTGCTTCTGCTTCTGCAATCAGGCCAGGCCAGCCTGGTAGGGGGTGAGCTGACAGAACAGGACCTTGTGTTGATGACACCCGAGGGGATTTTGAACGGATTACTTGCAGGCTTCAAGGTGTACGAGGAACACCTGTCTCACAAACCGGCAGTTTTTGGTCGTCGCAGGTACGGACTCACTCCTGTCTTGCCACAGATTCTTGACAAATTGGGTTTTGTGGGAGCCCTCCACGCGACACTTGACGACGGACAGTACCCGGTAGGATCACAGGCAAAGTCTCGTTGGGAAGGATTCGACGGTTCATCGGTGGAGGCCCTCTGTCGCGTTCCGCTCGACGCCAGTTTGCCGGAAACCTTTCTGAATTATGCTCGCTCGCTTGGCGATTCAATGGATCGTGACCATGTTGCTACGGTCTGTTTGACGCATTGGCCGGGGTTGAGTTCTGTTTGGTGCGATGACCTGCGCCGAGTCGCTCGCTATGGCCCAGTATTGGGAAAATTTGTTACTCTCGAAGAGTACCTGGGGCATGCGGAACATGCTGTGTACGGTGAACGAGTGGAATTGGGCAGCTACCGTTCTCCGTATTTGTGCCAGCAAGTCGCAGCGGGTGATCCTCGTCCTATTTCAAAATGGGTTCAACATCATCGGGCGGTTGCTGTTCAATTTGCGGCAGACACCTTCCAGTCACTCCGTCACATGCTGGAGACGGGCGTTGGCAAGGCCGAATCGACCAGATCAAGTTACCCCCCGGTTAGCAGATTGGCGGATTGTGGTCAGGGAGGCAACGCGGTCGCCGAAAGCCAGGAAGAAACCTCGCAGCCAGGTACTCAAGAGGTCAACCATTTGACTGCTGAGGAACTTTCAACGCTTTTACCTCGCGACACCTCTCCAGCACGCTCCGCTTATCTCATCTGGAACCCATATTCTTTTTCTCGGCGCGTTTGCATCGAACTCAACGAAGCCAATCCGTTACCTGATCGGGTCGATCCTGTCTATTGTGTGGCCAAGGAAAACCACCGTCAGCAAATGGTTGTCGACATACCACCCGTCGGATACGCCTGGTTACCAGCCAGTGATAAGAGTGATTTAACCGCTCGCCCCTCACGCCCCTTGGCCGAAAACAATGTTCTCCGCAACGAGTACATGGAAGTACGAATCAACACCACCAATGGGGGCGTGCAATCGATACACGACTACCGAAGTCGAGGAAATCGTCTTTCTCAACAACTTGCACTGCGCAAAACGAGACAGGATTCTCGTCGTTCCCAGTCTCGCAGTAAGTCGACGTACTCTGTCATGGTGGCCGACAGTATTACTGTTACTTGTTCGTCCGCTGCGTTGGGTGAGATGACATGCAAAGGTCGGTTGATCGAACCCGATGGACGGTTGTTGGCAGAGTTTCAGCAGATCACTCAACTTTGGCGTGGTAGCCGGATTTTAAAAATTAACATCCAATTGGTTCCGCATGCACCTTTGAGCGAGGATCCTTGGCAGTCCTATTACGCTTGTCGCTTTGCCTGGAGTGACCCGGCTGCTCTCATTTGGCATGATCACGCATACACGCGGCAGCTCAGTACGTCCAAACGCCTGGAAGCCCCTCACTATGTCGAGCTTGACATGGTGGACCGTACAACGACTCTTTTAACCGGCGGAGTACCCTACCACCAACGAAGTGGAGACCAGATGCTCGACAGCTTGCTCATCGTACAGGGAGAGACCGAACGTGAATTTCAATTCGGAATTGCAATTGACGTGCCCAATCCGCTGCACGCTGCCCTGGACCAAATGGCTCCGGTCCATCTGGTACAGGAGGAGGCAGGAACCCCACAACCCAACGCAACAGGTTGGCTGTTGCACGTTGACAGTAAGAGCCTGTTGATCACTCACCAGGAAGCCCTTGTCGAAAACGAAAAGATCGTTGGTATTCGGACACGTGTCCTCGAAAGCTCTGGACAAACCGTAAGCGCACGTTTGATGTGTTTTCGTGATGCGCAATCTGCCCAAAAGGTGGATTTCCTAGGCAAGACAATCGTCAGCTGCCAAGTCGAATCGGGTGCCGTGCAGTTAGAAATGGCAGCCTGCGAATGGGCACAGATCGAAGTTCGCTGGTAACCATGGTTTATCTGATTGGCACGGACGAGGCGGGATATGGCCCCAATTTGGGCCCGCTATTGGTTGCCTCCAGCGTTTGGAAGATCTCGGGAAATCCTGCTGACTATGATCTTTACCAGATGTTAGAGGGCCTCGTCACCGACCAGGTGTCTACGGAGAAAGACCACAACAAGCTGGTGATTACGGACTCGAAGAAGTTGTACCAGTCGCGTCAGAGCCTGAACCGGCTGGAACGGACATTATTTCCGCTGTTTGCTTGCCTCGGGATTCAAGCGAAAACCTGGAGAGACATGTGGCACGGTTTGTGTCCCGCGAGCCAAATATCATTGGATCATCTTCCCTGGTATCGTGACTTCGATATGCCTTTACCCCAAGATTTTTCCCGCAGTGAAATCCTGCCCTGGAAAGAACGTTTTCTCCAAACCAGTGAAACTGCAGGCGTGCAACTATTAAAATTGCGTGCTCGCGCCGTTTTTCCTTTTGAATTCAACACGCAGGTCGAGGCATTGGGAAGTAAGTCGAATTTGTTAAGCGAAGTCACTTTGTCCCTGGTGAAAGAATTGCTTGACAGCCTGGGTGCACACAACATTTTTATTTCATGTGATAAGCATGGTGCCCGCAATCGTTATGGAGCAATATTACAGCAGAAATTCCCGGACAATCTGATCGAGGTTGTCCGGGAAAGTCGCACAGTAAGCACATACTGTTGGGGGCCGTCCAGCCGACGGATCAAAATTCAGTTCAAAGCCCAAGGAGAGTCATTTTTGCCGACTGCGTTGGCTTCAATGGTTGCTAAATATCTGCGAGAGTTGGCGATGCTGGCGTTCAACAAATTTTGGTGTGGACACAATCCCGAAATTCGCCCCACGGCGGGTTATCCCCTTGATGCGAAACGATTTCGTACAGAAATCGAGGCGACTCGCCAGCAGTTGGAAATTCAACCGCAAAAATTGTGGCGGAACCGATAGAAAGGATCTGCCGTCGTGAGTGAAAATTGCGTGAAGCGTCAGCGAACTTTCTGACATCTGGTGGTGCGAATCCACGCACGCAACCCGTTGGAAGAAAATCGTATCGGACGAAGAGTCCAGGGCAGCCTCACCGACCTTCTTTTTTCCGCTGATTATGAAACCAGGGTCCATGAATGGGCTGTAAACAATGTCCCACTCCGTCGGTGATAATGAAGTTGTGATCGTGGAGTAAAGGGTTGGTGATGAACAGCACACGCTTCGGTCCTTGAACCTGTTTCAACGAAGAGTGACTTTGAAGGACAGGGTCAGATACGGTTCTGGTTCCCGGGCACCCAGGAGCGTCGGTAAACGCTTTCCAGTGAGAGAAGTCCGTGGTTCAACGGCTTTCTTTTGCAACCCTCGGACCGACGTTTTTGCTACCTGTCTGGAAGTTGTTCGTGCAAGCCAACGTTGTACTCGACTGCTTTTTCGCGGGA
>CAUZBP010000083.1:0-19993 GCA_963578105.1 Planctomycetota bacterium
CACCAGTCCGGTGATCAATCCGCCACCCAGAGTCAGGGCGTTGTTGATCACCAGGTCACCGTCACCCAGCTTGTTGAGCGTAAACCCGTTGAGATCCAGGCCGTTGTTGAACGTGATTGTGGAGCCGGCAGCGACCGTCACATTCAAGTGGCTGCCCAGACTCACCGCCATCTGCGCGTCAAAACCGCCCTGCAGTACTTCAATGGTGGCGTTGCCGGTATCGGCTTCCAGGTTGAGCGTCCCGTTCCCAGCCATCACGTAGGCGTTAGCGTTGTCGATGCGGAGCGTTTTCATGGTCAGGTCCGTATCGGCAAAGATGGTCCGTGGACTGGTGATCACGTCCCCCAACACGACGGTTACTCCGTTATATGTAGGCGGGACGGGAGGATTCCAGCTGGCCCCAGAGTTGCCATCTCCGGAGTAATCCGAGCTCCATGCGACCTCTGTAATAGGAGGCTGGGCAATGTTGGTGGTGTACACCAGATCGTCCCAGTACCACTCCGACGTCCGAGACCCGACCTCTGGATTCTGATTCTCATCGGCCAGCATTCCAAAGCTATCCAGATCATTGATTAAATCTTTGGTGCCGGGAGCAAGGTTCCGCACGAACGTGTTCCCTCCGTCGACACTGCCCATCACCGCCCCATCGCCACCATTGGCATTCGGGTCGTAATTGAAGCTGAACGTAAAGGGATTGCTCATCCCAGGCCGATTGATCGTGGTCGACTCCCCGTCCGAATAGAGCATCACACGGTCGTCGTCGGTCCGCAGCCCGATAAAGTGCATGAAATTTTGCGTTGGCTCTAGTTCCCCAGTCTCCCCATTCAAGATCATCTCAACGTGCGTTAGATCGCTGTCTTTGTCAAACCACCCGAAAAAGTGAAAGCCTCCTTCAGGAGAACTGTGGGATCTGATGACCCCTTTTCCGGCCATGGCGAGAGCATCCGTAGAAGGGTCGAGCCCGCCGACGTCATCGGCCAAGTATGCCGGAAAGTGGGCGGGTGAATCGGTTACGAGATATCCGCCGATCTCGCCCGTGTTGGTACCTTCGGCGAAGTGGGTGGCAACAAAAAATGGGGGGACCTGCATTACACCAAAGTCTTGATAAAGTCCTCGATTGTTGAGTCCGTCCCAATGGGGATCGCCATCGAACATCTCCACCTTCAAATCGGCGTGTGCCGAACCGGCGGCGCCAATCGAAACCACTCCAACTGCCAGCGCCATCAAGAATACGCGTCCCCGCAGGCCACATCGCATGACTTTCCCTCCTGTTCCGAGCCAGGTCCACAGGCCGATCAAGCCGGTGCACAAGAGCACCAGGTTGGTTGGCTCGGGAACGGCGGCCCCACTTGCAGCTGCCAACCCGCTGGTTGTTCCAAAATTTGTTTTCCAGACGCCGTAGTCACTCGCATCAATGGTACCGTCCCCGTTGCCGTCAGCGGCGCTACCTGCGGTCACATTCTGGCCGAGCGTGTCTTGCCAACGGGTGTAGTCGGCCGCGTTGACGGTGCCGTCGCCGTTGTAGTCTCCAGCCAAACTGGCGATACCAACATTCAGGATCACACTCGAGGCACCCACGTCGAGACTGAACATCGATGCATCAGGTCCCGAGAGGCTCAAGCCGCTGTTCGTAATACCCGAGGAGGTCAGGACGGTGAACTGCTGGCCGGCCGTGGGAGTAAAGCCGTCGATGAGTGAAATGGCAAGCGTACCGGCCAGATCCGCGGTGCCGGTCACCGCCAGGACATCGTACTGGTCTTCGGACACCAAGCCACCGATCTCGATCTGGAGCGATGAAGTGGCGTCCTGCGTGTAGTTGCCGCTGACAGCCAAGAGGCCAGCGTTTTCTCCCGGGGCCACGCTGCCACCGCTGCTACTGAGGTTGCCGCCAACCGTCCCGACACCGCCGAGTGTGCCGCCCTGTACATCCACCGAACCGCCGCCGGTAAATAGGGCGTTATTGACGAGCATCGTCCCGCCGCCCGTCTTCGTCGCCGCATTTCCACCCAGGTTCAGCGCGTTTTCGAACGTCAAACTGGTGTTGGTTGCCACGTCCACATTGGCAGAGGGGCCCAGGTTGACCGGCAGCTGAAATACGTGGTCCCCCAACACGACCTCGACCGAGGTAGTGGTGACGTTCCCGTTCCCGGCAATCACGTACGGGTTTGCGTTGTCGAACCGCACGCCGTTAACGGCCAGAGCGGTTTCGGTGAATACTGTCGAAGGACGGCTGATTGCGCTACCGAGGACCGCGGTAGCTGTGGTTGGTGGTAAAAAGCCCCAATCCCAGCTTGCGTCGAGTTTCCAGTTCCCCCCTCCGCTGAGATTCCAATTATAATCGCTAGGGCCGGGAAGCGGGGGAGACGCGGTGTAAGTGATGTCGTCAAAGAAAAATTCGGCTGTGTTTTCGCTGCCGGGTATCCACAGCGTGAACAAACCAAATCGATTCAGATCGTTGAAACTGTCCTTGATTCCAGCGGGAAAGTCTAGTGTTGGATGAACCGTCTCTAACACACCACCACTTGTGATTTCAAAGGTGCCCGACAGCGACCCATTTCCCCCGTTGCCCGTCGGGTCATAGGTCAAGTCATAGGTGAACGGAGTATACATATCGATAAGCTCCGGGTTCACTCTGAAATTGAAACCCACCCCTGAGACAGACAGGTACAAGCTTTGCTCATCGTTTCGGAATCCTATAAAGTTGTCCGGTTGGTCTGGTTCCCAGTGTAGATCGGAAAACTTGTCAAACCACCCTATCATGAGATTCCCGTTTGGCGTGTCATCTTCGCCTGTGAGTATACCCGTGCCGGTCATTCTCAGCGTCGTGTCGGACGGATCGAGTGCTCCCACATTGTCCGCGTACATGGCCAACGTCGCGCGGACGAAACGGCCTCCTGCCTCACCGATGGTGCCACCCGCAATGTTGGTAGCACTGTAGCCGAAGTCTTGGGGAACGATCCTGTTAGCGAATTCATCCCATCCCGGATTGGTAGTGAAATCCTCTGACTTTTGGAAGACCTGCCCCATCGCGGGCACGTCGAGCCAAGACAAACCCGCCAAACAAGCGGCAACCACCACTGGAAACATCCTCTGAACACGTGATCGGAAAATCATGAGGCTTCCTTCTAATATGAAAGAGTTTGCCGGGCGGTGAACTCTACGAATCTCAATGGGCCACGTATCTCAATGGGCCAGGTCGGTAACTTTAAAAACTGGCCATCTCGACCCGCCATCCACCGTTACACAGATCCCTCGTTCCGGGGCCTAACGGATACCACCGGTTCTCTTATACATGATGCGCAGAAAAAAATCAAATATTTAATACCTTCTCAGAGGGCTTGTGGCCGAAATTACTTGCTCACATTTCTTTCCTTTGGCGCGAAACCCGTTGAGAAATCAGTTCGCGCTTCTGATACAGAGCGCGAGCGACTTTTTTCATCGGCTCAATCTTGCTCCGCAACAGCTGGTCGAAGACAACGAGCCGTGAGTGGGCCACTGCCATGATGGCGCGTTGATTTCCGCGGTGGCCTGCCAAGCGGCGGAATTGTGTGGCGAAGACCGGCTCCTTGAAACGACCTGCGGCCCAAGCCACCTCGTCCAACATCCGTCCCAACCAAACATTTCCTTTCGTGGTGTGTCTTGGTTTGCGTTTGCTGGCCGACTCCACGTTACCGGGACAAACCCCGAACCACGATCCACAGGTGCCGGGCCAACGGAAACCGATTCATGTCCACACCACTCTGGCCGCAAAAAGTGGCCCCGGCATGTGTTGCTGGGCACGAAAATCGTCCACGCGGGGGAAAAACGTGTTTGTAATGGTGCGAGCGGATATAATGATCTTGTGCGGGCTCACTTCGGCCAGTCAGGCGAGTCGTGGCAGGACATGTCTGTTTCAGCAATATCAGCTCTGAGGTGACCTAAAGATCTATGACTTGGATTTTCTATGACTTGGATTTTGAGTGACCTTCGCACATTTTGTGCACCTGCCGGCCTAATGATTGCTCTGTTCTTACTCTGCACAGAGCCATGCCGTGCCACCACCCAGATTTTTGAGGACTTCCAGGTTGATCCGGGTTGGGATGAGTGGAACAACCGGATCGTCGCACCGACCGCGAGAGTCGTTACCCAAGATTTTGGCTACCGCACAACCAATCACGCGGGCAGCGGCGCAGGTGAAATCGGGGGAATCGTCGATCGCTCTCCGCTGGAGGGTGCCTATTACGGCAAATTGATCGGGCCCTTGACATTTGACGACCCACTCAGCTTTTCTGGCAAGGTGTCGATACTCGGCGCGACGCACACTTCCGGTTTTACCAGCAGCAGTGATATCTACGTGGGGTTCTTCAATTCGGACCAGCAATGGTGGAGACCTGCCAATTTTCTTGGGTTTCGCCTGCGCGGAAATAACGAACCGGTATCCCATGTTGCCTCGCTAGAACTTGGTTACGGTACCTCGGCGTGGGAGGCCAATGCCGTCGATTGGGGGACGACGATTTTTCCGGGCAACCAGGTGCATGACTTTCAATTGAACTATTCTCCCCTTTCCAGTGGCGGTTGGCTCTCCTTTTCCTGGGACGGTACGCAAATTCTCAGCCTGAACATGAGTAGCGGGCATCGCTCCAATAATGCAACCCTGAATCGTTTTGGCATCTTCAGCAACCAATTGCCTGGTTCCATTGCCGGGAATGTGATGGAGGCCTATTTTGACAATCTGTCGGTCAATGGCGAGTGGCATAACTTTTCAACGGACCCCGGTTGGGAAGGCGTGGGTAACCAAAAGGTATTTAATGATCCACACCTGTACGGCACCAACGATTTTGGCTTCAGTCATACAAACTTTGCCGGTGGCTCATCTGGGGAGGCAGGAGGCTTACTCTGGCGGGTGCAAGATAACGAAGAGGGTCTCCAGGGCTATTACGCAGACGATGTCGGTACACTGACACTCGAAGACCATTTGTCAGCCAGCGGAGAGATCGTTAGCGACCGATTCTCTATCGACGCGGGTGCGATGCTAGGCTGGTTCAATTCTGCAGACCAGGACTGGCCACCGAAAAATTTTGTGGGCGTCTATATGGACAGCCTGTCTGACGTGGGCCGCCTGTTTACACCCATGTATGGCACAGCAGAGGGCACCACGAAATTTGCCCGGGAACCGTGGATGCTCTTTTCGCCTGATGGAGTGCCGAAGGATTGGACCATCGAGTACTTTCCCCAAGGCAGGGGCGCAATCACGGTCACCCTCGATGGAATCTCCAAGACTTTACGCCTGGACTACGGCGACAAATCCGAGGGAGCGACATTCGACCGATTCGGACTTTTCAATATGCAAGACAACAACGGTAAACACTCCGTTATTTACCTGGACAACATCTCCTATACGTCGAATGCTTCTGGTGGGACTCCGGTCAACCATATTGAATGGGCTGCGGACATTTCTGGCGACGCCACCGTCGCGAACAGATGGACCCCTCAACTGACACCAAATTCAAATGAGCTAACCATCTTACTTGGTGACAGGACCACCCAGCCAACCGTGTTATTCGCGGATGTCGACATCATGATGAAATCGCTTCAATTCGATAACGCAAACTCATACATACTCACCGGCCGGGGGAGCGTGAACCTGGCAGCCGCTACCAACAATGCCAGCATTACTGTTCTCGAAGGCAGTCATGAGTTTCAGATTCAGGTCAACTTGAACAGCAACTTGGACATCATCGTGTCGCACGGGTCTACGTTAACATTCAACAACGGTCTGAATCTGAACGGGTTTATGCTCAATAAGCTGGGCACTGGCAATTTAGTGATCAACAACACCCTCACGCTGGATGGCGGATCGATTAACGGAATCGTGATCAACAACGCGGCGAGTGTCCCCGAGCCCTCGACCTTGGTGTTGTTGTCCCTGGCGCTGCTCGCCTTTTCACCCGCAACACGGTGCTCTCGAAAACGCAGGAAGCAATGCTCTTGAAGGGCCCCACCGACGGGCCATGCTTCGTTCGCGAGTTACACGCCCTGCCGGTTTACCAATGGCGGCTGTGGGAGGTGCAGCCAGCTCCCAGAACGGCCGCCAGCAGAGCGGCCAAGCGTCGCGTGTGTGCAACTTCACCCTCCTCTGCGGTTGGCGCGACCAACCGTTTTCCGCTCCGCCAGCGTCAGCGGGTCTCGGGAGCGTCCTCCTTGTCCACCATGATCCGCACGGCGTCCAATTCGATCCGCAGATATCGCGCCAAGTCCTTGTCGGTTACCTCGTCGAGATGCTTTTGAGCGGCCTCCAGGTACTCCGTGGCCCGACCATAGTCCTTCCCGACGGCGGCAGCCCGGGCCGCCGCCTCGTAGGCGCATCCAACATAGTACGGAGACAGGTTCTTCTCTTCGCTGATCCGGATGCATTTCTGTCCGAACTGGAGAGCCATAGCATGGTCCCCGACCAGGGAATGCACGCGAGAAACTTGCCAGTAGCCGATTGAGAGGTTCAGCGGCTCGCAGTCGTATCGCTACTTTCAGTGCCACAGCGACGCGTGGGCCAGCAGCACCATGTCCTCAGTCTCGGCCTCCGAGCGGTTCGGCTTGTCGAACAGATTCCAGCACTGATCGAAACAGGATCCGGACAGGTGGCGATGCATCCCATACTGGGGGTCGCTTCGTCCGAGCGGGACAGCCTGGACGGCGGCGATGCTCGTCACCGCTACAACCCCAAGACTCAGGACACCTGGTGCTGATTGTCGACAGAGCATGACAGAGCAACTCCTCGGAACAATGCTTACGTATCTTCACTGCTGCCGCCCGTGCTTTGGGCAGTACACCAGCGCGCAAACCAAGCGACGGAGAGAGACCAAACTACTGATACTAATTTTAATCTCACCGGCCGGGTGCCGCAACGATTTCGAAGTCGTTGGCACTGGTCCAGAAGCCGTTTCTGGGGGTCTTCAACCGCTCTGTGAGGGACCTTTTTTGTCGAATCTCGAAACTTTTGTGCCGCATGTCGTGGATCTTCGTTTCGTTACGGCAATCGACCGGCAGGAATTAATCTTTCACCGCCTGCTCACACGTTTGGGCAAAACAGGATGGGGCGCAAACTCGCGCTGCATTACTGCACCAAGTTCATCCTTTACAGTTCCCGAAGATGATTCAGAGAATATATTGTGATTCTCGTAAGGATCGGCTTGAAGATCAAACAGCTCACCCCAATTTTCGTGCTCAGGATAGAGCGTCATGCGCCAACGGTCAGTACGAATCGTCTGATTGTAGAGATCCAGCATTCCACGGGGGTGATATTCTGCAAACAGGTGGTCGTGCAGCGACTCGGTTCGCCCTTCCAGCAACGGCACGATCGATTGGCCGTCAGCTTGCAGATCCGATTCCCGGATGCCGGCCAGATCGAGCAGCGTGGGCGTCAGGTCGAGGTGACTGGTGAGCGCATCAATCCGTCGCCGCCTGACAATGCCGGGACTGTTGATGATACAGGGTACTTCGAGCAACTGCCGATACGGCGCCGGACCTTTGCGCAACAGTCCGTGGTCACCGAGCAGCTCGCCGTGATCGCTGGTGAAAAGGATCGTAGTCCGATCCCTCAAGCCAGTTCGATTCAACTTGTCCATCACGCGCCCCATGCAGTCGTCAATCATCTCGACCATACCGTAGTAGTAGGCGATGACACGCCGCAGTGTCGACTCCGAGAGCCCGCTGGTGTGAATAAGCGCACCCTGCTCCAACGGATCCAAGGGGTCGCGAAGATAGGGGGGCATACGATCCAGCTCACCGTCAACGACGCGAGGCATCAGAACGGTATTTGGGTCGTGGCGGTCACAGTACGGACGCGGTGGGGTAAATGGATGATGCGGGTCGGGAAAGGATACAAACAGAAAAAATGGTTCGTCTTCTTGCCGCTCAAGAAACTCAACAGCCCGATCGGCAATCCAACTGTTGTAATGAAGTTGATGGGGGATGGCCGACGCGAAACACTCGTCAAGATCGGCAGGTGCCGGGTTGCATGCGTTGGCTGACGCGTAAAGCTGGCCAGCTTTCGGGTGATGGCGGGCAAGCCAGTCCGCATAATGGCCTGCTTTGACGGTCTCGTCACCGTCCCCGATGACAAATTCCACCGTGTCGAATCCGTAATAGGGTCCTGTCCAATTCGGATCATTCCGAGACCGCCAAAAAGCAACCGATTCTGGCATGTTCAAATCGGATCCCGCAAGTATTGGCTGCAGATGGAATTTCCCAATGCCGTGTGTGCGATAACCGTTCGTAGACAACGCCTGCGGGAGGGTCGGTACCGCTGGATTCAACGCGATACCATTGCAAACCAGACTGTGCGTGCGGGCATACAAACCGGTAAACAGTGATGCACGGCTCGGTGCACAGATCTGCACCGGTGCAACGTGACTTGTCAGGATTGTCCCCGTTTCAGCGATTTGATCCAGGTTCGGCGTGTGGGCGGTTGGGTTCCCACAGCACCCAAGGCTGTCAAACCGCTGCTGATCGGTACAGAACAGGACGAAGTTGTATCGCGCAGACAATGGAATAACCAAATTCGTAACGAAACTAGTCGGTGGTTAAGGTCGCAAATATTCCGGTGAACCGTTGCGGCTGGACGACCGACTGACAGGATTTTTAACGGACTGGAATTTTAATCCGACCGGCCGGGTGCCGCAACGATTTTTACCCCGTCGGCGACACCGACAACATCGTGGCGGGCCATCTCCTGCCAGGCAGTGCGAGCACGAATCGGAGGGAGCCCAGGCATGAGCCTGACCTGGCTATTAGGATTTGCCGTTCCTCCAGCGAGTGGTCATTCTCGAAAAAAACATAAATTAACGTGGTTGCATGCCGGTTGGCTTACTGAAAACGCGACATCGAGTAATCAGTTTGCAACAAATGCGTGGGCAGTGTACCCTATTAAAAGTAATGCGAAACTGTGTTCTTCATCGTCAAAAATCTGCTTGGGCAAGCACGATTGTTGCTGACTTCTGTTGCCTGCTCCTGCTCACAGGTTTTCTACCCGTAGACCCAAGACTCGCAGCGGCAGCGATGCCGCCTGACTTCGAAGCCGACATTGCACCGCTCTTGATCAAGCGATGTGTGGAGTGTCATCAGTCCCCGAAGCCGTCCGGCAACCTGCTGCTCACAACATGGAAAGGATTACAGCAGGGAGGCGACTCAGGGCCGGCACTTGATTTCGATTCGCTTGAAGAGAGTTTTCTGCTGCACCGCATCCAAGCCGGCGAAATGCCTCCTGAGAAACAAGGAGAATCTCAAACACTGCCGCGTTCGGAAATCGCGTTCCTGGAGCGCTGGATTGCAGCAGGAGCCGAGTGGCCCAGTGCGCGGAAACTCGAGTTGTTCGAACGGACCAGCGAAGTTCGTGCAGGACGAGACTGGTGGTCCCTGCAACCGATCCAGCGTCCGGAAGTACCAGGTCTGAAATCATTTCCACAGCCGGCAAACCCGATTGATGCGTTCATCCTCGATCGGCTCGAAAAGGAGGAGATGATTCCCGCCCCACCCGCCGACAAGCGAACTCTCCTGCGACGTCTTTATTACGATCTGACGGGCCTTCCACCGACACAGACACAGATCGAGCAGTTTGAAAGCGATCCTTCGGCTCTGGCGTGGGAAAAGACGATTGATGAACTCCTGGATTCCCCGCAATACGGCGTGCGCTGGGGACGCTATTGGCTTGACCTCGTCCGCTACGCCGATACCAGCGGTTACGAGCGCGATCAGGAAAAAGAGTTCGCCTGGAGATATCGCGACTGGGTCGTCGACGCGTTCAATTCAGATTTGCCTTACAACCGGTTTGTCGTCGAACAGCTTGCCGGAGACGAACTCCCCGACCGCAGCGAACGCACCGTCATCGCGACGGGATTTCTCCGACTGGGAACCTGGAACGATGAACCTAACGACCCGGCTGATTATCAATATGAACGACTGGAAGACCTGGTGCACACGACGTCGTCGGCATTTCTCGGAATGACGGTGAAATGTGCGCGATGCCATTCCCACAAGTTCGATCCGATCAGCCAGGAAGATTATTACCGAATGGCCTCTGCCTTTTGGGCCGGGCCGATCCCCCCGAGTGACCGCAATCTGCTGGGGGGGCCTCAACCAGAGGAATTGGGTTTCTCAGAGGTTCTCGGCTGGACGGACCTGGGGCCAACCCCTCCGCCACTGTACATTCTGAAAAATGGGGAACGGAACCATCCACTGGAAGAAGTGATCCCTGCTTCGCTGTCCATGATTCCCCATTTAGAACACCGTTTCGATCCTCCCAGCGAGGGATCCACGACGTCAGAGCGCCGACTACAATTGGCCCGTTGGATTACCGATCGGGACAATCCGTTAACGCGACGGGTGCTTGTCAATCGGTTGTGGTTGCATCATTTCGGCGAGGCGATCGTCCGTTCACCCAACAACTTTGGATTTCTGGCCAGTCCCCCCACGCATCCAGAACTGCTCGATTGGCTGGCAGAGGAATTCTTGAGTGCTCAATGGTCCATCAAGCGGATGCACAAGCTGATTCTGACATCCAAAACCTGGCAACAGTCGTCACTGCATCCCGAGTTTGAAGCGTACCAGAAAAAAGATGCCGGCAATCGTCTGTGGTGGCGGGCCGAGCGAAGACGTCTCGATGCCGAGGCGCTACGTGATTCGATATTAGCAACGACCGGGAAACTTGACTTACACCTGGGAGGACCAGGGTTTCGCCCCTGGATCAGCCCCGCGGCTTTGGAAGGATTATCGAAGAAGTCGGCAGCTTGGGAAGCCTCCCCACCGGAGGAACAATTGCGTCGCAGCTTCTACATCTACACAAAACGTAGCCTGTTACCGCCGCTGATGACCACCTTTGACTTTTGTAGCCTCACACAGCCTTGTGGCCAGCGCAACAGCACAACGCTCCCGACGCAAGCGCTCACCCTGCTGAATAACGAGTTCGTTCACGGTCGCAGCGATGCACTCGCTCGGAAGATCTCTGCCGAAACACGTGATCCACAAGCGCAGGTCCATCAACTTTGGGCAAGTGTTTATGGAAGAGACCCATCCCCTGGTGAATTGGAGTTGGCCTTGCAGCATCTCTCTGTGCAATCGCAACGGTTTGAACCGTTGCACCAACATCTCTTCGCGCAATCGCAACGGTTGGAACCATTGAACCAACAGCAGGAAAACCAGTCTGATGAAGCTGCGGCAATCCGCTCCCAGAAGCTCAAAGAGTCTCTCGTGCTTCACCTGCAAGCGGATCAGGGAGTCACTCTAGATTCCACCGGCTCTGTTTCGAACTGGAAAGACCAGTCCGGACACCATCATCACGCCTGGCAATCCGAAACCGCTCACCGGCCACGACTTAGCCATTATGGATTTGGAGGCCGGTCGGCAATATCGTTCGACGGTGAAGAAGATTTCCTGCAACTCCGTGGATCCCTGCTGCAGGATCAGCAATGCACGATTATCGCCGTTGTGAACGACCGGGGACCTTCGGGACATCGGGAGATCCTTTCGAACTGGAACCTCCTGGCCAACAACACCACAACATCCCTGTTTCTGGGATTGACCGCAGCGAAAACCGTGCGTTTCAGCGATGCTTTCTCCGCTACCGGGAAGATCGCAATGCAGAACAAGCCGTTAGTGATCATCGCGGTCAACGGGAAAAGCCATTCGGCGGTGTTTATGAACAGCCAGGAGTTGGCCGTGCGCGAGACTCCGCTTCCGTCTCGGACACTGTCGACAGACTGGGTCATCGGTCAGCAAGGTAATATCAACGGAGAGTACTGGAACGGAAAAATTGCCGAGCTTCGAGTATATGCTCATGCCCTGTCCGACGATGAACGATTGTCTGTCGAACGGGAAGTCTCGCACCGTTATACGATTCCTGGAGTCAGGCCAAAAACGTTAGAACCACTCTCCCCCCAAGCCCTTGCAGTTGCTTCGCTGGCTCACGTGTTGCTGAACTCCAACGAATTCCTTTATCTCGACTGAGGCCTGATATGTCGAACCGTCACATGTTCCCCTGTGGCCAGACGCGTCGCGAGTTTATCTGGGAAATGGGCGGCGGCTTCGCCGGGCTGGCGCTGACCAGCCTGCTGGCTGGTGATCAATTCTTTGCACGGCGGGCTGAGGCCGAAGAGCAACTCACAGAGACCGTGAAACCGTGGGCCTTAAACGGCCAACTCCCGAACCCCCCGGCAAAAGCGTGTATCTTTTTAATGATGAATGGCGCTCCGTCGCAGGTCGACACGTTTGATTACAAACCGGAACTGAAAACCTATGCGGGTAAACAACTCCCCGCCGACAAAAAGTTCATCAACTCTGGTGGACGAAAAATGGGCTACCTGACGCCTGCCTGGAGAACATTTCACCCTGGCGGTGAAAGCGGCCTTTTGATTTCCGACTACTTTCCAAATGTCCGAAAACATGCCGACCAGCTCTGCGTGATGAACTCCTGTCATACGGACAGTCACGCGCACGGCTCGGCCCTTGTAGCGATGAACACCGGCAAGACATTTATTGGCAGGCCATCTCTTGGAAGTTGGTGCGTCTATGGGCTTGGAACGTCTAATGCCAATCTGCCAGGTTACGTGGTTATGCTCGACAAGCGGGGCGGTCCAATCAGTGGGGAGCCCAATTGGTCAAGCGGATTCATGTCGGCAACTCATGCAGGGACCCTTTTTCGACCACTGGGAGATCCTATCCTCGACCTGAATGGCCCGGCCCACATCACCCCGATGGTACAACGTGAACAACTCGACCTGCTCGCACAGTTCAATCAACGGCATCTCGATGCGAGGCCGGGAGGGACTGAACTGGCCGCTCGGATTAAAAGTTATGAACTCGCTTACCGCATGCAGACTGCCGCGCCCGATGCGGTCGATCTCTCCCAGGAAACCGAAAGTACACTTCAAATGTATGGTGTCGGCCAGTCACCTACCGACGAATATGGACGGAACTGCCTGATTGCCCGTCGTCTTGTCGAGCGGGGTGTTCGCTTCATTCAACTTTACTCCGGTGGTGGGCATCTTGATGACACCTGGGATGCCCACGATAGCATCGAAGAGAATCACGGCAGGCACGCAGCCGAAGTTGATCAGCCGATTTCTGCCCTGTTGACTGACCTCCAACAGCGCGGAATGCTGGAGGAAACCCTGGTGGTCTGGGGAGGTGAATTCGGCCGGATGCCGTTTAGCGAGGGAAAAGACGCCCCAGGCCGCAATCATAATCCGTACGGTTTCAGCATGTGGCTGGCCGGGGGAGGAGTCCAAGGTGGAATAACCTACGGTGAAACGGACGAATTCGGATTTGAAGCCGCGAAGGACCCGGTTCACTTACACGATCTTCATGCCACGATTCTGCACATCATGGGACTCGATCATGAACTGTTGACCTATTTTTACCAGGGTCGTGAGGAAAGCCTCACCGATGTTGGTGGGCACGTGGTTCATGACATTTTTGCCTGATGCCCGCGCAAAACCATAGCGGGTTTAACACCTCCCGGAATCAGACTCGGATCGACCAGCGTAAAAGGACCGATCGAATTAAAAGCCAACCTGTGCCCAGTGCCCGTTTAAGTTTATCAATGGCGTGTCCTCTTTTTACTTAACGCTGTCGACCGCCTGGATCACCAGTTCAACCTGGCCGTTGAGATCTACCGGCACGGCCAGCGTGCCATCACTTTCCTTAACAATGCTCCTCTTGCCGTTGGCGACAATGCTGAACGACATACCGTAGTTGATATCAGCAGGATTCACGCCGCCATCGACAAAAAGGCCATCGCGAATGTCGGGATAGAATGTACCGACAAACATCTCAAGCGTCGCTTTGCCATGACCGTTTAGCAATAGATGCAGCGCGTCGTCTTCATAATCGAGCACGCGTACATTGACCGGCGATTCGGCTGTAATGACTACCGGGATCGGCTCAATGACCGCAGATTCATATTCTGCAAATTGCAATTCCGTACGCACACTGTCGCTGTCAACGGTCGTGGTATAACCATGGACCGTTGGTGCCCCTCGATCATCGTACTTGAAGATCCTGTGCAAGTTGCGGTTATTGTCCCAACCGTAGACTCCGGAGTTCATGGTAACGATACGTTCTTTTCCACGCACCATCCCCGAGCGTATTTCCTCGAACGTCATCGGAAACTGTCGCGCCGCCAGCGAGGGATAGTCGAGATTCAGCCGTTCATTGTAATAAAGAAACAACATGCCCCAGCTGAGTTTGTTGAGCATATCCCTGTAGATTTCTTCGTCCGTCCTGAAAGGTGGCGCTGCCAAAGCAGTGACGCTTGGAGCCAAATGCAAGGCTGGTCCGGAATCACATTCGCTGTCAAAGATCACATACTTCTCGTTGACGATACTGCGAGTGAAGACCGCGGAGTTACCGATTACAACGCCGCCCTTATCACGTATCTTACGGCTGTACTCAATCATCGATGGTTGCGACAGCAACACGACTGAACTCATCTTACGCTTGATGGTTTTTGTATTCAGATCGATTTGGGCAGTGTGCCCGTCCCAGCACACATCTGTGTCATAGGTCCACGAACTGATGTAGGCAGCCAGGTAGCCATCCATAAAGGCACCGTCGAAACCAAGGTCATCCATCATTACGTCTACACTTTTCATCATCGCGTCGTGAAAACTGTTGCCAGGCGTAGGGTAGTAAATCCACCAGGTCCAGCCAGCTTCCTGAGCCTTCTTGCTCACATACGGTTCGCTGGCACCCCAAACTGCCTGCTCGCCATTGGCAAGAATCACTTTGGAATCAGGAAATCGTTCGGGTTCATTGGTCATGTACAGACTGTGTGCGATGTGAAAGACCACCTTAAATCCCGGATGTCTTTTGTGGATGGCTAACGCCTGTCCCTTGAGAAGCATCATCTCCTTCGGAAAGTCCATGAACTCAATACCTTCGATAGAGACCTCGGGATTATCCGCCGCGCGTGAGAGACAACTGAGGATGCCAATCTTGATGCCGCGCTTTTCGATAAAGTCTTTATCCGGTACCTGACGACGATTCATTGGCCCCCACGAAATAACTCCGGGAGGACCCTCGACAGTACTGATACGATTCTCGACCTTGCGAAAGGTGTTAATAAAATCGTAGTAATCTCCCGAACCCGTCGGGTAGACTGCCCACTCCAATGTGTATGAAGCACCAGGCGCCAATGCAAACTTTTCGGTACATACACCGGCGGCGCCATTTTCGACGTAAGGCGCAGCCTGCACCACATACACATCGTCTATGGGAATTACACCAATGCCGCTATGGACATCTTTAAAAAACAACGACGGTGCATAATCTGGATAGTTCAACACTGGCAACCTGCCCGATTTCACATTCCCCGAAAGATAAGACTGCACGACTTGATCCGACTTGACCGGAACTTCGTTGTAAATCAGCAGGCCCAGGTCCGCGTTGGTTTTGTTGGCATAGGTATCGTTGATATAGATGTGTGTGGGAAAAACTTCTATCTCCCTTCGAATGGTGTAGGAGTCACCCTCAGCTTTGACCTGATATTTATTGGGACCGATGGCCTGCACACTGGTAGACCAGTTCTTTTCACCACCCTTAAAAGGCGTGTCCCCGGGGACCAGGTGATTGAACTCGCCGTTAGGCCACGACACTCTTGCTCGTACCGAATAGCTCCCGCCATTGGTGATGACCTGAAACCCACCGCCTTCGCCAACCTTGACTTGAAACGGGGTAGGTTTCAATCGGGGGGGAAGCGGGCCGACGGATTTGGTCGCTGGTGTCGGCAGTGTGGACTGCTTGGAGGGGTATGAGAACTCGAGCTGCTCTACCGGATATTTTCCATTCCCATCCTCAAGGTAGACGCAAATAAGATAGTTGCCATCAGCGATATCACGGCATTGAAGCTTCACTTCCGAAATGCCATTTTCGGAAAGTGACTCAATGGTCTCAGTCTGAAGCAACTTTTCAGGATGGTCCTGGTTAGCAAGCGTCATTTTTAGACGCGTCTTGCTGTCGAGGGGCTGTAAACCACGATAGTTCGCTACGATCACGATCTGGTCGCGATCAAAGTAGTAATAAGGGCTTACTTTCATGCGTTTAAATAGACTGGTATCAAACCCATAATCACCAGCCTCGGCTTTGAAGTGCGAGATGGCTTCTTCGCTTTCAAATGCGCGGTTGTAGACGCGCATTTTGTCGATCGGCCCCTTGAACTTCGGCAGGTCTGACCGCCCCTTGACGCCAATGCGCAGGTTGTTCTCTACCACATATTTTTTATGCCGGGATTCACGATCACCCGTCAATCGGCCGTTAACCCACATCCGCATGCGATCGCCGTCAAACGTGGCCACCACGTGATTCCATGCACCAAGATTAACTTTTCCCTGGACGTTATTGCCGCCACTGCCAATATAGAACAGGCAGATTTCTGTATTGTAGTAGGTCAGCACATAACCCCGCATCTCCGTGCCAAAAACGCTTGCTTCGCCGAATGCTTTGCGGGTGGGTTTGACCCAGCCTTCGATCGTAACCGGTCCGGTAATCCCCATGTCTGCACTTGATCCACAATCGACAAAGGTCGTACTGCCGTTCATCTCCAGGGCAAAACCGTCGGCCTGTTTCACCCAACGACCGTCAATCATTTTGCCTTCAAGGCCATGGCCGCTGGTATCGTAAATCGTATTGCCTTCCCCCGTGTCAAAGTCCCACTGGGCAACCGGACCTGCCAACTTTTCTGCCATCGCAGCGTGTACAAAGAGACAGAGAACAAAGGCGCAGAAACCTGTCGAGACGATAACAAATCTGAAACCTGCCATTTTAATTCCTTCTGTCAGGAAGTTCTAACCCTGGGACAAATCATATCAGCAACAGCTGCTTTGATCGGCATGCCACGATGCTTTCAACGACCAAGCCGACCAGGGCAACGACCAAGCCGACCAGGGCATTTTATCTTTGATGCTTCCTACATCATAACAAGTTTGGTTCTGCAGGTGAAATGGCCTGATCGGACTGGTTATCGCTCACGAGACCACGCCTTCCTGGCAACGTAGATCGGTTCTTACTGCTGATATTTCAGTTCGACCTCCGTAAATACAGCTATTCGTGGCTTTCGAGAGCACCTCGTGGTGACTGATACGCACCGACTGGAATCGTTCGCTACGCAGTCTCCTCAGCGAATAACCCTATCCATGTCTACTTCCACAGCGGACTCAAAATCTAAGACGCTCGTTGGACAAATGTGCGACTAACTGATAACGCAATCCGCAAACAACACGACTCACCACGAAAACCGACAGTCCGGCGAGATCATTGGCAGCACTGACTAGCCGCTTGTTTGGCGGTCGGTTATTTGGTTTTTTTCTCCCGGGAAAGGCAACCTGGCGTCGTCAGAAAAAATCGACCAAACAGGCCACAGCCTCCAGCCCAGCCTCTTTGCCCGGGCACAAACAGGCCCAGTCACGTCGTTCGTTGCATCTTGGTTTTCTGAAACCAGAGCTCGAATCTCGTCCGATCCCTGGGTCCATTCCTGCCCTGCCTGAAACTGAGCGGCCGACAGGATGAACGCGAATGCCGACTTTTACCGGTTCGGATCGTCGCCCACGTTTCACACGATTTTACCGAATCACTGTAATTGGCTTAATTTGCTCATGCCGAAAAATTGTTATCGCCGATATTTGAAAAGCAGAATTTGTGGGTTTCGCTGCGCAGATTGAACTTGATGCTAGCATCCTGACCAGCCACAGAATGTGGCTGGCTGATTCCGCGCGGCAATTGTGGATTGTCCTTTATCGCTTCCTGCACATTAGTCCCGCGTCGCCCAACGAGGAGTTGACCGGATGCGTTCCCCCGCCATTCGAATCACTCGAGTAACTTGCGCTTCGTTGCTCCCGTTTCTGGACCCTCAAGCCTGAACCCTTTGATGTTGGACACACGAATTCCACCGGTAGTCTTAATTTGTTTGCTGGCGGGCTGCCAGACAAGTCGACAGGTACGGATCCAGAGTTCCCCTGTGGCGGACAACATCTCCTCGGGTGCCCTTGGGTCTCCAACTTCTGCGCAACCACTGAAAACGCCTGTGCAACTACCGAATTTGCCAACATCACCCATACAGCCAGCCGCATTTATTGAAGCTGTGCAAATTCAAGAATTACCAGAACCCCTTGCGCTGCCAACACCGACTGACGAAGCAGATTCGGGACTAACTCTCGAAGAACTCGAACAAATGGCACTCGACAACAACCCGGTCATCGGGCGAGCTGTCGCACAACTCAGAGCACTCCAGGGCAAGTGGGTCCAAGCCGGTTTGCCACCCAACCCGCGAATTGGCTACCTTAGCGAGGAAGTCGGTATTGAAGGAACCAGCGGCAAGCAAGGCGCCTTTGTTGGACAAAAGTTCATCACCGGCGGCAAGCTCGATTTGGATCGGGCCGTTGTCTCACGGGAGATTATGCGGGCCCAGCAGCAGCTCGCAGCGACGCGACAACGAGTGCTGACGGATGTTCGTATCGGCTATTACGACGTACTGATCGCAAAGCGAAAACTGAAATTGGCAGGCGAACTGGTCGACATCAGCGATCAGGCCGTCCGTGCCTCGCAGCAACTGTTAAAGGCAAAGGAAATCCCCCGCGTCGGGCTGCTGCAAACCGAAGTTGAAGCGCAAACCGCACGCATCCTGTTGCGACGCGCGAATAATGGCAATGTCGCAGCATGGCGTGGGTTGAATTCCGTGATCGGCGGACCCGATCTAGCACCGCAACCGCTTCAAGGAGATCTTGACCAGGCAGCGAAGGACCTAGAGTGGAACGAGCAACTAGAACGACTCGTAACGAAGAGTCCTGAAGTTGCTACAGCGGTCGCAGAATTGGAACGGGCTCGCTCGGCACTTAGCCGAGCTCACGCACAAGTCATACCAGACCTGAATGTGCAAGTTGCTGTCCAGTACGATATTCTCACCGAGGACACCATCACGGGTGTTCAAGTCGGCCTGCCGATCCCACTGTGGAACAGGAACCAAGGTGGCATCCAGAAGGCGTGGAACGAAATCGTCACGGCCAGGCGGAACATCCAACGCGTGGAACTCGATTTGCAGCAGCGGCTCGCCGTCGCATTTCAACAATACGCCGATGCTCGCTACCAGGTGGACAGGTTCTCAGGCAAGATCTTGCCCATGGCCAAGGAAACGTTCGATTTGGTGAGCGAAGGCTACAAAAAGGGCGAAGTCGGATATCTCGATATGCTCACAGCCCAACGAACCTACTTTCGGGCAAACCTCTCGTACATTGAGGCCTTGCGTGAATTGTGGCAGGTGACCGTTCGAATTGAGGGAATGTTGCTCGAAGGCAGTCTCGCGGACACCACTCCCCCGCTAGAGCAATAAAGAGGGAACCGTGAATCTCGGTTGAGAAGCCGACCCCGAACAAACTTTTCTGCTCGACTTCACACCCTGCCCAACAAGCATAAATGTCCCAAAAGACTGCTTCACGGTACATTGCAAGTTCAAAAAGATCACGTTCACTGCAAAGCGCAGACTGTGGATAACGGCATTGACCCGACGGGATAAACTGCCAATCATAAAGGTACAAAGGGGTTTCACCACTGGAGTTACACATGCTGTTCCCCATTTCCCAGGTCGCGACAATTTTGCTGGTGGTCCACCTGGGACTTGGCTGTTGCTTGCACCATGCCCATACCTATGCGAGAACCTGCTCCGACCCGATAGTGGCAGCGACTACCTCATGCGGTTGTGACGCTCACGCAGACAATGAAGGCTCTCGCGCGTATCGGCAGCACAATTACAACGGGGATCCATCGACGGGCCAAGAAACCAAACCACGCCACCATTCCTGCGATGGCGACCGGTGCTCCTTTGTGCGATCGGAACCGTTGCCAGTGCAAAGGGGCGAATCGCGTTTTCACTGCTGCTCCCTTGATTTCACTCTTTCGTCGGCCATTACAGAACTGCTTCACGCTCGCCAAACGGTTGACTGGGACCATTTGCTTTGTGGTGGCGGTCTACCCGTGC
>CAUZBP010000084.1:0-19889 GCA_963578105.1 Planctomycetota bacterium
CCCCGCCGCGTATGCGGCTGGCTGTGTTCTTCCAGCTTCGGCTACGCCTCAGCCTCCAGAACACAGCCGAGTTACTTAACCCCGATTCTCTCACTCAGACTGGTACAAAGACGGGGGGGTGGTCAGTGCGCAGCGGTGGGGGCGACATCTTCTTCCTCTCAATAAAGGAGTAAAAACTTGTGCTTCTGGCGGCTGTCAAAACGGACTCGCAAATCGTCGTTGTTGGCGTCACCCACTGGGTTCCCCTGTCACATTGGCACGAAACGCGTCACATCCCTTGTTTTCAACGGTTTGTCGCAAATTCCCTGCTAAAGCCCATGGATTCACCCAAAAAATATGGGGTTAAAAACCGGTGGTCAGAATTGAAGGAATATCGACCCGTGGTGAGCGGGCAAAACCAAAACCACCTTGGAAACTCCCATCTCCGGTTGGAATTTTGAACGGTATCACGATATAATTCCGCTGGTTGGTATCTTCACCCAGGGAAGTCACCATGCTAACGCTCGAGAGCAAAGCACAAAGTGGACATGCCTTTTGTGATCGTTTGTCACGCAGAAATTTTCTAGCTGTTGGGGGAATGGCTTGTGGCGGGCTGTCACTTGAGTCGGTACTGCGTGCCGAGGCTGCCCAACCAGGCGGCTCTTCCCACAAGGGGCTGATTAACATCTTTTTGCCAGGTGGTCCGCCGCATCAAGATATGTGGGACCTGAAACCCGATGCACCGACCGAAGTGCGGGGCGAATTTAAGCCAATCAGCACCAACGTTGCGGGAATCCAGATCGGCGAGTTGCTTCCCGGACTTGCATCAATTATGGACAAGCTCGTGATCCTGCGAAGCATCGTGGGAGCTAAAGGGCCACATTATGCCAGGCAATGTATGTGCCCTCAAATTTCTCCCGAATCCCCCAGCCTGGGGGCATGGGTCTCGAAGTTAAAAGGTCCTGTCCATCCATCGATGCCTCCCAATCTGTCGCTGTTCTATCGAACACAATATCGAGAGTGGGGCGAACCTGGCCACGGCGGATTTTTGGGCGAACCCCATGCACCACTCGGGCTTGTCGACAAGTATGCGCCAGGGCACAAAGCCGATTCACCCGCGGGCCTGAGTCCCGATCCGGGTCGTCTGATCGTTCAAGATATTTCAATCCAGCGGTTGAGAGATCGGCGGTCGCTGCTATCGTTGCTGAACACGTGGCAAAAACATGTGGAAGCAAGTCCAAGTCTTGGAGACCGCAATTCCTTCACCCAGCAAGCGTGGGAAATCCTCTCATCGCCCCGATTGGTCGAAGCGCTTGATATCTCTCACGAAGATCCGAAAGTGATCGAGCGATACGGGGAAGGGTCTGCCCAATACAATGGGGATAGCGCCCCGCGGATCTCTCGGAATTTGCTTATCGCACGCCGCCTGATCGAGGCTGGGGCCAGGGTTGTATCGTTGAACTTTAGTCGCTGGGATTGGCATGGTAGAAATTTCGAGCAGTCCCGCACGGAATTTCCTCGTCTCGATCAAGCAGTGACCGCACTGGTCAAGGATCTGGATGAGCGTGGAATGCTGAACGACGTTTCGGTGATTGTCTGGGGAGAATTCGGCCGGACACCTAAAATCAACAAAGATGCCGGCAGAGATCACTGGACACGGGTCAACTCCGCCCTATTGGCGGGTGGCGGTATGCGGACCGGACAAGTGCTGGGCGCCACCGATAAAATTGCGGGGGAAGTCATCGATCGCCCCATCACATTTGGTGACGTTCATGCGACGTTACTGCACAATCTGGGCATTGATCCGCATGTTTCTGTGCCAGACCGACAAGGGCGAACGCGCCGTCCTACGGGTATTTATGCGACCCCCATCGCAGAACTCATTTAGGTCGGTCAGATTTTCAGTGGGTCGTTTCTTGAAAACCGGGTAACCAAGCTGGCGGGCTTTCCTGGTCGGCTGTCATTGAAACGGGGTAGCGCATTCTTGTTTTTTGCGAGAGTTTGGTAGATCTAAGCGGACCTACCTTGTCACCACCCACCGTCAGCGCGGGAAAAATGGCTCAGCAAACAAGAATGCGTGACAAGAAAGCAGGCCTGGGTTGCGCGTAAACATCTGAGAGCCCTCGACTAAAGTCTCCGCAGTGTCAAACCACCATCGACCATAATCACACTGCCGGTCGCATAGCTCAACTCTCCCCGACCCAGTACCGCGACAGCCCGGCCAACGTCTTCCGGGGTGCCCCAGCGTGGTTCGACGGTCAATCCTTCGGCAATCAACTTGTCGTACTTTTCGGTCACACCCGCGGTCATATCGCTACGGATCACTCCCGGCCGGACTTCGTACACACCGATGCCGAACTCAGCCAATCGAGCTGCCCACAGCTTGGTCACCATAGACATACCAGCCCAGGAAATGCAGTAATCGCCCCGATTAAGCGACGCGATTTCTCCCGAAATCGAAGAGATGTTCACCATGCACCCTTGGTAAGCGTTATCTTGCTGGCGTTGCTCAATCATCCAGCGGGCGACAAGCTGCGACAGAAAGTAGGCACCTTTCAGGTTGACCGCGATGACCTGATCAAATGCCTCTTCGGTCGCTTCCAGGACGTCGCGTCTCCCCGGCGAAGTGATGCCAGCGTTATTGACCAAAAGATGCAACCTGCCAAAGTGGCTTCGCACGCTATCGATCATTGCTTGACGCCCTGCGGCGCTACCCACATCGCCACGACAGTAGGCGACCTCGGCCCCGAGCTTACGAAGCGCAGCCAGCGACTCTTCGACCTGGGCCTCTTCCCGTTGACCGTTAATGGCCAAATCAAACCCGCTGTCGGCAAGTTGCCCGGCAATTCCAAATCCGATGCCACGACTACCGCCGGTAACAAGTGCCACACGTTTTTTTTGCTTCGTCACGCCGGTCAACCCTCAAGATGGAGAACCAAAAAAGGTGTAGTAGGGGCCTTCTTGAGCGAGTCTTTGGACATAAATCGCTACCTCCCGTGCGTGGTAATCACCCCACATGCTTGATTCGCCACACGGAACAGAACATCCTGCCGGAACGTAGTCCCAACCATTGGGTCGATGGTAAACCGAATGCAGAATGAGCCCCTGGTGCGCCGGGTCGGTCGAAAGGTAAGGCTCGCTCAGAAGGGTATCAAGCACCGTCAGGCCTGCCTGCAGGTAGCGGCGGGCCAACTCGCCCTTTGTGCGTGATCGCAAGTAGCATCCGAGGCGGATCAAACCCTGGGCGGCAATTGCGGCGGCAGAACTATCGACCGGCTCATACGGATTGAACGGGTCGGCAGGTTGCTGGAGATAATCTCCCAGTTTCGCCAGGCCCGGGGCACCTGTATCCCAGTAAGGAATGCCACAGCTGGGAGTTTGCTCGATGTAAAAGTCGCAAGTCGCCTCTGCTGCCTTGGAAAAATCGGCCTCGATTTGTTGGTGTCCCCCCCATTCTGCGAACTCTTCGTCGGGGCGGGTCGCTAACCACTCCAGCAATTCGGAATATCCAAGCATGGCCCATGCCAAACCTCGGGTCCAGGTCGTGAAGGCAGAGTAACCTTGCTGGGTTGAGGGACATCGATATTCGCCATTGTTCGTGTTGAAGATCGCTTCGTGTGCAGTTCGTCCGCGGATGTCGTACGTGTCGCGACCATCGCCATAACAAATGTTGAATCGAGCCGTGTTCGTTGCGTGCTCCACCAGCCGCCGGAGCAAACTAACTCGCTCGTCTCGTTCAGCCATCAGAACGTGCCCCAATTGATGAGCCAATGCCAGCGCACGGCAAGAACGAATGGTATCGACAAACAGCGACTGTGGCCCGTTGAACGAATAAATGTACCCGGTGCCATCGCTGGTGGTTGCCCATCGGTTTGCCTGCACGGCACCACTTGTTTTAAGTGCAACTTCGTAAAAGGAGCGTTGCCACGGGTCTTCGGCCAAACGCCCTTCATTCATCAATCGCCACAGGTTCCCGTAGGTACTGACATTGTTGAAGCCGTGATCGTGAACACCGGCATGCGTAAGATGCGTCGCCATCACCTCGACGGTCTTTTTCCGGCCGAGTTCGAGGAAGCGCTCGTCACCGGTCGCATCAAACTGCAGCAGCGCCGACCCGACCTGAAACCCCCGGGTCCACTCAGTCCAGCCTTGGGCCGTGTATCGTCCTGCTACCGTAAACACGGGAGAAGCAGTGCCAGGCGAAGCACTCTCCTCGATGGCATCAAGGCAACCTCCCGACAACGCCCAAAAAGTCTCTAACCTGACCAGCAAGTCGGCTGGCGTGAGCTGGTCGTTGATCTTGAGCATACACTTGCTTCTACGGACTTGCTTCTACGACAAGAGATGAACCCGCAGTATGACGGCTTAGGGCCAAGTGTTCAATAACCGGCGAAAAACCGCGCCAGGGTTCGCACGCCAAAATGAAAACTCCGACACAAAATTGAAATGATCCCTACCCATGGTTCGGCGCGTGGTTCACAATGACGCACGACTAGCCCAGTCGCATCGCACGCTGCGGCTGTTCTCAAGCAGAAGACGATGCATTGGGTAAGCTGGCAGAAATATTGCGGTTGAAAAAAGGCTGAAACCTCCAACACCTTGCGAATGACCTCGAACCTTAACAAGAACTGAAACACGATGTCACCCATTCACACCGACGATCAGCAGCGACGGGACTACTGGATCAACTATATGAACCAGATGGACCAGCTGATGGTAGAAGTACTTGCATACCCTTACGAGGAATCGGGGGAACCCCTCAAATCCATTCCTGAAGCCTTTGATGGGGCCGGGGTAGAAGCCCTTTTTTCAGAAACAAAAATCGACGGCAATCTCGATCGCATCTATTACCTACGCGAGAACCTGCTCGATTCGCTGATTGCGATCGCCCGAGAGATGAGTGAAAAGGGATGGATCTTGAAGATTGAAGACGGATTCCGTACCCAGGAAATGCAAACCCGCCTGGTCCTGAGTCCCACAACTTTCGATTTCATTGTCCGCACGTGTCTTTGGGAGTGCCAGGGAGAAAAACCACCGGTCGAGCTGGTCTTTCGGCGGGCTCGTGTGTTGATCGCCAACTACGGGAAACTTGGCACCCACACGCAGGGAGCGGCCGTCGACATTTCGGTTTTCCGACGCGACGACCGGTCGGAGGTATGGCGCGGCAAATCGTATCTGGAAATGAGCGAATACACACCCATGGAATCCCCGTTCATTACGCCGGAGGAACGTGACAACCGACGGGAGATCACCGCCGTCATGGAGCGTCACGGGTTCATGCATTTTCCTGGGGAATTCTGGCATTACAACAGCGGTGATGTCCTCGCTCAGCTCCTGACCAAAAGTAACCAGCCTGGCCGTTATGGACCCATCCACCTCGACCTCGCCTCAGGCAGTGTGACGCCTTATGACGACCCCATGGCCCCGCTCATCCCGATCGAGCAGATGGAGGGTGCCTTGGAAAGGACGCTACAACAAATTACGCCTGCCGAGGGCGAGAACTCTCACTCCAACGCGCTGGACGGCTAATTTTCCGGGAGAGGACTCTGGGGGGGTACCATCAAGTGGAAAAGAGGTTCTCAACCCCCAATCACCGTCGCAGGGCAACTTTCCTCAGGCCCCACAAGCCTTCATTTTCGGCGAACGGCGACCTCTGCGTAACGTGGCCGATTTGCTACACTAGCGGCGGTGCACACGTGCCCTGTTGATCGTGCCAGGGAGCACATGGTTGGCAAATATTGGCATCGCAAAAATTGGCCAGGCGGTAGCGGCAAGCATCACGATCCCAGGAGTGAAACATCGGTCCGGTCCGCAGGTTGGCCCGAATTTCTGTAACACAAAATAAGGTGCACCAGTTCCCACGCTAAAACAAGCGACAATTGAACCATCACCCCAATCAGGACAGGGACGGTCATGGAAGCTGTCATCCGCAACTGGTTAAGCCAGCAAGATCTAACGACGAACCAGATTCAGTTCGCGATTATTGGAATTTCCCTGCTGGCTATTTTATTTTCGGCTTGGGTTACCAGGTTCATTGCCTTAAAGATCTTGTTGCGCATCGTAACTCATTTCTCCCGCCAACCAGGAATTGAGTTGGTCAGTCCCCACGTGAAACGTGTTTTTGCGTGCCTCGCTTATGTCGCACCCGTTCTTGTAATCTGGGCGTTGGTCCCTAAACTCTTCCCACCAGATCACGATATTGCCACGTTTACGAGTCGATCTTCCGAAATTGTGCTGGTGATTATCGGATTGCTCGTACTGAACAGCCTGATCGCAATCGTCGACGAGCGGTACAAACGCCATCAACATTTCAAGCGCTATCCAATCACCACGCTGCTCCAGTCGGCTAAACTGGCCGTCATCATTGTGGCAGGGCTTTGGACACTCACCATTGTGCTGGGTACCTCCCCGCTGACACTGCTGGCCGGAATGGGTGCGGTTTCGGCAGTTCTCATACTGGTATTCAAAGATGCGATCCTGGGATTCGTCGCCGGGATTCAACTTGCCGCCAACGATATGGTGCGACCGGGTGACTGGATCGAAATGCCAACATGCCATGCCAACGGCGATGTGATCGATGTCACATTGACAACCGTCAAGGTACGGAATTTCGATAACACGATTTCGATGGTCCCGAGTTACCAACTGATTTCCGAATCGTTCAAAAACTGGCGGGGAATGTCAGACTCCGGGGGACGACGAATCAAGCGGTCAATTTACATCGACGTCAACAGCATCTGCTTCTGCTCGCCTGAAATGATCGAAACACTTTCCCGAGTTGATCATCTGAAAGAGTATCTCAAAAACAAGCAAGCCGAATTGGAACCCTACAATCGGGAGCACGGGGCAGACGTTGCCCAACCGATCAACGGGCGGTGGATGACCAACATGGGAACATTTCGGGCGTACCTCGTCGCGTATCTCCAAAATCACCCCTATATTTCCGATAGCATGACATTGATGGTCCGCCAGTTGGCTCCCAACGAGTATGGACTGCCCCTTGAAATCTATGTATTCACCAATGACACCGAGTGGGTTCATTATGAGGCTATTCAAAGCGATATCTTTGATCACATTTTTGCGGCGATCCCTGAGTTTGGTTTGCGCCCCTTCCAGCGCCCCAGCGGTTCGGACCTGGTCGAGGGACTCGGCAATCCGGCTGCAACTGGGAACTAAAAAAACAATCACCCAGCTGGCCCCAAGTCCACTTTTCGTCCACGCACAACCTATTAGAATAGCGAGGTAGTATCGAGCCGGTGCTACGTTCAATCATTTCAAAGGGACATCCTAACGATAGGAGTAAATATTATGTCCAACGAAGTCGAGCTGCTCACTACGGGAAAACTGACCCATCTCAAGCTGAGTGGCAAACTGACCAAGGAATCTTATGAGAGTTTTGTACCTGCCGTTGAAAAGCAGATTCAAGAACATGGAAAACTTCGCTTGCTGGTTGAGATGCACGATTTCCACGGCTGGACCGCGGGAGCTCTATGGGAAGATATAAAGTTTGATTCCCACCATTGGCGCGATATCGAACGCCTGGCCATTGTTGGCGAGACAAAATGGGAACAAGGGATGGCCACCTTTTGTAAACCATTTACCACTGCGAAGATCAAGTATTTTGACCACAGCAAGTTGGACGAGGCAAAAATCTGGATTGATGCCGACTGACGGCTGGTTTTATCTGCGAAAGATATGCACCGCAGGCTGATTTGCTGCATAACATGGGTTCATCGAAACACTGAACCGATGTGCTGCGAAGCCGGATGACGTTTTCGATCAAACACCCTTATCGAGAAGATTGATGCGCCTGTTCTCACTGGTGAGACAGCTGTCCGAGCGATGGGTTGCTCACGACAACACCCGATCTTCGGCCGCTATTGCCTATTTTGCGATTTTCATGCTGGCCCCGATGCTTGTTTTTGCCGCGGTCGCACTGAGCCACTTCGTGGGAAGTACACAGGCAAAATCTCTCCTGCAGGCAAAACTTGCCGAAGCCATGGGCCCTGCCGGAGCAGAGGTTGCCCAGGAAGTGTTTTCCAATTCGGCTTTTGCCGGCAGTATCACGTTTACGTCGGTGATCTCGGGAATTTTCTTGCTCTATGCCGCATCGGCAATTTTTGCAGAGCTCCGTAAAACGCTGAATCGCATCTTTGGATCGCCAAAACGGTCTACCCGCGAAGCGATTTTGGCATTCCTTTTCGGACGTCTGATCGCAGCCTTGAGTGTGATCATCGCCGGTAGTTTGCTTGTTGCAACATTATTCGCCCAGCTGTTCATTCACACCATTTCAAGCCAACTGTTCCCCAACACGCATTTTTCCGGTCCGTTTTGGCAACTTGTAACTAGTGGAATCACGCTGCTTGTTGTGTTTGGTGTCATCGCGATGATCTTCAAGCTCCTGCCTTCCCGGCGACCGGACTGGCTTCACGTTCTGTTGGGGGCCACCGTTTCGGTGATCTTGTTTGAGTTTGGCAGATGGCTCATCGGGTTCTACCTATCTCGCAGCGTGATTGCGTCGGCCTATGGGACAAGTGGTGCCATTGTCGCCTTTGTCGTCTGGATTTTTTACACGGCGCAAATTCTGGTACTCGGTGCCGAAATCTGTCAAATATCGGCCGAGCGTGCAAAAGCGCGTCACGCTAAATCAAAATCGTCATCATGACTTGCAGGAAAGTCACCCGGCAATCAGCAAGGGCTCAAACCTGCGGAGATGCAATCCACTGAGCCCTGCAACCGTCAATGATCGGCTAGTCGAACACGTGGCCATGTTGGTAGCGTTCGTCATGCCCTGCCGCCTCGGTCAGCGAGGCAACATTCTGCTTCGTGAAGAATCCGGTGAACTTGTGGCACCTTTCGACATACTCGGTGATCAGGATGGAGTACTTCGAGTGCTTGGAAAAGATCTGCTTGAGATCTGGATCGTCTTTGCACTCTCCCACCACGTGTGCCAGGAAAGGAATTTTCGCCTCGGCCAGTTTTCCGACGACATAATCGACGTTTTTGACACCTGACGGGTGATCTCCATCGCGGACCTCGTAAGCGACATGATGCATGCGCCGCCCAAAGTTTCGAACAAACTCCTCCGTTGGCATGGGCAAGTTGTCGAACGAATTGACAAAGGAAGGTGTGTTGTTCGCGGTAAAGACCTTGGCAGGTGATTCTTTGTCATCGGTAACGAGGTGATTACGATTCACGTTGGTCGATGAATTCATGGCAGCGATATTATAGGCTCCCCAAAAGTAATAATTCGACATCGTGAGGAACTCGAGAATTGCATCTTCCCGTTCGCCGGCGAGAATCCGGGTCGCCATGTGATCGACACCGGCGAGCAACTCATGAATTCCAAGATCGCGTCCCACCGCATCCTGTTTCTCAAGCCGTGCTAACTGCTCCGGAGTGAGATGAAACCGTTGACCAATTTCAAACGCATCAAAATCTTCCATTTCGAAACTGGTGTAGCCAAGGCGGTTATAGGTAAAGTCGGACGGAAACGTGAATGACAAATGACTGTTTGCGTAAAACGAGTTCTCAATCTCACCGGGATAGTGAAACCGGATATTCTGGTCCTCCAAAACCTTACGGGTTTCAGCCACATCGCTTGTGTGAAAGATTTCGCCAAGGTAGCGGGCATTGGGTGTTTGGCTGGCCATCGGATACATCATATTGAACCGCTTGATGTCGTCCTCGTAGGACGAATCAAGAGGTTCCAACAAGAAAAACCGGGGAAATGCCGGTTCGGAGGTGAGTACATAAATTTTGTGGGTGTCGGTAATATAGGCTGCTGTGAACCGGTATGGAGTCATCAGATAAAGTTCTTCCATATACCCCAAGGCATCGCCTGTTTCGACCTGAACCGCTAGGCCGCGCAGGTTTCCCAGCAATTGCATGAGGCCGCTCGATTCCCGTCGCTCGTAGATCTTCAACCGGTACTCATTGAAAAAGTCGGAATTTCGTTTGTCGCCTTCCGGCTCGTAGGTCATGATGTCGAAACTCATATGGATTTGTCTCCACGTATCTGTTGGATGGTGACGGTGCGTTTTAGGCCTTGATTTGCACGTATTGTGACCGACTCTTGAACTTGAGGTCAGGAACCCACCGCTTTCAATTCCGGATAAGCGGGAGTCCAAGCCGTGTCGTCAATACGTTGTTCTGTTTCTGCCTGTGTCATTTTCGGCGCGACTCCGTTTTCCTGTGCAGCCAAAGCCACCTCGATGGCAATGTGCCTGGCAATCCTGCGAATATCCTCCAGCCGCGGCAGCAGCGATGCATTAGGGTCCTTCAGCGCAGGCGAACCATCGCGGAGGGCAAGCGCCGCCGCCATAAACATTTCATCCGTCACTCGCGTTGCCCCCGAGGCAAGGATGCCAAGTCCCATCGCCGGAAAAATATAGCTGTTGTTACATTGGGCGATCGGAATCTCTCGGCCTTCAAAAGGCACCGGGTCGAACGGACTTCCCGTTGCAATCAGGGCCCGACCTTCTGTCCAGGCAACAACATCGGCTGCGGTTGCCTCGGCCCGGGAGGTGGGGTTCGACAAAGGAAAAATGATAGGGCGTTCCACGTTGCTCGCCATTGCGCGAATGATTTCTTCGGTAAAGGCTCCTGTCTGACCGGTGACTCCCACCAGAATTGTCGGCTGGGCATGCTTGACCGTATCGAGGAAACTGATTTCGTCATCACCCTGGCAACCCCAGTCCCCCAGAGCTTCCCGCTTTTGTTGGAAGGGGATTTTGTACGGGGCCAGGTTGGTCCGGCCGTCGTGGATCAGTCCATGACTGTCGATCAAATAGAATCGACTGCGGGCCTTCTCCAGGCTGAGGCCCTCTTTCATCATCGTCGCAACCAATTGATTGCTGATCCCAACGCCGGCTGATCCGGCCCCAAGCATCACCACCCGTTGTTCACGAAGTTTGCGGCCCGTTGCAGCAACGCCAGCCAGAATAGTGCCTGTCGTGACAGCAGCCGTACCCTGAATGTCGTCGTTGAACGTGCAGAGCTGATCGCGATAGCGGGCAAGAATCGGTGAGGCGTTCTTGGAAGCAAAGTCCTCAAATTGGAGCAAGACGCGGGGATATTTTTCCATGACCGCGGTCATGAAGGCATCCACAAAATCGTCGTACTCTTGTCCCGTAATACGTTCATGCCGCCAGCCAATATAGCTTGGATCTTCGAGCCGCTCGGTGTTGTTCGTACCGACATCAAGCATAATCGGTAACGTCGCTGAAGGATGGATCCCACCGATTGCGGTGTAGAGCGACAACTTGCCGATCGGAATTCCCATGCCACCCGCCCCCTGGTCACCCAACCCGAGAATCCGCTCGGCGTCGGTGACGACAATCACTTCGACGTTGGAGAGGGCGCAATTGTCAAGTGTTTCCTTGATGTGTTCCCGTTGAGGATACTCTATGAACAACCCGCGCGGGCGGCGGTAAATGTGGCTGAACTTCTGACACGCCTCACCCACCACAGGGGTGTAGATAATCGGCTGCATTTCAGCAATGTGTTCTACGATCAGCCGGTAAAAAAGTGTCTCGTTCTCATCCTGAAGATTTCGCAGAAAAACGTGTTTTTCCAGATCAGACGGTTCGTTACGGAAGGCTTCATAGCAGCGATCTGCCTGCTGCTCGATCGTCTCGACATCGGGGGGCAACAGCCCAAGCAAACCAAAATCATGCCGTTCCTGTTCGGTAAATGCCGTCCCTTGGTTCAACAGCGGCTGCTCAAGCAAGGTTTGACCCCGGATAGCAACCTCGACAATATCGGCTGTTCGCAAGTTGGCAATGGCTGAATTAATCCCCATGTTTTATTCCTCTTTTGTTGTTCAATGCGGGTCAGCCCAAGTTTGCTTTGAACTCATCCCGCCACGCTTGCCACTGCGAATGATCACCCCGAAGCCCCAGGATTGCTTCTTTGAGCTTGGACATACCAAATCCCCACGCTTGTTCGACTTTAATGGTTGGGGGCATCGTAAGCTCACCCGGGCTGACGACTGCATCGATGATAAACGGCTTGTCGGAAGCAAGGGCTTGTTCGACTGCCGGCACGATGTCCTCGGCATGTTCCACACGCACGCCATCGCCACCACACACTTTCGCATATTCCGCAAAATCGGGATTCAGTAACCCTGTCGCTTCGGGATAAAAGGGCAAGCCGGAAACTTCCATTTCCATCTTCACGAATCCCAATTCACTGTTGTTGAAGACAATCACTTTGATCGGCCAATTGAAACGTACGGCGGTTATGAAGTCCTGCATGGCCATACCAAACCCACCGTCGCCACAAAAAACCCAGACCTCTCGACTGGAGTCCAGCGCGATTGCTCCCATGCCAAGGGGAAACCCGGCCCCGAGAGATCCGTGATTGAACGAGCCGATCATCCGGCGCCCGCCCGTCATGCGTACCTGCCGGGCAACCCACACGGTGCATTCTCCGACATCGACACTGAAGACCGCATCGTCCGCAGCCCGGTCACTGATCGCCTTTGCGAACAACTGTGGATGCAAGGGTTCGTCTGTACGAGTCAACGCTGCCTGACGGTCCATCTGGTTAAGCCATTTGTCGCGGAGCTTGCCAAGATGAAGCAAGAAATTCTCTGACCCTCCCTGGTCAACACGTGCCGAAAGTGCAGCTGCCGTCTCCTTGACGGTGCCGACCAGACCGAGCGTCACCGGTGCCCGGCGCCCGATATTTTCTACTTTGAAATCGACCTGAATAATTTTAATCCCCTCGGGAATGAAACCGTCGTAGGGAAAGTTGGTTCCCAACATGACAAGAACATCGCAATCCCAGACGGCATGATATCCGGACGGATTTCCAATCAAACCGGTGAGCCCAACGACGTTGTCGTCCCCATACTCGAAGATATCTTTGGCCCTTAATGTATGAACAACCGGTGCATTCAACCGATCGGCGAGCGAGAGCACTTCCTCTTTCGCATCACGGCAACCCACTCCACAAAACAGGGCGACGCGTTTGCCTTCGTTAATGATCTGAGCCGCCTTCTCAAGTTCAGAATCTGGCGGGATGACGGCAGATCGGTGGGTGACGAGCGGATGCATGAAGTAGTTGCTCTTGATTTTGGCGTCGGTTAAATCGATGGGGATTTCGATCCGGGATGTCGTCCGATCGATCAACGCCTTCTGAACTGCAATTTCGGCCAGTCGCGGCATTTGCGCGGTGGTATTGATCACCGCCTGATATGCACAGACGTCATCGAACATTTTCGAGAGGTCAACTTCCTGCCAGTAATTCGTTCCGCGCTCGGCATGGGCAACCTGCCCGGTAACTGCAACGACACCAGCTCCCTCTTTTTTTGCGTTGTAGAGCCCATTGATTAAATGCAAGGCTCCGGGACCGGTCGTTCCCGCACAAACGCCAATTCCCCCTGACAACTCGGCTTGGGCGCAGGCAGCATATGCTGCGTTTTCTTCATGCCTCACACCAATCCAACGAAATCGGTCATCTCTGCGAATGGCATCAAGGAACACGTTGAGTGCATCACCGGTGACGCCAAAGATGTCGCGAACGCCAACGCCGGCAAAAATATCAAGTAGATTTTCGCAAACATTCTGAGTCATGATCATTCTTTCTGTCGACTGTACAGGGGGGCGAAACTGCGGCCCCCGTTTAATCCATTTGAGGCGTGCGCTAGCGCAATTGTTCAAAACTTGACCGAATCACGGGCAGTGACAACAACGGTTCAAGCTCACTCTTGTTGTAGGTTATGACCGTGAGCGGTTCGATACAACGAACGTTTGCCTGGACCGACGTCTTTTCGAGAATTTCGGCCACGCCGAAGACGTCGCCAGCGGTAAGTTCGACACTTTTCGCCGCTTCGCCATTTTCATCTCCATAGGAAAGCTCTGCTTTTCCGTTGATAATGATAAAGAGCCGATCGGCACGATCTGCTTTATGCAGCACCATTTCACCCGGTTCGAAGTGCGATTCGGACATGGCTGGTTTGACATCGACTTTTGTTTGAACAATTTCAGGCCCACACACGAGGTCAAGCAGCCAGGAAACCCCAACTTTGATTTTGCGGTCGACACCTGGCAGCTTGGCCCAGTAGGCTGCCCGCCAGAGCAGCCAGGCCAGGAATCCCTCCAGGTTGATCCAGCCAAAGAGCTGGGCAATTGCACGACGGTGCCCGAGGGAAGCCATTTTACCGAGTTCTTTAAATCGAAAGTCCTTTTGTGCCCGGCCATCCATGGTAGCCACGATGTTGCGTGCGCAAGTCGCTGCCTGCCGGATGGCAAATTGTGCCGTGGGAGGACAAAATCCTTCTCCGGAGGGATTCGGCACCAACGCACAATCGCCCAGCGACCAGGCATTGTCAAAACTCTCGACCTGCATTTTGGAGTCGGTTTTGATACGCCCGTGTTCTTGCGGGACATCGAGGCCGGCGACAATGGGGTTAGGCGAAGATGGAACGCTTGAAATGAGTGTCCTGGTCGGAATACGTTGCCCGTCGTGCAGGACAGCACATTTGGGTGTGCCCGTTTCCAGGCGAAGGTTGAAGAGGAATTCAACGCCACGTTTGCGAAGCACTTCCTGGGCATACATTCCCAACCGCTCCGGCATTTCCCGTTCGAGGATGCGATCCTCCGAGTGCACCAGCACGGTACGAATATCGTTGGGGTTGATATGAAAGTACTTTTGGCCCGCCCGCCGCACGAAATCATTGAGTTCGGCACAAACTTCCACCCCCGAGAACCCTCCACCACCAACCACAAAGGTGAGCAGTTGTTTTCGCAGTTCGGGATCTGTGGTCGTAGCGGCTTCCCCCAGCACGCGAATCAAATGGTCCCGCAACCGCAGGGCATCACCCAGATATTTGAACGGGAATGCATGATCATGCAGTCCGGGAACCTTGCGAAAATCGGTTACGTTTCCAAGGGCCACCACAATATGATCATAGTGAAGCACCGTTGCATTGGCCTCGAAGCCCGGTGAAAGGGTCACCGTCTGATTGGCGAGATCCACGCACTCGACTTCGCGTTCGTAAAGTTTCGTGCGTGGTGCCAAACGACAAATGGGGGAGACCGTGTCGAGCAAACCGATATTTCCCGAAATCACTTCAGCCAGCAACGGCTGAAAGACAAGGTAGTTCTCCCGGTTGACAAGAACCACCTCAATATCCTGGCGCTTGCGGAGCAAGCGCTCCAGCTTCATTGCGGTGTAGACCCCGGCAAACCCACCTCCCAGAATGACCACTCGCTGGTTCGACATTTCAGTCTTTCTCATTGGGCCACCTGAAGCGGCCGGTTTACAAGGGTTAGCTGGCACCTACAAAATCGAACGTATCGGGAGACGCCTGGGACCATACCTTGTGGAAATAGGAGTGCCCGCCCGTCTCATTCAAGAGCGCACCATCTTCGAGATAGTTGTACGCCTCCTGGTAAGTCATGACCCGATGCGAATCGAGGCGTTTGGAAATATGAAACGGCTTTAAGTCGCAGGGCTTGTCGACTCCCATGGCAGCGACCAACTCCGACAATGCCTCCATCGTATTCGTGTGGTAACGGTAAACGCGTTCTCCCTTGTCACCCACATTGAGCACCCGAAAACGACCTGGGGCCTGGGTCGCTACGCCAACAGGACAAGTATTGGTGTGGCATTTCTGCGCTTGAATACAACCGACGGCCATCATAAACCCGCGGGCCGCGTTGCACCAATCTGCTCCGATTGCCAGATTCCGGACAATGTGGGAAGCCGATGTCACTTTGCCGGCGCAGGCCACCTTCAACTTCTCTCGCAAGCTGCAACCCACCAGCGCATTGTGAACAAACAAAAGACCTTCGACCAGCGGCGTTCCCATGTTATTGGAAAATTCAAGCGGTGCTGCCCCCGTTCCCCCTTCCCCACCATCAACATTGATAAAATCTGGCAGGATTTTCGTTTCCAGGATGGCC
Organism: Planctomycetota bacterium; assembly: GCA_963578105.1. GTDB lineage: Bacteria > Planctomycetota > Planctomycetia > Pirellulales > Pirellulaceae. The sequence goes on from CAUZBP010000084.1 coordinate 15,894, forward strand.
TTGCAAATTGCAAGGAACTCGTGAGGCATGCCAAGACAAAGCTTGAAACCAATCGGTTTACCCCCACTCAACTCCCGCAGCTGCTGAATCCACTCACACAATTCGCGTGGGGTGCTGAAGGCTGAATGGCCGGGGGGAGAAATACAGTCTTGCCCCATGGGAACCTTACGCGTTGCAGCAATCTCGGGGGTAATCTTGGCCGCTGGCAATACGCCTCCATGTCCTGGTTTTGCTCCCTGGGAAATCTTGATCTCGATCATCTTGATCTGTTCATCGACGGCTTGTTCGGCATACAGGTCGGCACTAAAAGTGCCGTCGTCATTACGGCAACCAAAGTATCCCGTACCAAGTTGCCACACGATGTCGCCACCAAATTTCTTGTGATACGGGCTGAATCCCCCTTCACCAGTCCAGTGGGCAAAATTTGCCTTCTTCGCCCCCTTGTTCATCGCCATGATCGCGTTCGGACTGATCGCACCAAAGCTCATCGAAGAAATATTCAAGAGCGAGCAGGAGTACGGCTTGCTACACTCCGCTCCTCCGACCATCGTACGGAAGTGCTCCTTGCACTTGGGGTGGGGGGCAATCGAGTGCAGGGACCATTCGTACTCATCCGAGTAGACATCCAACTCGGTACCAAATGGCTTTAAGCCCTCAATGTTTTTTGAACGCTCGTAGACAAGAGACCGTTGATCGCGGCTGAAAGGCCGCCCATCTGTATTGCTCTCGACAAAATACTGATAAAGCTCCGGGCGAATGGCCTCGAATATGAAACGGAAATGGGCAATGAGCGGATAGCTCCGCAGGATGCTGTGCCGAATCTGAATGACGTCGTAACACCCCAACCAAGTCAGTAAAGCAAAAACAGCTAACAGAATAGACCACCAGTAGCTGTGCAACATCGTCAGGGCAAAAAATATGATCGTCAAAAATACAACGACGGCAAATGGCAGGTAACGCATGTTCGTTCGATTCTCCAGTCGATTTGTGGCAGTCGCTGGATCTCCGCTCTGGAAACCAGTTCCGCTACCCTTTCCTTATGACCTTCTTCAAACCTTGGACTTCTTCAACCACAACCCGCGCCGGTCGCTGCCATTTGACTTCCGTTCTAAAAACCCCGTGCTCTAAAGTCGCTGTTAACTGGCTCCCTGACTGCTCGATCAAGGCAATGCCAAACAGTCAGAGGCATTGAACCCCGACTGACCACGAAGATTCCAGCACTAAAACCGAGGACCAGATTTGGAACAGGAAAGTATCTTAAAGACCGCTTGAGATGATCATCAACCAGCCTGTAAACTAAAAATGTCGGCAGCTCGCCAGGCAATGGCGACACGCATGGATGAATCCGTGGTCGCCGGGGCCTTCTCGCGAAGCCGATGAGTACTAATTAGATGCAGGAAAAGGGGTTGACACAAGGGTCCGAAACTGAGTTCAGCGGGTATCGACTCACCCCCAGAAAAGTTCACCAGAAATCCACACATTCCACCGCTGCCCGGCAACCTCGTTGCTCTCCGGACCACGGCCCCTCTCCCCTTGAATACTCAGGCGAATCAAATTCTCTGCAACCACCGCGCCGCCAGTAGCCAACGAGCCGAGTTCCTCACGGAGCAACCTTTACGGCAAGCAACAAAACTAGAGAATTGCCAGGATTTCTTTCGTGAACAACACGCGAAGATAATCGAAAAACGCCGGGGAATCACTCAATCTCGGCATCAAATGCCATCCTGGGTAAATTTCCGCCGTCGACCCCCTTGAGGCCAGCCTCCCGACCGAAGTTCCGCCCAACCAGCAAGGGTCAACAATCTTGACGGTCATTTCCCCTGGGACCTGTGATGCGATGCGGTTACTCACGCAACTGCAGTTCCCGAATCAAGTAAATCGCTTCGTCAAGTTGTTCCCGCAAGATCTGCAGTTCCCAGTGAAGACGCACCGGTGCAGATTGTTTTGGGAGGGCCTTGACCAGTGCCAGCCGTGCCTCGGCTACGGTAACCCGCACTTCAGCCTGTCGAATCTCAACCATGTAAATGGTTCCAGAAACCTGTTTGTTGGCAGCCAACAGCCGGCGGAGGTTGTCTGCCGAATTGGCCAACATCATTTGACAACTGAGCACCAACGGCTCGAGCCGGTTATCGGCTGGCCCCTTTTCAAGAGCTTTTAACTGCCGCTGGCGGAGTGCGACCAACCTTTTCAAGCGATCGATGTGCATGCCCGGTACGGTTCCCGAAACTTGCTTGATCATTTCTTCGTCGACGGCCAAATCGGCCTGGGCCAATTCCAGTGTTGTCGAGGCATAAGCTTTCTCCAACTTCTTCCAATCGGGAGTCGCTTTGGAGGGTTTGTCAGGGGAAGCTGGCTGGGCCTGTGAGTGCGACCCGTCAGGCCCGATCGAGAGCAGCAAAACGATCATGACTACCAGAAACAGGTGACGCCAGTTCATCCCAGGAATCTCCTCAAGCAATAAATCTGGGGAGGCAAACCCCAAAAGAGCATATCCATTGTTGGCTGAGCACGAACATTTTGCCGACACGATGCCAAAAGTGGTGTGGCAATGAGGCCGCCATTACTTGGCGCCACGGTCCGTTTCAACATGACTTCCGTCCGTTTCCGGCCTTTGGTTTGCTGACGGGCAAAACAGGCTTGTCAATAAGGATACCCATAGGCGCCGTAACCACCGTATCCGCCGTATCCACCCCTATATCCACCACCGCCATAAAGTGGGTAGGCCTCTTTTGTGCGAATGTTTGCCGCAGCTTCGCGGTGCATTTGATTAAGGCGATTTTGCTCGATTGCCGCACTCTCCTGCTCACCCTGGAGTTCCGCCTTGTTGAACATCTGCTGCTGCCCCTGCAACTGGGACATGTGTATATTATTCACCTTGTTCTGTGCCTGTTGAAACATGGCGTCACGGCGAAGATTCGCCGCGTGTTTCTGCTCGTACATCATCTTGAGAGTTTGCAACTGCGTTGGGGTCATTTTGTTGAACTTGTCCTCCAGGGCGTCCATGTGGTCCAGGCGATATCCGTGATGGACCATCATGTAAGCGGTGAGCCACTCCTTCGCCTCTTTCGCCTGCTCCGATTCTGACGATGAAGCGGCAGCAGTCGGGGCCGATGCGGTACGGGATGGTTGAGTCTGGGTGAACCCTTGCTTTGTGGCTAAGCTTACAACCATGACCAGGCTCAATGCTGCAATCAAATTGGTTTTCGATCGAACGATCATGACTTTTTCCTCTTAAATTTTTTCTCAATGTTGTGTTAAACCTGAACTTCCTTGCCAGACAAATATGCAGTTTTCCTTGCTTTCCCCATGGAACCATACCATCCTAAACGTTCACAAATGGATACGCGAGAATTGGTTGTCAAAAATTCATGTTTTGAATTTTCCAGCAAAGAAAAAAATCCGTCCTGACCCGCACCAGGAGACGTTGGCCCTGGATTCACGTGACCTACCCTGAATTCCTCGCAGATTTTAATTTTCCTTTGGCAGCAGGTAAAATCCTCAGAGTAGGAGCATTTGTCGAAGCTCACCCCTTCCAGGTGAAGACCCCTGTTTGTAAGTTTCTCATAATTCGAAGGCCCTTCGGGTAGCTCCTCCGGGAATCTACGGTAGGCCAGTTCGGGCTGTCCGGCGTTCCCCTCCCATAAAACATGAAGTCGACTTGTCGAATTACGGGTTCCTGAAAAGTGGTGATATAGTAGTCACCTGACGAGTCCCAGGCAGGGGCAACGTTCAACCTGGCTGTCCATGTGCCATTGAAGTTTGGGACCAGGGGCAGAGCAGGAATCAGAGTTCTCTCGTCTTCCACAAAGTGGCCACATCCCGACCTGCGAGACTGACCGGCATGACTCATCCAATGACGTTCATTCCGATGATGGAGCGGGTCGTTGGTCGCAAGCTTCGGTCTGACCTTATGATCCTGGTTTTTACCTTGACTGCAACCGTCGCCTGCATGGCCTCCCGGATCGAGGCAACCGAACCCGATTGGAATCAATTCCG
>CAUZBP010000085.1:0-19675 GCA_963578105.1 Planctomycetota bacterium
ATATTCTTGCTCGTTCGACGCGGACGTTGGGCACCCTGATATCGAGCGGCGTACCGATCCTGGAGGGTTTGGCGATCACGCGGGAGACGTGTGGAAACGCCGTCTTTGAGCGGATGTTCAGCAAGATCGGTGATGCGATTCGCGACGGCGATACGATTTCGAACCCCATGAAACAGTTTTCCAAGCCGGGATTTCACCCCGTGGCAATGTTTTTCTGGGTTTGCCTGTTTGCCATGGGGCCGGTGCCGTTCATGTTCGTACCCGAACTGACCAAAATGCTGGCTTCCGTGGTGGGTGGTCTGGCCCTGGTCGGGGTGCTGGCTTACCTGACGCGGATGAATGGCCGAATTGTCGACGACATCGTGGTGAACATGGTGGATGTTGGCGAAGAGACGGGCGAGTTGGACACGATGCTTTACAAGGTGGCCGATGAGAACGAGGAGACAGTGCGCGTCATGACCGATGGCCTGGTGGCCATTTTAGAACCCCTGCTGATTGTGTTTTTGGGCTTCATGGTGGGCTTCATTGTGATCGCATTATTTATGCCCCTGGTACAACTGATCACCGACCTGTCCTAGAGGGGCGTCGGCAGGAGATCCGAACGATAACAAAGACAACAAACTGACCGGCGGAAGTACGAGACAAAACAGGAACCAGAGAAAACAAAGCGGAACAGGGCACACACGGGCAGGAAAAGGAGTGGCGAGGATGAACCAGCAGGCAGGTGCAAAACAAACCGGATTCACGCTCGTGGAAGTCCTGGTCGTGGTCGTGATTATTTCGCTGTTGATCGGCTTGGCCACGCCCGCGCTCGTGATCGCCCTCAGGAAGACGGAAGTGGCGACGATGCGGATCGAGTTAAGTCTGGTGGAACAGGCGCTCGAAGCTTACCGGAGCGAATACGGTGAGTACCCACCAGATTTCACCAACCATCAATACGTGATTGACCACCTGAATCGTCTTTTTCCCAGAAGGCGGGAGTACACTTCGACTGGCGACTTGCCACTTCTCGATCCGGCTCAAGCATTAGTGTTTTGGCTACGTGGATTTCATCCGAGTCCGGAATATCCAATTACAGGTGATACGACGGGAAACGCAGACCCAATAAATGGTGCCATTCACACCGAGAGAGAACCGTTGATGGAGTTCAGCGAGAAAATGATTCTGGGTGATGATTTCAATTTGGCCACGCCCGGCGAGGTTTTGGTTCTGACGCGCGCACCAATGTGCCCGATTGTCTATTTCGACAGTCGAGGAAATTACCTAAGTGAACCCACAATACCCAAACAACTTCGCGTTTCCGACAATGGTGTGGAAAAAGGTACCGCAATGCCCTACATGTCAGATCGAAGCGACCGATTTATGAATCCGAAGACATTTCAACTTATCTCTGCTGGTCAAGATTCCCATTTCGGAAACTACAATGAAAATCCCAAGTGGTATCCCAGTGGCAATAACTACGATGATTACGATGCGGACAACCTGACCAATTTCAGCAGCGGAACGCTGGGTGAGGACAAGGATTCTCAGCCGTAAAACTACAAGAGGTGTGCTTAGCGAAGGAAACAAATGAGACAAGCGAAACTTCAGGTTGGTCGTCTTTCGGCGAGCGACTTAATGTGCGGAAGACGCCAGATGACAGATCGCCAGTGACAGACCAAAACCAGATCCAGCAGAACAACGCCGGCCAGCGTTAAAGATAGAAACTATGCATGCAGGGGATGCAATGGAGATGAAGGCAGATGTCCACACAACACGCGCAAAGGTCGGTTTTTACCGTCAGGCGTAACGCGTTTACCCTGGTCGAGCTGCTGGTCTCGATGTTGATCATTTCGATCCTGGCCGGCCTGACCATGTTCGCCATGAACAGCGCGATGGAAAGCGTCAAGATCACCCGTACCAGGACGACGATCGCCAAGATCGATCGTGTCATAGGAGAGCTGTGGTCCGAGTATCAGTATCGACGCATTCCCATTGTCATTCCTCCTGGAACTGACCCACTTTCAACCGATTCCGCTCGGCTGCGTTTAGAGGCCGTCCGGGAACTAATGCGTTTGGAGCTGCCGGAGCATGCTAGCGATATCCGTGAGCCGACGGTCGATTTCAACGGCGATCTTGTCCCGAATGATCTAGATCTTCCCATGCTGGCGCGGGCCTATGGCCGTTTGTGTGAGGAAAAAGGATTTCCGACACAGGATGAATGTCTTGGTTTGATTCTGAAAATGGTGTCCGACGAAGACGGTTCGGCAATCGACAGGTTTACGTCCCAAGAAATTGGTGACCTCGACCATGATGGTTGGCCCGAAATCCTGGATGCATGGGGAAGACCAATTGTATTTATCCGCTGGGCGCCAGGATTTTCTGAAACACCGGGGGATGATGGTGCATGGGGTGCGAAAGACATTGACGATGACATGAACGGAGTCGTCGATGACTTTTCCGAGGCCGGCTGGCCCGGTTCCGACGACCAGCAGAGCATGTCCGATATTCAGCTCAGCGATCCGTTGAAACACCACGATCCTTTTGATCCGCGTGGACTGGATCCCGCAGCATTCGCTTTATACCCACTGATCATATCCGGAGGACCGGATGGTAAACTTGGTTTGTTTTATTCGTCCGCGACCGGCATCCCCATACATGGACCGTGTGACAAGATCGACACCAGTTCCGGTCCGATGCTAATCGCCGAGATTCTTGACAAGGACAATCCTGAGGAGACAGTCGATAACATTCACAACCACACCCTCAGCACTCGACTTAATCAGTAGCCATGAACAGACAACATTCCAGCAAACAGCCCAGCCCGACCAGTGGTGCCTTGCGTGCCCCGACGTCACGCTGGTCGCGTCGGGACCGTGCCCAAAGCGGTTTTACACTGGTCGAATTACTGGTGGTGGTCACGATCGTACTGATGTTGTTTGGCCTGGCGGCAACGGTCATTCAACCACTTCGCGAAGGGCGTGACGTGCGGGAAGCAGCGCGCATGGTGAACGCCTATCTTGCCCAGGCCCAGACTCGTGCCATCCAGCGTGGCCGACCGGTGGGCATCTGGATTCGGCGTCTTCCATTGCAGCCAAATATTTCGCTGGAGCTGGCAATGGCCGAACTGCCGCCACCTTACGGGGGGGATGTGCTGAATGCCAAGATCGGGGTTGTAGGTGCGGCATCAGCAGAATACAACCGCAACACGGCCGATCCACGATTTTTCAACGTGGGTAACTGGATTCGTTTTGACTACAAAGGCCCTCTGAGAATTATCACCGAGACCGATCCGACGTCACAAAGTATTAAGTTTGACCCACCTGTCAGGTTCGTTGGACAGGTGCCCTTTCAAGTTTACGGTTTTCCACGTAGCGATCCCGAAGATCCGAATTCACCGTTGATTCAGGCACAATCCGCGGTCCATCCGTTGACATTCCCGGCTTCGGTCGCCATCGATGTGGCGCATTCGGGGATCGGCTGGTCGAGTTGGTTTAGTGAGGTCGGTCCGAACGACCCGGCTGACGGGGAAATCGATCCACTGATTCTGTTCGGAGCCGACGGCAGCGTCGAGCGGGTGATCGCAGGATTAAACAACGCTCCGGAGCCGGATCACCAACGGCCCCTGAGCGCAATTCATCTGCTGATCAGCAGGCCGGGAACACTTCGCTCGCCGGATTTGGCAGGAGGAAATAACTTCTGGGTGTCGATCAACAACACAACGGGCAGGATCACCACATCGGCGTTCTCGCCGCTCACCGAAGAACAGATTCAAAGCAATTTAAGTAAAAGCGACCTACTGAAGTTGGTCCGTCGCTTTGCGATGGAAGGTCTTTCCAGCTCGGGTGGTTGAACGCAGATGCCCTCCGGCTGAAGCCGCCAATTTCCTACGAAAGTTTCCGATGGCCAAAACGTATGAATCAAACAGTGATGCCAGACAACGCGGGTCGACCCCGACGTTGACTGCCGTGGTTCAGCCGCGGTGCGGCCTAAGTTTGATCGAAGTTTTGGTGGCGATCTTTGTGGTGACCGTTGGTCTATTGGGGGTGGTCACCCTGCTGCCCCTGTCCCAGAAAGATGCCAGTCAGGGTGCTATTGAAGACCAGGTATCACTGGTCGGTAAATCGGCTTGGCGCGATTTTGTGATTCGCGGCATGAACCGGCCGGGAGTTTGGTTCTACGGGAATGGTCAACCGGTTTATGATGTTGCTAAAGGCTGGTTTAGCGATGATGGACACTCCTTGCCTACCACCAACAATGACGGCCGTCCATGGAACGAAGAAGGTCTTCAGATACCACCCACATTCGTATTGGATCCGTGGCTGATCGCTCGTGTTCTTCGGACAGGTGGTACCCCTCACGAGTACCACTTTGGTGATTTGCACGACATTCCACGTGCCACGCTGTGGGATGTGACGCAAGCCGGCGGATTACAAGAGCTGGCCGACGAACTGTTCATGTTCTCGGATGACCTGGTTTTTCAACCACCCACGAATCCGGGGGAACTGCCTCGGCAGGTGTTCAGTCCGGTGTGGACGCTGGATTCGGACCCGGCGGCCGGTTACAAGAGAACTTCCGCCGGCCTTTTCTCCTGGATGGCCATCCTTGCTCCGGAGTGGACTTCCGAGTTTGATCCGAATCCGGATTCGGATCCGAAGCCACGCTTGGAAGTTACCCCGGTTCCCGGAATGTACCGACTCTCCCTGGTCGTTTTTCACCGCCGTCCTTTTTCTCTGAATCATTTTTTGGAGAACGAGCAGACCTACGTGGCGGAACCTGTGAGCGGCGGATGGGGCGGAGCCGATGTGTTATTGCGTTCGAACACGGGCAAGCTGGAAGTGAAGCGGAATCAGTGGATCGCTTTGGTCAGCACCGAGCCTAAGGTTCCGCCAGTTCTCAGATGGTTTCGCGTAACAAAAACAGGTGGGGATCCCTACACCGATGGTAATGAACTACTTTTGGAATGCGCTCTGGTCGGTCCGTACGCGGCCCCGAATTTGTATGACGGAGTTTTCACGGGTGGTAGTGCGAACGCAGTCATGGTGAAAGGAGTTGTGGCCGTGTTCGAAAAAGTGGTGTCTTTGGATTTCAATTAATGCGAGAAACAAGCTGCCAGATAGAACAACGACGCACTCCAATGCGTATAACGGTCAGCAGGCAAATACTACATAAACAAACAGACGACAGGGGATTGTTGCCTGAGAAAGGTGTAATTCATCGCGTGCAAGATGTTCCACTTTCCGCATTTGGAAGACTCCGACTGGCCAGTTGCAGAGTCGCGGAAGGTCGGAAAACGGCAAGCGCAAGATGATGCCCACAACAGGCGGAGGAAGAGAAGATGGCTCGCAAACAAGTAGAAAAACTCTCTGACAACATCTCGGAACGGAATCGACCAATCTTCGGCAGCAGTCCGGCAACGGAAAGTTCATCCGGGTCAGCGTGCAGGAAGGGAAGGGACCGTCGGCGCCGGCTCTCGTCTTCCAGGCGTCGTCGGGGCGTGCTGTTGTTAGTCGTGTTGGCGATACTGGTAATGTTCGTCCTGTTGGTGGTCACTTATTCCATCATTGCCCGCCACTATCGGGTTGCCGCGCGGATTTCGTCGCAGGAGGAGCGCACGGGAGATCGGCCTCGGGACGAACTGGACCGGGCCTTTTACCAGTTACTCCGTGATACCACCAACCCGAATTCAGCCATTCGGGGTCACAGTCTACTGTTGGATATGTACGGGAACGACGGGATTATCCATCAGCCACCTCCAGACGAGAGCTTTCCTGTAACCTACGCCCAGGGCCCCGCGGGTACCTTCATCGAGACATTTATCGAGATCGTCTTGAAAGTCGGTGATTCCCCTCCGGACTACGGTTTTTACAACGGAAGACTTCTTACTATTCTCGGCGGGCCAGCGGCCGGGGCAACTGCACGGATTGTCAATTCCGAGTCCATTTCCCAAACCGAGTACCAACTGCGTGTCATGTTTCTGCCCGAGGTGTCCGGTGTGGTGGTCGATCTTCGTGATGAAGTGAATCCACCTTTTGACAAAACCACACGTCTTCTCATTAACGGAAAACCGTTCAATGGTGTAGGAATCGATCCTAACAAAACGTTACGGCCGAATCCGACAGAGTCTGGAGATGGAGATACTGCCTACCAGGATTACGAGGTTGATGAGAGTTACGACGCACCCGACTTAAATAATTTCTTCCTGGCACTGGTTCCGGAAGACAAGTCACAGGGAATAAAACCATCGTTCCACGATCAAGCACTGATCAACTACTGGCTCAGTCAGGGTAAGGGATCGCGTCCCGATTTGCGAGAGTTTATGCTCCGCCCGGCGGTGGAGGATCATCCAGACTTTCTCTACAATAATCCGAATTTTCAACGGCCGAAGTCGGCTCGCCAGTGGGACGTCGACAACACGGGCGACGGTCGGCCGGACAGCGTTTGGGTGGACCTGGGATTTCCCACCAAAGTCGCGGCTGATGGACAGCGCTATCGCCCCTTATTCGCGATCCATTGCGTTGACATGGATGGCCGATTGAACCTCAACGCGCACGGTACGAGTGCCCAGGTGGCCATGAACGTCCCGGTTGGCGAAATCATTGAAGAGCCATTGGCCGGTGGATTCAGTACGGCGGTTCTGCGGTCCAATGGAAAAGTTGGCCAAGGTTATGGCCCACCAGAAATCAAACTCCAGACCATTTTCGCGGATGTACAGCAATACCGGGATTTTCTGGAAGGCCGCACCGATCCGATTACAGGTCGTCAGGTGGCTGGTCGCTATGGCGGCGGATCCGATTGGGTCGATCCAGAAAAAAAACCCAACCCGGGTCCCGAAGAGTTGCCCCTGATTACCGAGAACCTTGTGTCCGACCAGCGATTTGTGGACTATCCAGACAACTACTGGTCTCGCATGGCCTCGTCGGCATATGGCAGTCCGCCGGATCTGCATGGTGAAATGGCCTTTGGACTGAATGGCTTCGGGCAACCGGTCTACTCGAAGATCGATGTCTCTCGTGTGACCCCTTACAACCCCACCGGGAACACGAACTTCGATGTTGATTTTTCCCCCTTTGCGGCGCGCGGTGCTGTTGGCGTCGCCGCTAAAGACGCTCTTTTTTCGCCTGCCGAGATGGAATCGCTGTTGCGATATGCTGACGCGGGTGCTGGTTCGCTGCCGACTCGAATCGCCGATCTGGCACCAGGACTAGTGCAACATCGTGACAATTTAACCGCTGATAGTTTTGACCTTCCAATTCCCGCAACACACTATGATCTTGTCAGCGTGATTTTGAAAAACGACCACCGTAACATGCAGAAAATGGTGGCGCGCGACCTACTGATGGGGTTGCGGATGAACATCAATCGGCCTTTTGGAAATTCTCACGATGACAACGGTAACCTGGTGGTGGACGAGCCTTCGGAAATCAGCCACATCAATTTGGCACAACCTGTGGGTGATCCACCAGTTGAAATGTGGAATCAATTTTTTAATGGCGAGCCCGTCCCTTTTGTTTTCGATCACGACAACGATGGCACTGGCACGAATGATCTGGAAGGTTACGACCAGCCGAGGTATCACTTTGCCAAACAGCTCTACATTCTCTTGACGAAATTAGTGGGTGATGTCCAGATTGACGTGGACGGTGACGGCAACGCAACACCACAGGAGACGGCCTTCTTGTTGGCGCAATGGGCGGTCAACGTGGTCGATTTTCGTGATCCAGACGCAATCATGACACCGTTCGAGTTTGATACCAATCCATTAGATGGATGGGAACCGGACGGCAATCTTAATACTGACGAAGGGGGCGAAGTGGTGTGGGGCTGCGAACGTCCCGAACTGCTGATCACCGAAACGCTAGCGTTTCACGATCGACAAACCACCGATGAAGAGAACGACAATAACTCGGATCCTGAGGGCGACGAGGGAAGCAAGGTAGTTGAAGCAGGTGGCGAGGATAAAGATTTTGACCAAAAGTTTATGCCGCGCGACGCATTTTTTGTCGAACTTTACAATCCCTGGAACGGCGATAGTCGGCGCCCGGCTGAACTATATGAATTCCCAACGGGACCCAATCACAACACGGGCCTTCTGTTGGACAAAACATCAACGGTAGGTGACAGTCCTATCTGGCGCTTGCTGATCGTGGGAACGGATGAGGATCCTGCGAGCAATAGCGCGAGCATCTTTGAAGGCGGTGATCCCGAAGGAAAGTTTTTGGATCCAGATCATCCCGACCCCGACAGTCGCCCTGACGACCAATACGAGGAGCGGAGTGTTTACTTTGTTTCTGTCGCTCCAGGCATTGGTGACGGCAGAGAATTTTCTACGGATGTTTTCAACACGGGAATTCCTGCGCTGCTGCCCGGCGGGTATGCCGTGATTGGTTCTTCCGGACAGCTTGATGGTTCGGATGACGATCCTCGTTACATCTCTTATATGGGTGATCGGGTGGATGGCGACAAAACGCAGACTCGACGGATCGAGCTCGATCCGTTCAACAGCAGAGTGGAAGTACTACCGACGGACCAGGATGTAAATTTTAGCAAAGTTGTCAGTCATACCGACTGGCCGCCGGCCGAACATTCTGTGGTGACAGTGCCTATCAATAAGCCGCGTAGTCTGTCCGTATCGGAGCCCGTCGATGGCTATGACAGAGAAAATTTCGACGGCGTTCACTTTGTTCCACCTCGTGACCTACCACTCGATGCCGACCCACAGCTCGCCAGCGAATTTCGCCGTACCGTGATGATGCAGAACGGGACGACCGAAAGTTTTCGGATTGTCCACCTGCAAAGGCTGGCTAATCCTCTACAGCCCTATGATAAGACATTGAATCCCTATCGCACGATCGATTCCATGACGGTCAATCTGAAGTCGTTCAACGGCCGCTCAGATCTGGATCCAGATACGGACGTTGACCAAGAGGAATTTACTACTTTGCAGCGAGGCTACGGCACGGGAAACCAGAACCTACTGTGGAAGCAGGTACCTGCACCTGCCAAGGCGAGTCCCGATGTTTTAGGGGAGAAAATTGATACGGACCCCCTAACCAAAATCCAAACGTCGTTCGATCACTACCTGAAGCACACGCTCGGTTTCTTGAACATAAACTATGGGCCACCTCTTCCTATGAATGCGGTGACTCCACCTCTCACTCCGAGTCAGCCGTTTCCCTGGCTCACCTGGTTCAACCGACCTTTTGTCAGCCAGTACGAACTGTTGCAGGTACCACGTTCCAGGTCCTCACGGCTGCTGAGCGACTTCACACTGCCTCATGGCAGCGACGAACCTAACGCTTTGAACCAACCATTCGGACACCTGTTGAATTTCTTTACCCCCCTTGTAGACACGCCGCAAGATTCGGGTCCCAGCTTCCACCGCATTCTCGAGTATCTGCATGTGCCTTCGCGATTTGGGGGTACCACGACCGAATTGGATGCCAGTACCTTCCAGGATCAAGGTGGATCGCAACTTGGGACCGAACACTTTCATCCTCCTTTCAATTTTGTGTCGCGGTACCGTGTACCAGGCAGGGTGAATATCAATACCATCAACAGCGAGACGGTCTTCAATGCTATTTTCGGCGCCAGTCCAAACGGCGGACAAACCAGTTTTCAGGACCTGGTCGACAGTCGTCGTGGTTATGAGGGTAGTGGACAACTGGCACCCGACTCCGAATATCCCACTTTTGTTGTCAATCCGTTTCGCAGCTACTCCGGGCACCTACTGGTTCCTTTAAGCTCGATGCAACGGCCACCAGTACCACCAGTAGGAGTAGGCCGAGAGGAATACGATTTAGCGGCGACGCTCCTCAGACCCAACTCCCAGGGCACATATCCGCTGTTCACCAGTTGGTCCATGCAACACCACAATAACGCCAGTCGAAATTCCTACTTTTACTACGAAGGTGTTCAACGCCTGGGCAACCTGGTTACAACGCGCTCGAATGTTTACGCCATCTGGATCACGGTCGGATATTTTGAAGTCGATCGGGCGCCGGACAAAGAAGGAAAGATAAGAGATCGGCTAGGCAAGGAGATAGGCCTTGATACGAACGAGATCCGTCGTCACCGGGCCTTCTACATGGTCGACCGGTCCATCCCTGTTGCATTCGAGCCCGGTCAGAACCACAACGTCGACCGAGCCGTGCTGATTCGCCGTTTCATTGAATAGGGAGGGTCTCGCTGATGCTCGCACTAGCAGAGCGAAAAAAACGGCTCGGTGATCCTGTGCGCCAGGGCCGCAATCACAATGGGCTGACGCTGATCGAAATGATGGTCGTCGTGGCCGTGACGTTGATCTTCATGTTGGCCCTGACGCGGGTGTTTTCTATCCTGGGCGATAGCGTCAACTCCGGCAGGTCGATGATTGAACTGAATGGCAACATCCGATCCATCTCGCAGCGAATTCAACGTGACCTGAACGGGGTGACGGTGCCGCTGGATCCCCCGATCGATTTGTCTCGCGGGGCAGGCTACTTTGAGTACCTGGAGGGTCCGGCGAGTGACAAGGACATTAACAAGGATGGGATCACTGACGCTACGCGGCCGAGTTTCGCTAATTTCGACACCCGGCTGGGTGATCGAGACGATGTGTTGATGTTTACCGCCCGTTCTGAAGGAGCACCTTTTGTCGGTCGCATTCCAGGTGGAACGATTGAGTCGCAGGTAGCCGAGATCATCTACTGGTTGGCTGCGGTCGATCTCAATGGTGACAACGTTGCCCAGGCAAACGAGTGGAATCTCTATCGGCGGGTCTTGCTGGTACTGCCTTACCTCGATATCTCGTCCGCAGACTTAACAGGTAGTGCTTTTTTCACCGGTGGAGTTGGTCCCGATGGTAAACTAGGAACTTCTGACGACATCTTGGGCAACGATATTTCCGCGCGACTTGAAGGGGGTGTCATGGTCGCCAACTCGCTGGCCGATTTGACCAAACGCGAAAATCGATTTGCCCGCACGGCGACCCCTGCTCCTTATTCTGTCGATGCCACGCAAGTGATACCCTTCCCGCCAGGTAGCAGTCGCCAGGGAGAAGACGTGTTGCTTAGCGGTGTGTTAGCTTTCGACATCAGGGCTTTCGACCCAACCGCCAGTATCATTTCAAGAGTCGAGGGAACAGGAGTGCAAATCCTATCGCCGGGCGACCCGGGATGGGATCCCAATGTAGGCCAGGTGATTGCGACAGGTGCCTACGTAGACCTCAACTACTACACGGATGGACTCTCGACATTCTCTGGTCCGGCACACCCCAAATCTGGACTCGTCCCGACCCCCATCGCCAAGTCGACTTACGACACCTGGTCATTCCACTACGAACACGATGGCCTGGACACTGACAATGATGACCCGACATTGATCGACGAAGGGGTTGACGGTATTGATAACGACGGTTTCCATGGGCCGGATGACCTGATGGAACGCGAGACTTTACCGCCCTATCTGGTTCGCTTAAGGGGGATCCAGATTCTAGTACGCCTGTATGAACCCAGTTCGCAAGCTGTCAAACAAGCGACGATCACCGCGAATTTTGTCGAGTAAGGATAGCACGCCGGCCAGGCAGACGTTCCAGCCGGTTTGCGAAGTGGTCGGGATCCCCAAGTTCAGCAGATGGTGCTCGTTCGCCGCGTTCGGCAAGGGTTGGCAGCCGAGCCGATTGTACTGTCCTGCTGCCAGGACTCGCACAGCCGCTAGGCCATTCATTTGGCTTGGCCAGCGCGCTCGGGCAGTCGCTGCAGGCGAATGTTGCGCAGCGCGGAGCTGGTGTACCAGCTGGCAATGCCAAAGGGTCGCAGCGGCTCCTGCTCCCACCAGATCGAAAACCGGTGCCCCTTGGTCTCCAGGTCCAGGATCGGCTGGTGGTCCAACCAGGCCCGGATCGCCTGCTGTGTCACGCGCAAGCGGATGTGGTACCACTGGTCGCGGCGGTACGTCTGGTAGGTGGTCGTGTGATTCTCGATGGCCGATAACTGGTCGACGTTCGAAAGACCCGTGGCCGAACCGTCCCAGCCGCCCAAAATCAGCGTGGCGTACGAGTCGTTGTAGGGGAAGGTGATCCCGCAGAAAAAATCGTTCCCCTCAATCCGCTTGGCTTCCAGCGTGACTTCATAATTGACGCGGGGAAAAGCCCCCTGCCAGCGAATGCCGCTGGCCGGATCACCACTCTCCAACAGGATGGTCCCGGCAACCACGCTGACCGGGCCGTGCTCGTCAAACATCTGCTCGGCCGCAATTTCCCAGTCCAGCAGTTGCTTGCCATCAAATAACGACACCTCCTGACCCTGGGGAAACCGGTCGGCGATCCGATCGCGCGTGTCGTCAGGATGGTCCTGCTCACCCGCTACGGCCAGCAGCGGGCCTGTCAGGGCCACCAGGGGTGCCAGTACGACCAGGCACGCCCGCAGGATGAAAACCGATCGGAACATGCAGTCCATCCTAACAGATGGCGGCGCGAATTACCCCTTTGCAAGCCGGGTTCCAACGGTCACCATAGCGGTGCAGCGACGGAGCGTCAGCCGCCTGCACAGGCACCCGTGGCGGTAACGGCAGCAGGCCAGACGCTCGAGACCTGCGAAAGAAACCTGGCAGCAAACGTCCGGCTGGGGCTCGCTGGATTGTCCAAGCTGGCGCGAACTGACCGGCCCCTTACCCCCACCATTTCTACCGAAGAAAACAGGAACGACACCACCGATGAAATTACTGCCAGCCACAGCGAAGATTGCGGAAATCGAAGCGGACGCCGTTGTCCTGGGAATCTATGACGATGGCCAGCTCACCGCACACGCGGCCCAGTTCGACCAGGTGACCGACGGCCTGCTGGGCCGCCTGCTGGAAGCCAAAGAGATCACGGGCAAAGCCAACAAACTCGTGCCGTTGTTGGCTGCCACCGGCGTGAGGGCGCAACAGGTGCTGGTGGTCGGCCTGGGCGAGAAAGAAAAACTGACCCGGGACAGCGCCTATCGGGCGGCCGCCACTGCGGCCCGGCGCTTGTCGTTGAAACAGCGCCAGCGCGTTGCCATGTACTTTGACGACGGCTGGTCAGACGAGACCTTCCAGGCGGCAGCTGCCGGCGTCATCACCGGTTGCCAGGGGCAAGATCTTTACCGAACGGAAAAGAAACGGCACGCGTTTGGCGAAGTGCTGCTGGCCGGCGCCACCGCCGAAGCGTTGAGTCAGGGCCAGATCGTGGGGGAAGCGATCAACCTGGCGCGACAGCTGGTGAACGAACCGCCCGACCAGATCTATCCCGAATCGTTTGCCGGGCAGGCCCAACAAGTGGCCGACGCGTGCCAGCTCGAATGCGAAATCTGGGACCAGGCGCGCCTGGAAGCGGAAAACTGCGGCGCACTGCTGGCCGTGGCCCGCGGTTCGGTGCGACCGGCCCGACTGGTGATTCTCCGCTACCAGGGCGCAGGTGCTGACCAAAAGCCACTGGCGCTGGTCGGCAAGGGAGTCACCTTCGATTCGGGCGGCTTGTCACTCAAATCGAGTGACGGCATGTTGGCCATGAAGTGTGATATGGCCGGAGCAGCCTCTGTCCTGGCGGCGACGCAGGCCATTGCCCGTTTGCAACTGCCGGTGAACGTGGTGGCGATCATGGGACTGGTCGAAAACATGGTCAGTGGCGACAGCTACAAACTGGGAGACGTTCTGACCGCCCGCAGCGGTAAAACGATCGAGATCCACAACACCGATGCGGAAGGCCGTGTGGTGTTAGCCGACGCGCTGCACGTCGCGGTGGAGCAGGGGGCGACAAAGATTATCGACCTGGCGACTCTCACGGGTGCCTGCTGCGTTGCGTTGGGCAATGATGTGGTGGGGGCCATGGCCAACGATCAAACCTGGTGTGACGCTGTGACAGGTGCGGCGCAAAACGTGGGAGAACCGATCTGGCAGTTACCCATGTTCCCCGAGTATGGCCAGCAGATTAAAAGCCAGATAGCGGATATCAAGAACGTGGGCGAAGGGCGCTGGGGCGGCGCCATCACCGCCGCCAAGTTCCTGGAAGAATTTGTGGACGATACACCCTGGGTCCACCTCGACATCGCGGGGCCATCGTTTTTGGAAAAGGCCAAGCCCTGGATGGACGGAGGGGGCACGGGGGTGATGGTCCGCACTCTGATCGAAGTCGCGCGCACGCTCAAGTAACGCTTTGCGGTCGTCTGTTGACTGATTCCGCAGGGTTCTTCATGGTCGGTTGTTCCAATCGGGGCAGTGCAAAATTGCCGCTTGAAAAGCGGGCCCCGGCCCCGCGAGTTTCCGCCGCGCGCGATTCTCTGATTTCGCACACGGCAGAAAACCGGACTGGCCCTCAGGATCCGGGAGAAAAGCCTGCTGGAACACTGGAGTGGAAACAAAGTTTTTTTTACACAGGCTGACCAGCAGGTCCTGGGAAAATGGTCCACCGGAAGGTTGGCCCGGCACCTGGCCGCCGGGAAAGGGGCCTCGTAATTTGACTTACGGTCCGGTGTGGACCATGATACGGTCGTTTTCCGGACAATATTTGACCGGCAGCGACGAATACACGGGTGAACGAGATAAAAGTTAACCAAAAGTGGGCAGGAGGTTTGTACGATGATTACCGTCTATTTGTTGTGTGCGGCCGTAGGTGGCACGGTTTTGGTCCTGCAGTTTGTCCTGACCATCATTGGCATCGGCGGCGATGACCTTCATTTCGACGCAGATATTGATGTGCCGCCTGATCTGGGCTTTTCAGATGTTGCTTCTCACCAAGTGGTTGGCCATGGATCGACGTGGCTCTTTAGTGTGATCTCGTTCAAGACCGTGGTGGCTGCCTTGACATTCTTTGGGATTGCAGGCTGGGCCTCCGAATCGGCCCAACTGCCTCCGGTGACAGGGTTGGGGATTGCCGTCGTGACCGGCGGAGCGGCCATGTTCGCAGTGCATTTTTTCATCAGCAGCCTGAGCAAACTGAACCAGGACGGGTCCCTGAGGATCGAGGCATCGGTCGGCAAACGTGGCCGCGTGTATCTGCCGATTCCGGGCCAGCGAGCGGGTGAAGGGAAAATTCAGGTTAAACTGCAGGGGCGGCTTGTAGAGCTTAAAGCGATGACCAGTGAGCCTGACAAACTTCCAGCGGGAGCTAGAGTTACTATATCGCGACTGTTGACGCCCATGACTGTTGAAGTGGAGTTGATCAAAACGACCAGTCCGTCAGCGCCGGCCAGCAACGCCTGAAGGTAGTCGGTCCATGCTTGAATGGGTCAAACAGAAAATCTACTGAGAGATTTTCCTTTCCCTACGTGAGAATCCAGAAGATTGTTAACAAGAGAGGATTTTGAATATGTTTGAAATTACTACATCCATGATCATTGGCATCGGTATTATTTTGGCGGTGATGGGTTTTCTCACCTTTGTGATCATACTCGCCAAACAGTACAAGCGCTGTCCCAGTAACCGCGTGTTGGTCATCTACGGTAAGACAGGAGGCGGCCGGGCGGCGCGCACGGTGCACGGTGGCGCCGCATTTGTGGTTCCGCTGGTTCAGGACTACGCATTTCTCAGCCTGGAACCGATCCAAATCGAAATTCCCTTGCGAGGTGCGTTGTCAATCGAGAACATTCGAGTGAATGTGCCGAGTGTATTTACCGTGGCGGTGGGAACCGAGTCGGCCGTGATGCAGAACTCGGCCATTCGCTTACTCGGTTTGTCGGTCAGCGAAGTTCGCAAACAGGCCGAGGAAATTATTTTCGGCCAGCTACGACAGGTGATTGCTTCGATGAAAATTGAAGACATCAATCGCGATCGCGAGACATTTCTAAACCACATCCAAACGTCCTTGGAACCGGAACTGAACAAGGTGGGTTTGGTGCTGATCAACGTGAACATCACTGATATCACTGACGAATCGGGATACATCGACGCAATCGGCCAGAAGGCGGCCTCCGAAGCGATTCAGGTGGCGCGTGGTGATGTGGCAGATAACGAGAAAATGGGTGAAACTCGCGTGGCCTCGGCCCAGCGTGACAAGGAGATCCAGGTTGCCAATGCCCAGAAGGAACAGGCGATTGGTACTCGCGAGGCTGAGCGTGACAGGTCCATTCGCATTGCCAACATGGAAAAGGAGCAGACGATCGGTGAACGGAGTGCCGAGTTCCAGCGCCAGGCCGAGGTGAAGGAAGCGGAAAGGCAGATGCGTGTTTCGGTGGCCGAAGCCGATGCGACGTCGATCGAAGGTGAAAACCTGTCTCAAGCCAAGGTTGCACATTCACAGGCTGACCTGGTAGTGCAACGGGCCCAGGCCTACGAATTGGGCGAAAGTCGCAAGAAGGAGGCCGAGGCGACGGTGCTGGAAGTTCAGAACCGGGCCCTGGCCAAAACGGCCCTGGCCGAAGCAGAACGGGTCGAGGCAGAAAAGCGAGCCGAGTTAGAAGCACCCGCCAAGGCCGAAAAGGCACGGGTGATCGTGGAAGCGGAAGCCGAAGCGGAGCGTAAGCGTATCGATGCCAAGGCTGATGCGGATGCCATTTTTGTAAGGTTGGATGCCGAAGCTCGCGGTCAGTTTGAAATTCTGGCCAAAAAGGGTGATGGTCTGCAACGCATCGTCGACGCCTGTGGCGGATCCAACGAGGCCTTCCAGATGTTGATGCTGGAACACCTGGACAGCCTGGCCGCAGCGTCGGCGCAAGCGATTTCGAACATCAAGTTTGACAAGGTCGTCGTCTGGGAAAACGGCGGGGCCAACGGTCGCAGTAACACGGCCGACTTTCTGAGCGGCATGGCCAAGACGTTGCCACCCATGATGCAAGTCATGCGTGACATTGGCGGAATCGAATTGCCGGAAGCCCTGGTCAAACTGGGTGGTGCTACCAACGGGGAAGAACGAATCGCCGCTTCCGCAGATGCGGCTGTTTCTGCTGGAGATGGCAAAGCTGACGATGACGGTGCAAGCTCGCCGAAGTGAGCAGGGCGGAAATTCGGCAGTTCGAAGTGAAGGGGACCACTCGACAGCAGCCAGTGGCTCCGTCGAAAGGCCCTGTTCAGCCAAACAGACGTGCGCAAGAGGCCACCAGTACGATTCCGACGAGGACCAGCGTAGCCAGTCCCAGCCGTTTACCCCGCCGAACGAACGGATTACTGAGCCCAACGATTGCTGTCAGAACAGCCAGGGTCAGGCCAGTCAGGGAGACAACCAGCCAGAGGATAGTTCCCGAAGCCGGACCGATAGCCCAGCCTGTCAGGCAGGGCAGGGCGGCAACGGTGCCCGCCAGAGCGAGTCCAAAGCTTGTGACGCAAGTCCGGTTCCAATGAGTCACATCAGGTTTTAGTTGGCCGGTCTCTCTGCCGGTCCGGCGGGCGAATAAAAATAATCCGGAGGCCCACAGGCCGAGGAAAAACAGGCTGCAAGCGGCCAGGATCAGCCCGCGGTAGGGACCATGCCGCCAGGAGCCGATCACCTGGAAACTGCACCAGCAGATCACCAGGGCCGCCACAGGGAGGATCGGCCACAAAGTTCGGGAACGACTGGACATTCAATCGCTCAAATTGCGGAGGTCTGAAAATTCGTCCAGGGTCACGGTCGTAAGTTCCCCGCCAGCTCATGCATGTTTCTTGGCTCTCCCCGCAACGGCGCTTACACTTCCTTGGAATCAATCCAGGGCATCAAACGCCGTAGGCGACGCCCTACTTCTTCGATCGGATGTTCTTTCTGCATGCGACGCATGGCCTTGAAGGAGGCAGCACCGGCCCGATTTTCCAGGATCCAATCCCGGGCAAACTGGCCCGCCTGTACCTCCTGCAAGATTTTTTTCATTTCGGCTCGCGTGTCGTCGTTGATAATTCGAGGTCCGCGCGTGTAATCGCCGTATTCTGCAGTGTTCGACACACTATAACGCATGTATCCCAAACCACCCTGGTAGAACAAATCGACGATCAATTTGAGTTCATGCATACACTCGAAATAAGCCATTTCAGGTTGATATCCGGCATCGACCAGGGTCTCGAAGGCCGCCTTGACCAACTCACTGACTCCACCGCAGAGCACGGCCTGTTCGCCAAACAGGTCGGTTTCCGTTTCTTCCGCAAAAGTGGTTTCAATCACTCCACCTCGCGTACCGCCGATTCCTTTGGCGTAGGCCAGGCCCAGCGCGCGAGCCTCCTCGTCGGTTTCGTCGCTGAGAGCGATCAAGGAGGGGACCCCTCCGCCCCGTTCAAATTCAGTACGTACCAGGTGGCCCGGACCTTTGGGTGCCACTAGCAGACAGGTGACTCCCTCTGGTGGCTCCACCTGGCCGAAATGAACATTGAAGCCGTGGGAACACATCAACAGATTGCCGGGTACAAGGTGCGGCTTGATGTGTTCTCGATAGATGTCCCCCTGGACTTCGTCCGGAAGGAGAATGTTGACCAGGTCTCCCTGCTTGCTTGCTTCCGTGATCGAGACAGGTTCAAATCCGTGACTCACCGCCAAATCGTAATTGGCACTTCCGGGTCTTTGTGCCACGATCACATTGCAGCCGCTATCTCGCAGGTTTTGAGCCTGAGCATGGCCCTGCGAACCGTAACCCAGAATGGCAATCGTTTTGTCTTTTAGTCGAGCCAGGTCAGCGTCGTTGTCGTAATAAATCTTAGCGGTCATGTTGTTCTCGATCCTTTTTCAATAAATGAAATCTATAGCTATCGGCAATCCCGCAATTCGCGACTGCCGGAAATTTGTGCGGATTCAGCCTCTCGCTGTTCCCACAACCATTTGGTGTGGCAAACCGTCCCTGGATAGACCGAGCAACAGCCCTCCGAATCAACATGGCTATTTTGTCTCGGACGCCTCGATTTCACCGATCGCCCCGTCATGGTTCTGAGAGTCTGGCGGTTGCCCAGAAGTGAGGGCATCGCTGCGAACCA
This sequence comes from Planctomycetota bacterium, assembly GCA_963578105.1. Lineage (GTDB taxonomy): Bacteria > Planctomycetota > Planctomycetia > Pirellulales > Pirellulaceae. Next base: position 18,844 of record CAUZBP010000085.1, read on the forward strand.
TGGCAATTCGACCCGTGCGAACGAGCTCCAGGATACCGTAGGGTCGTACCAAGTCGATAAAGGCTTCGATCTTGTGTTCTTGGCCTGCAATTTCGATCATCAGTTCCTGGCTCGCCACATCCACGACGCGTCCCCGAAAGACGTTGGCCAATTCCACAATCTCACTGCGTTTTCCACCCGGCGCGGCTTTGACTTTAATCAACATGAGATCACGTTCAACATGATCTTGACCGCTGACATCCAGTACTTGCACGACGGTTACAATCTTTTCGAGCTGCTTGCGCACTTGTTCCAAGATGCGCTGGTTGCCCATAACCACAAAAGTCATGCGCGAAAGATCGGGATTCTCCGTTTTGCCAACAGCGAGCGAGTCAATGTTGTAGCCGCGCGAGGCGAGCATACCCGAGATGTGGGCCAACACACCGGGTACATTTTGAACCACTGCTGACAGAATGTGACGCATGGGATATCCCGAAAACAACAAACTCGCATGATAACTCTCGTCTTGGAAGGCGACAAGAGGCGGGGGGCCAACACCGCTAACTTCACAAAGAATCCACAGATTCAGAGTCGAAATGGTAAACCACACCAGTGGAGAAGATGGTCACTTCGGGAGCGAAAAATTGCCGGCTCGGAGTTTGGGATTGAACCCTACGAAAGTTGGAACAAATCACAAACGGTCGTTTTCCACCCTCAAGCGGCGGAAATCCGGAAGTTTTTCCAGGATGGGTGTGGGCGGATCGGACCTCAAAATCCGGCCCGCAATTCCTGGAAACCGTGCCCCTCATCAAAAACAACGGATCGTGTCTGAATTTGTCGGATCAGAGACTAC
>CAUZBP010000086.1:0-19647 GCA_963578105.1 Planctomycetota bacterium
CGGTCCTGCTGGACCACCGCAGCGATCCTGAACAAAGCAAAGCTGAGTTTAAAAAAACCGGCCTTGAGGGCCCGGCTGACTGGAATCCTGAAGCGGTTGAAACACTGCTGCAAAGACTCGACTCTCTGTACGATCAGGCGCGTCTGGAGGAGGAGAGGCGTCAGCGGTGGGCGGATGAGAGAAGCCGCGGTGCGGAGTTGCAAGAGCGGAAGGATTTACTGGAGATTGATCGTGCGCAATGGCAGGAGGAGCTTGGTCTGGACTGGGACCACAACGAGCTCGATATCTATTTGCGCGTGGGGCAGTTACGGGCACTGTTTGAAGCCCGGCAGGGCCTTGCCGTGGCAGAAGCCGCACAAGAGGCCGCGGTCGCCAGCTTTGACAACCTCCTTGAGGAAATCACCCGGACCCTTCAAGAGTACGGCCTCACTTCTGTGGCTGATTGCGCGCTCGCCCATTCCACAGTCCAGGAGCTTGAGACCTTGCGCATCGCCTATACGGAGGCACAAAGTGATTTGCTGAGAGCCCGGGCCGACATGAAAAGAGCCGGGGACCAAATGAAGCGGAGAGAGGAAGAGCGGGCACAGGTTTTCGAGCTTGCCGGATTGACGGTTGGCCAGGAAGCCGAGTTACAGAGCCGGCTTAAAAAAATGGGGGACTATCAGTTAAAGAAAGCGGCCTACCATTCGGCGGTTACGCTGCTGCAATCCGCTGAAAACGCCCTCGGTGACGATCCCGGGCTGATGGAACTGGCCGAAGAGGAGATCTCCGACAGGCGCAGCAAGCTGGAGGCTGTCGCGGCAAAGAAAGACGAGCTCACCGAACGGAGGATACGACTACTGGAGCGCATCGAACAAGCTGAAGAGCGAACCGACATGGCCCAGAAGTTAGCCGGCCTCGAGCGGACTGCCGATGCGCTCAGGCTCCGTAGGGAAGAGGACCAGGCTGCCGTCATCGGAGACGCTCTGGCCAGGTTTGTGCGCCAGCGACATCATCAGGCGGATCAAACCGGTATCTTCTCAAGGGCCAGCAACCTGTTCACAAAGTTTACCCGGGGACGTTTTAAGCTGAACATCGACGACGATGTCGAGCACCCTCGCTTCAGATGTATTGATACGGCCACCGGACGGGGAAGGAGCATGCAGCAATTATCCAGCGGCACCAGGGTCCAGTTGCTCCTCGCCGTGCGCATCGCCTTCGTCGAGAACCAGGAGCAGGGAGGCAGGAAGATGCCCTTCATCCTTGATGAGGCGCTGGCCATCACTGACGAACAGCGGGCTGAAGAAATCATCAAGGCGGGCATCGACATCTGCTCAGACGGACGCCAGTTCTTCTATCTCACAGCCCAGCATGACGAGGTCGGGAAGTGGCGCCGCCTGCTTGAAACGACTGAGCTTCGGGTGAAAGAAATTGACCTCGCGGAGGTACGGGACTTCAGTCAAAAGGACCGTGTTCCGCCACAGGTATTTGAGCCGCCGCCCGCGGTCGAGTTTCCCGGTCCAGCCGGAATGGGTCACGAGGCTTACGGCAGGGCGCTGAGCGTGCCCTCCATCGACCAGGCCGCGACCGTCGGAGGCATCCATCTGTGGTACCTGATCGAAGATTCTGAGGAACTCTGTGAACTTCTTAATGATGGAATCAATCTCTGGGGCCAACTGGAGAATCTGGTGGAGAGTAAAAATTCAGAAAATCTCACCGCAAACTCTTCCCTCTATACACAAGCCTCAGCCGGCGCAAGGGTTCTGGAATTTGCGCTGAAATATCGCAGGATTGGTCGAGGTCGACCGGTCAGTCGCCAAGCGATTAAAGAATCTGACACAACCGGAAAGTTTTTCGAGGATGTTGTTCAACTGGTGGATGGCCTGGAGGGTGATGGAAAATTGCTGGTGAAAAGACTTGAGGCCGGAGAAGTTAAAGGATTTCGTAAACAGAAGACTTCGGACCTGGAGCAATACCTTGAAGACAATGGGTTTATCGATCGACAGAACCTGCTTTCAGACACTGAAATCAGGAACCAGATTCGGGAGGATGTCTACAAGGACACCGAGTCGGGCCTACTCAACCTTGAACGCATCAACTGGCTTATTCAACAGGTACTCAAGGAAGATGAATAACCATCCATGGTTGGATGTCGGTGGTTGCCTTGCAGCGGTTTGTCAGGGTCGGTAGGTTGCCGGGCGCCAGCTTGTACACCCCACTGGTTCTGCACCTGTAGCTGCGGCAACAACAGGAATTCGTTTGGAAAACGCTGTGTCGGTTCATCAGCGCCGCAAAACCAAAAATGGTTATGCGGTTGGTGGCGGTGCGCTACGGGTGGTTTCATCGTGACGTGGCGATTCCGTGTCGGAACCATTGCCGGGATCGTCGGCAATCGCCTCTGTCGCAGACTTCGAGGACAGGGCCGTGAACGCAGCACGGACCACCGGATTGGTAACGTAATAAATAAACAACAAGGGCATTGCCAGTTCGTGAAAAGCGGCCACGATGACAAGAATAAACACGAACTTGACTAACTGCTGGTAACTTACACGTCCCTTCACATGATGGCTGAAAGCACGTGGATAGGGCACCCGTGATACCATCAGGCAAGCAACGAACAGGGTTGCCACCGGCACGAATCCTGTGGTTGCAGATGTCAACAAATCAGCAAGCCACCTTGTCTGTTGTGTGAATACACCCGCAAAGTCACTGTGCGCCGCGTTGATGATCACCAAAGATGCTACCGTTCCCGCAGCTGCCGGTGAGGGCAAACCGCAAAACGGACGCCGGGACTCGTCCTCTTCTTTTCTGACGTTGAAGCGAGCAAGTCGCAGAACAGCGGCAAGCACGTAGAGTACCGCAATGACCCATAAGACGCGAGGGTGGAACACGTGAGAGAATTGCAGCATGAGAAAGGCAGGCGCGACGCCGAAACTGATGGCATCACTGAGGCTGTCCAACTGGGCTCCGAAGGCGCTGGTTTGCCGTGAAAGTCTGGCAACCGGACCATCCAGCATGTCGAAAATCATCGCTACGAAAATCAACAAGGCGGCAATGTACAAGTTGTTAGCTGAAGCAATGTCGGGTCCGACTTTTGCCGCGTAAGTGATGCTGCTAAATCCGCACGCCGAATTTCCCAAGGTCAACAAAGTAGGAACGACGGCAAACATCTGCTGGCCGCGCAGCCGTAGCCAAAAATGGGAAGTGGTAACACTCCGTCTTTGTTGTTTTGGCATGGAAGTCGACCTCACTCGTGGTGATTGGTATTCGATGGATACTTGACGACGACACTGGAACCCGCGCGAACCCGGTCACCAACTCTGACAAGTACGGATAAACCCTCTTCCTGAGGCAGCACGAGTTCCGTGCGTGACCCGAGTTTGATCATGCCGAATTGAGAACCGCGGTCCAGTCGTTCCCCGGGAGCAACCCAACAAACGATCCGTCGTGCGATCGCCCCCGCGATTTGACGTACGATGATGCGACGGTGAGGAACTCCGTCTTCCTCCAATTGCATCATCATCTGTTCGTTTTCGCGCGCCGACGCGGCGCGTAAGGCGTTCAAGAACTTTCCCTTGCGGTATTGCAAGCCAATGATCCGGCCAGCAACGGGCACGCGATTGATGTGCACATTGAATACACTCAAGAAAATTCCAATTACGATGGCCGGCCCACCAATGAATTCGTCGTGCGCAACATCTTCTACGGCGACGACCTTTCCGTCGGCTGGTGACACCACAAGGCCCGGGGCCTGCGGTATGTCCCGTGACGGATTTCGGAAAAACCAAGCGACAAACAGGGAAAGCCCAAGTACAACAAGTGCTGCGGGCCAGAAAACGAGGCCGATGATGACTGCCAGCGTCAGGCAGGCTCCGCTCAGAAGGATTAACTCTGCCAGTCCAACACGAGCGAAGGGCAAACGATCTCGCCAGACAAACGGGTCATCTTTTTCGTCCCAGCGGCACTCGGTTTGATTACGGTGGTATTTGAGATCGCGCGGGTCAAGGACTTCGTGCGGACACCCGTGGGGTTCCCCGCGGCGCGTACCTCGCATGCGTACTACGTACGACGGGCGAAAAGTCTTCAAATACCACCGTCGCAGAGTGCCCCACGCCAACTCGATCCTCATGCAGACACCACCACCGGGTTGAATCGATCGAATGTCTGAATGAAGTGGTTGAATCGGCAAGCGTTTTTCAACGTTGGGCGGGCGTGATGCGGTTTGCGATTGTGTCATCGGGCGTCTTGCAGATTCGGGTGACCCGCTTGATGAAAACGCAAATAATGGACTATAGCCGGAGGCAAATTCAAATAGACCAGTTGCTGGCGAAACTCGTACAGATTGAGGTACCGCTGTAATACTCTGCGGACCTGAGCGATACGACGCCGGTCCTCGCTGGTTGTCAAACGCCGTTTGATTTCGTGTATCCAGGCGTATTCAAAAAATGACAACGTTCCATCCGGTGCCAACAGATCTTCAAAATGTCTGAAGATACACTTTACCAGACCAACCGTGAAATTGTTGAAGGGTAAACCACAAATGATGAAATCATAGCCCTTTTCGGGTTTCCATTCCTGGACAGGCTGGTGCAGAATCCGCGTGCGGTTTGCCACTTGTTGAAAATGCGGTTCCGAGTCGAACCGCCGACGCAAGACATCGACAAACCTGTCATTCAACTCAACCACGTCGAATTGATCTTCCGGACCGATATTCCGGACCAGTTCACGAGTGACGGCGCCGGTACCGGGACCGACTTCCAGGATTCGCGCGGGCCGGCTGCGTTCGCGTAACGGTTCCCCTAATGCTCGGGCCAGATGGCGCCCGCTAGGAGTCAAGGCGCCAGTGGGCGCACCGTGATTGTGGAATTCACGAAAAAACGTCAGATATTCTGAAACTGTGTGTTTTATCATTCAAACCCGTGCGCCCCCATTCCAGCAATGAAGATACCCCCTAGTGTAAAAACATTTGAGCCGACCGGAAGTGCCTCTTTGGTTTGTGTCGAGAAACAGCGAGGAAATGTGGTCCCCTCGTCCAGCACAATCGGGGTATTCAGTAGATTCCGTTTGAAGCTGTTTTCAGAGAGAATCCCCGTCTGGTTATGCGGGTGTGTGGTATTCCCCGGTCCACATGAACAATTGGTGTCCGTGCGCAAAAGGCCTGTGCCCCGGCAGCAGTCGGACTGAACGGTTGCTAAACACAAACCAGTTAAGGAGCAGGAAAAATGTAGCAAAATTTTTTCTGCCGGCCGTTTTGGGGCCCGGTCGGGATGCTCGGCAGGCCGGGTGCGTAAACCAGAACGCGGCCTCGCCCGGCAGCGTTGTGGTGAGCAAAGCGACCTGGATGAATTTGCGACGAGAGAACGCACTCCCGTCGACCCCTTTGAAATCGCTTCTCGCGTCAGCGCAAATTTATGACTCGTCCCAGTGAGCATGCCGGCTGCCGCGGAGCAGTGTCAAGGCAACGAGTCCCAGCGACAAAATCACCCAAGTCTCCGGTTCGGGAACGGCAGTCGCTACACCGTATCCGAGGGGAGCGAAACTGACCGCCAGTTGGCTGTAGTCACCCAGGTCGATATCACCGTCCCCGTCGCCATCAGCCGTGGAGAAAAGACCACCGGAAGCCCAAGGATTAAAGTGGCCTGCCAGTTTGTTGTAGTCCGTCAAGTCAAGGTCTCCATCGATATCGGTGTCACTGGCACTGTAAGGAGACGCGCGGCCGTTTTCAGTAGCGGCTTCGGCGAGCCAGGCATCGATGTCCTCGCCATTGAGCGTGCCATCTCCGGTGAGATCATATGCTGAACCAGGTGCGCTGACTCCCACCACCAAGTTCCCTTGGCCGAACAGGTCGTCAATGTCTGACAGGTCGCATGCGGAATCACCACTGAAATCACACGCTGGGCCATTCGTGCCGGATCCGGACACGGTGAGGCGCGACGACAAGGCGTACATGGGGCGTTTCGCATAGGGAAGCGCTGAAAATCCTGCGCTAATCCACTGTTGATTCGTGGATTGCACCTGGCCGTGGGTGGGCGCGCCCTGCACCGGATCCTGTGGGTTACCACCACCGACACAGGATTCACCAAGCGGTAACAATCCGAAACAAGTACTTAAATTGGCAGTGCCCATGGAGTTTGTACCGGTCCATACATAAAGCGTTGTTGTTGGTATTGCGAACTGGGTTAACGACAACGTGTTATCGAGACTGACGCTTGTACCGGCCCAGAGGTCTGCGAACCCGTCTGCAATTTTTGTTGCACCGTCAAGCAGATACACAGGCGTGTCTGCGCCGACGACAGCATTGTCTCTGGCATCGGCTAGGCGCGTGGAACCGATTGCGTACCAGAAAACATTCTCATCAGTCCCCGTGAGTGTAGGATTCAGGGCCGCTTGGTCTTGCACAAACGTGTTGTAGAACTCGATATCCGTACTCTCCGCGCGTGTTTTGTCGTGGGTTACGAACGCCAGGTGGTAAGAATCCCCAGGATCCAGTCCGGTTGGAATCACAACAGCGTGAGCCGAGACGGCAGTGACAAGGGAGATACCAAAGGCAATGAGATGAATCATGCACCGAAACATGGATAATTTCCTTGGGTTAGCATCTCGGCTGACATGCCTTGTCACGACCTACTTGTTTTGCGAAGACGAATGTGGAGTCGTCCAGTGGAACCTGCAGGGCAGTGGAACCTGCAGGGCAGTGCTGCTTGCCATCAAACGGATAACAAAATAGCCACGATCGTTCTGCAACGCATGGACACGGAACGTCAGCAGCTGCTCGCTGTTTGCATTGTCAGTTTACATTGCCAACGGACGCCGGAGTGTTTTCGCGATAGGTTCATAAATACGGTTTCCAGTTTACTCCTGAAAAACCGGATTGCAATTCTTTTCCATCAAATTGTTTGGATTGGGGAAAACGATCTCCCATCCGTACAAGCCAGTGATGTTGGGCTACACAACGGTGAGTTCTTTAAAAACGACAGGCCGAATCCTGTCCTGTCCGGTTGCCACCTGACGAGGCATTGGAACTGAATGAGCAGGGGAGCCGAAGGTGACCGGTCAGCCGCGAGTGTTGGGACGGGTGGATTGTCGGATTTTTTTCGGATTACCCTGCAGTGAAGGAGAAAAAGGGAGCCAAAATGGCGCGCAAGCCTATCACCAACAGGACTGCGTAGACGACTCGACGTAGTGCCACACGAGGAAGCCGTTCTCCCAGGTAAAGTCCCAGCCACGTGCCGGTCATTGAGACCGGCAGCGCTGCCAATCCCAGGCCATAGGCAGCCGGGACCTCGTTTCGAAAGACGCTCAATAACAACAGGGCCTGTGGACCCAAGGTAACCACGAACACGAAAAACATAAAGCCGCGCGACCGATTTGCACTCCAATCGTGTGCCACCACCCAAAGTGCTATAAACGCCCCCCCCATGGAACAAAAACCGGCCAGGAAGCCACTACTTAGAAAGGCAACAAAAGTCCACGCTGGATGTAGTTTTTCGCGAGGTTCGACTCGACACAGCCATTGTACCGCTAGAACGACGATGAGAATAATGCCGACAACCCGTTTGACTTGATAGGGATCAATGGAATGGGCCTGCCAGAGTGCCCACAACCCGATGGGCAGCGAAACAAGACGCAGGATCACCGGACCCAGCGTGTCCCGATAATGGACGTCGTGTCGCAACCGATAAGCACCTAGTCCATTCTGTGGCAGGCTGGAAACGATGTTGACGGCGACGGCTTGTGGCAGGGAAAGCCCCACCAGTAACAGCAGCGGGATGCCGAATACGCCTCCCGCAAATCCAATCGAACCTTGCAGGAGGCCACCCGCAAAAAGAATAATCAGAATGGTGCTGATTTCGAATACTGAGAACTCGAACATGAACAGAGTCTAACCGATAACGGATAAGTCCGGCGAGCGGAGATTTTGTTTCTGGAAATTTTCGCGGGAACGCGTTAAAATCAGCTGGCAAGTCAGACAGGATGGAACACTTTTCTAGAATGAATTGAACCCATGATCCAACGCAAAGAATCTCGTCGCCGCTTTTTAACCACGACGTCTCAGGCCGTCGCCACAACGATTGCAGCGCCCTATTTCATTATTAAGCCGGCTCGAGCTGGGGAAGAGTCGAAAAACGACCGGCCCGTCCTCGGTTGCATTGGCACAGGCGACCGCTGGAGTGCTGTGGGACCCAATGCGATGAAATTGTCGGACTGTGTCGCCGTTTGTGATGTGGACGCTCACCACGCGGCGAAGGCCGTGGTGGCGGTACAGAAACGACAGGATTACATACCGGAGGTTTACGAAGATTATCGCAGGGTGCTGGATCGCAAGGACATTGACGTCGTGACCATTGTGACCACCGACCACTGGCATTCCAAAATCGCCATCGAAGCGATGCAGGCTGGAAAAGATGTTTATTGCGAGAAACCGCTCACCCTGACGATTGAAGAAGGAAAACAGATTTGTCAGGTGGCTCGGCAAACCGGCCGGGTTTTCCAAGTCGGTACCCAGCAGCGCAGTGAAATGAAGCAACTGTTTCTACAGGCGATTGCCATGATCCGTGACGGCCGCATTGGCCAGGTGAAAAAGGTGGTGTGTGACATCGGTGGTGCGCCGACGTGTGGCTCGATTCCCGTGGTCAAGGTGCCTTCCGCGTTGAATTGGGACATGTGGCTTGGTCAGGCTCCCGTTGTCGATTATCGCCATCAGGAGGGTGGGACCTGGGGAGATTCGCGTTGTCACTTCCAGTTTCGTTGGTGGTACGAGTACTCGGGCGGGAAACTGACCGACTGGGGGGCGCATCACGTGGACATTGGTCAGTGGGCCATCCAACAGAACGGACCCGGCCAAGGTGTTGTTTCTGTACAGCCCGTGCTTGCAGCGCATCCGGTGGACCTTCGTGACGGCATGCCCCTCCAGGAAGACCGTTACAATACGGCACACGAATTTCATGTCAGGTGCCAGTTTCAAAACGATGTGGAAATGAATATTGTCAGCCAATCGACCGATGGAAACGGAATTTTGTTCGAAGGAACGAAAGGCCGCTTTCATGTCAGTCGGGGTCGTATCCTAGGGAAGCCCTTTGAGGACCTCCAGCAAAATCCTTTGCCCGAAGATGCCCTTGTCAAAGCTTATCGTGGCAAGCAGCCGGGGGGTGAAAATGCACATATGCGAAACTTTTTTGAGTGCATCCGATCACGGGATCTGCCGATTTCGGATGTGTTCACCCACCATCGGGCACTGACGACGTGTCATTTGGCAAACATCGCGATGCGCTTGAACCGGTCAATCCGGTGGAATGCTAAAACAGAACGAATCGTCGGCGACCAAGAAGCCGACACTTGGCAGCGTCGCACCCAGCGCAAAGGTTTTGAAATCCACGTCTGACCAGTGGCCAATCGGACCCCAGAGGATAAAGATCGCGTCAGACTGTCTTCTGAGACGACAACGCTGTGCGGGTAATTTTTGGTGTGGGGAGACTTTGGCCGTGAAGGGTGTCATGACGTGGAAGTTGCAGGCTGTCGCCCTCCGGCGGCAGGCGTTTACCCTGGTTGAATTGTTGGTGGTGATGGGAATCATTGCCATCCTCCTTGCGATGCTGTTGCCAGCGGTGCAAGTGGCACGTGAGGCGGCGAGGCGTTCCGATTGTGCAAACAACATGAAGAACATGGGGCTGGCGGTTCAGAATTACCTAACCTCGTTTCGGGTGTTTCCACCGGCAAACAGCGTTGAACCGCCTCGGCACAGTTTTGTCACGCGCATTCTGCCCTATTTTGAACAGGGCGAATTGTACAGTGAAGTTGATTTGCGGTTGAATTGGAATCATGTCGACAATCTGTCCCACACGAAGCAGGATCTAGGTGGGATACTCATCTGCTCATCAGCACCCGGAAACAGGGAGAATGACCACGTAACGGATTACACCGTGGCGACTCGGATCAGTTCGGCAACCGGATCGGGGATTGGCACGTTGGTGGGCACTGGAATAGTGACTGATCGAGGGGCGGACAGGTATCCCCATTGGCACGGGGTCATGCAGCCTATCGATGGGAGGAAGGGTAGAATCGTGCGTCCGGCCAGCATTCGAGACGGCATGTCCCACACGATCATGATCGTGGAGGTGGCAGGCCGGCCCTATGTCCACGAAGGAAAGAAATTTACGGCCGGTTTGACCAGCACTCACCGTTGGGCTAACTGGCAGGTTACCATTGTCATCAACAAATTCTGCGGGTCGTCCAGGATGATCAATTGTACTAACAGCGACGAGATTTACAGTTTCCACCCGGGCGGTAGTAACTTTACCTATGCGGACGGTTCCGTTCATTTTTTGAATGAATCGTTAGCCGCGGATTCGTTGGTGTCACTGGTGACGGTTGCCGGGGGGGACTGAACAAAGCGATTCGTGGTTTGTCCTCTCGGTTGTCTTTGTGTGATGATTCCCGCGCTCCACGAAGTCACCGAAATTTCTTTTCACGGATGCTTTTTCAGTAGTACGGTTTTATTTTTCCCCCGAGGTGCGCGAAACCAACCTGGATGCATCCTTCCAGGTGTCCAGGGTTTTGTGTTCTCCGACATGGTTTGAACCTCGCACCAAGCTGGTTTCCCATTCGACGGCCAGCATCACACAATTGATTCCCGATCCAATTCCCAGCATTCCGACCTTGTCACCCTCCTGGAGAAAACCACTTTCGGCGCCCAGAGCCATGGTGATCGGCAAAGCGACAGAACCAGTGTTTCCGAGCCATTCGAGTGTCGTGTAGTCTGCCGCTGGGTCGAGCCCCAGCGACTCGAGCATCAATCGTCGATGAATGGAACCGACCTGGTGGCAAAAGGTTTTGTCGATGTCGTCCCGCGCCCAGCCTGATTCAAACAAAAATCGTTCAAACGTCTCGGTTCCCGTGCGGATGCCTTCCTGCATCAGGCGTTCAGAATCAGTATTCATCAATGGCTGCATGCCGCTGGCTACGGACTGGTCGGAACCGCTGTGGCATAGTTGGTGGTAGTCGGTATTGGCGTGGGACATGGCAGCAGTTAAGCGGTTGCCTGTCTGGCTGAGTTCACGATCGGTTAACACGACTGCACAGCTTGCCGAACCAATCGTGAGTGACGCAATCGCCGTTTTCACAGAGTTCCGTGTTAACGATTCGTCAGCGTTGAGGGTAGCAATTGTGGTTTCCACTAATTCCCTGCCTCCTTCACTACCCACCACGATTCCCACGCGAATCTGGCCCAACTCAATCATGTTGGCTACTTGGATGATTCCGTTCAGAATGCCCAGACAGGCATTGGATACATCATAAATCATGCAGTCTGCTGGCAAATCAAGGTGATGATGGACGGCGCACGCGGTCGCCGGTTCCAAGTGATCCCGACAGACGGAAGCGTGTACAAGACTACCAACGAGTGCGCGATCCAGGCCGCTGGATTCCAAGGCGGCGTCGGCACTGGCAACGCTATTTTCGCTGGGCAGGGTCCCGGGTTGCCAGAATCTCCGCTCACGGATCCCTGTGATCAGTTCAAGTCTTCCTTCGGGGAGACGGAGTCGACGATAGACGGGTTCCAGACGCTGTTCTAACTCCGTCGAGGTGACGATTTCTTCCGGCAGCGTGTAACCAAACGATTCAAGGCAGACATTTTGATACAGCATGTGTAGGCGAGTCCAGGGTGCGCGACGAGGTTACCTTTGAGTGTCGAAAGGGGCTGGCGGCGTGTCAAGTGGCAACCCGCTCTGGCGGACATGTGGCGGCGGTGGAGATTCAAAAAGGACAAGTTATTGCGAGAATATTGGGGTTAGGAAATTTGAGGAAATAAAATTAATGTAGTCCGTTACACGATGTAGTGGTGGGGTTGGTTGGTTAATACAAAATAGGCGGTATGCTTGCTAAAGGGTTCGGAAACGTTAAAGTTGCCTCCGACTTATGTTTTCCCAACAGGTCGATACGGCGTGAACCATCGGAGTAACTGAGGCCAGCAGAAACGGATGTCGCTCTTACGTTGTGCCTAGGACGGGTAACGTTACTCGGCAGTAAATGTTGGCAGCAAGCGGTAACTTTGGAGTGCCTGCTTAGAAAGCTGGGCGTAACAGGTTGCTGACCCTACCTTTGCTGCACGTTTACGCTTGTCTCAGCGGTAAAGTCCGCTGAGCCCTCTACCCGCCTGATCACGTGTTGAGTCCGTGTGGATTCAGCAAAAGGGTCGCATCGATGCAATTGTGCCGGCCAAAAGCTTGCTCACGTTTGTGAAAGGGATTTTTATGCAAACGAAACCGCTGATTGGCATTAATTCTGACTATCGTTCCGCTAACAAAAGTCGACCGTCCTACTCGGTTGTTTGTGGAGGTTATTTTGACTCCATTCTCAAGGCTGGTGGTATCCCGGTGATTCTGCCACCCTTGTGTGACAGGGATGATATTAATTCGGCGCTGGAAGTGTTGCAGGGTTTTCTCCTAATCGGTGGTCCTGACTTGGACCCGCAACGCGATGGTTTCATGCGTCACCCGAGTGTACGACCGATGGAGAACCGTCGTGAGAGTTTTGATCGCGAGTTGGTGGATGCGATTGCCGAGCGAAGCCTGCCGGTACTAGGGATTGGTGTGGGCTTGCAACTGATCAACGTGTCACAAGGTGGCAATCTTTTTTTGCATGTTCCCGAAGACATTCCTCGGGCCCTTCCACACAAAGATCAGTTGGACATCAATCATCGGCATGGTCTGGAAGTCGTACCCGGTACGATCATGGAACGTGTTTACGGGGACGGAGAAGTTCGTGTGAACAGCATGCACCATATGGCGATTGACGAACTGGCACCGGGATTTGCTGTCACTGCCCGTTCGCCTGATGGAGTGATCGAGGCGATCGAAAGCCAGGTGGAAGATTGGTTTGTCTTGGCTACACAGTTCCATCCCGAGGGGGAATCAGCCTCGGCCTTAGATCAACGGATCTTCGAGGAGTTCCTGGCTGGAGTCAGCCACAGCTCTTTGGGGATGCGCATGGTCGCCTAGAAGGTGATTGGGCTCCCGGATTCCCTCAGGGTTTTCGGGAGCCGGTTCGTGTTGACGTTCCTGTCCCTTTTGTAGTGCAGCAGCTAGCGCTGTTCCGGCTGTGCCCCGTTTGTCTGCTGCGGCGAGTTCGGTGTGGCGTTGGCCATGGCGATCGAGCCGGCTCTTACGTGAGAAACGAAGTCCATGTCCTGCAACGATCCGGTTCACGGCTCCGGCGACAGGCCCGAATTCGATCCTTTTCGCCTGCAGCACACTGCGGAGGCGAGACAGCGTCACTTTGTGGGTCTGAGCCTCTCCCGTGATGGGAGTTCCTTGGCAGGTAGTGTCGTGCAAACTTTCGGGGCGGGGCTGGAAGCGGAAGCTCGAGCAGTCTCTTCGATGTCTCTGCAGTTACCCGCCAGTTTACGGAAGAGGTGGCAGGATTTTGACGAACTTTCGTCGCCACCGGGCGGGTTCGTCGGAGAAGTCCCCGTGATGCTCGCTGAATTGGCGGAGTATCAGGCGACGATGGTCCATCGGTTGATGACAGAAACGCGACTGGGCCCCGACCAACTGCTGGCGATTGGGGTGGAGGACCCGGGTCTTTGGTGTGAATTACAGGAAAACCACCGTTGCTATCTTGGTTTGTGTGACGCTGCGCGTCTGTCGGAGGCGACGGGAATCAGTGTCATCGACGGATTTCCGGCCAGGGACGTTTCTCAGAATGGCCGGGGAGGGCCCTTGAATCCTCTGCCGTTGTGGATTTTGTTGCGCAGTATCGACTCGTCAGCAACATCCACATGGTTCGTTGTGGAATTGAAAAGATCGATTCGCGTGTCATGCTTTTTGTTTTCGGCGGCAGACTCGCTGCCACGGGTCCTTTCTTTTCCTGTTGAACCTGGCCTGTTGCTGTTGGATTTGCTGCTGAGCAAGATGACAGCGGGTGAGCAGGCAATCGACCAAGGGGGTCGTCTGGCCGTTCAGGGCCAGAAGATTCCGGAGCTTCTGGACGCCTGGAAGGCTGTTGATGCCTTCCAGGAGCCTTCACCGTGGAGCCCGAGGGCTGTCCGTCCAGTGGCGTTTATCGAAAGGCTGGAGGAGTTACCCCACCATGATTTGTGGTCGTTGCAGGACATTCTTTGCACAGCGACGCATTTGATTGCGGAGGGGATTGAACGTGCTGTCGAAAGGTGTCGAACTGCTGATGACCGGGTGGGTGCTCAAGGTATTCTTTACGGTGGCGGCAGCCAGAACGGGCTGATCGTGCAGCAGATTCGTGCGCGACTTTGTGAGACTTCCTGGTGCGTGCCCCGTGATTTAGAATTGGAGGACGCTGCCCTTGGAAGTACACAAGCAGCCTTGCTGGCCCTGCTCCATGTGGATCACGTACCCGCTAATTTACCCCAACTCACCGGTGCCGAAACACCTCGTGTCTTGGGTCGACTCACACCGGGTACTCCGTTCAATTGGCATCGCCTCTTGGAATTGATGGCGCAAAATAAGCCGAGCATGGTGTCCTTGAGGCGTGCGATGTGAGGGGACTGCATCTCGCTCCGTAGATGTCTCGGTTTTCGATGAACGGGTAAACGTCACTGCCGGCCAATGGTTCCGCTCCCTGGACCTTATTGGATGTGATGCACCGTAGCTAAGAAACGATTCCCCGATGACATGCTTCAAGGACTATCAGCTTGCCCCTTGAGTGTACGTGGGTCTCAGCGTCTCGGGTGGCGAAAAGTCGTGGACTAAGCTGCCAACATTGCCACGAGCGCTCTCATCCAGGCAGGATGTGCCGGCCAGGCGGGGGCTGTCACAAGATTTTCGTCGACATGGACGTTGTCGAAACTACTACTGGCGTCGATGTATTCGCCTCCGACAGCCTCAATTTCGGGTTGCACGCTGGGATAGGCGCAACAGGAACGACCTCGCAAGATGCCCGCGGCGACCAGGATCTGGAGACCATGGCAGATCGCTGCCAGGGGCTTGCCGGCGCCATCGAAGTGACGCACGATTTCAAGCACCTGCTGGTTGAGTCGAAGATACTCGGGGGCACGGCCTCCAGGAAGAATCAAGGCCCGGTAATCGGATGCCTGCACGCGATCAAAGTCGGCGTTCAATTGAAAGTTGTGGCCTCGCTTTTCACTGTATGTCTGGTCCCCTTCAAAATCGTGTACAGCCGTTACAACCGATTCTCCGCTGCGTTTGTCTGGACAGACCACATCGACTTTGTACCCCAGCATCAACAGAAGCTGGTAGGGAACCATTGCTTCATAATCTTCGACGTAGTCACCAACAATCATCAGTACGCGTTGGGTCATATTGAATGTCTCTCACTCTGTTTCAAGGTGGTGTATTTTTCGTTCACGCTGCCGACAAACTTGCAAGGCTGGCGTCGGTAACTCGACCCGTTCCTCCCTGCGGTTGTTGACCTTGTGAACTCTAATCTTTACCGATTATACGAGCAACCAAGGCAAACTGGATGCTTTGGGTTATTTCTGCCGATAAGCCAGATCAGATAGGAGCACTTGCCACGGACGGGTCGGACTAAAGTTTGTTCCCTGATGATTCAGGCGGTTTCCAGAAATCCTGGAACCCTGAACGGGTTTGATTTGGCATGAGTGTTCAACCTCCGCATTTTCTGCTCTTTTCGGGTGTCTGTCGTGGTGAAGCAGAGAGGTCTGCAAGGACACCACGCTGGCGGTTTGTTCTCGAATCTGTGGGTGGTCAGGATTCGATTGAAGCTGTCGATTCTGAACCGGGAGTCCAGGGAGAGAGGCTGGAACTGCTGGCTGTTGTACGTGGATTGGAGGCTTTGGACCAGCCTTCGGCAGTCACTTTGATTACCCCCAGTCGTTATGTGAATTCCGGATTGCGGTTTGGCATCCAACAGTGGCGACAGAATGGCTGGCGATGGGAGCGCTTTGGTCAACGCGTGCCAATCAAGAACGCAGACTTGTGGCAACGAGTTGACGTGGCCCTGCGGTATCATGATGTGGATTGCAAATATTGGCGACTGGATACTGGAGACGAGTGTACGGATGTTAGCGACGAATCGTCGTCGCAGGAGAAGATGGTTCACGTCAGGACACGTTTCTTGTTTCATCGGCGCGGCTGTTCCCTTTTGCGGGCGATTTGGTTGTGGTTCAGGGCACGGTCTGGCATCAACTGGTACCCCCAGGCCGGTCGAGTCGGTTGGAACTGAGGAGAGTGGACAGGTTTCGTTTTGAAAGGTTTGACGGCCATGTCGATGGATGTGGATGTCCGTCCGACGCCGGTTGGCGTACAATCGTTTGAGTGGCTCAGTAAGGAGATTCAGCAGATGCGCACGGGAGTTCAATTGGACAGTGTTGCAGCACTTTTGGACGGTACCCACGAAAATCCGTTCGAAATTCTGGGGCCTCACCAGATTGAAGAGGAAGGGCGCCGTGCTCTTGCAATTCGTGCCTATTTGCCCGAAGCAACTCAGGCCTGGGTCATCCATCCGGCACATAACCGGACGAGTCCCATGCGCCGGATTCATCCGGCAGGGGTTTACGAGGCACTTTGCCCCGAATTGGAGGGGCAGGGAGGGGGTACGTATCAATTGCAAGTCGCCGACAGGCGAGGTGAAATATCGATCATGCACGATCCTTACTCTTTCCAACCACTGCTGACCGATTACGATCTGCATTTGCTGGGTGAGGGCAAGCACTGGCATGCCTACGAAAAACTCGGGGCGCAACTTCGTTCCGTTGATGGTATCGAAGGGGTGAATTTTTCAGTGTGGGCTCCGAACGCGCGCGGCGTGAGCCTGGTGGGTGACTTCAATGGCTGGGATGGGCGTCAGCACCCCATGCGGAAGCAAATTCCCGGTGGAATCTGGGAGTTGTTTGTTCCGTCATTGAAGCCCGGTGAGATTTACAAGTTTCGCATCACTTCCACCGATGGCGTCGTTGACAAGTTTGATCCCTACGGGTTCGCTTCGGAATTACCACCCCGCACCGGGTCGGTCGTGGCGGATTTGAAACGCCACCAATGGAATGACAGTGACTGGCTTGAGCAACGTGCCAGAACCAATCCATTGGAGCGGCCGATTTCGATTTACGAGGTTCACTTGGGAAGTTGGCGCCAAGGTGGCGACGGGCCGCACGGATGGCTGAGTTACCGTGACTTGGCTCATCAACTGAGTGAATACTGCCTTCAGATGGGTTACACGCACATCGAACTGTTGCCGGTGAGCGAACACCCCTACTCGGGAAGTTGGGGATACCAGACGGTAGGTTACTTTTCCCCCACCAGTCGACATGGTAGTCCCGAGGATTTCATGTACTTTGTGGAACATCTTCACCAGCAAGGTATCGGGGTGATCATTGATTGGGTTCCTGCTCACTTCCCCCGGGATGCTCACGGGTTGCGACGCTTCGACGGATCCCCACTTTATGAACATGCCGACCCACGGCAGGGCGAACATCCCGACTGGGGAACGATGATCTTTAACTACGGTCGACATGAGGTCCGGAATTTTCTGCTCAGTAATGCCCTTTTCTGGATAGATAAATACCACATTGACGGTTTACGAGTTGATGCTGTGGCGTCGATGTTGTACCTCGATTACAGTCGCGAAGACGGGCAATGGATCCCCAATGCGTACGGAGGGCGTGAAAATCTCGACGCGGTCTCGTTGCTCAAGGAATTCAATGAGCAACTGCACTGGAAGTTTCCCGGAGTGCTGACCATCGCTGAAGAATCGACGTCCTATGCTGGAGTCTCGCGACCGACGGACTCGGGCGGATTGGGATTCAGCCTGAAGTGGAACATGGGTTGGATGAACGACACGTTGCGGTACATGCGGCACGAACCAATTCATCGCAGTCACCACCACTCGGAACTGTCATTCAGCCTGGTTTATGCCTTTAGTGAAAACTTCACCCTGCCCCTGTCCCACGACGAAGTCGTCCATGGGAAAGGATCCTTGTTGGATCAGATGCCCGGCGATCTTTGGCAGCGCTATGCGAACCTGCGTTTGCTCTATTCCTACATGTGGACCCATCCGGGGAAGAAACTGCTGTTTATGGGAAACGAGTTTGGTCAGTGGAATGAGTGGAATCACGACACCAGCCTGCAATGGGAGCTGTTGCAGTGTAATTCGCACCGGGGTTTACAGAAACTGGTTACCGACTTGAATTCCCTTTATCAACGTGAGCCAGCGTTGTACGAGGTCGATTTCGAGCCGCACGGTTTTGAATGGATTGACTGTGAAAACTACGGAGATAGCGTGTTCAGCTATATTCGCAAGGCAAAAAATGCAGAGGATCTACTGGTCGTTGCCTGCAACTTCACACCGGTGGTGCGTCACCATGTGCGTCTGGGAGTACCTCGCGCTGCTTGGTATCAGGAAGTGTTCAATAGTGATTCGGAACACTATGGTGGCAGTAACGTCGGCAATTATGCAGGTCTGGGAGTTGCCGAAGTGGAGAGTCACGGACGACCGCATTCCATAGAAGTTTCTCTACCACCTTTGGCCAGCGTGGTGTTCAAACCAGTAGACGGATAGGCTCTTGACTTGCCCGGTATCGGCTCAGCGTAAGGATTCCAGACGCGGGGGCCGTTTCCAGACGACCTTCTTGTCGTTGACGAGCTGGTCTAACCACTCTGTCATCATTTCGCGAGATTCATATTGAGACAGCTGAGTCAATAACGGATGGTGCCCATCGGACTCGTCCAGCAGTTGAAAGAATTCTCTGCGACGCGTCTCCAGGTCAGGTACTTCCTCCGTGATTTGCACCGCATATACCTTATTCTGTTGGTGGTTGAACGCCGTCCCTGCTTCCCCGACAGCTAGTGAAAAAACGTCGCGAAGGAATCCCGGACCGGCATCCGGCAGATCGGGAACACGGCTGAGATGCATTTGAGGAGATCCACCCGTGAAATTTGAAATGGTCATCCACGTGAAGGGACCAACTTGCTTGGCTGCTCGTTGGTTTTCGATCTGGCTGAGCGATTCCTGGCTGTTGTTCGCTTGTTCAGCAAGTTTTTGAGCCGCCTGCAGCGCGAATTGCAGTGCTGCCTGCTGTTTCCAGGCGTCCATGACCTCTTCCTTAATTTCTGAGAGTGGGGGAACGCGAGATTCCTGTTCGTCAGTCTTCCAGAATGCGAAATACGTCTCCATGCCCGGCAATCGACTGGAAGCCAGGGTCTGTTTTGGCATGAAGGCGAGCAGGGTTTCATTTCCGAAGACCAAATCAAGGAACGGGGTTCCACTCAATCCTTCGGTCGATCGAGAACGTCCGATTTTGTACGAGTTAAACATTTCCCGTTGATCGGTGAGGGGAATGATCCCGGCTCTCAAACCCAATTGCTCTGCCAGATCGTTAAAGTCGGGTCGTTTCAGTTCGGTTGTTTCTTTTTTCCCCGCCAGCTCATTTGCTTTTCGCTCCTGGTAGTCTTCAAAGTACCTGGAGAGTTTGCTGCGCGCCTCACGCATGCGCTCGGTGACGCGATCGTGCGCTGTGGGAATGGCCATAATTTCCCGGATACGGTCGCCGACTTCTGCCAGTGTCTGGTAGCCATGATCGGGTTGATCTGACGCCTCGGAAACTGTTGGGGTGTTGCTAAAGTCCAGGTCAAGGTCGCTGGTCGGATCGGCAGCGATTGTTTCGTTCTCGGCGGTTTCTGTCGTTCCCTCTGAATCGAGCGACTCGGCCGAATCGTCGTCAAG
>CAUZBP010000087.1:0-19303 GCA_963578105.1 Planctomycetota bacterium
CGCCGAACCCATGGCCACCGACTTGCCCCGGGTGTACTCGTGGTCAAAAAATGCGCCCGGCTCCCCCTTGGCCCACGGGCTGACGATGGTCAGTGCGTGCCGCCGCGGCGCAGCGCGCAACGCCGCATACGAACCCGCGTCGGTGATCAAACGATCGTGGTCCTCTCGCGGCCAGTCGTGATAGGGTCCCGTGAACAGGTTGAAGAAATAGACCGCGTCGGCCCCTCGATGCAGTCCACTGACCAGGACTCCCCGCATCTCTTCGTGTGTCATGGTACGCCGCCCGCTGGCGCCCGAATTGATACCGTCTTCCAGGTGCACGGCCACTTTGACGTCCGTACCGGTCAGCATTCCTTTCCAGGTCTCGACCGGGATGTCGCTATTGACGGAGAACCAAAACGATCCGGCGACGATCAGGTCGACAAGTCCGGCCTGTGCCCAGGCGACTGCATCCAGCCCGTGCCGGCGGGCGATCCAGGGGGTTGCCGGCACACGGACGGCCAATTGCACGGGATGTCCCAACCGCTCCTGGGCCTCGCGTGTGGCGGCACGGGCCTGTTGCAGTAGATCCGACATCAGCTTCGCTCCGGCGTGTTCACGACGCGGACGGAAGTACAGCCAGAAACGGAGGAAGTCCAACTCGAGACCATCGATGTCGTAGCGGCCGCAGACTTCACGGATCAGTTTCAGGTAATGCTCACGTACCTCCGGCTGTTCGTAATCGAGACCCTTGTTCGACAGGTGCCATTGGGGATGCGACTTCCAGAAGGTGCTGTGAAACGGATGGTCGGGCCTCGTGGGATGATGGGAATCATTCATCCGCAGCGAGATCCACGCCCCGATCCCGTTCTGACGCGCTCGCTTGAGCATCCGTTCGGGGTAGTCACATCCCTGCCTGTGAAGCCCGTGCATGCGTTTGAAAAGATCCGCCTCGAACATTCGATGTGGGTCAATCCCTGCGAAAAATGGCTGTTCATTTCCCCGGGCCGGATCGTACCCGTCCCAGCACGATTCCCACACGTCGCTCTGATAATTGGTCCGTTGGGCGTTGACGTTGACGAACAGATCCGTGATGCCCGCGGCCGCGTGAGAATCGACGAACTTGTCAATGGATTCCGGTACGACGGGCCCGAACGTGTCCACGAAAAACTCGGTCGAATCCAGGTTGTAGATCACCCGGCCACGATCAGATTGGCCCGTATTTGTCTCTGCTGCGTTGGCAGCCATGGACGATGCCAGGATGCTGATCAGCATACTTCCAACGGCCATGTACCTACGTCGTTTGATCTTGCTTTGCGTCACGGTAGCCCTTAAATGGAAGTGGTTTCAAAGATCGCGTCCCGATTGACCGGATGAACTCTTCGTCCCAGGCGACGCAATGGAAGCTTGGAGAAGTCTTGTGTGAACAGGGCGGCCGTGTCCACGTTGAAGATGGAGCCGGCCATCGGGCCGAGGTCGCTGCGAAAATGTCCAGCCGATTTCAGGCACAGGCAACGTATTTGACGGCTGAAAATGATCGGAAAACGGATGACTGACAGGAGTTTGATTTTCGCTGAGAGTTTACTGGGAATCAACAGGGGAAATCGGGTACTTGCCCACAACCTCACCCGCCCAATCCACCCTATTCGGCTGTTAGCGGGAATCGCGCCGGGCGAACATGTTCGGGTTGCCCGGGTGATCGAGTGGCGGTTGGAACCTCACTGCCCAAGCGATTAGCAGCTCTTTGGTAACTTAAAACCTTGCGCGGGCCAACATCAGCAGAGCGGCTGGCATAATTCCTCAAAAAGCGGTTGCGGCGGGTCGGTTCAGCGGGAGAATAAGGGGACGCGGCCAGGCTGATCCCATCTTTCCTCGATTTATTGACGAACCCCATCTCGAATTATCTGTTGTATGCCCATTCCTTTCGATAACAGCTACGTCCGTCTGCCCCGCGATTTCTTTACGCCCATCGAACCCACTCCGGTCAGCGCTCCGGTGATGATCCGGCTGAACCACGACTTGGTGACCGAACTCGGGATCGATGTCGCCGGGCTCGATTCCCCGGAAGGTCTCGCCATCCTGGCGGGCAACCAGTGTGCGGACGGCTCCGAGCCCCTTGCCATGGCTTACTCAGGGCACCAGTTCGGTGGCTTTTCGCCGGAACTCGGCGACGGCCGCGCGATCCTGCTCGGTGAAGTCGTCCGCCATGACGGCGTTCGCCACGACATCCAACTCAAAGGCTCCGGCCCGACGCCCTTCTCGCGTCGCGGCGACGGCCGCTCAGCGCTAGGTCCGGTCTTGCGAGAATATATCGTCTCTGAAGCAATGGCCGCCCTCGGTGTGCCGACGACCCGGGCGCTGGCCGCGGTAGCAAGTGGTGACAACGTACTCCGCGAAGGCCTCATGCCCGGCGGAGTTTTCACCCGCGTCGCGCAGTCGCACATTCGCATCGGCACCTTCCAATGGTTCGCCGCCCGCAAGGATGACGACAACTTGAAAATTCTTGCCGACTATGTCATCGAGCGCCACTATCCTGACGCGCAGCACAACGACAATCCCTACCTCGCTTTGCTCGAGGGAGTCATCCAGCGGCAAGCCAGACTGATCGCCCATTGGATGCAACTCGGGTTCATCCACGGCGTGATGAATACTGACAACATGACCGTTTCCGGCGAGACCATCGATTACGGTCCGTGCGCTTTCATGGACAGCTACGATCCGGCGAAAAGATTCAGCTCGATCGATCAGCAGGGACGATACGCCTTTGCCAACCAGGCCCCGATCGCCCTTTGGAATCTGACCCGCTTCGCCGAGACCCTCCTTCCTCTGCTCGACGACGATCCGGAAGGATCGATCGCCGTCGCCGAAACTTCTCTCGGCACTTTTTCCAAAATCCACGAAGCCGAACTGCGGGAACGTTTCACCGCGAAGATAGGCATCGAAGGTGGCGACACCGGTGATTGGAGCATGGTGGAAACGTTGCTGGCAGCGATGGCAGATGGCGAAGCCGACTTCACGCTTGTGTTCCGGCATCTTTCCGACGCGCTGGAAAGCGGCGGTGACGACGCCGTCACGCGCCTTTTCAAACAACCCGCAGCGATCGTGGCTTGGCTGACCACTTGGCGGGCGCGCTTGCACGAGGTGGACCGCAGTCAAGCCGTTGCCTTGATGCGACGGACGAACCCGGTCTTCATCCCGCGCAACCATCGCATCGAGGAAGCCATCCGGGCCGGCAACGGGGGCGACTTTGCGGCCTTTCATCGACTCAACGACGTGCTGCAGCATCCGTTCACTGCACAGGTGGAGTTCACCGGGTATGAAGCCGCACCACTGCCCGAAGAAGTCGTGCACGCGACGTTCTGCGGAACCTGAGACAGGCACCCGGGTCGGTTCGCGGTCGGAGGAAGAGAGCCTGAAAGGTGAAAACCTTCAACCGGGTCACCGGCGCGGGCCTCGCTGAACTGTTCGGTCAACGGCTAACCACACGGGGCAAAGTGGGTGGCGTGTGGGGACTCCCGGTGATCTTTGCACTGCCTGCCGCACCACGGCGGCCTCTTCTATAATCAGGGCACTGGAATTTCCCGGTACATGCGAAGGATCTGGCCATGCAGAAGTTGCGACCGTACATTATGCCGGGACTGCTTTTGTTCCATCTTATGTTGTTATGCGTGATGATCTTCACCGCCCGGGAAGATCACGAATTCTCCTCGGGGGTTGCCACCGTCTGGGCGACGGTGTTCAGTTCGTTGTTCCTGACTGCGCTGTGGGCCGGATTGGGTTCCGAACCGTGGACGCTGCGCATTCCCGGATGTGGCGCACTGGCTGCACTGTGTTGGGTCGGTTTTCGTGTGCTTCTGGAACAGATGATGCCAAAGCAGGAGGCCGAGTGGGTCGTCCTCCCACTCGTTGCCTGGATCGTCCTGGTGGGACTGTTGCTCTGTCTGCGGGCGATTCCTTTCCTGGAATGGCGGATCGTTGTGATGCCTACGCGGTCGGGAGCTACCGATAGCCGACCTGCCTACTCGTTGACACGCGGCCTCCTGATCGTGGTAGCCACCTGGGGAGGTGTCTTCCTGCTGTCGAAAGACAGCCACCACTGGGTTGGGCTGGCGCCCGCGTTGGAGAGGTGGGCGTTTCAGGCCGCAATCACAGGCGCGGTGTTCGTGCCAGTCACGATGGTCTGTGTCGGTCTGACCTTGACACGGTTGGCGGACTGGATGTTCTATCGCCGTCGTTGGACACTGCCATGGTTGGTTGCGATGGTGCTGGGCGCTGCGGGGAACGCCGTAGCGAGCGGAAGGGTCAGTGATTCGTTTCCGTTTTTTCTCGCGCTGATTCTCGTTGCAGCAGCTTTGCTGCTGATGGGCATGTCAGGTTACCGGCTGGCCACAGGCAGCAAACCATTGGAAGGCGCCTCAGGTGACTTGTCCGGTCGGAGTTCCAACTCAGCGGGGGCGTCACCCGTCGGTGGGTTGCCAGCGGACCTCCGGGGTGCTCATGTTGCGGCTTTGGTAGCCCTGTTGGTGCTGTTCTGCGCACTGGTCCCGACGGGAGTGCTGGGGCACCACAAGATGAGGATGATTTCCGACGGGGGATATGATACGAACGACGCCGGGGAAATCACTCGTTTAAACCTGGAGGACACCCCGATCACCAACGCCCGCCTGGTGCACCTGGCGGGACTCACTGACCTGGAGTACCTCGGCCTCTCCCGCACCCGGATCACCGATGCGGGTCTGGTGCACCTGGCGGGGCTCGCCAACCTGACGAAGCTCACCCTCGGCAACACCCCGATCACTGATGCGGGGCTGACGCATCTCAAAGGGTTGACCAATCTACAGACACTGTCGCTCTACGGCACCCGGATCACCGACGCGGGTCTGGTGCACCTGACGGGACTCACCAACCTGCAGAAGCTTTACCTGGACGGCACCCGGATCACTGACGCGGGCCTGGTGCATCTGGCGGGACTCACCAGACTGGAGAGGCTGTACCTTTACCTCAACCGCACCCGGATCACCGATGCGGGAGTTGCCGAACTAAAGAAGGCGTTGCCGAACTGCATTGTCATGCACTGACCGTACGGAAAAAACCCGGCTGGTGCTAAGGCGACACACGCCGTAGGAAAACAGAATGAAACGGCATTGGTCCGCTATTGTTGGTCGGGTCGCGTCATTTGGTTCAACACGCGCTCCTGAGGGCGGGATCTTCGCACCGGGACTTCCAAGTCAGGGAAGTATACCGTCCAGGCCGACACTTTCGGTTTTCGTGTGGCCAGAACTTACAACATGTCCCCTTAACCCACTGCCGGCGCAAACCGGTTGAACTCTGAGACCACCGCGCAACAGAACACATGAACCACCACCTGCTGCCCCTATCAGGGGCCTTGCGGGCGCGAACGGGTGCCTGCTTTGTTGCCACCTATTTGGCGACCAGCGCGTCGAGGAACCTGTAGAATTCCCGCGTCGCCGGATCGTCGGGTTTGCCAAGATTGTTATTCAGGCGGCGGTGGTTAGTGTCCCGTTGTCCGTGCGCCGTGGCCAAGATAGCGGACTCCTTGAGCACGCTTTCCAGTCTCCTTGCCTGGGCCCCGGTGTCAGGATTACCGGAAAAGTAGAGGAGCAAAAACGGCGGTATGCCTTTGTTCTCCGCGACATGCGTCACCGCTGAAAAGTCGACGTGTTGTTCCGGGTCGTTGCCGAACTTCTGCCGGTGACCAAACGTAAACATCTTACCGCCGTAGAGCACCTGCCGGTGTTCGGCTGTCATGATGATTTTGGGAATGTCGTACGTGTCGCCATCGACCGGAATGCACCCCTTGAGGACATCGAAAGAGACACCTTCTTCCTGCAGGTACCGGTCGTCGGTACAGATCAGGGCCGCGAGCTGGGCACCGGCCGAATGTCCGCCGACGAAGATTTGCTGCGGATCGCCTCCGTATCGGGCGATGTTCCTGTGCACCCAACCAAACGCTTTGGCCACATCGCGGATCAGTGTCTCCATCTTCACCTCCGGCAGCAGGCGGTAATTCGTCGATACGAAGACAAACCCCCGCTCTGTCAACACTTTGGGCTTCAGGGCGACGTCGGTCTTGTCACCGACCCGCCATCCTCCGCCGTGGATCCAGAACATGACCGGAAGACGCCTGCCGGTCTCTTGCGCGGATGTGTAAATGTCGAGCACTTGACGGTCGTGGCCGTTGTTCACGTAGGGGATGTCAGGGGTGATCGTTTGCGCGCTGGTGACGTTGCAAAGCAGGAATAATACAAATACAAAAGTGGAAAACAGGTTGCGGCTCATAGCGAGGACCTCCTGACGGTAACAATGAATCGACTTGTTCTGGTGTGACGGTGGCAAGCCGCGTTCGTTGTACGCTGTGAACAACGGCCTGGTTACTTCTGGTCATCAATGCGGATGCGGAGGTCTTTGAAGTGCACGATCATCCCGGGGTTGTGCAGTTGCAGCTGGATTTTTCCGCTGTGCAGGCGACGCTCATCGGGAAGGTGTTCGATGAACTCCGACGATAACTTTCCGTTGACGTAAAACGTGAACTTGTTGCCCCTGGCAATCACACGGATATCGTTCCAGCCCCCCTGTTTGATGTCGTTCAACGTGACGGCGCCTTCGATCGGCGTTCGGGTCGGGTTGTCGTCCTTGTCGATCACCAGGCGGTCTCCGCGGAAACACCCGTGTTCCCGCCTGCCGGGCGTGTGGAAGTCCCATGCGCCCAGCACTTCTTTTCCGATGCCGACGTGACCGATGTCGGCATGGTAACTTGTAAACCGCCGCTTGCCGGTCGTGTCGGGTATGGATCGGATGTTGACGCCGCTATTGCCTTCGCCGGGGAACCGGTAGCTGAGCTTTAACTCGAAGTCGGCCACATCGGAACTATCGTACTCCAGGTAGCAGCGTCCCAGGTCCCCGTTGCCGACAATCATGCCCTCTCGGATGGTCCAGGCCTCGGCAGCCGATTCCGGTTTGACCGTCCAGCCCTTGAACGACTTGCCGTCAAACATCGAAACGAATCCGGCTTCACCTCCGGGCGCGGCCAACCCGGGAACGACCAGGATGACGAATCCGGTAAACACTAACCACAGCTTGATTCGCAGGTTCATCAATTGTTCCCCAAAGTTGGAGTCGTCGGAAATAAAATCGTACCCTCAACCGATGCATCGCGGGGTCGTGCAGGCGATCCAGGCGGACGCTGGCTCAGGGACTTGTTGTCCGGCGTGGCTGGAGTCACTGGGCGTGACTGCCTGAACCACGTTGGACAGCTTATAACCTTAGCCGGGTCAGCACCAGCAGTCCGGCCGGCAAGAGGCACACGCTGGCCGGTTCGGGGACGGCTGCGGCGGCAAAGCCATCGGTTCGAAGATTGTAATTGCCCGGTTGCTGGCACCTAGGCGTCATTCCGTCCGTGGACCGTTGAGGCAACTGATCCCTCCGATGGGGATCTGGGCCCCGGCGAAATCAAATCGTAGATCAGCAAGTGTATGGTTTTATGAGTCAACGCGCAACGACGTGTCGGCCGCGGTCCGTGCTTCCGTACATGCGAGTGACTGTTCTTCCTGCGGCCATCTCTGCGCAACGGTGCTGGATAATGGGTCGGTCCTGACGGTCCACAACAACTACCTGACAATGGGTATCACGCTCATTCGTTGGATACGGTGATGCCCTGGACGGCGCAGCCGATGACCTCGCGGCTTGACTCATCCGGTCCAGCGACTAAGCTGCGTTTCGTGTTTTCGCTGTTGCAGTGCCCCACAGGATGCGATTCAAGAGGAAGGGTTTCACGCTCGTTGAGTTGCTGGTGGGGATTGGCATCATCGCGATCTTGATGGCTCTGCTGCTGCCGGCCGTGCAGGCCGCGCTGGAATTAGCGCGCCGGACGAGTTGCGGAAACAACCTGAAGCAAATCGGCATTGCCATGCAACACTATCATCTTTCGCATGGCGCGTTACCGCCTGGTTGGAACGAAGATGGACCTGTGATTTCCAGTGCTCCGAACCTGTTCGGATGGGGAACGTTTCTCCTGCCATTCATTGAGCAGGAGGCCTTGTACCTTGAGTTTGACTTCAATATCCCGCTCAACCAGGCTCCGAATGTCGATTGGGTCGGGCAAGTCATTAACACGTACCGCTGTCCTTCGGACATGGCACCGCTGGTCGATAGCACGGCGGCCCATGTAACTCACTTCCCGGCGATCCCGGCGCACGGGCGTTCCAGCTACGTGGCCAGTGGCGCCAATTTTGCATTGTGTGATTACCGGCATAACGAAAGTCTGCGTCCGGTCACCGGGGTGTTTTACAGGAACAGTGCTACCCGATTTCGAGACATCCGTGACGGCACATCCAATGTGCTGATGGCGGGAGAGCGGACGGGTTCTGCTCCGAATGTTCTCGTTGGTAGCTTCGGTGAAGCCTATTGGTCGGGCGTGCGTGGTCAGATCCTCAACGGCCTGTCCTGTTATTCGTCCCAGGTCATTGCCGGCACGGCGTTCCGCAGTGGCACCACGTATTTCTATACGCCCATTTTGAATAACAAGAGAAGTCACAATGGATTTAGCAGTGCCCATCCAGCCGGGATTAATATGCTGCGATGTGACGGCAGTACCCGCTTTTTGGGAAACAATACGTCCGACATTGTCATCCAAAATCTGGTGGATAGAGTAGACGGCAACGAGTTGCCTCTTTTTTAATTCCGCCAACGTTTGATTCTGCCAATGGTGTCATTCCGATTCTATGGATTACTTCAAGTTAGGAATTCGAATGATCGTCACCCTGTATGTGGGGACGATCGCTGGCTGTGGCAGTCCGCCCGAAGGCGCGCGGGTAACGGGCTCAGTCACCTTGAATGGTGACCCCCTTCCGAAAGCGACCATTGTGTTCCGGCCTATGGCACGGGCGACGGGGCAATCCACCGAGGGCGAGGTCTTGGACGGTAAGTTCGATGTGCGTCAGGAAAGCGGGGTCTTTGGCAGGCATCGCGTGGAAATCTATGCCCACCGTTCTGCCGCGCAACGGGAACCGGCGACCCAGGAACCACTACCACCGGGCCAGCAGCCTCCGTCGGGCGGGAGCCAAGTTTTGCCCGATCAGTTCAACCGTTTCAGCAGCCTGACTTTCGACATTCTGCCAGGTGAAAACCGAGCGGACTTCGAACTGGTGAGCCAGCTTCGTTGAGTTGCAAGGTCTTCGTTGAGTTGCAAGGTGGGGCGGTCCAGTGAGTTGTGGTTCGTCTTTCATCGTGAACACCGCCATGCGCCGATTGCCGTGGGCACTTGCACAACCGTGTGGTTGTTAACAAAGACTCGTTGCCGTGGAAAGGACCAGGCGTGAAGATTGAATCACGAACAGGGAATCATTACCTGGCGGTTCGGATCAACCGGAGGGGATTGTCTTTGCTGAAGGTGCCTTCTTTTTCTTTAACGACTGGTAGCCATGAAACATAGAACTGATCATTCCAGCCGGCAGAATCGAAATCCACCAGATTGACGGTATCCCCGTTTTGAGCCGTGCACTCGATTGTCACCAGTGCGCTGTCATCTTTTGTTTCGACAGGAGCCCAGCGGAAGTTTGTCAGGTCGAAGACCGGAAGATCGTAATGAATGATTCTAAACCGGACCCGGTTGTTGTTTGACTTTTCGCTCTTTTCCAGGACGGTGATCTCCACGTCGTGCTCGCCCGGGCCAAGATTGTCAAAGACAGTACACAGCGGCACCTCGGGACGCGGGCGGTAGAGGTCAATCTTTTCCGTGAATTGGCCATCGATTCTGACACCGATCTGGCCGGCATCCGGGTCTTTGTCGCAGTAGAGTTTGAATTGGTCTCCGGGGACCTTGAATTTCACCGCTGCGCCGGGCTTGCCGCTCTTGTACGACGGTCCGACCGGGTGTATTTCACCGATCGTTTCGATTTCAGCCGGCAGCTCGGGACGGAAGGCGAGTAACAGCGGTCCGTAGTAAAACGACGCGTGGTCGCCGCGTCCTTCCTCGCCGGGCCAGTATCCGACTGTCATGTCGAGCAACAGTTCGACGACGTCACCCTGTTGCCATTGTCTGTTGAGTGACAGGTACCGGCCAGCCTGGGGCGACGGGATGACTTCGGAGTTAACTTTTATTTTCGTGTTCTTCGACCAGAACGGGATTCGCAGTCGTAAATCAAACTCGGTAGGCTTCGCTGGCGCGACGTTAATCTGTAATTTTCCATCGCCTGGGTAAGACGTGTGCTGCGCGATGCGAACGTCCGTTCCTTTGTGTTTCGTTTTGAAATCGCTCTCTCCGTACCAGTTGAGGATCAGTCCTGTTTCGTCTTTCATCAGGGCCCATTCGCTGATCAGGCCGAAGCCGCGGGCCGTGTTGACGCTGCAGCAGTTGAGTTCTTCGCTGCCGGGGCGGTTCTGAAAGCCGATGTCAACGGTGTTGGGTTTTCGAATTCCTTCGGTTCCGGTGTGATAGGTGCTCCACTTGCCGGAAATATCCTGGGCACCTCGCAGGGCATTCAAGTGCATGACTTCCATCACGTCCGCGACGACTGAATTGCCGGTCAGTTTGAGCATGTCGACGGACATTGCGTTATAGGCGACCGCGCAGCAGGTTTCGATATTGCCGCGGCCGTAAGTGTCGCCGATGGCCACTTCGTCGGTGGTGAAACCGAGCGTGTTATGGCAGTTGGATTCGAGAATGCTCCACCAGAGGGTTTCATACGATTTCCTGTAGTCTTCGTCGCCCGTCACCCAGTAAAGATGTGGCATCGCAGACAGGATGTGTACCCTTTCCCATCGGCGGGAATCGAAGCCGGTTGCACGATGGAACGGTTTTCCAGCCACGCCAAGTTTCAAATAGTTGCCGTAACTGAGAAGGGCCTCGTCGATCATTTGCCGGCTCATGGCAAGGTATCGCGCTTCGCCGACGATCTGGTGCAGTTTCATCAGGCTGTGCGCCAGGGTCAGGTTGTATTCCTGGCTGCCTCGGGTCCAGCCGACGTGCGCCAGATCGAGCAGGACATTGGGCTTGTCGTAGAATGTCTCACAAACAAGCGTGCCGATCTTTTCGACAGCCGCCAGGGCCTCCTCATCGCCGGTCAGTTCGTACCATTTGGTCAAACCGATCATCAAATGGTAGTGATTCCATGTGTCCCACGTGTAGCGTTCGCTGCCGGTACCCGGCTTGGTATTCTTCAACTGATGTTCTTTCGTCCACGGTCCGAGGTAGCCGTTGTTCTCCTGCAATCCAACCAGTGTTTTGACGAATCGCTCCAGGTACGCCTTCAACTGCCGGTCATCTGTCAGGCGAAGGACTTCGACTGCACCCGTCAGGTACTTTCCCGCGAATTCGCCCGACCAAGGCAATAGCCTGCCATTGTTTGGCTTGTTGCGCGATTCGAACATCGCCAGGATCGCCGGGTTGCGATCCGCAATTCCGAACTGCCAGTGATTGACGATCCCGCTGAGATAAAGTTGCATTCGAGGATCGAACTGGTACTTCGTTCCGTAAGCAGCGGTGAACACAGGTGAATGCTTCGTCTTGTGTTGCCCGCCCTCGACTGGTGCCGCGCAGACGTTCGCCGCGATCATAGGGAGACCGATCAACACAAAGAGCAGGCTTCTACGTAACGCAATCATTCAGTTCATTCCGTTGCTGGATTTCATTATTTTTGAACGCTATCAACAAGACGGAGCAAAGTGGCGCCGCTCACAAGTTCGCCAGCAGAATTATAATACGGCGTGAGGAGCATGCCACGGGGGTGGGAGTGCAGAAGGGTAACAACTCACCTCCTGCGGCTACTGCTGGTGGTGGGAATGTGGGCCGCACCGGGGTTGTTTTGACTGCCTCCAATCCGAGTCGCCCAGGTTGCAGGGTAGTCGTGATGCAACAGGCGATAGAGAAAGAACCCAGCCGAACCCCCGCAATGATTCAGAAGTTCCCGACCCGGCGGCACGCCGGGTGTGACGTGCGCACAACGGTTAGGGCGTTCTGAACCTGATCGAATAGAGATCGGCGTCCTTGAGTTGGAAGTGCAGACGCACGGGTTTTCCAGCCAGCTTGGCCAGGTCCGGCTGACCTGTCCATCCAACCACGTGCTCGATTTCGTCTCCGTAGATTTCCGGGCAGTTCTCCAGCGCAAACCCGGGGATCGACCTGCCGTTCGCCCCGGCCAGTGCCACCCGAACGCTTCCCGCCGCCGAGGTGGCATAGTTAATCACCAGTTCCCGACCCTTGAAGACAAACGGTTTGGTGACCAGCTGTCCGCCGGCGTAGGACGCATTGACCGAGACGAATCCATCTGTCCGCAACACGTATCGGCGGACGTGCACTGTCGGGTCACCCCAGTGCCGGGCCACGTAAAGGGAAAGTTCATGACTGGAGAGTTGAAGCATGCCGGGAAGGACGGTGTTGCATCGCGTCAGCCAGCTCAGACGGTCTCCCCCGGGACGGATATACGACTCCATGAACCGGCGGTCAAAGTGCAGCCCGTCACGGCTGGAAAGGAAGACCGTGTCGGAGATCCCGTCGAGTTCAGGCTCGGGCCACTTCCTGCGCGAGGGCCAGAACCGCCTGGGGAAACCGAGCAGAATGTGAGGCGACCTGAAGTAGGGACCGATCGCATTGGTGTAAAGGTGCTCCGGTGACGTGTCCCCGAAATCCAACCTTTTCAACGGTGTCCAGTTAATGAAATCGGCTGACGTCCGCACCGCAATACTGCGGACCTTGCTATCGACCGGCCGATACCAGATGCGGTGGTACACCACGTAACGCCGCTCGACAGGGTCCCATCGGGTGCAGAACTGACTATCGTAAGCCGCGACCGCGCCATGGTGTTCGTCGATGACTGGTTTTTTCTGGATCAGGTGCCAGCGGATTCCGTCAGGCGAACCGTAGGCGTAGACCGGTTTCCGGTAGCCGTCGCTCGAAAGTGCCTTGTAGCGCTCGGTCGGCCGGCAACCCGGGTTCGTGTCCTTGAACACGCCCAGCGCATGTGGACTGCCGACACCATCCCACACGATGTTGTTTTTCTTCGAGCCCCGGAACTCGATCAGGTTCAAGTCAGGTTTTTCCCAGTGGATACCGTCGGTACTCTGGGCATAGCAGACGAATTCCGGCTCTCCGAACTCCGCCAGCCCGGCACGGTAGTATAGCCGGTAGCGATTGCCGTCCTGGAATACCGTGCCGTATCCGGAAGCCGACCAGCGTGTTTCCCAGGGCCGGTCAAATTGCAGCACCACTTCCGCCGGTCGTGGTGCGTGCAGCTTCAGCTTCAGAGAGTCACTCATGCTGTCGATGAGCCAGTCGTCCACGAACAGTTCCAGGCGGGAGCCAATCTGCAGAGTTTCACCACCCGGCATTGGATGGGCCAGCAGCGCCAGCAGGGTCATGACGTTGACCATCATGGCCAACGAAAAAACCTCAAGACACCTTGTCTCACGACCTATAGGTTGACGTCGTGTTCTCACGTTGAACTCACTCTCGTTGTTTGCTGAAGTTGACTGCTCTTCGAATGGGATGGCCGACGATTCGGAAGAAAGTCCTACATCCATTCCCAGGCAGGTTTCCTTGCGGTCTGTCTGGTGGGGGAGGTTGACGGCCCGGCAGCCGGGATTTCCGCCGATCGAACAACCAAATCACGCCAGCTGTTCTCCTTTTGAGGGGGCCATGCTTCAATGGAAACTAAATCTCGCATGGACGTCCTCGTCAAAAATCTCAAAACCGTGGTCAGCACCCGGTTCAGCAGTACTCTGGGTGGTTACCACTGGGGGCGCGATGGGCGCCATGAAGTAGCGTCGCAGCAACAAACACCAGGGTTAACCTGCGCGAGCTATCTCCAGCAAAAAAGACACTTGAATTATCAGCCAGCCAATCTATCACAGATCCCGGCCAACAAAAACAAAAAAACACCGCCGTTTACCCCCCCCTGGGATCAGGGATTCTCCCTGGTAGACTAGCTGGAGATCAAAATTCCTATTAACGGTTTCTGAAGCATCCCGGGTTGTTTTGATTGGGTTTCTTCGGACTTTTCACTTCTTGAAGACCGGGGGCGGAGATTGCTCAGCACTGACGCGTCTCCTGTCGTTCGTCAACCAAGGGCTGATTGCTCTCCGATTCTTCAAGAGTTGGGTAGAGGGAATGATGACCGTGCATCCGTTGATACTCGTGTGTCCCCCACGTTTGTGGGTGAGTGCTTCCTGAGAGGTGAGGTGCCGCGGCTAACCGCACCGTTTACGTTCGGGTTTGATGGCACGCAGATCGATCAGTCTGCCTGCGGTGATCAGACTGACGATTGGCCTTCTGTGTATTTTCCGCACGCCAAAGAACCTCCCGATAATCAACAAATAGAATGTCAGCGACTTTGCGCGGGTCGGTGGTGATGACCGGAGAACAACGGACGATTGGCGTCGTATTGGGCGGCCACCTGGGGGACTCAGTTGTGTATTCGGCGGTGCTGGAGCCGCTTCGCGAGCGGTTTGCCGACGAAGAGATCGTTTTGATCGCCCGGCCGACCACGCTCGAGCTCTTCGCAGCCAGTCCCTATATCGACCGTGCGGTATCGGCCGACGAGCTGGTGCTGGGGCCGTGGTTCCGGCTCCCGATTCCCGGACGCGAAACCTTCGCGCGGATGACTCGGCGATTGTGGGCGCCGGTTTTCGAGGTGGACACCCTCCTCTTTCCCTTCCTCTCTGTCACACGACTCCACACCGGACTGCTGCAGGTCGTGAAGCATCGCGAGGCGATCGGTTGCGTGGGTGGCGCCTACTTAGGGGTGTCTCCGGAAGCGTGGGACCACCGGCTGACGCGGCCGTACCGCGTGGCCACCGACCACATCCGGGAGCATATCTTCGATCACCTGGCTGGCTTACTCGATTGGATGGGCTGTTCGGTCGACATTCGGGGCGCCGCGCTGAACCCCGCCGACTGGGTGCCAACGGCCGAAGTGCCGGACGCCCGGCCCTTTGGTGGAGCCCGCTACGGGATGATCTTTCCCGGGTGCAGTTTTCGGGGCGACATCAAGATCTGGCCCCTCGAGCGTTATGGCCAGATGGTGGCGATCCTCGGGAAAGACGCCCCCGAGAACTGGATGATCTGCGGCAAGCCCGACGAGCTTGCGCGATGTCGTCGGGTCGCGGAAACCATCATGAAGACAGGGCGGGCAAAGGAAATACTTGTCTGCTGTGACTCGTCGGTTCGCGAAGTTGCCGCGGCTATGACGCAGGCCACATTTGTCGTTGGGGCCGACAACGGTGGTCTGCACCTGGCGGTGGCGATGGGGATTCCGACCGTCACGATCCTGAGCGGTACGCTGGGTCATCTCTACTTTCCGTGGGGAGACTCCCGGATTAACCGCGTGGCGGAGGAGCCGATGGACTGCTGGTACTGTCGTTACAAATGTGTCCATCCGCGCCCGCTCTGCATCGAATCCATTTCGTCGGACACGGTTGCCGAAATCTGCCGGTTCGTGCTTGCCGCCTCTCTCACCCGCGACCGGCCGACCCCTGGGGCCTGAGGCCTGGGCCAACCAAAACCCACTCAGACTCAACAAAAATCCAGTTGCAGCGAACGTCGGTGAGTTTCGTGATGGTATCCGTCTTCGGGTAACGCCTGTTTCGCCAACGAGATCAGTCGTCGTCGGCATCCAGGACTTGTTGCGCTGGCAAGGGGTCGGCGCCCGTCAGCGATTCCCCTATTACGCCCGCTGCAGTGGTGGCTGTGCTCGCCCGTCTGGCCACGAACCGCCGGATTTCTTTGGCCACCTCCGTGGCAGTGCCTTTCGGCAGCAAGCGAAAATGGCGTTCTTTCACACCGCACGCCAATCCGAACTGTCATCTGGCACGAATCGTGACAGACACCCGCTCGATGCTCTACTTACGACCCGTGGGCAGCAGGAAGATGTTCGTCGGATGGCCCGAGTGTGACCGGCTACATGGCGTGCAAGACATGGTTGCCGAGGATCCCGACGATTACAATCAGAATGCCTATTTCGAGTCGCTCGTGGATATGCTCCGCAGCCAACGCAGATGGTGTTTTTCACCCAACCGCTTGAGGTAACCCCATGCATACCAAGGAATCGGAATCTAATGTGTTTTCATGCGTTGTTATTCTGCTTGTTTTGCTAATACCCGATTCCATAAGCGCTCATACTCCTTACCAAACTGATCAGCCAAACGGACCATTGGCCACCGTCGAACCGCTCGAAGGTAGCACGCATGAGCTGGTCACGGGAGTGCGACTGTTTCGAGATCGGGACTACATCGCGAGAGACGTGCCCGGGGAAATAGCTGGTGTACCGTTCATCCGATCCCCGCTCACGGCGACACGCCTGATCTGCCGCAAGCCAGGTAGGGTGATGGCAGTGACATCCGTCGCCGACGACCCCCACAGCCGTGCCTCCGAACTGGAAAGGATGGGATTTAAGCGGACTTCAATGCCGGAATTCAGACTGATTGGGCGTCCGGATGCCGCGATGGCCGAGGCGACCCTCAAGCAGCGCATCCCCGTCTCCCCTGAAGATTGGGAGACAACCTGCGTTCTCTGGCAGAAACATTTAATACTGGATGAGCGTATTGAGCTTCCGTCAGAAGTGTCTTTCGTCACAAAGCCCAGAGCTCCCTGGTGTGTATTCCTGGCTCACTTGGACAAACCGAAAAGCAAGCAGGGCCAACGTAGCTCATTTTCACCCACGCTCGCAATGGATTACACCGTTGCGGCGCAAGTTCCGGACCCCCGGCGGTACTTCGTTCATGATCCCGGGATGTGCGTACTGCCCACTGGCACCCTGATTGTGGCGTCACCGATCTGGGGTCGCGGAAGACGCAGTGGCCTGACAAGTGAACCGCGCTTAAGCGGCCCGCAATACCTCCACATGAGCCGCAGTCGGGATGGGGGGAAAAGCTGGGAGCGGCTCGCCGATCTGCCCTACGCCGAAGGGACACCCTTTTACATCAAAGACGAACTCTACATGTTCACGCAGCCTCGGCAGCACAAGAACGTCTACTTCATGCGCAGCCGAGACGAAGGCACCACGTGGGAAGGCCCGGTGAAGGTGCTGGAAGGTAACTTCTGGAACTGCCAGACATCCATGGTGCAGCGGGGTGACACGTTGTATTGGGTATTGGACGAAATTCATCAAGCGCTGCTGGTGATTGCGGCAGACCTTACCAAGGATCTCCTGGACCCAGCCGCCTGGCGTCGCAGTCCCATTATCAAATCGCCCGGGTTGCCACAGGCGTTACGGCGGAGGATGACCGCCGTTCCGCCGGATCAGAGCGAGTGGCTGTTGGAGGCCAACGTGATGCTAGTCGGCGACGAACTCATGGCCGTTTGCCGCGTCAATCCCGCGGGTGATGTCGGCAATGTGGCCGCCATCTGGAGCATTGAGGACAAAGACGGGAATCTGTCGCTGACCTTCGAGAACTACCACCCGTGGCCCGGAGCCTATACCAAGTTCTGCATTGTCCATGACGAGACATCGCGATTGTTTTGGATGACGAGCAACCTTTCGATGGGGTATGACCCGAAGCGTTTCGGCGTCGGTGACGCCCCGGCATCACGGCGTGCGCTAATGCTCTCCTGTTCGTCCGACGGCCTGGCTTGGCTTCCGGTGGGATGTGTCGCCATGGCCCCCACGTCGACCCAATCCTTTATGTACCCGTCCATGCATATTGATGGTGACGATCTGGTCATCATCTCCCGCACCGGGAGGCACGCGGACAGCTA
Source organism: Planctomycetota bacterium (assembly GCA_963578105.1). Classification (GTDB taxonomy): domain Bacteria; phylum Planctomycetota; class Planctomycetia; order Pirellulales; family Pirellulaceae. Next base: position 17,687 of record CAUZBP010000087.1, read on the forward strand.
TCACGACGCCGACATGAGCACCTTCCATCGCGTCATTGATTTCCGGAGCTTGTCCTGGCATTGAAAACCTCTATCCATTCGAAGTTCACAATTCCTGACGGTGTCAGGTCAGTGATCAGTTACCAGCTAATATTCGTATCCGCCTTGATGAGCGTTGTCTTAACCGCGTCATTCGGCACTGCGCCCGGGTGTTTGAGTATTATTATTGTCACGTCGGCACTGCCTGAGAATTGGGCCACTCACGGGCGAGGTTCCAAGTGCGGAAATAAGCGGCCGTCCTTCTGGCTTTGCACCTTGGCTACCACGACGGATTGGTGACAACCTGCCAGGTGCACACATTATCAACATGGTGAGCAGTGCAAGGAGTGCGGCGGAGGGTTCTGGAACTGCTGCGGGGCCATAACCAAGCGGCTTGAAATTGGTCGCCAGCGCGCTGTAGTCACTCAGGTCGATATTGCCATCCTCCCACAGTTAGGGACCGTCGTCGCGGTGTAAGTCACACTGCGAAACAAGCCGCCGGCTACATGGTCACGAAAGGAACCGCTTCCGTCGGGGCCAAAGTCGGCGGATAACGCGGCGCCATCGTAAGTCACGTTAGTGAAATGGTTGGCACGGTTGCCGGCCAACACGAGAACAAAGTCATCGGATTGGCCGCGTACTACGGGGCTGACATAGCCGTCGAATGGTTGCAGATTCAGGCTGCCGGCAATTTGTACGGTGCCGGCAATCAGCTGGTCGTGCTCGGTGCCGGGCGACGTACCCTCGATTTCGATGGTTAACGCGACCGGGCTACCGCTGCCGTGTACCTCGATCTTGACCAATTCAGAAGCAGCCATCGTATCACCGCTGCAATAACCGAGGGTATTGGCCGGGAATGTTGCCGTATGGATCGCGAACGCAACATCGGGCTTGGGATTCTCCACCGACCCTTCAGGGACCCCTCCACGGAAGTTGGTCCGGCATAGGAAATCCCCACGAAGCGGCCAACGCGTCCGCTGCATCTTCAACATTGGTGATTTCGCCCCACGGCCCGTTCCATAAGTAAGCATGTGCAAATTCATGCGCAATGACGTAGTAGGCGAATGCTGCGTGACATTCTGATAGTCGTGGTTTCAAAACCACACTGCGGCTACCATCGCCGATTCCTCCCGGGGCAGCCATGAATACTGTTGACCCTTCGCCCGAAACGTAATTATCTAACGAGATGTTAAATCGAGGGTCACTCAGGAAGTCTTGCTGCACTTCCGACGGCAAAGCACTGAGCACATGCAAGACGCGTCGTCGCAACGGTTCGTGCTGCTCAAAATCTTGAAGATAGGATGAGAACATGACAATAGGTTACTTTTTACCTTTGCGCAGCAGCAAACTACCGGAGAAGGGCTCCATCGTGCTGCAAACCGTGATTTCCACAACTTCCCACGGATTCGTATCACCAAGCGCTAAATCAACCCGAAAGGCACGTGCTTCGCAGCCGATGATTTTGAATTTCAACGGCAAGCTATCAATAGCGCGGGACGCTTGTGTCCACCGCCTGAGCCCATGCGTCGATGCCGCCGGTCATGCTCTTAACGTCCGTGAAGCCATGCCCGATGAAGTATGCCGCGGCATCCATGCTGG
>CAUZBP010000088.1:0-19036 GCA_963578105.1 Planctomycetota bacterium
GACTCGGCCGAATCGTCGTCAAGGTCGCTGGTCGGATCGGCAGCGATTGTTTCGTTCTCGGCGGTTTCTGTCGTTCCCTCTGAATCGAGCGACTCGGCCGAATCGTCGTCAAGGTTGCTGGTCGGATCGGCAGCGATTGTTTCGTTCTCGGCGGTTTCTGTCGTTCCCTCTGAATCGAGCGACTCGGCCGAATCGTCCGCGCTCGCGTCGGCAGACTCGTCGAGCGGGGTAACAGGCTCTGACTCGGAAGCCGAATCCGAGCGAGACTCATCTTCAAACGGACCTGTGGATTGGCCGGGACCTGGCGGACGGGGAACGGCTTGACGCGGGTCGTCTTCCGGGCTGCTCGTGTTGTTTGGAACATCCGGTTCGGGGTCCGCCGGTAGTTCAGATTCAGCTGGCGGGGAGTCATCCGGGTCGTCGGAAGGTATGGATTCCGGGACAAACGGTTCGGATCGTTTGAAATCCTCCTTGTTTTTCTGATAGTACTCCGCGACCTCTTGGTCCGTGATTTCACTTTTGGCCTGCTCCAGGAAATCCCCCATGTCCGCCGCCAGGAATTCAACAGCCACTTGCCGTGGAACGGAGAACCCCGGTTCTGGAGAATTGGGATTGGGTGTCTGATCCTTGTACTTTTCGTAAAATTCCTCGGTTTGAACATCTGTCGGGCCGAGAACCTTGGAGACAAAGTCGGTCGTGTTGAACGCTACGGTCTCGGCCGTCACTTGACGAAAGATGCGGTTGTAAAAATCCCAACTGTCGCCCGGTGTCAATATGCGAGGATTTTGGAAAACCAGCAGATTCATTTTCTGGGACAGCAATTCTTCGCGAAGTACCAGGCGCAACACATAGTTGTCCATGCGGTTGTGCAGAACCTGCTGCTGGATGTCTTGTATTTCTTGACTTGTGAGGACACCCCCGGTGATTTGATTGATGAATCGGTCGATTGCCTGTTCATCCACAACCAGCCCCACTCGTGTGGCTTGTTCGGCCAACAAAATGGTGTGAAGTCTGGCCAACTCAGAATCGTTGACCAGGATTCCCGGGTAACGGACGTTGCCCTCGCGATCGGTGGTAATTCCTTGCGGCTTTCCACCTTTTTCGATGGCTTTGGTTGCCAGGAATGCTAAAAACCGGGCCGTTTGGCGATGCCTGGCGACTTTGCGGTACATTTGATTCTCGTCCAGGCTTTCTTTCCCGTCATTCCATTGCACAACCGTGTCATCAGGTGGCGCCTGATCGGAGCCCAAACGTCGAAGTGGCACGTTGGGGAGCATGAAGGCGAACATGATCATGACGCCAAACACTGCCAGTAATACCTTCTGGTATTTGCGAATGAGAGCGAGGGGGCCTTTTGCCATAGTCTTGCTTTCCGAAAAATCACCTAAATCGTGTTAGGCAAAGTCGTTATGAGAAACAGGAGAATCGTTTCCTGGCAGTTGAAACCTGTAATTTAGACCCGGCATGAGGTTCGCGGGCCACCATGGCCGACTTGACAGCTTTTAACGCCAAGTATAAATGAAATGGCATCCAGATGCTGTTGCGGATGAGCCGGCATTTTAGGTTTGATTGACCTAAAAGCAATCCCAAAAAGAGGGTTGGGCGTACTCGGCCGGCTCAATTGATGCCCACCCGACGTCTGGTATGGAACAGCACGACTTGGATTCTGGCCAGAATAGCATGGTTGCAGATCGGAGAACCGATGGCTGTAGGCTGTGTGGATTTTGCGGACTAGAACGCCCTCGTGGTTCCGGTCGTGACGCGAATTGTTGTTGGACTGATCAACCATCGCTTATTGAGCTGATATAGACTCACGAAGTTTACGTATCCATCCTGAATTCGCGTGAAGGTGAATTGTCAACGCCATGGCCAAAAAGACATCCAAGAAGGCCGCTTCGGCCCCGAAGGGAAAATCGTTGGTGATTGTCGAATCGCCGGCTAAGGCGCTCACCATCAAGAAATTCTTAGGTGCTGATTTCGAGGTGGAGGCAAGCATCGGCCACATTCGTGATTTACCAAGCGGCGCCAGAGAGATGCCCGACAAGTTCAAGAAAGAAGACTGGGCCTACCTGGGTGTCAATGTCAATAATGACTTCGAGCCGGTGTATGTTGTACCCGCAGACAAGAAGAAGCAGGTCACGAAGCTCAAGAATTTGTTGAAGCAAGCCGACAAACTGTACCTCGCGACGGACGAAGATCGCGAAGGCGAGGCAATTAGTTGGCATCTCTGCGAAGTGCTGAAGCCCAAGGTTCCCGTTAAGCGACTTGTCTTTCATGAGATCACGCGGGAAGCGATTGACGAATCGCTGAAAAACCCCCGGGACATTGACGAAGCGCTCGTCGAAGCCCAGGAAACCCGTCGCATCCTCGATCGTTTATTCGGTTACGACGTCTCACAGTTGTTGTGGAAGAAAGTCGGCCGGTCGCCGGGCGGTTCGACGCTTTCTGCCGGTCGGGTGCAGAGCGTTGCCGTGCGACTGATCGTACAACGTGAGCGCAAGCGAATTGCGTTCCACTCGGCAGCCTATTGGGATCTGGTCGCCGAATTCGCGAAGATAGCCGAGCCGAGTTTCAAGGCGAACCTCGTTGCGGTCGACGGCAAACGAATTCCGAACAGCAACGACTTCGACGATAAGACCGGCAAGGCGAAATCGGACAAACTGATGATTCTCGGCGAGCAAGCCGCGCGCGATCTGATCGCCCGATTGAAGGGCGAGACTTTCCGTGTCACCTCGATCGAGGAGAAGTCGTTTACCGAGCGGCCGAAGCCACCGTTCACGACTAGCACGTTGCAACAGGAAGCGATTCGCAAGCTGGGATTCACCGCGCGGCGCACGATGGATACCGCGCAACGGCTCTATCAGAACGGCCACATTACTTACATGCGTACCGATTCGACCATGTTGGCTCGCGTCGCCGTCGATGCAGCCCGGGATCTCGTTAGCTCTAGTTACGGCAACAAGTTCCTCCCCAGCTCGCCGCGAACCTACTCGGCCAAGGTCAAGAATGCCCAGGAAGCTCACGAAGCGATTCGGCCGGCCGGTCATCCGTTCGAGAAGCCCAACGTCTTGGAAGGAAGTTTGTCGAAAGATGAATATGCACTTTGGGAACTCATCTGGAAACGAACCATTGCCAGCCAGATGACCGACGCTGAAAAACTCCGCACGACAATTGTCATCGAAGGCGGGGGGGCAACTTTCAAGATCAGCGGCACACGAATTACAACCGAGGGGTTTCTGCTAGCTTACGTTGAAGGCTCGGACGACCCCAATGCGGAACTGGCCGGCAAGGACACCTTGTTGCCGGAATTGTCTCAGGGCGAGGAAGTCGATTGCAGGGATCTGCTGCCCAAGGAGCATGTCACGAAGCCGCCCGCTCGGTATACGGAGGCGTCGTTGACGCGCGACTTGGAGGCGAAGGGCATTGGCCGGCCGAGTACGTACGCGTCGATCATCGATACGATTCTCCGTCGCGACTACGTCTTCAAGAAGGGGACGGCGCTGGTGCCAAGTTGGGTTGCGTTCGCGGTCACGCGGCTTCTCGAAGAGCATTTGACAGCACTGGTCGACTACGAATTCACGGCTCAGATGGAAGATCTTCTCGACGCCATTAGCCGTAGGGAGCAGGAGCGAACGGACTATCTGCAGAAGTTCTATTTTGGGAACGGTACGCCAGGATTGCGGAATCGGATCAAACAAGGCGAAGAGCAGATCGACCCCCGCGAAATGAGCCGGTTCCTAGTCGGCCAGCCCGATTCGGGTGAACACACCGAGGAGATCTTTCTGCGCGTCGGCAAGTTCGGTCCGTTCCTCGAACAGGGAGAGCGAAAAGCAACCATCCCCGAGCAAACGGCGCCTGATGAGGTTACGCTCGAGTTTGCCATCGACTTACTGGAAAAAGCGCAGATTGCCGACGAGCCGCTCGGTATCTGCCCCGAAACACACAAACTGATCTTCGTGAAGACCGGCCGCTTCGGTCCGTACTTACAGCGCGGTACGCCGGACGATGAAGAGAAGCCAAAGAACGCCTCGATCAAAAGTTTCGGCGTCGAACCACAGGACATGACGTTAGATATGGCGGTGAAGATTCTCGCCTTTCCAAAGACACTTGGCGAGTTTCCCGACAACAACGAACCAATCGTCGTTCAGGACGGCCGCTTCGGTCCGTACGTCAAGTGCGACAAGGAAACGCGATCGCTGCCCAAGGGAACTTTGCTGCTCGATGTGACGCTGGAAAAAGCAATCGAACTCCTCAAGCAACCGAAGACGCGTGGCCGTGGTCGATCCACTCCGAAGGAACCGATCCAAACCTTTGACAAGTCGCCAGTCACCGACGAGCCAATCAAGTTACTCGACGGTCAATACGGCCCTTATGTCACCGACGGTGAAACCAACGCTTCTCTGCCGAAAGGCATGTCTACGGACGAACTCACGTTCGAAAAGGCGTGCGATCTGTTAGCCCAGCGTGCTGCCAAAGGACCCGTCAAAAAGAAGAAAAGGGCAACAAAGAAAGTGGCTAAAAAGCCCACTAAAAAGCCCACTAAAAAGCCCACTAAAAAGGCAACGAAGACAAAGAAAAAATCTGTCACGAAGAAGTCAACGGCCCGCTCAGCGACAAAATAATGTCAGGCTGTTTTGCGATCTGAAAACAGTTTCCAGAAAAACAAACGGCCGGAAATCTTTGTCGGGGACCATTGCATGGTCCGGGCCGCCGCTAGCAACACATAGCTGGCAGGACGATTGGCTTCCTGGTTGCCGTCTCTACGTGCAATCCACTTTGCCAAATGCTATTGGATGAACTGTTGAACCTTCGCGTGAAGGATTCAATCAATGGGGCGCCGGATCTTCTGTTTGTCCGGAGGGAACCGATTCAGCTCATGGGAAATGCCGCCGAACAAACCATGACCCGGATTGTGACGTATGTGCGGGGTGCTTCCATGATCGACCCGTCTCTAGAGATACCTCTGGACCGTTCTCTCCTCGAAGCCGGTGTCTTCGACTCGTTCGGAATTGTTGAATTGATCACCTACATCGAAACAGAGTTTGATCTGGTGATCCCGGAAGAGGATCTCACTCAGGAAAAAATGGGTTCCATTCGAAAGATGGCCGATTACGTCTCTCAAAAGAAAGCTGCCTGAAAGATGTCTCAGTCGACTCATTGTTGCCAATGCGTAACCCCGAGGACGTTTCCTAACGCGAACTTCAACGAACTCTCTGTCTGCAGTGGTTGTTCTGCAGAGCAGCCCCAACATCAGACCAAGTTCAACGAGCGTCAGAGACTTGAGTTTGAAAAAACGATCGCGGCAACTCGCGGGAAACAGGTTTACGATGCCATCTGCTGTTATAGTGGTGGCAAAGACTCGACGTACATGCTGAAGATGATGGTCCGGGACCTCGAACTGAAGGTGCTGGCTTTCACTCTGGACAACGGGTTCATTACCGAGCAGTCCAAAGATAATATTCTCAAAATGGTTGACGTCTTGCAGGTCGACCATCTCTTCTTTCGGCCCTCGCGAGAGTTCATGACGCAGATGTACCGCCAGGCAATATTTGGCGACCTGAACAGGCCTCGTGGGAATTACCAGACCCGCATCAGCGATGTTGTTTATCCTGCATCAGCGTGGTGAACACTTAGGCGGCACGATTGGTCCTTCAGCACCGTGTTTCGATGATCTTTGCGGGATTTACCCCCGGCCAAATACCCCGCGCCGTGATTAGGAATAACCATCATTATTATCGTCAAACGTTTCAGCAGCATCGCGACCATTTGCAACGGTTGTTGGGCACTGCGTCGGAGCGATACCTGAACTTGCCCGATGACGAATTCGAAATCTTTCAGATGTCTCCGTACCTGGTGTTCGAAAAATCGGAGCAGTTCATCCTGGATGAGATACGTTCATTGGGTTGGGAACATCCGGAACAATTCGACGGCTGTACCTCCAACTGTGCCCTGAACGCCATCGGCAACCTGTGTCACGAAAAGAAATACGGTTTTCATCCATATGCCCTGGAGTTGAGTACACTCATTCGCAAAGGGTTGCTATCTCGTGAAGATGCCATGCGAAAGCTGACCCTGGAGGTGGAACCGGAGGTTTTACAGGAGACCTTGGAAATGCTAGGCATCACCCGGCAGGAAATTGATTCCCTCGATAGGCGTGCGGCATAACGATGTGTGGAATCATTGGTTGTCTTTACCAGGATCCCCTCGACGCGGAAACGCTGGGGCTTCGTATGCTCGAACGGATCCGTTATCGGGGTCCGGACCACGGCTACCTCCACCTGGAAAACAAAGTGTTTCTCGGTATTCGACGGTTGGCAATTGTGAACGTCGACCAGGGGGACCAACCGGCTTTCAGTGAGAATGGAAACGTCGTCGCTGTCTTTAACGGTGAAATTTACAACCACCGTGAGTTAAAAGAAGAACTGCTCGCCAAAGGATTTTCTGTCCAAGACGGTTCCGATGCAGAGATCATTCCCCATGCTTACCAGCAGTGGGGTCTGGACTTTCCAAATCATTTGAACGGTGACTTTGCCATCGCGATTTGGGACCGGTCTGCCAGACGCCTGATTCTGGCCCGGGACCGGTTGGGAATCAAACCGCTCTTTTGTGCCCCCGTTCCTCAAGGTTTGGTCCGGGCTTCAGAAGTGAAGGCCCTGTGGGCTCACCCGGAGGTCCCGCGACAACTGAACACCCGCTATCTGGGTCAGCTCTTCACCTACTGGACGGGTCTCGATCCTCAGTTCGCGTTTGAAGGGGTTTATCAGATCGAGGCGGGTCGAGTCGTTGTGTTTCATGAAAACGGTCGACAACTGACTTCCCGGAAATACTGGGAGATTCCCTGTCAATTGAGTGTGCCGCATTTTGATGGCACGTTCGAGGAATGTCAGGAGGCTTTTCGCGGTGAATTGCAGAAGTCGGTAGCCCTTCGACTTCAGGCAGATGTACAGGTTGGCACTTACACCAGCGAAGGGATTGATTCCTCGATTATCAATGTCTTGGCGTATCAGGATCTGAAGCATCGGGAAACTCAAACGTTTTCTGTCGCCTTTGAAGACCAGGTCTTTGACGAAAGCGTGTTCCAACAGGAAATGGTGCGACACCTTCAACTGGACGCGCACCAGGTACGTTGTCGAGGTTTAGATATCTACAACCATTTCCAGGAGGTCATTGGGCACACCGAGGCACCTATCTTTCGGACGGCGCCGGTTCCCATGTTTTTGTTAAGTCGTTGCGTCTCCAACGCTGGTCTCAAGGTGGTACTTACCGGTGAAGGAGCAGACGAAGTTGCTTGGGGCTATGACGTCTTCCGAGAAGCTGAAATTCGCCAATTCTGGTCAAGACAACCAAACTCGGAAGTGCGTGGGTTACTGTTTCGCAAACTCTATGCCTACTTACCACAGTTCCAGAATCCACGTCACTTTCGCCTGCTCGTTGTTTTTTTCGTCAAGATATGCAGCTTACCGATCAGCCGCTTTACTCCCACCAGATGCGAATCACCAACTCCAGAGCCACCCACCTGTTTCTCCATTCGGATCTCAAAAAAAATCTTGTGGAACAGGATCCGCTGGAACAACTGATCGCGTCCCTGCCGGCAGACTACCAGGAACGAACCCTGTTGCACAAAATCTTCCCTGGTGCGGGCCGTGCGGTTCAGCACGCGGAAGCCGGTGCCCTTGATGCCACAACGTCCCGACTACGGAGACAACAGGTTGCCAGCCGACTACCCCGAAGATTGTTTTCACCGTTTCAGTCGAGAGGAATCGGCCGCTATTCAATCGGTTGCCCGCAAGTTCGGCAGGCCCATTAATAATTTGTTGTCCAGGGACCTGTTTCTGGCACTCGAACGTTGGCGCACCGCCGAAGGGTACGCAGGCGCAGAGGATTGGCTACGGATTGTCATCCCTACCAGCTTGCGCACGCTGGCACAGAGGACCATGCCTGTGGCTAATCTGGTGAGCAACTTGTATCTGGACCATCAAGCTTCGGAGTTGCAGGACCCCGACAAAATCCTTGTCGAAATTGATCGGGAGATCAAGTTACTGAAGCGCAGCCAGTTGGGTTTGATGTTTTCAAATATTTTTGGAATCCTGGAAAGATTTCCCAAGCTTTTCCGGAAGACGGTTGGCCGAGACCGCTGTTGGGGCACGATGCTTTTGACCAACCTGGGCCCGGTCCTGACAAACTGTTTCTTGCCCCGCAGGGACGGTTGTCTGGAATTGGCTGACCTGGTATTGGACAACGTTGAGATGTTACCGGGCATTCCGGCTTATCAGTGCGTCAACTTTTCAGTCAGCCTCTACGGTGGTCGTTTGTCACTCGGGATGAGTTGCGACTCACGGGTTATCACTGTTGAGCGGGCAAAGAACTTGTTGGACTGCTTTGTCGCACAGATTTGTCAGTCGGCTGCTGTCTCTCCGGCATTGCAGGGGCAGGCACGTGAAGCGGCGTGAATTCTACGCCACATGCTGACCAGTGAAAAACGTCGAATGGGTTGATGATCTGGACCAAGAAACTGGAAATGCAAGGAACTGTGCCATTCGCGAAGGGTTCGAGCGAAAATGTTTCGCGACCTTCAAACGACATCAACCGGCTTGCCGGTACGTCCTGATTCGATTGCCGCTTCAACAACGGCAGTGATGGTTCGTCCCGTAGGTGCGTCAAGATCCGTCTCACCGTTGCCATCGATGGCCCGGGCAAAGTTGTCCATCAATTGATAGTCGTTGTCGTTGGCAACGCGAATGTTCCGGAATTCAGTTGCAGGTTGACCCCGGTAGTAAACACTCACCTCGGGCCGGGCTTCGGATATCACCAGTGCTCCCCGCGTCCCCAGGATGTGGACCTTGATTTCTCCGATGTCGGGATGGCTTGCCGCCCCGATACGGCCGATAGCGAGCGTCCCCAGGAAGCCACCTTTCATCTCCAGCGTCACGCTGGCCAGATCATCGACTTCGTTGTCGACATTGGCTTGATGAAACTGGGCAGCCGTATGGGTGTACACCCGCTCCACTTCCCATCCGCTCAGCATGTGCAGATAGGCCAATGGGTAGATCCCCTCGATTTGCAGTTCTCCCATGGGTTGTGCGCCCACACCTCCGTCCGATCCATCAGCATGTGCATCTCGTTGTCGCTGTAACCAGTTGATGGGGGCGTCGCCGGGCTTTCGTGAACCCTTGGGAGGTCCGGCATCTTTGGAAAAATAGAAATCAAGATGCATCGCATACGGTTGTCCGATCGCACCATCCTGGATGGCCCGGCGGGCCTCGATCAGTGCCGGAAGGTGATTTCGATTCCAGAGCAGGAATTTCACTTGATTGGCCTGAATCGCTTCCACCAGGCGATCGCATTCAGAGAGTTTGGTCGACATCGGTTTGTCCTGTACGACGTGCAGTCCTGCTTGTGCAGCTCGCACACTCAGGTCGCAATGACGTTCGGCTTCTGAACTCACGACCGCGACCTGCACGTCATAATCTGCAAGTGCGCGCTGTACATCACGAACGTAGGGGATACTCATTTGATCAGCAAACAGGGAATTCCGTTCGTGAACCCACTCAGGCTGCGAATCATCGTCGGCCACGACAACCAATTCAAATCGCGGATGACTGGCTACCCCTAGCGGTACATAGGAGTGTTTGACGACGCTGAGTACTGCCGTCCGGAAAGTCGTAGTGTTTTGAACGGTCTGCATGATTATCTCCGATCCGCGCCCAACATCATTGGCCAGCCGGGCCGACTTTAATCTAACACGACCGGACGGCCAGTCATCATCGACTCGATTGCCGCTTCGGCCACCCGTACCGCGGCCTGTCCGTCCCTGCCTGTCACGACAGGGTCCCGGTCTTCATGAATCGCATCAACAAATTCCTGTACCTGGGTCAGCAAGTGACCATCTCCTTGAACTCCCCGGATCGCTGTCGGCGGACCTCCACGATAAGCCAAATGCATGTTGTTGTGGTCGTCCGCATAGGCCGCGCCAGTCGTGCCGATTAACGACAGCGAAAAGTAGTTGGCACCGGCAGGTAGCGCCGTCGTCCGGTCAATCAAGGCCATGCCGTCACACGGATAAGCAAGGTGCAGCTGAAAGTAATCGTAATCTTTCAGCTGGGTATCGGATGATGAATCGGACTGGACAGTGGATGAACTCCGGGCTTTCCCATAGACCCGGGTGGGAAGACCTTGGAAAAGCCAATTGGCCAGGTCGATTTCACCGGCCAAATGACCAATGGTCACAGCATGATAAGCGTCACCGGTTGGATCTGGCGGGAAGGTGGCTGTGGTGTCGGCAGGCAGCCAATGGTGAATCCGCAGTAGCGCTGGTTCACCAAGTCGTCCGGATTTCAGGGCCTGCGCGACAGCCATATTTGATGGCAGAAAACGCATTTCATGCCCGACCATCAAATGGACAGCGGCTGCCTGGCAAGCCTCGGTTGCCTGGTCTGCCAGGTCGGTTGACGCTGCCAACGGGCCCTCCACCAACACATGTTTACCAGCTGCAGCGGCTTGTTGGACCAGCTCTGCGCGGGATTCCAGGGGTGCCTGAATAAGCACGGCATCGAACCCCTCAGCGTGTTGTTGAACAAGTTGGTCCCATGAAGTAAACGTGACGCGTGTTCCTAACGCAGTGGCTGTCTCACGGGCCCCGGCCAGGTCTGCGTGCGCCACCGCCACACAGGTGGCCCGCAGCAAACGACCCGGATCAAAGATACTTATTGGTGCCGAAGGGTTAGAGCCGACGACAGCAAGACGAATCATAGTTTTTGACGCAAGAAAAATTTCGGTTGCCAACAGGTGATGGGTCCACATTGTATGAAACGACACGATGATCTACCACGGGTCGTGTCCGTTTCAAGACCTCGCCCGGTACAGTGAACGGTGGGTCCCGCGGCCGTCGAGGGCGGTACGGCTGACGGGAGGAAATTTCGAAGTGAAGGCTGTTGCTGACACAAAACGGTTCGAAAGTGTTTAAGGGCTTGCCAGTTGAAAATATTGTCGCATACTCGAAGGCTTCCATTTCTTTGGAGGGTCCTGAAGAATGAAAACCAGGGCGCTCAGGCAACGTGAGCGACCGGGCACATTGGTCGGAAAAGGACGCTTCGCAGGAAGGGGCGTCACTTTTCATTCGTACGGTTGGTGTTGATTTTTCAGCTTGTTTCTTCGTGTTCGGCTGACAGCAGTCACCACGTTCCAGTTTATTAAGGCCCGTTACCAGCGGACGACCGCTTGATTGTTTTACTGCAGTTTTTGATATTGTTAACTTCTGTTTCTGCCAGTTGGCACCGAAGACTGGCAGATTCGGCGTTTCCGCAAACCGGTGGGGCATCTGAGGGTGCCAAAATCAATATTTTTTAACTGGTAGATGACATGAAATTTTCCGTTGGAATCATTGGCGCTACGGGATATATCGGGACTCCCTACCGAAGTGAAATTCGGGAGGCGACAACAGTTGCCGAGATCGTTGCCTTGTGCGCGCGGCGTCGAGACCGTCTGGAGGCGGCAGGCCAGCAGGATGGGGCTGCTTTGATAACGCATGATTGGCGCGAGGTCGTTGAACATCCGGACGTCAATCTGGTACTGGTGGCAACTCCTGACGCTCTCCATTATGAACCTGTTCTGGCTTGCGCCGCAGCCAAGAAGCATCTTTTCTGTGAAAAACCGGTCGGGAAAGATGCCGGTCAGGCGTATCGAATGTGGGCAGCGTATTCGGAAACGGGATTGGGACACTTCGTGCCCTTTTGGACGCGATATTTCCAGGTGTTTCGGCGGGCTCGCGAGATCGTGTTGGAGGGCACCTTGGGAGAGATTCGAGCGATTGTCTATCGCTGGCACAATCCGCGACCGGACTCCATGCCACACACCTGGCGGGACGACGCGAGTTTGTCTTCTGCCGGAAGTATCGCCGACGTCGGGTCACACGCTTACGACACCATTCGTTGGGTCACAGGCTATGATGCGCGGCGGGTTCTGGCTCACGCAGACGTAATGACGCCTCTGAAACCGGACCTCGGCTCGATTGACTTGACCGAGGCATTGGAATGGGGGCGCGAACACTCTGTCGAAGAGAGTCCCTCACAATGTCGAGCGACTGCCTTCGATTATGCTGACATCGCTATGGAATTTAAAAACGGTGCTGCGGGGTCCCTGGTGTTGTCCCACGTCCCGTTTGTGCGTAAAGGATTGGCTCCCGAACTGGAGTTGCATGGAACCCTGGCGTCACTGGCTGTCGATCGCGTCACGGGAACCATTACCTTGGCACGACCTGATGAAGATGTTCAAGTTCTGGAGACCGTAATAGAATCGTCAGGCAACCGATTTGCTTCGGTCGTGTTCCCGGCGATTCAAGAGCGCGCCACCGGGTCTGCCTGTGAGCACCCCGGTCTGGACGATGGCTGGCAGGTACAAGTGTTTACCGATGCAGCGTTGCGATCAGCCCAACGGGGTGAATGGGTAGATCTGGCTGAAATCGAAGAGGAGAGTGTGGGAACGCGCGGCTGATCGAAGTTGCAAGAGACGTTCTACCTGTACTGGAAGACGAACTGTTTTTGGGAGATACTGTGCCTGGACTTTCCCCCCCTGGACCTATCTAGCTACGAAACTCATGCCTGAACGAAACATTACATCCGACGAGCGACAACTCATTCAGCAAGCCCACCAACTGTTGCCGGGCGGCAGTACCGGTAATGTCTACAACGATGTGATCGTAGGTCGGGGCTCTGGTAGCCATGTTTGGGATGTCAGCGGGAACGAATACGTGGATTATCTTCTGGGTTCGGGACCGTTGGTTTTGGGGCATGCCCATCCGGAAGTTGTCCAGGCTGTTCAGAGGCAGTTGGAGAACGGCACGACGTTTTTCGCAACGCACGAGTCAGCGATTGCGTTGGCGGCGGAGATCGTGGCGGCATCGCCCTGTGCGGAGAGAATACGGTACACCAGTTCTGGCACGGAGGCGACGGAATACGCTTTGCGGGCGGCACGCGCGTTCCGACGGAAGGATTTAGTGCTCAAGTTTGAGGGTGGATTTCATGGAATGAATGCCTATTCCCTGATGAGTCAGGCTCCTTCTAATCCGCCCCCCTTTCCGCAAGCCGACTGCGATTCTGCTGGCGTTCCCCGCGTGTTGTGTGAGGAAGTGCTGATTGCTCCGTTCAATGATACCGAAACAACGACAGCGATGATCGAACGTCACCAGGATCAACTGGCTGCCGTGATCATGGAGCCTTTTCAGCGCGTCATCTGTCCGCGACCGGGATTTTTGGAAAGTGTGCGCAGCGTCACAGAACAATATGGAATTCCGTTGATTTTTGACGAAATTGTAACCGGTTTCCGTTTTGCTTATGGTGGTGCCCAGGAGTATTACGGCGTAACGCCCGACCTGTGTACATTAGGAAAGATTTTGGCAGGCGGTTTTCCTTTGGCGGCCGTTGCCGGTCGGGCGGACATGATGAGGGGTTTTGAACCCGGGGCTTCCAAAGACGGCAGCTTCATGCCGCAGATTGGCACGCTCAATGGCAATCCAATTGCCGCTGTCGCCGGTCTGGCCACACTGGAAGTTCTGCGCCGTGACGGAACCTACGAGCGTCTCAACGAGATGGGTCGACAACTGATGGATGCCCTGCGGGAAATCCTCTCGGAGTCCGGTATGGCAGCGCAGGTCGTTGGTGAACCCTCCGTGTTTGACGTTGTGTTCACAGACCAGGAAATTGTTGATTTCAGGTCCTACGCAACGGGTGACAAGGGTCTCTTAAAACGTTTTAACGAGTTGTTGATCTCGCATGGAATTTTTCGGGCTGACACCAAGTTTTATATGTCGCTGGCCCATACTCCCGAAGATATTCAACACACCATTAAAATTTTTGAATCGGTCATTTCCCAGTTGGCGTCGGAGTGAAGTGGATGCTGGCAGAAAAGCGTTTGACGAACGCTTGTCGAACAGCACATATGATGGAGGGTTCGGCGTGGCAATGCGGGCATCGGGAAAATCAGGTTGTGCTTAACACGTTGATTCAGGTGCGACCCGGGTGGTCCGTCAGGAAGGTCTCACGATGAACAAAGTGCGTTGTGCTGTGATTGGAGCAGGATGGTGGGGTACAACGGCCCATGTGCCTGCGTTGTACCACCATCCGCGGGCCGAGTTGATAGCCGTTCAGCACCACGATCTCGCAAAAGCGGAACAGATCGCGCACGATTTTAAGGTGCCCCATGGTCTGGCCACTGCCGAAGAAGTACTGGAACTTGATGATTTGCAGGCGGTTGTTGTGAGTTCGACGGCCAACTTGCATCATTCTCAAACGAAGGCTGCGCTGCAGCGCGGCTTGCATGTTCTGGTGGAAAAGCCAATGACGCACAGTGTCTCGGAAGCCGAAGAGTTAATTGAACTGGCGGCCGAAAAAAATGTGCAGTTGATCGTGGGAGCCACGTTCCACTACAACCGCCATGTGCTGGAAGCCAAACGCCTGCTGCAGTCGGGGGCTCTTGGTGACATCCATCTGATGTGCATACTCTTCATGGACGAAAATCTCGGGTTGTATCAAGGCCTGCCATGGAAAGAGTTTGCTGGTAATCACCCTGACCCGGAAGTGGAAGAAGAACCCTACATGAAGCCGGGGCAGACAAGTTATAGCGATCCGAAAATCTCCGGTGGGGGTCAGATTTACAATCAGGTGTCCCACGCGGCGGCGCTGGTTCCGTTTTTGACCGGGGATCAACCGGTGGCAGTCCATGGGCTGCTCAACAGCGCGGGTGCTGCGGTGGACGTGTATGACGCCCTCAGTTTTAAGCTCCAGCGGGGTACGATTGTGTCGTTGGCGAGTGGTGGCCGGATCGGCAACGCACCGCGACACCTGGACGTGCGGATCTATGGAATGCGTGGGGTCATTGAAATGGAATTGCTGGCCGGAACGATGCAGCACTGGAACGACGCCGGCGAGTTGACGACCTATCCTCCTCTCAGGACGGAGGAAGAACTTTATCCCCGTTTTGAGCCATCCCGAAATCTTGTGGATGTGGTTTTAGGCACGGCACCGAACGGATCACCAGGAGATGTGGGGCTGTCCACGATGAAGATCATCGAACAGGCGTGCCGAACGTCAGGAAACGTTTAGATCGATGTGTTGCCGTTTCCGTTGTGGGGGAGCATTGGCCCTGGAAAGAATGGCCTGCCAGATACGTCTCGGATTGTTGCCTACCACGGCGGTGGTTGCTTTTCAAGAAATGCCTTCATGCCCTGGCGTGCTTCGCCTTCCTCCAGACAAGTCAGGTACGCCTCGATTTCCAGGGATCCTGAAACGTTTCCGCAGTGCAGCAAACGCTTGATTTCTGCCAGAGCCGTGGGCGAGTTGGCGGCAACCTGTTGCGCGAGTTCCTCTGCTTCATTCCAGAGGGAGGCCGCCGGTACGACACGGGACACGAGTCCCATTTGCTGGGCGGTTTCGGCATCCACGATTTTTCCTGTGAGCAAAAGTTCGGCGGCGGTCGCAGTTCCCACTCGACGCAGTAGTCGGGGGATATTACCGAACCCGCCCGGTAACCCGATTTTCGCTTCCGGCTCTCCAAAAGTTGCCGAGTCCGCGGCCAGTGCGAAGTCACACGCGCCTGCCAGTGTGCAACCGCCGCCGGTGCAAACGCCATTGACAATAGCGATGACCGGCACGCGCAGGGTCTCAATGCGCTGTAAGAATTGTTGAGCCTGCTCGAGATAATTCCGACACTCTTCGGGTGAAGCAGACGACATGAAGCGGATATCTGCACCGGCCGAAAATGCGGGACCGGTACCGGTAATCAATATCACGCGGATCGCGGAATCTGTGGTGAAACGAAGCAAACCGGCATCCAGGCCCGCGATGATACCGGGCGAAAGGGCATTCATCGTTGCCGGGTGATCGATACGGAGAATACCCAGCCGGTCTTTTGTTTCAACGGTGACAGCCATGAAGCGACCTACGTTTCGAATTGCTTGGTTAGTTCCGGTTTCATTATCTTTCCCATCGCGTTGCGAGGCAATGCTTCCGTGATGCGAAGCAGGGAGGGAACCTTGTAGGGTGCCAGTAATTGTTTACACCAGTAGCGTAACGAATCCAGGTCGATTTCGCATCCGCTCTGCAGCACGACAACGGCTGCCACCCGCTGTCCCCACTCTTCGTCTTCCACCCCGACCACTGCACATTCTTCAATATCGGAGTGGGTTCTCAGGACATCTTCAATTTCAAGCGCCGAAACTTTGTAGCCGCCAGTTTTGATGATGTCCACGGAGTCTCGACCCAGAATGCGGTAGACGCCGGCCTTGCGCTCGGCGACGTCCCCGGTTTTGAACCAGCCGTCCGTCGTGAAGGCCTCAGCCGTTGCATCCGTCTTGCGCCAGTATTCGAGAAACACCGTGGAACCCCGGACCTGGATTTGTCCCGCTTGACCGTCCGGGACCGCGGCATTCTCCTCGTCCACCAGACGGACTTCGACGCCCGGTAGAGGAGTGCCCACGCAGCCGGGGCGACGTTTGCCATGTAACGGGTTAGAAAGCCCCATTCCAATCTCGGTCATTCCATAACGTTCCAGGAGTGTATGTCCCGATACCTCCCGCCACTTTTCGAGTGTTGGTACGGGCAAGGCGGCCGAGCCGGAAACCATCAGTCGCAGGCGACGGCAGCCGTCGGTCATGTTTCGTTGGCGGGCGGAATCCGCACGGTCCCAGGCCCGGGTCAGGCGTTGGTAGATGGTCGGCACCGCCATGAACAAGGTCAGCCCCTTTCCGGCGACGATTCGTTCCCAGACGCGGTCTTCATCGAATTTTGGTAAAAATTCGCATGTTGCGCCGGACCACAAAGCACAGCACATGGCGTTCAAAACACCATGCAGATGGTGCAGGGGCAGGACATGCAGGATGTGATCGTCCGGAGTCCATTGCCAGGCCTGCACCAGGGATTGGATTTGGCTGGCGATGATCGTGTGAGTCGTCACGGCTCCTTTCGGTCGGTTGGTGGTGCCGCTGGTGTAAAGCAGCATCGCTCGGCGGGAAGGGTTCACCTGGGGCAGCACCGGTTCCGAACCCATCTCTTCCACTTCGGGTGCCGGTGAGAGGAGAAATCGCAGTCCCCGCGCCTCAGCGATCGGCCGGAGCAGATCCTCAAACTCCGGGTGGGAGATAACGACACTCGCAGCCGAGTCATCGATGGTATATTCGAGTTCGCGGGCTGGGTGTTGCATACACAGCGGAACCGCAATTCCACCCGCACGCCAGATTCCCCATTGTACAGCGACGTGATCCATCGAGGGTGGAATCAGGAACGCGACGCGAGCTTCTTTCAGATCGAGTGCTTTCTCCAGCAGACAGTTTGCGGTCCGGGCCGACCGTTCGAGAAGTTCGGCATAAGTGTATGTTCCGGCCTCATCCACAACTGCAATCCGGTCAAGGTGCTGGAGGGATTGGTAGACGATCGGTAAGGTTTCCATGAGTGCACAATATCTTGCGATCGTACCGTCTGCAATCGGAGAAGTTATGGCGGGTCTGAGAGCAAGACATTTGGCGCAAGGCCTGCCCACGAACCGCTGAGCAGGTGTTCAAACCGACCGATTTGGGGTACCGTGTGTTCTGTTAAAACTTTCTGGTTCTAGTGGAGGTGATGATTTTCGTGGATACTTTTCGATTGGATGGCCGTCGAGCCCTTGTCACGGGCGGTAGCAAGGGTATTGGAGCCGGATTGGCGCGGGGTCTGGCTGAGGCGGGTGCTGATATTGTTCTTCTTGCACGAGGACAACAGGAATTGGAGCAGACTCGCGACGAGTTGCGAACAACGGGCCGAGAAATCGGAATTTGTGCCTGTGACCTGTCGCAGACCGATGCGATCGAAGGGACGTTCCAGCAGATTGTCCAGGAGCAGGGACCGTTCGACATTCTGGTCAACAATGCCGGTACCACGCGACGTTCGCCGGCCCATGAACTTTCACTGGAGGACTGGCGGCTTGTATTGGAGATCAATCTGACGGCGGTGTTTGCTTTAAGTCAGGCATTTGCCAAAGAGCGAATTTCATCGAACCGTTCAGGGAAAATTATCAACATCGGATCGCTTCTAAGTAGCACGGCCCGGCAGGACAACGCACCTTATGCCGCATCGAAGGGGGGAATTCTCCTGTTGACGAAGGCCTTGTCCGTTGATTGGGCCCCGCATCATATTTTTGTGAATGCTATCGGACCGGGCTTCATCAACACTCCACTGACTCGTCCGCTGGTGGAAAATCCTGAATTCAACGATTGGGTGCTCGGTCGCTGTCCGATGGGTCGTTGGGGGGATCCCAAGGATCTGACCGGAGCCGCTGTGTTCCTCGCATCGGCTGCTTCCGATTTTGTGACTGGTCAGATGATTTACGTGGATGGTGGTTGGCTGGCCCGCTTCTAAGCCACGTGTTTCCTTTCGGATTGGCTGAACGGGGGTGTGGTGTTTCGTCTTGAGCCGCATTCTTCATTGGTATGCGAAGGTTGCGGTCAATTGATTGGACGGTGAACCCGTACTTCAGGCACGGCAGCTGCCACGAGAAGCGGCAGGAAGCACATCCGGCCTTCAATCCAGCGGTTGCAGTGTAACCGGTCCGAAGAGTCCCGCTTCACGAACGTCCCATAAAGAGGCGTCAAGGTTACGGCTTTTCAATCCAGCTTTGTTGACTTGGCCTCCCATGTTAAGCATGCCGTAGCCATGGATTTCCTTCCAGGGAACCTGTCGAATGTCCAAATCACGCACACGGTTGGCGGCGACGTTGGTCACTTCGATCTGGAGGAGGTTTCCTGTAGGGCGCAAGTTGTCGACCGGAACGTGAAATGGGCGGCTTACCAGTACGGCGACGGGTTGATCATTTAAAATCACCCGGGCGCTATCGCCCACCAGGCCCAGATCGAGCAGGTAGGTCTTGGCCTGGCCCACGGAGTCGAACGAAATCGAGTACCGCGCCGTGCCGGCGAAGCTGATTGCCTTTTCATCTCCCAGCTTGGTCCACGATTCGAGTGATTCGGTGGTGAAGGAATTCGGTAGCGAGGGACCGCCTTCAATAAAATCGACAG
>CAUZBP010000089.1:0-19018 GCA_963578105.1 Planctomycetota bacterium
ACTGTCTTCCACAATAAAATCGCAATCCGTGCCACTGAAAATTTCGACGTCTTCCCGAATCCAGCATGGCACGCAGCACGTTTTCCGCAGGAGCCGCTTGCCAGTTCATGCCTGCAAGACGGAATGCTCGAAGGGTTTCGACACGGGAAGTGGAGCTCCGAACTCAACGGTCCGGGATGTCTCCAGCTTCGCCGCTGCGGCACCATTAGACCGAAAGCACCCGGTCACGCGCTACTACGTTCCAGGTAGTCCACAACTGGCCTTCGCGGATGACATGGACGTGTTGGTACAAGGCCGTCGTCGGACAAACGTGGCAGGGAATCACCAACAGTTCGTCACCCGGCGAATATCGTTCGGCCAGCTCGGTCTCCAGCACCAAATGCTCCTCGTTGTGAATGACCTGTCGGGCCTCCGGCAGGTCGGGAATCACCATGCGGCTACCCATGGGCGGGTCCGAGGCACAAGCTTTTGTTCCCAAATCGAGGCAGATGTGACTGGGCGTGGGGCAGCTGATGACACGGGTGAGGATGCGCGCGGCCGGGACAAAATTCAGATCGGGAAATCTGGCGGCGTACCCGGAATCAAAAAATACGGGTGTGCCAGGACTCAGTTCCAGACCAGCGTCGTCTAGTTCGGCGAAGATTGGAAAAGAACCAGTACCGCCGGCCACAATGCGTGGCACGGGCCATCCGCGCCCTGTCAGCTGATTTCGAAATTCAGTCGCGACCTGCCAGCCGTCCAAAACGGCCGACCGCCGTTGGTCGAGATCTGTCTGATGATTCTGACCGTCGTACAGGTGAAGTCCCGCAGGGGTCACGCCCGGCAGGTCGACAACCTGACCATAGAGCTGCAGCGCCTCGTCATCGGCTGGTCGACCTGTCCGGTGCATGCCTGAATCCAGATCCAGCAGCACACCGATCTCCCGCCCGGCGCTGCCCATCGCTGCGCTCAATTGCGACAAGGGTAACTGATGATCGGCAGTCACCAGCAAAGACACGTCCGGGTACTGTGTTACGTATTGAACTGCCCGTTCAATGTTCGGACCGACCAGGTTGTATGCCAGGAAAATGTCGGTCGCGCCCGCCCGGGCAAGCATCTCGGCTTCTGCGAATGTGGCGCACTTGAATTTGTCGATCCCCGCCGCAACCTGCATCTCTGCGATTTCGCGGATCTTGTGAGTTTTACAGTGGGGCCGGAGCCGCTTCACATCCCCCGCGATGCGCAGCATCTCATGCAAATTGGCAACCAAAGGCTCATAGAAAACCACAAATCCCGGTGAATAGATGCTGTGTGTGTCGTCAATTCGAAATGAAAATTCCATCTTGCCTTACCTTCCTTGTGATGGGAGTAACCTGTTGGCCGATCACCCGGGAACATCCACTGGAATGAACCGTGCACCCTACAACTTTTGAACGTCTGTGTGAAGCATCTGGCCAGCGATCTCCTGGCGAAGAAATGCCGCAGACCATTTGTCCTGTCCGGCAAAACGGGCCACTCGCTGTTCGCCAAGGTCTCCGCTGAAAAAGTCCTCCCCACCAACTAGCGGGGCTGGCACCATGTCCGCTAAACTTCACGTGCTGCAGCGATGATTTACTTAGATCTTTGTGAGAGGTTTTATTTTCGATCATGTTAAACACTGAACAATCTCAACTTTTGTACGACCAAGCATGCCAATCGTTAGCCACGGGAGTTTCCACGGCCTTTCGCAAGCACGTTACTCCGGTGCCGCTGTACATGGAGAGAGCCGATGGACCCTACTTCTACGACGTCGACGGCAACCAGCTGATCGACTACGGATTGGCCTGGGGCCCGTTAATCGTCGGCAACAATCACCCCCGACTCAACGCGGCAGTCATTGAACAGATTTCAAGCGGATACACGTACGGCGCACAGCATCGGGGCGAAGTGGAACTCGCGGAAAAGATGCTCAGCATGATCCCCCACGTGCAGCGGGTCATCTTCTCCAATTCCGGCACCGAAGCTGTACAAGCAGCACTGCGTTTGGCAAGAGGCTTCACCGGCCGGGACAAGTTCGTCAAATTCGAAGGCCATTACAACGGCTGGTTGAACAACATTTTGGTCAGCAATCATCCAAGCGCCGAGCAATTCGGTACGACGGTCCCTGATTGCGGCGGGCAGCCCGCAGCCGAGTATTCGCTGACGGTGACTTGCCCCTGGAATGATCTGGCGGCACTTCGCAAGGTGTTTCAACAGAACCCGGGCCAGATCGCGGCAGTCATTGGTGAGCCGATTTTGGTCAACGGCGGTTCCTGCATGCCCGGCGAGGGCTACCTGGCGGGCATGATCGAACTTTGCAAGCAAGAAGGCGCCGTCTCGATCTTCGACGAAGTGATCACCGGTTTTCGTATCGCGCTGGGCGGCGCCCGCGAATATTTTGATCTCAAGCCGGATCTTTCCACCTACGCCAAAGCCATGGCCGGTGGCTTCACGATCTCGGCAGTTGGCGGGCGTCAGGAAATTTTCGACGCGCTGTCCGATGGACGTACGAGCCACTTCGGAACTTATAATGGCAACCCGATTTCAGTGGCGGCGGCCATCGCCACCATCGATATCCTCTCGGAACCTGGAATCTACGACAGGATGCATGGACATGGTTACGCTATCCGTGAGGCGATTGAGGCCGTCGCCAAACAATGTGGCCAGACCCTGACAACCACCGGAACGGGCACCGCTTTCCATGTCCACTTTGGTTTAGACTCGGCACCACAAAGCATACGCGACGTCATGCGTGCCGATCAGGAAACGGGTAATCGGTTCCGTGCAGCCATGTTGGATCAGGGCATCTATAATCTACCCGGTGGTCGTTGGTACGTGGGAGCAGCGCACAGCGAAAAAGAACTTCATCGGGTGCTGCCGGCCATCGAAAGCAGCATGCAGAGTTTGCGTTGATCCGGAAGTGGGACTGTACATCTTCGGTCGTAACACCCTAGACTGTAGGCGTTCAACCAATGCAATTCAGTCAACAATGATCCTTACTCCACTTTTCGGACAGCCATGGATACCAATCTTACCGATCGAACCGCTTTAGTCACCGGTGGCGGCACAGGCATCGGCGCCGCAATCGCGCAGGGAATGGCTGCCGAAGGCGCCAACGTGGTTGTGAACTACAGTCGTAGTGAGCAGGAAGCGAATGACACCGTGGCGCAAATAAAGAGCGCGGGTGGTCGAGCGATTGCCGTCCGCTGCGACGTGACTCAATCCGATCAGATTCGCTCGATGTTCGACCAAGCCCGGGCTGAATTCGGACGCGTCGATATTCTGGTCAACAATGCGGGGCGGGTATTTGGCAGACAAAGTACAGAGGAAATGCCTGAAGACATCTGGGATAAGACCATAGCTGTCAACCTGAAAAGCGTTTTCCTCTGTTCCCACGTCGCCATTCCGCAACTACCGGAAAAAATCGGGCGCATTATCAACGTCTCATCGATATCTGCTTTTTCCGGAAAGGGCGGTCCGGCCTACGGACCTGCCAAAGCGGCTGTCAACGCGCTAACTCGCGACATGGCGACCGAACTCGGGCCGCGCGGGATCACCGTCAACGGCATTGCCCCGGGAATCATCGACACCCGCATCCACCGTGAAGGTACCCCACCTGATCGGTACGCCGAATTCATCAAAGCGATTCCACTCGCGCGAGACGGCAAGGTCGACGACTGCGTCGGTATCGCGGTATTGCTCGCATCCGACGCCGGCAGTTATATCTCCGGGGATATCATCCATGTCAACGGCGCGATGTTGGTGCATTAAACCGACCGGAATGCCGGATGTAACTGCCGCCCTTTGCCATCGGCAGAGTTCTCCCGGCGAACCCCGCTCAATCGGTCCGGAAAGACAATAAGTAGGTCAACAGATCGGCTGCCTCCTGAGGCGTCAGGTCCCGCAGCAGAAATTCCGGCATCAGAGACGTCTTCTGCACATTGATTTCGTCAATTTCGTCCAGTGACAACCGCAAGACTTTCTTTTCGATCGTCTTGAGCACCAATTCACTTTCCGTCCGCTCTAACATCAAGCCAGTCAAAATCTTTCCTGCATCCGTAACGATGGAATAGGCAAGATACTTGTCTTCGATCTTGAAAGACGGCTTAAGAATGTGATTGAGAAGCTCTGACTTATGGCGGACTTTTTTTCCAATTTCTCGGAGGTCGGGGCCCAGGGAATCCTTCTGCCCACCAGCCGGATGGCAATTGCGACAACGGGCAGCATCGCTGAAGAAAATCAGTTGGCCTCTTTCAGCGTCCCCCTCCAATTGCAGGATGTCTGCCGGATCAATGTTGGGCCCTAAACGCTTTTGACGTTCCGCCTCCGGAATGAAGGCCTCGAACAGCCCACGGATGTCACTGTTGGCTGACTGGTTACCTTGCTCTACAGCCCGCTGATGCTCTTCAGCTTCGAGCGCACCGCGATGCATTTCCACCACCAAAGCCAAGGCCCCCTCCGTACTGCTTAACAACGTATCGATCGCCGCTGCGTTTTGTTCACGGGTTACGGAAGGCCGGGTCAGCACCCGTAATGCCTGTAACCGGTGAGAATCGGGGTCAGCCGTCGAGTCCTTCTGCTCCAGCGAGCGAACCCAATCAGCAACCAATGCAACGCCGTCACTGTCAACGACGCGTGACCCGATATACGGCATCCGCGCGTACCCCAGTTTCGCCATGCGGTAGACGAGCAACGATCGATAGGGATTCCCTGGTATCACCACCCAGGGATCGTGGATGCCAAATTCTCCAATGATCGTTCCCTTGGAAGTGTTCAATTCACTGAAAGGTAAATCGCGGCGTAGATAAAAGTTGACAATGGCATTTCCACCCGGATGATGGCACATACTGCAATTGGCGTGCAAATACGAACGGGCCCGATCTTCCAGATCCTGGCTCTGGTCATCAGGTCGGACCAGTTGCAAACCGGTGTCGTGTGCAAGACCTGACTTCTTCGACAGAACTCCCAGTGACTTGAGGCGCGCCAGTTGGCCCTCCCATCCTTTTGCCGCCGGCGAGAGGTTGAGTTGTGGCGGTGTGAATCCGAGCACCACGTGGGAACCCGGATTGTGACATAACCTGCACTCCGTGTGAGAATTCACGCGCCACGTTCGTTCGTTCATCCCGCCTGACTCTTCAGATAACGATATTTGTATCGTCCGCTCCGCGCCCGCCACATCCACCAGGTGTGCTTCTTCACCAGTAGCGTCCCACAGGTAGCTGTAAGGTCGCCACGTGCCGCCTTCATAGTGCAGAATCTGGGTCTCCAAGTGACTCGCCTGCCGGCTTGGTCCTTGCGGGAGACTGAGGTGTTTGACAAACACGGTGCCCTCGGGATAGGTCGCGTGCTGGGACATGTTGTCTGGCAGGGTGATCCGCTGAGCGCCGGGAATCGCAACCCAGCGTTGAGCGATCGATCCATCGGTCCAGCGAGGCACTTGGACGTCGTAACTAACAACCCCGGCCTGGGGTTGCATGTCCTGTAATGATTCAAACAGACCCGTCTGGCTCAATTTGAGCGGAAAATCCCCGGACGTGTCCTGCTGGTTGGACGGCAAAAGTTCGTAAATCTGACCCGTCAGATCGTGGTCTACAACGTACAGTTCCCCTTCACTCCCCGCGGCAAAGGCCGTGATTCGTAAATCGGTATCGACCAGTGTCTGGTGAGCATAGGGCTGGTCGCCCCCGCCACGCACCGCCCAGATCTTTCCGATGATGTAATCACCGTAAACAAAATACCCGTTGAGATCGGGCAACCTGGCTCCTCGATACACGACGCCACCGATCACCGAGTTGGCTTCGGTGTGGGAATGATCCTTGACAGGCGGAATGATCGGTGTCGGCCCCGGTTGGACTTCGCCGCGCAGCTTGGCACGACCTTCCATAATGGGCCATCCGCAATTACTGCCGGAGACGACGCGATGGATGGACTCCCAGGATTCCCAGCCATTGTCGGCAACCCACAGGTCGCCCGAGTCCGAGTCGGCCGCAAACTTCCAGGGGTTGCGCAAACCGTAGGCCCAAATCTCCGGGCGGGCGGTAGTCAGGGACACGAAAGGATTGTCTGCGGGCGTCTGGTAGCTGCGACCACCTGAGGTCGCGTGGACATCAATTCGTAAAATAGCGCCCATCAGATCGGACAGATCCTGCCCCGTGTTCAGGTGATCGGGAGGATTGGGACCCCAGCCGTCCCCGGTCGAAATGTAAAGATAACCATCGGGTCCGAATTGCAGGCACCCGGCGCTGTGAGGACCGGCCGGCCAGCTGATGATAACCTCTTCACTGCCGGGCACGATCTTCAGGTCGGGTCCGTTGTTCAATCTCAGTCGCGACACACGCACCGGTTCCTGAACATCCTGGAAGGTGTTGTAGCAGACGTAAATCTGACGGTTCTGTACAAAGTCGGGATCGGGCGTGATACCAAAGATCATCACCTGGGAAAATTCGTGCTGACGCGCTGTGCCGCTCGTCAGATCAACGACCAGGGAGAATCTGTCAACATCCGCGCGCTTTTCAAAACTGAGAATCTTACCGGCCAGTTCGGCAACTAACAGACGATTTTCACCGGGCAGTTGAACCAGGCTTGTCGGGCTCTTGAACTGCAGTTTTGGAAACGCGGAAACCACCCGATAAGGAGCCGGTGGATAGGGAGAACCATGCACGCCGGACGTGGTCCATGGTGGTCGAGTGGCCAATTTGTCAGGCTCCTGAGCCACCACCGCCGACAGTAGCCAGGCAGCAGGTAGTAGGAACGTCACGATCCAACAGGGCAAGAGACGGAGGAAAAGATTCATAGCGATACCAGGTTGTACTGAGTTATCCGGGGTGCCGTAGTGAGTATGAGTCGACAAACTGCCTGCTGGGACCAACCGCTTCTCGTTCCATTTTCTGCCGCGTTTCAGAATCCCGGAAGATCCGGATACGCCGGCCGAGCAGCCTCATGCGCAACTGGGATCCCCCTGTTTCCAACGATTGAATGCCACATCCTGGCCACTCGCCAATGCATGCCGCGCCGCGCACCACGAGCGGGACCACGTATCGGCGTCACGAAGTTCCGATTCGGGATTCGCCCGGCTGCGAGCGACAAATCCCGGAAACCAACGTCGTCCCGTAGGCTGTCCAACGGGCTGGTACCGCAAATCAAAACTCCAACGAATACGGTTGCTAAGGTTGGGCATTCCAGCATGCCTGGTGCGACGATGCATGAACAAAACATCACCCGGTTCCATCGGTAAGGGAACGTGTTCTCCCGTCATCAATTTCTCCGGGATGGCAACCTGGTTGAACGTGAGTGGATCGCGACTGCGACAATGTAAAGCGAGACCCTTTCGATGACTTCCCGGGACCACGGCCAGGCAACCATTTTCCAACGTCGCATCGGTCAGTGGAAACCACACGGTCAGGATCTGGGACGTGTCGGAGTCCGCGGTAATTACGCCCGAATCCTGATGCCAATCAATACGGCCGGTCAGTCCGGTGCGGACTTCCTCCGGCATTTTAGCTTCCGGCAATTTGACGCGCGTGTGCTGCACCGGATTTGAGTAAATCTCCGGTCCGATGAACTGTTCCACGACGTCCAGCAGGCGGCCGCTGCGCAGCAGACGAAAAACCGCCGGACCATGGTGCATCGGCGTCTCCTCGGTGATGTCGGCCTGTGGCAGTGAAATGTCGAAATGCTGGCCGTGGGACTGCTGGGCCTCGCACACCGTTTGCACCAGGCGTTCAAAAAACGGCAGGCTCTTGTAATCGGATTCCAGGAGCCCTGCGCCAAGCCACTGGCTGACCAATCGGTCAAGTACCTCTTCGTACTCTGACACGACCGGTTGCAAGTCACCTTCCCAGTCCAATAGTCCTCGCAGAACGACAAACCCGTTCTCTTCAAACTGTTCCAGGATTGCGGGTGAAAGTTTCATGCACTTGTTCGCTTTTTTTATTCGCAGCTCCAACAGCTGCAAAACTCCAACCAATTCTACTATCTACACGACCCAACGGGAATTGTCCAAAAACTCCGCCTGGAGCCCGTCCGAAAACAGACTCATTCGCCGGAAGTCGTCGGCATTTCCCCCTGGAAAACCCGAGGGGAATAAATTGTAGCCCCTGGAACCATGAAATAGATCCGCTACGATGAGGAGTTTCTAACGTGCAGCCACCGCTTCTCTTGTCGGGCTCGGGAGGAGAGCGCTATGCTGGCCAACTGGCAGCCCGAGTCAACCCAGACACACTTTATACTCAAGGACCAGGTACTATGCGACGTAATCGACTGCGAGAGCTATTGAAGGAAGGTCAACCCTCGTTGGGCACCCGGATCATGAGTCCGTGGCCCACGGTGATCGAAATCGTTGGCCACTCCGGCATGTTCGACTACGTCGAATTCGTTGCCGAATATGCACCCTACGACCTGCACACGCTGGAAAACATCGGCCGTACGGTCGAGTTGTTCGATCACATGACGGCGATGATGAAGGTCGAGCAGGAACCTCGCACCTACCTTGCGGTACGGGCGATTGGTTCGGGAATTCAGAACATGCTCTTTGCCGACCCGCGCAACGTGGAAGACGTGCAGGAGTGCGTGAGTGCAGTCCGGGCGGAACGACCCGAATCAGGAGGCCGACACGGAGTTGGCATGCGCCGCGACGTGGGCACCGTGCTGGAGGCAGGGACGGAAGCTTTTGCAGATGCGTTAGACGACGCGGTGGTAGCCATCATGATTGAAAAGCAGTCCGCAGTCGAGAATCTCGACGCCATCTTATCAGTTCCCGGCGTCGACATGGTTCAGTTTGGTCCGGCAGATTACTCTATGAGTCTTGGCTTAACAGGACAAATGTCCCATCCCAAAGTCCTCGAAGCAGAACAGTACGTGATTGAAACGGCCCATAAAAAAGGAATTGCAGCTCGTGCCGAACTGAATGACGCCCAGGGATTCGAGCATTACCTGGAACTGGGTGTCCGGCATTTCAACCTGGGAGTGGACATTCGCACGCTGTACGACTGGTATGGCAAGGCCGGCGCCGTGCTGCGAAAGGAATTGAACGTCGAGCCACCAGTGAAAGCCGGTAGCAAGGTGCAATCCAGTTACGGCCGATAAGTACGGAAAACGCACAGCACTCACTCGTAAACAACGACGGTGAAGGGTCTGGTTCGAGTAAAACGTGCTGAAAAAACGCGGTCGGTAGAATGAGTCCTGGCGCCAACCATCCGGGCGTCCGATGATTCCCGGGAACAACTACCGCCAAGCGAGAAAAAAAGCGGCCGTGGCCGTACCGAGGATTGCCGCTCCGTAACAGACAATGGCCGGAACAGGACCTAATCCTTTTAAACCCAGGTCGGCTACGACGTAACGGAAGCGGTGGGCCCAATGGAACAGTGGCAGCGAGATGATCACAAAGAGATACAATCTCGCCAGCGGATTCTGCAGCAGTTGCTGCAACGCCCCGGGCGAAATCCAGTCGGCCGGGACCCCAATCGCCGTGACGACAATCGTGACCGGAAGAAAGAAGGCGGCCACAACACCTCCCGCCGAAAACAGCGACCACCAAATTGGTTCGTTAGACTTGACCATGAATTTTACCTGTGCAAAGCCACAACCCATAAAATGACGATTGAGACGACGACCCATGCAAGGTAGTGAACGCCGGCAATCAGGAGCGGATTGACACGTTCTTCACCCCGCCAAAGAACTAGCACCTTCGGCGTTAAGTTCAACCAAGTAACGGTGTGATACAGGACCATCGGCAAGGCGATTATTTGCAGCCCGATCAAAAGGGGCGACGTGAGGATGTCGCCAAATCCTTTTTCGTCACCAAGTTGCGAGGCCAGGATCAAGAGCAGCAAGGCGTAGCCGCCAACAAAGATGCAGGTCAGTTCACGGAGCATGAACAGAGAATAGGTCTTCTTCTTGAGCCACCAGCCAGTCGGCATTGGTCGCCTGTATTCCTTGCTTCTTGTTTCCTGCTTCGACATACAAGTGCCGTCACTCTTTCGTGATTCAGTCGTTCTCTATTTGCCCCACGGGACCAGCACAGATCGATACCAGTCACTTGTCGCCGTGACCTTTGCTTGCTGAATAGCCCCGGCCGGATCAACGTTCTTCGGACAGACGCGCGTGCAATCTCCCACGAAGGTGCATTCCCAAATTCCCTCGTGGCTGAAGAGCACCTCGGCCCGTTTATCCGCAGCGCCGTCTCGTGAGTCGAGGTTGTAACGCTGTGCCAGCGCGATGGCTGCCGGTCCTATGAAATCAGGATTTTGGCCATACACGGGACAAGCCGAGTAGCAGAGCATGCAGTTGATGCACATGCTGAACTGTTTGTACTGGGCCAATTCAGCAGGGGTTTGCAGGTACTCGCCCTCGGAAACCGGTTTTTCCTCTTCGGGTACGAGCCACGCCTGCACCTCGGTAAGCTTGTCGAGGAAATCGTCCATGTTAATGACCAGGTCACGCACAACTGGAAAATAATTGAGCGGCTCGATGCGGATCTCCTGTGGATAGTAGTCGCGCAGAAAAGCGGCACAGGTGAGTTTTGGTTCCCCATTGACCATCATTCCGCAACTGCCACAAACACCCATGCGGCACGACCAGCGGTAGGTTAGCGTGCCGTCGATTTGATCCTTGATGTGATTCAAGGCGTCCAGAACAACCCAGTCCTCACGATAGGGTACCTCGTATCGTTGGAAAGTGGGTTCATCTTCCTGCTCAGGACGGTAACGGAAGACTTCCAGTGAAATGGTTGCTTCCGGCTGAGAGGCTTCATTTGCTGCCATAATGGCGTTCTCCTGGAGGCCAACGGGTAATCACCACGTCGAGGTATTCGATACGTGGATCGCCACCGGTTTGGTAGGCCAACGAATGCTTGAGAAACCGTTCGTCGTCGCGGTCGGGGTGGTCCGTACGTTGATGAGAACCACGCGATTCGGTGCGTGCCACGGCACTGTGGGCCAGTGCTTCAGCCACGTCCAACATATACTCTAATTCCAGCGCTGTTGTCAATTCCGTGTTGAAGGTCAGGCTGTGGTCTGCCAGTTCCACTTTCTGGAACCGTTCTTTGAGCTCTCGAATTTTGTTGCAAGTTGCCTGCAGGGAGTTTTCCGTCCGGTAAATTCCGGCCCCGCTTTCCATTGACTGGGTCAGTTCCACGCGAAGCTGGGCGATCGTCTCGGAACCACTGGCCGGTTGAAAGAACTGATTGCGAATGCGTTGTTGCTCCTGGTCAGCCTGCGCAATGATCTCTGTGGTGGCCAGCGAACCGGTTTGAGTGCTGAAGCGCACGGCTGCCCGTGCCGCTCGCGCTCCAAAGACCAGCAACTCTGTCAGGGAGTTCGAGCCTAACCGGTTCGCTCCGTTGATACTCACACAGGCACATTCACCAGCTGCAAACAGTCCCGGCAGCGGTGTTTCTCCGTCGTTATTTGTATGCACGCCACCCATCACGTAGTGCACAACCGGCCTTACAGGGATGAGTTCGTGTACAGGATCGATGCCGACGTAATTACGGCATAGTTCACGAACAAACGGAATTTTCTTGTCGATTTTCTTTTGTCCCATGTGACGGACATCCAGATGCACGAAATCACCGTACGGCCCCTCCATCGTCTGGCCCTTTTTCCGCTCCTGAACAAACGCTTGCGACAAGCGGTCTCGTGGCCCCAGTTCCATGGCCCGCTTGCGCGGATGCTCTGGATGGTTCACGTCCAGCGGTTCGCCCAACTCGTAATTCTGCAGGTAGCGGTCACCAGCCTTGTTGATAAGAATTCCACCCTCTCCACGCGAGGCTTCCGTAATAAGGATGCCGGTACCCGGAAGGCCGGTGGGATGATACTGCACAAATTCCATGTCCTTCAGCGGGACACCAGCCCGATAGGCTAGTGACATGCCGTCACCCGTTTTGACCGCCGCATTGGTCGTAAAGGGAAAGATCCTGCCGGCTCCTCCGGTACAAAGAATGGTAGCCTTGCCGCCAATCGCCCGGATTTGACCGGTGCGCAATTCGAGCGCCGACACTCCCTGGCATGTGCCCTCGTGCACCAGCAACTTGGTGGCAAACCACTCGTCGTAACGCGTCACATTGTTGTACTTCAGCGCCGTCTGAAACAGCGTGTGGAGCATGTGAAAACCCGTCTTGTCGGCAGCGAACCATGTCCGCTCGATCTTCATGCCACCGAAGGGTCGCACCGCCACCGAACCATCCGGCTCGCGGCTCCAGGGACAGCCCCAGTGTTCCAATTGGATCATTTCGTTGGGAGCCTCGTTGACGAAAAGCTCCACCGCGTCCTGATCGGCCATCCAGTCAGCGCCTGAGATGGTGTCGTAAATATGGTTTTCCAGACTGTCGCTGGGCTTGATAACCGCCGCCGCACCCCCCTCGGCCGACACGGTATGTGACCGCATCGGATAAACCTTGGAAATGACGCCGACGCTCAAGGCCGGGTTCTCTTCCCCGATAGCAATCGCCGCCCGTAAACCGGCGCCACCCCCCCCCACAATCAGGATGTCGTGACTAATCAGTTCCATCGCTCACCATCGCCAAAAAACCCATCTCGGATCAAAACGTAAAGGCCCAGTATTACGAAAAACTTCCAACTTGACAACCGCCGTGATTTCCCTGCAGGCCAGCCAACTGGCAAACCTCTTGCGTCGATCCCGCTTGCCTGACCCGGAAAAAAATGGTGCCGAATCCTTCTTGCCTGCAAAACTGTTCGTAGAGTTTTGATACACCCCACTCTCTCTCGTCGGAACCGTTCCGTTTCCAAGGCCAGTGCGTGTCAAGTGCCGCACACGGGTTGCGATCGGCTCCACGCAACAACGTCAGTTCGTGACGGGTGGATCATGAAAGGAAAAGGAGAAGGGAAGTCATTCGGTTCACAGGAGCAAGTTACTTGTTTCTCCGCTACCCGTTACCCTGTCAACGCCCGAAGCATCTGGCCAGATATTCTTTGAGACACCTGGCTGTCCTGCGGCCAGCCGCCGATGTACAAAGCCAAGACAAAGACGAGGCTGCGTAAGAGGGCGTCGTGATGAAATCACCCGGCAGGGGTTCGAGAGTCAGCTGTTGAGATCGTGCCAACCGCAAGGCTCGATTCAAATGCCAGGCGGAAGTGATCAACCCGATTCGTTCTTCCCGTGGAAGGAGCCTCGCCAATGCCTGCATCTCGCCCAGGGTGTTGTAACCGTCAGCCAATGTGATTCGGTCTTCCGGAACCCCCAAACCCTGCAGAATCATTGCCGATTGCTGACCCGGATCCTGTTTTCCGTCACTCGAACCACCCGGTAATTTTCCCGAGCAATAGATGTGATCCGTCAGGCCTCGATGAAACATGCGGGCAGCCAACGCCAGTCGGTCACCCGATGACTTGAGCTGAGCATTCCCGTGGACCCCCTCTCCGGTCCCCCCACCCAGCACGATAAGAGCGTCGAAATGCTGTTCTGTAAGAGGCTTGATGTGAAAAAATTCCCGCTCCAGGGATTGAGCCAGTTTTTGAGAAATATGTTCGTTGGTTCCCAACGTTTGAAGCAAAAATATCACCAGGCAGAAACAACCGACCGTCTTGACCCGGCACCAGAAACTCCACACACTCGCCACCAGCAGGCCAATCCAAACAACAGCGCAAGGCATCACCAGAATCGAGGCGATTTTTTGCGACGCGAGACGAGTTGGTTCATGAGGACAAAAAAACACCACGCCTACGGAGGCCAGCATCGCTACGAACAACATCACCACCAGAAAACGTTTCATGCAGCACTCCTGTCAGCGTGGGAAACCGGGGCCTTCGCCTGGTTGATTGAACCACACCACAAAAACAACCACAACCGTGTCGGTAAGCAAACGTCATCGGTTGCTCGCCGACTTTCGGAATGCAACAAACAGAACCAGCCGTCATTGCACTCGACGACAATTCCAGTAGACTCCCTGGTCTCCGTTAACGTTTTTCTAGTATTTTCCAACGTTCTTGACATCTTAACGGAATCCAGCCGTGTCGAAAAATTTTGGTTTGGAGCCTATAGTCGATCCTCTTGATATTGTTTCCTGACCAGAGACTGCTGAACCAACGACGACCCTTCTCTCAGATCTCCGCAGAGCCCCTTCAATCCTCGAGGATTCCCATCATGAAATTACAAGGTAAGACTGCATTGGTAACGGGAGGCGGAACGGGTATTGGACTGGGTATCGCCCAGGCCCTGTCAAGTGCCGGTTGCCAGGTGGCGATTGCGGGCCGACGTACCGAAACGTTGCAAGAGGCGGCCGAAGCGTGGTCGGGCGAGTTGAGTATCTCCTATCATACGGTCGATGTTGCTCAACGTGATTCTGTCCAAGAGCTGGTTGACTGGACCCACGACCAATGGGGCCGAATTGACATCCTGGTCAACTCGGCCGGAACCAACATCAAGAACCGCAGTATCGAACAGATGGACCCCGAAGAGTGGGATCAAGTCATGGCGATCAACGTCACAGGAGCCTACAACTGCATTCGAGCCGTGTTGCCCCACATGCGCGAGCAGGGTGATGGCCTGATCGTCAACATCAACTCGATTTCCGGCCTGCGTGCCTGGGAACTGGGAGGCGTGGCCTACGATGCCTCGAAATTCGCCCTGCGCGGCTTGGGCACGGTGGTCGGAAACGAGGTGCGGCATCTGGGTATACGCGTCACCAACATTTATCCCGGCGAAGTCGAAACTCCGTTGCTGGATAAACGCCCGGTGGCCGTGAGTGCCGAACACAAGGCAACCATTCTTCAACCGAACGACGTCGGAGAGATGGTCGTTACAATCGCCGGTCTACCCGCCCGCGCTCATGTACCCGACTTGACCATTAAGCCGACCCGGGCCGAGTTTGTGTAAGAGGTGACTGGCGGATTGCAGAAAGTTGGCTGCTGTCAACCAGCAGACGCCAACAGCCGGTCGCGGAAAGGGAAGTCCATGCGAGCCACCTCGTACGACCCGCTACCCTTGTTTTGACTCCCTCTCCAGCCAGAATTCGAGGCCCTGGACGTTGATTCCAATGTCCTTGTCCAGCAGCGCGCGCAGCTGAACTGGATCGATGGTCACCCGCTGGGCAGACAGTCGGGCATGTAGCAAGTCGAACATCGAGTTACACATCCTGTCGTATCTTTGGGGATGGTCCTGCCATTGACGGGCAAGCGAAACAAATCCATCGAGGCTCTCGTGAAGGTCGGTGGCCAGACGCTGGACGTCAAAAACCGGACCGTAGTGGGTAAGGTAGCAGACCTGCGGATCAAAGCCCGCGATGCGGTCGATCGAATCGTGAGCCGCCGCCGGGTCGAACTGAGGCAGCGGCGTACTGGCATAAATAAATTCACCCTGAGAGCCAGCCAATTCCCGATAAGAGACTCCAAACGTGTCGCCAGTGAAAACACTGGCAGATTTCTCGTCCACCATGCAGAAATGGTGGCGGGCATGTCCTGCCGTATGTAGAAACTCCAGAGGTCTTCCGGCAATTTCAAGCGTTTCGCCATCTTCTACTGTCAGAATTCGTTCAGCGGGAATCGGCCGGATTTCGCCGTACAGGCGCTTGAACTGTTGCTCGCCATACACCGTCTTGGCACTCTCGATAAGTTTCCCCGGATCGATCATGTGCCGAGCTCCGCGGGGATGAAGAACGGCTCGTGCAGCGGGAAAATGTCGTATCAGTTGGCCCGCCCCACCAGCATGGTCGAGGTGCACATGAGTCAAAAACAAATAGTCGACGTCCGCGACTCCTAGCCCTTTTTCCTCAAGAGCGGCCAACAAAACCGGTACGGAGTGCGCGGTACCCACGTCGACGAAAGCGGCTCGTCCACCCTCTACGATCAGGAAGCTGGCGTTCATCCCGGGCCGCACGTACTGCGTATCGACAACGGAAATGCCGTCTTGAGGTTGAGGATCCGGATCGACCATTCTGCTCCCTTTCCGCCCAAGCCGGGCTGAATGTTCCCAACAAAATGACTATAATAGCCGCAGCGGCGTCTCGTCAGCGGATGGAGGATAACGCCTTTCCGCTGGTCAAATGCTACACAAACTTCTACCGCCTATTGGAGGGAGGACCAGAACATGGCCAACGACTACTTTCATCGAGTGGCAGCAACGGGCACCCAAGTTTGGATCAACAACCCAACACTTGGTGACCTGCGAAAGGCCATTGAAGCTGGAGCAATCAGCGGCACGACGAACCCTGCATACGGCTCGAAACTGTTGAAGTCCGAACCCGAGTATATGACTCCTGTTATCGATCGCATAGTGGGAGAGGTCGCGGACAATGTCGATGCGGCTGACCAAATCTATCAAGTGATCAGTCGTCGCTTCATGGATGAATTCCTACCGCTCTACCAGGAGAGTAACGGCCGGCAGGGGTTCGTCACGATGCAGGACGATCCACGTCAGGACGAAGAATCCGGGATGATTATCGAAGCCACACTACGGCACGCGAAAGTCGGCGCTAACTACATGGCCAAGATTCCGGTCATTGAATCTGGAATCGAAGCCATGTCACGCCTGGTTGAATACAATATCCCCATCTGTGCCACGGAAGTGTTTTCGGTTGCCCAGACCGTTGCCATGTGTGACGCCTATGCTAAAACAGCGTCCGCATGTGGAAAGTCGCCGCCGTTTTATCTTACGCACATCACGGGAATTTATGACGAAGAGATTCAGCACCAGGTTGCCACACAGAATATCGACATCGACCAGAAACTGGTCGAACAGGCTGGCACCATCGTGATGCGCAAGCAATATCGCGTGATCAAAGAGCGCGGTTACGATACCATCATGCTGGGCGGGGGTGCCCGCGGTACCCACCATTTCACTGAATGGATCGGTGGCGATACACACATCACGATTAATTGGAGCACCTTCGAAGAGTTAATCGAACTGGACCCGCCGATTGTCAATCGAATTGACGCCGACGACGACCCGGAAGTCATCGCAGAATTGCGAGAAAAAATTCCCGATTTCCGCCGCGCCTACGATGACGATGGATTGACTCTGCAAGAGTTTGCCAGCTACGCACCCCTGCTACGTTTTCGAAAAAACTTCATCGACGGTTGTGACGCAGTACTCAGTGAGATCGAAAAACGCCGCCAAACCCTGGCAACGTCTTCATGAACTCGATGGATTTCCAAGTGACCACGGGGGCGATTCGCACCCGCTGACCGGGTTGCGTTGAGTTTCATGCGGGCAGGGTTGCCTGTTTAGCGCCCCGCACCGGAGAGCGGGTCAACCCCGGGTGATCGCCAGCGCCCCTGTTGGGGGAACTCCTGCCGTATAGCCTTAAGTGAACGGTTTTCGGCAAAGCAGTCACGAATTGTCAGGACTCGTTGAGCTTTCGTAAAGAATTGGACGTCATGTTACATATCAACATGACCGTGTGCAAATTGACATCGATTCACCCATTAGCACTTCGGGACAACGGTAATTTCCATGGCTGAAAAAGAAGAGTCGAAGTACTGGATTGGATTTGACCTGGGCGGGACAAAAATGCAGGTCAAAGTTTTCGACGACCATTTTCAAACGCTGGGCAAGGAACGTCGTAAAACCAAAGGCCATGAAGGTGTATCGGCAGGGGTAAAACGCATCGCCGAAACTGTCCGGACCGCTCTCGAGGAAGCCAGCATATTGCCCGGGTCCGTCAGCGGCATGGGCATGGGAGTACCAGGTCCGCTCGACCTGGAAGCGGGGATCATCGAATTCTCGCCCAACCTGGGGTGGGAGAAGGTCCCTCTCCGGGATCTGATGGAAAAGGAATTGGGCATCCCCGTCGTGATCGCCAATGATGTCGACATGGGCGTCTACGGTGAATATCAGTTTGGGGCCGCCCAGGAATCCCGTTGCGTCCTGGGAATCTTTCCGGGAACAGGAATTGGTGGAGGGTGTATTTATGAAGGTCAAATCCTGAGAGGCAAAACGGCATCGTGTTTTGAAATCGGCCACGTCCAGGCAATCCCCAACGGCCCCCTTTGCGGATGCGGAAAAAAAGGCTGCCTCGAAGCGGTTGCCAGTCGACTCGCCACTGCAGCAGCAGCTGCCGCTGCTGCCTACCGGGGTGACGCACCGCATCTCATGCAAGAGGCGGGAACGGACCTGGCAAATATCCGCAGCGGAGCGTTGGCCAAGTCGATTGCTGCAGGGGACGTCGAGATCGAAAACATTGTGCGTCTGGCAGCCAGCCACATGGGACGGGTCATCGGCAGCGTCATTAATCTCCTGGCACCGGATACTGTCGTTCTGGGAGGTGGTATGATTGAAGCGATGCCAGACCTGCATCTCGAAGAAGTCCGGAAAGGATCGCTCGAAACCGTGCTTTCGTCCTTCCAGAATTCTTATTGTGTCGTCACCGCCGCATTGGAAGACGATGCAACGACGATGGGTGCGGCAGCGTGGGCAAAAAAGGTGCTCGCAGGAACCTAGAATAGGTCCCATCTTGTGGATCACCCGAGACACTTGCCAGTCCCGGTCTTGGCGAGACATCTGATTCCACGCGTTTGCCACGTTTGGTATACTCGCAATTCGACTCGCGAACGCATTCCAGCTTGCCCTGGGGAGGGATTCATGATTCAAACAGCGGAAAATGAAAACTCAAACGATGACCAGGAAGCCAGGTCTCCTACTGACTTTCAATTCGCCAGACACAACGTCGATCTGTCGCCCGGCAAAGTGCATCCGGAAATCATCACCTGTGCAGACTATGAAGATGTGTTTGGTGGTATCGCACGCGGTTTTAAATTCCTGGAGAACAAATCGGTAAAGGATGCGTACGACCCCAGCGCCAGCTTGGTCTTGAATCTGGGAGTCCTCAGTGGCACCGACTTCATGACCGGACTGCGAACCTACTTTCTCGCCTACTCACCCTTGAAACGATCTCTCAGCGGTATGCCTTCGGCCATGTGGTCGGCCGGCAGTGGAAAATTCGGCACAAAGCTACGGCATTTGGATATCGACGAACTGGTTTTTACGGGACGCTGCGCCGGTCCCACTTTACTCCACATCCACCGAACCGAAGAAGACGGTCCGACGGTGATCGACTTCGTCGATGCAT
>CAUZBP010000090.1:0-18645 GCA_963578105.1 Planctomycetota bacterium
GGTCGGATACTTTCAGGAAGGACTCCTCGATCCGCCCCAGACGCTCGTTGAAATCCTTCAACTGATCCGGCTGGAAACTCTGCAAGTGGCTGAGCCGTTGCGCCATCTCCGACTGGTCACTCTCCCATTTGGCGATGACCTCGTGCAGGATCCCCTCCAAGTCATCCAGACGACTGCCGAATGCTCCTCCGATTTCCGCAACTCCTTGACTGTTTCGATTGAGCTCCGCCTGGGCAGAGGCGACCTGCTCACGCAGTTGCGTGAAGTGAGCCTCCAGGCTTTCGATCTCGGGTGTGGTCGAATCGATGTGTCGCACCTGGTCGGATACTTTCAGGAAGGACTCCTCGATCCGCCCCAGACGCTCGTTGAAATCCTTCAACTGATCCGGCTGGAAACTCTGCAAGTGGCTGAGCCGTTGCGCCATCTCCGACTGGTCACTCTCCCACTTGGTGATGACCTCGTGCAGGATCCCCTCCAAGTCATCCAGACGACTGCCGAATGCTCCTCCGATTTCGACAACTCCTTGATTGTTTCGGCGGAGTTCCGCCTGGGCAGAGGCGACCTGCTCACGCAGTTGCGTGAAGTGGGCCTCCAGGCTTTCGATCTCGGGTGTGGTCGAATCGCTGTACCGCACCAGATCAGATACTTTCAGGAAGGACTCCTCGATCCGCCCCAGACGTTGGTTGACTTCCTCTCCCATGTCCTTGGTCGAAACCGTGTCCTCGACCCTGCCCAGCATTCGTTTCACTCCATCAATATCCAGAGTCAGTTGTTCTATGATCCCGGAGATCTCCTGGCTCAGACGACTTTCCAGTTCACACAACTCGGCCTTAAAAACTGGATTTTGTCTGGCTGACAAAGCATGCTGCGGATACTCGACCCGCTGGGAAACGTCCTTCACCACCTCAGGCGACAAGGAAGTTTTCAGAGACGGCATCAGTGATTCACCGACGAAAACGACACTTCCAAGAGCCCGCTTCGGGCTGACGGATGTCTGTTCTGTAAAATCCCTGCTCGGATCCTCTGAACCAGTACGCGGCAAGTCCTCGATTGCCGTGGTTGGAGACGGATTCGCCAGAAACGGCACAAGGGATTCACCAACGAAAACGACACTACCAAGGACCCGTTTTCCACTGACGGATGTCTGTCCTGTAAAATCCCTACTCGGATCCTGTGAATCATTGCGGCGTACCTCATCGAACGGCGTCCCCGCAGGTTCATAGTTCTTGACCCGTTTGATTTCCGCCACCTGGGGACCTACCGCCTGGCTCCTATCAAAATCAATGTTTTTGCTGAGTCCGCTTGTTAGCCGAACCTCGCAATCAATTTCACAGTCTGCGCTGAAATTCACCGGTTCATGCGCCCGACAAACGGAAAGCGCATTCACAATGGCCGCGAACAATGTCGCGCAAGCCAGGAGCCAAAAACACGCTTGCATTGTTGAAAGCGATTTCATGAATTCGTACCAGTGGCTAGCATGACCGTACTGGCTACTTTCGAGTCACAATGACTTGCAATCGATGATCGACTTTTCAAATCATATGGCTTGAAACAATTGCGCAAAGTTTGATGATTGTCGTGCGGCAGCAACTACCGCACACCCAAATTTCCATATAAGCCGTGCCGCACCTAGCTTTTCCAAAGCCGTTATCGGAGCATGTCTTGCGACCGTTGATTTACAGAAGTTCACAGGAGCGGATGCTTGATCGTTTGTTGCTTCCACCACGTGACCTGGCACGGCACCTTGGTAAGATTTTCAAAATGGGCAACCTTCGTTCTTCAGTCAACGAAGCAGAGGCCGGACTCAACTCCAAGTACACACGTAACGCCAACACATGCAAATTCGAACAACATCCGATCGGGTCGCAAGTGTCTCGGCCGCCATCACCAGTCCAGACAGCTGAACCAATCCGTTGTACTCCCAGGTCCTTCACAGTCGTCTGATCGGGAGAGACTTCACAACAACCATCCACAAACAAAAACATCCGATCGCATTTTCGACGCCAACCAAGGTCGGGCGAAGATTTGGTGGTGGAACAATATTGATCGCCCAAGAACAAAGCGCGTGTCATTCAACACAGACAAATTCAGCAAGGAAAGTTTCCGAACGTCAACTGTCTCAGAACATGAGTTTGCCAAAACACAAATGTCCCGCGCAGCAAAACCAAAATAAAATCGGCGCAATTCGGATTCGAAAAGATACGAACTCTGTCGGCAGACATATCACAAACATTGTTAGGGTTAACCACCTCAGTAAACATCGAATTCCAAATTTGCAGCAAATCGAGCGTCTGACACTTCGCGTCCTTGCCTGTCGCATCAAGTTCGTGAGCAGTGCCTAAAACTGTGCCGACCTCTGCCTCCCAGCAAAAACCGGCTCGTGGTTTTTCCAATTCCCGCTGAATGGAAAAACATCCTTCCGGTCGCAGAAGTTCATCAGAGACAGTCCGTAAATCTAAATTATTTCGGGAGTTGCGTGCGGATTCGAAACGTTGTGGACCAGCTCAAACCAATAATGGCAAGTCTGCATTTCAGGCGTGAAAGAGTGGCTTCTCCCTAAGCCGACTGATGCCGGTTTCCTGAATATAAATGGGCCCAGCCTATTGCTATTTTTGCGGAGGCAAACCAAAATGGAAGAATGATTCGGTGATCGGGCTTCCAGCAAATTTGCGGGTAATTCCTTCTTTTCCCAAGAGTGCGCATAGCTTATTACACACACCATTCATCTTCCACTTAAAGTGCCAACAGGTGGCGGCGCCTTCTCTGCTTTTGACTCACCCAGCAGTCACGCTAAGAGGGAGAAGACGCGGACGCCTTCTGGCTCGCCCAGGTGTGAACAGTAAAGGTTCAAGCATTCCTTAGGTATAAGGCAGAACAACCGTCCTTGTCTAAGTCTAATTTACGAATTGCAAAGAACTACTTTATATATCATACCCTTCCTTCATTGACACATTACGCGTATTCAATTTTCCGGATTCTTATTCGGACTAAGAAAACTCATCACTGACCAATTTGAAAGGTTGTGCAATGATTCGTCCCTCCCTTGCATCCATGCGACAGCTTGCAAACGGTCGTTTGCTTCGCACGGGTTCCCTCGTCACTGTGGTCGTCACTGCCATGCTCGTGGTTTCCAGTCAACCAACGTGGGCGGGCGCCGTACTTACAGGCGATGGAGTGCTACCTGACATCATTGGCATGACAGGTGCGGGAACTCTAAGTATTTCATCCGGCACCGCGGGAAGCTTTGTTTATCCCAGTAGTACGGTCATGATCGGATTTTCGACCGGATCAGACGGCGAGGTGTACGTTTCGGGTGCGGGCACTGTATGGGAGGCCTCGGGTGCCCACAACATCGCCTGGAATGGCAAGGGTTTTATGGAAGTCAGTGGCGGGGCAACTGTGACCACCGCCTTGAATGGAATGGTGGGAATGAACGCGAGCGCTGAAGGTCACGCCAAAATCACCGGCACTAACTCACGTTGGGAAATCACCAACGAAACCAAAGTTGGCGATTTCGCCACCTCCGTGGGAACGCTCGAAATCCTGGCCGGTGGGGGAGTACAAAGTGGCCTGGCTGTTTCCATCGGTGATGACGACCTTAGCATGGGTACGGTCACGGTGGACGGTTCCGGTTCAAAGTGGGACACCAACAACGAAATTCGCATCGGTAAAGGGGGCGTCGGTGTACTCAATATTACAGACGGCGGTATGGTCGTCACCGGTGGCGAGGCAGTCATTGGAATGGAATCGACCGGAAACGGTACCGTCACCGTCAGTGGATCGAATTCCAGCTGGGCAAATGCTGCCGAGCTCCAAATTGGCAACGAAACCACTGGCGCGTTGACCATCAGCTCTGGAGGCCTGGTGACCAATGTGGGAAACGCATCCATTGGAACACAAATTGGTTCCAGCGGCTCCGTTGCGGTCACTGACACGGGTTCAACCTGGAACAATCTTGCGGATCTGGCAGTTGGAGGTAGTGATACGGCGGCCGGTGGGACCGGATCATTGCAAATCGGTACCGGCGCCACCGTCAGTGCCACCGGATCACTGCGAGTGTGGCCCAGCGGTACAATGTCTCTCTCCGGAGGTGTCGCCAATGCTGGTGCCCTACTCAATTTGGGCGGCACGATGACTTTCAGTTCGGGAACCATGAACCTGACGTCAACCGGCAGCGATTTGGGCACCTCGGTCATCTTCGGCGACGGTGGTTTAACCGATAGCGTACTGCGGTTGGCTCCCGGTTCCGATGCAACCGTCGGCGATTTATATCTTGAGAGTAACGTCACTTTGCACCTGGATGGTGGCAGCTTGGCCGCTGACACCTTGAATGCCACCGTTGGTTCAATTCGTTGGGACAGTGGTGAATTGCGTCTCGGCGGTGGTACCAGCCAGATTCCAACCGGCATTTCAGTACCCGACTTTGGTACCCTGGCAGGCACTGGCACTATCACCGGTAACGTAAGTGGTGCTGCCCAGTCGACCATCTCCGTTGGTAATGGGCTGCTCAGCTTGGGTGATTTGACTAAATTCCAAGGATTCAATCATCTAGGAACACTGGAAGTTGGTACGGGTTTTCTCCAGGCGTTCTCAGCTGGCTACGCCCAATTAGGATCCATGACGACGATGGATACAGGTGGTATCTTAATTGCCCCCAACGGTGTTGCATTCGGGAACGGGGACGATTTTCAAGGGTCAGGTGACATCATCGGTGCCGTGGCACAAGCGTTCGGCTCGGAAATCCAAGCCACCGGCACTCTGGCAATGGGCGAAAGTACTGCGGTCAACGGATTCTTCGGTGGTGGGACACTGGATGCCAACGACCAGACCGTCACCTTGCGAGATGCTAATGACGTCGTATTTGATTCGGGTGCGTTGGTCGACCTGGGTTCGTCCGGGTCCGGTAGCCTGAGCGCCGCTAACGGTCTCACACTGGATTTCGGCGCCAACATGAACGGCGCTGGAACCGTGACAACACCAAATGACGCCACCAAACCATTCGTGAACAACGGTCACATTCAGGGTGCGTCGGCGGGCAACCCCATTACCTTAACTGGCTGGGTCAAAGGCGCAGGTACGATGGACAACGTCAACATCACGGGAACCGATGCCCCGGGATTCAGTCCCGCCACGGTCGATCGTGGTAGCGTTGCCTACAATGGCACTGTGGAGATGGAACTCGAAGGATCCTCGGACGGTAGCTATGATCAGATCAACCATACTCTGGGAACCGGAGAAGCTACGCTGGGAGGCACCCTGAATGTCGTGCCCA
Organism: Planctomycetota bacterium; assembly: GCA_963578105.1. GTDB lineage: Bacteria > Planctomycetota > Planctomycetia > Pirellulales > Pirellulaceae. The sequence continues at coordinate 5,273 of CAUZBP010000090.1, forward strand.
TCGGCAGTTACACCGGTCCGGTGAATCCCGGCGGTGCGGACGATTTCGTTCTGATGACCTCCGCAACACAAAACGGCACCTTTGACACCGTCCAGTACGACGGGTCAACGCTGGTGCCGCTAGGTGAGGTCGATTCCAGTGGTTCGTTTCGTAGCTACAGTGGAACCGGAGGCATATTCAGCGCGCTCACTTACACTGCAACGACCGTGGAATTTCAGAATTTACTGGCACTCCCCGGTGACACCGACGGTGACCAGGACATCGACTTGTCTGACTACGTCAGGCTGGCCAGCAACTTTGCTCCCGACGGCACCACCTATACGTGGACGGACGGGGATTTTGATTTGGACGGAGACATCGATCTGAGTGACTACAACGACCTGGCTGCCAACTTTGCTCCGACTGGTTACGGTTCGACAAATGCTGTACCGGAACCAAGCACCTTGGGGCTTCTTTCAGCAGGCCTCTTCCTGATGTTTGGCAGGCGTCGGAGATCTTCCTCGTCTAGTATCCACGCCGGCATCGTTCAAGAGAATCAACCAATGGACCAGACACAATCATCTTCAGCGAATCCTAAAAAACGATTCTTTACAATGAGTTCCTTGCTCACGATTTTATTCGTCACAGCAACACTACTGGCTTGCAGTCATTCAACGTGGGCAGATGAGTTGACCGGTGGCGTACTGATGGGTGATGGAAGTCTGCCGAACATCATTGGCGACTTCGGTTCAGGAACACTGACCATTACAGCCGGTGCTGCCGGATCCTGTATCTATCCCAGCGGTCAAGTCTTCATCGGAAGAACCAGCAGTGGAAATGGCAAGGCGTTTATTCCGGCCACGGGCCTTGTCTGGGAAGTCGCGAATCATCACAACATCGGCTGGGACGGCACCGGTTACATGGAGATCAGTGGCGGTGGAAAAGTAGCCAGCGCCTTGAACGGCATGCTGGCAGTCAATGGGGGTTCGAACGGCCATGTGGTAGTTACCGGCATCGACTCACGCTGGGAAATCAACAATGAAACCAAAGTTGCTGACAGAAATACCGCTGTGGCAACGCTCGATATCCTGGCTGGAGGTACGGTACAAAGTGGGTTGACTGCTTATCTTGGCGATGACAAGGGCTCCACGGGTACCGCCACCGTCGACGGTGCCGGTTCACTGTGGGATACCAACTTCCGACTTCGTGTCGGCAATAAGGGCGTCGGGATACTCAATGTTACCAACGGAGGCAGGATTACCACCGAGAACGACGGAGTCGTCGGATGGCTGGCGACAGGGAACGGAACGGTCACCGTCGATGGTGTGAGCTCGAGCTGGGAGATTGATGGCGAATTCCAAGTTGGCGATCGTGCCGATGGCGTAGTAACCGTCAGTGGTGGGGCCCTGATAAGCAACGTGGGGAACGGATCCGTTGGAAAACGGAAAGGCTCCAGCGGTGTCGTAACAGTCGGAGGCAGCGGCTCAACGTGGACCAACGTTGCCGATCTGGGAATTGCGGGAAGTGACACGGCGGATGGCGGAAATGCAACCGGGTCCTTGCAAGTCAATTCAGGCGGTACCGTCAACGTGGGTGGATCGCTGAGAGTGTGGACCGGCGGCGTACTGAGTCTGTCCGGTGGTGCGGTCAATACTGCTGCCCTGCTTAATCAGGGCGGTACGATGAGTTTCGGTTCGGGAACCGTGAACGTGACCTCCACCGGCAGCAATTTAGGTAGCGCGGCCACCTTCGGCGATGGAAGTGCAAGCGATAGCGTTCTGCGATTGGGCTACGGGTCCGAAGCAACCGTCAATAACTTGACTCTCGCCAGCAACGGCAAGTTGCACCTGGACGGTGGTAGCTTGACTGCCGCGACCGTGAATGCCAGCGCTGGTGAAATTCGTTGGGACGGTGGTGACTTGCACCTCACCGGTGGTAGCAGCACGGTTCCGACCGGGCTATCGATACCCAACTTTGGCACTTTGGCAGGAACTGGTACCGTCAATGGTAAAGTAAACGGTGCCGCCCAGTCGACCATCTCCGTTGGCACCGGGCTATTCACTTTGGGTGACGCGTCAGATGCCCAGGGATTTAATCACCAGGGATTACTGGAAGTTGGCACGGGTTTTCTACAGGTGAACTCGGCTGGTGCCGTCGAACTGGGATCCATGACCACGATGGGTGTCGGTGGTTTCCTGATCGCCGCCAACGGTGTCAAGTTCGGTACCGGAGCTAATTTTCAGGGTGCTGGCGACGTCACAGGTCCCGTGACACAAGACCCCGGATCCGTGATCGAAGCCACCGGCAACCTGGCAATGGGTGACAGCAGTTCGGCAGACGGATTCTCTGGGAATGGCATACTGAATGCCAATGACCGGACCATCACTTTGCGAGATGCTAACGACGCCGTGTTTGATTCGGGTGCATGGGTGAACCTGGGTTCGTCCGGGTCCGGTAGCGTGGTTGCGAATAACGGTCTCACGGTTGATTTCGGTGCCAATATTAACGGTACTGGAACGATGACAACGCTCAACGACGCCAGCAAGCCGTTGACGAACAATGGTCACATCCACGGTGCTTCGGTAGGCAGCCCCATCACGTTGTCTGGCTGGGTGGAAGGTGTCGGCACGATGGACAACGTCACCATCACGGGCACTGATTCGCCCGGATTAAGTGTCGCCAGCATAAGCCGTGGTAGCGTCACCTACAATGGTACCGTGAGGCTGGAAATCGAAGGAGCGTCGGCTGGCAGCTATGATCAGATCCACCATATCCTGGGAGCGGGAACAGCTACCTTGGGAGGTACCCTGAATGTCGTACCCAGTGGCAGCTACACGGGTCCGACGAACCCCGGCGATGCGGATGATTTCGTTCTGATGACAGCCATGACACAAAACGGCACCTTCGGCACCGTCCAGTATGACGGGTCGGCACTGGTGCCGCTCGGTGCGGTCGACCCCAACGGTTCCTTCCGTAGTTACAGTGGAACCGGAGGCATATTCAGCGCGGTCACCTACACCGCAAACTCCGTGGAATTTCAGAATTTGTTGGCAAAACCCGGTGATACCGACGGTGACATGGATATCGACTTGTCTGACTACACCAGCTTGGCCACCAACTTTGCTCCCGGCGGCACCACCTACATGTGGACTGACGGGGATTTTGATTCGGACGGAGACATCGACCTGAGTGACTACAATGCCCTGGCATCCGGTTTTGCTCCGGGCGGCTACGGATCGACAAGTGCTGTGCCAGAACCGATGTCGATCGTGCTGGCAATCTTGGGTCTCGTCGCTGTCATGGTGACTGGTCTGCGTCGAAACGGTCGCTGAAATTAAAGGGATCTTATTTCTAACATCAGCAGCACGGCGGGTGACTTCCTGACCCGCCGTGCTTTGCTGAATCAACGTGCGTCGGGCACACGAGCCCGGCCCTTTATCACCTGTTTCACCTCTTGCACGCAGCGCAGTTCGGCTTGCAAAGCAAGCCCGACGGCGAACATACTGCAAACTGCTGTCTTCTGGCCCGCTGCTTTGGACTACCGATTCTTCAAGGGCCGGTTTCCATGATAGAATCCTGGCATGGCACCCCTTGCTCTTTTTGTAGGACTTGACATCGGTACCGGCGGCGCGCGGGCTATGGCCGTTAGCGCTACGGGTGATGTGGTGGCAACAGGTCAGGCAACTTTCGAGTTGGAACATCAAGTCCACCAAGGGAAATGGCACGAGCAGAGCCCCCATTCCTGGTGGCAGGCTGCGGTCGGCGCCTTACAAAGAATGGGCCAACATCTGACCGAGCTGCGAGTTGCCCCGGAAACTCTGTGCGCCATCGCCGTGGACGGGACGTCAGGTACGGTGGTCGGAGTTGACGTGGATGGGCGGGAAACAGGTGCGGGAATCATGTACAACGATGGTCGAGCAGTCAAGCAGGCCGAGCGACTCAACCTCCTGGCAAGCCGGTTCTGCAACAAGGTTGGATACCAGTTTGCCCCATCCTTTGCCTTGGCAAAAATCCTCTGGTTGGCTGAAAACGCACCACAACAGTTTCACACCGCGCGTTACTTCATCCACCAGGCAGACTTCATCACCTCCCGCCTGACAGGTGTTCCTGCCGTTTCAGATTATAGCAACGCCCTCAAAACGGGTTACGATCTGGTCGACGACCGTTGGCCGACCTGGATCAACGAACTTTCGGACGTGCGCGAAAAACTTCCCCGGGTCGTGGCACCGGGAACCCGCATCGGAGAAATTCATGGCCCAGCCGCGGCAGCGTGCCACTTACCCGAAGGCCTACCTGTCATCGCGGGTGCGACGGACGGAACGGCCGGATTTTTGGCGTCAGGGGCCAACCAACCGGGTGACGACAGTACCACCTTGGGCACAACGCTTGTGTTCAAACGGCTCTCGAAAACTCCGGCTCATGACACTCAGGGACAGGTCTATTCCCACAAGTTGCCAGGTGGACTGTGGTTGCCGGGAGCGGCAAGCAACACCGGCAGCCAATGGATTCGAACAGGATACACCGATTGTGACCTGGAACAACTCAGTGCACAGGCTCTTCAGTATCTACCCTCTGAAATTCTCTGTTATCCACTGACGACTCAAGGAGAACGGTTCCCTTTTTGCTGCGACCGGGCTGCCGAATTTTGCGAGCCGGCGACCAACCATTCGGTTCAGCGGTTTGCCGCCAGCCTCCAAGGAACAGCATTCATCGAACGGCTTGCCTATGAAGCATTGGACCAGGTTGCCTGTGAAACCACCTCTAAACGGTGCGATATTTTTGCAACCGGTGGTGGCAGCCAAAATGACCACTGGCTGCAGTTACGAGCCGACATAACGGGGCGGGCAGTTCACCGTCCGGCATGTCCGGAATCGGCATTCGGATCAGCCATCTTAGCGGCTGCCGGGGCCGGAGTGGGTGACGTGTGGCAGGCAAGCCGACAAATGGTCCATATCGAAAAAACGATGGTTCCCGACCCTTCGCGCAAAGACCAGTACGACACCTATTATGAAAGATTCAAATCATTGCTTCACGCAAAGGGATATCTACGCAACTCCCCCGCCTCCGGTGTAGGAACCCCGCTTTGACAGACAGCCGATCCCGCACAACAGCTTTTTACAACTTGTTGGCTCTCAATCGACGACGGGATAAATCTTGGACCACTTATCCGAGCCACTTTTGGAAGACGGGCATCAACAGGTTCAACCCGGAGTCACACGTTGGGGTTCAGAAAAAATTGAATACAATGTGGACCAATCGCGATGTCACTACGGAAAGGCAACGGGCCTTCTTGGAAAACGTTGCCGCCCTGATCGGCAGGCCGAAGAAAAACGGCAATTCGATCTGGCAGAAAGGACATCAGCGACGATGCTTCGCATCTGATCACCAACGATTGGGAGCGAAATCCCCCTTGCAGGAAAACGTGGCGCGCATTTCTCGAAGTCCCATACCACGCACCCCACAGGGAATCTGACACCTCATGAAATCCATACGAGTCGCCGCAGTTCAGATGAATGGACTGCTCGGGCAAACCGAACGCAACCTGGAAGAAATCGAATCCTGGTCGATTCGGGCAGCGGAGCACGGTGCTGAACTCGTGCTGTTCCCGGAGCTGGCAATCCACGGTCACTGGATGGCACCCGAATGCTGGTCAGTCGCCGAAGCAGTACCGGATGGTCCGAGTATCAAACGGCTGGAACAGGTCGCGCGTGAACGTCAGTTGGTGCTATGTGTTGGCATGTCGGAAAAGGAAAACGATCTTATCTACAACTGCCAGGTGCTGATTGGCCCGCAAGGATATATCGGCAAGTCGAGAAAAATCCACATGTCTGAAGACGAAGGCTTGATGTACGTTGGAGGATCCGCAATTCCCGTATTCGACATCGGCAAGTGTAAAGTAGGAAGCGTGATCTGTTACGACGCCTTCTATCCGGAGATCACACGTACCCTTGCGCTGAAGGGCGCCGAGGTTTTTCTGATGCCCAGCGCCGGACGCTGTGGACCATGGAACCAAGAGACGGAACAATCGGTTGCCATGCAAGTCAAAGAATCGCTTTCCTGGTACCGGATGCGGGCTCTGGAAAATGCGGCTTTCGTGGTGATCACCAACCAGGCGGGAAAAGCGGGTACGGTCGAGTACTATCGCGAGGACTACCGGCGGCAACCCTACCACGGTGGTGGCAGCCTAATGTTCGCGCCCGACGGCAGCCTGTTGGCGGAGACGGAAGCCACAACGATTCAGGCGGAAATGATCCTTGCGGACTTGAAATCCGAAGACTTTTCCCAGGCCCGATCCAATGCCAACTTTCCATTGCGCAAGCGCCGCCCGGAACTCTATGGTGAGCTCATCAAGCCCGTGACTGAAGCCTAGGATTTGTTCTAAAACTCCCAGCGGTGTCCGCCTCATAAAAGACCAGGCTCCTTGACCTAATCTTTGCGGCGGCGACTTCCGCGCACTGTTCCCGTGCGGTTTGTGGGAATCGACTGTGCGGCAGGTGTGGCACCAGGGGCCAGAGTCTTCCAATCCGAAATGCTTGCCCCGCTGGGGCGAGATCCTGTGGGTCTCCTGGCTCGACTAGGTGAATGGTAATGGATCGACGCAAGATGCGGTGTGTGAACCAGTTTTCCGCCACGGCCACGGGAGATCAGTGCCGCTTCCAGAATTCCTGTCGTCAGGTACGTTCTCTCGACCGGGTTGGGAGGGACACCGGAAATGAAAAAATCTTCAATATTAAGACCCAGGTAACCGAATGCCGCGTGAGTCGGGCCGCTGTCGATGTGATATTCCAGCGAATCGATCGTCGTACCGCGTTGTTGAGCGTAGGAAAATTTACGGACAAAACCACTATCACCCAACATCAGTACGGCAGCCTGCAAGCCGTCAACGTATTCAATGAGAAAGACGTGAGGCTCCGTGACTTGTTCGATGTCGAGTTTGCCCGGTCCGCCTTCAATTTGACTTAAAGCCGCATTGGCCAATGACACTGACCACTTCTTTTGTTCGCCAGCCAGCCACACTTGCTCGCCCGACAGACATTGCACCGACCGGACGCCTGTCTCACCGCCTCGACGCCGCTCGACATGACTTTGCAGGACTTCCAGGGCGTGAAAACCATATCGTTCGACCATGTGAAAACCAATGACGAGTGCTTGCTCTATCCTCTCACCAGCGGGGTGCTCCCAGTTGGGTCGCCGCCACACAACGGGCAACGCAGAAGCAGCCCAAAGTGGGATCTTCAACTCCCGGGCCGTCTCGTACATCCACCTGGCATCCTCCCAGCGGTAAGCCAGATGTTTGTCGTTGTAAACCGGTATGGGGCGATCCGCCTGAGCGATGACACCTGCAATTTGTTCAAAAAAGTACCGTCTGGGCAGCATTTCCTGACCCAGTCGCGAGCGGGGATAGTCACCATGCTCACCAATCAACAATACAGCGTCCACAGCCAACCGTTCTCCTCCCAGAGTCAACGCCGCGCGAATGCTTTCATAGAGAGGAACGTCGTACTTTTTGGCGATTTGCCTTCCGATGTCACGCTCATGAATCTGATCAATGTACAGGGAAGCGATTTCAGTTCTGGGTGTGATGAGCCCATCGTCCGTTGGAAATCCACGTAAAAATTTCTCGACGATGACACCGGCGTGACTGGTTGGAAAATAGGTCGTGACAATCGCCGCAATGCGCAATGATCGCGAGTCGTCCTCCGACGCGGCGGGAACACCCCGGGTGTCAACCGTTTCTTCCGCCCAGCAGGAATTTTGCAGAAAATAGTCGCCGGGCAGAACAGAAGTCATGAGTAGCCAACAAAGTGACGCGGCGACCATCTGCTTGCAGTTTAACATGCGAGAAATTCCTTCATCGGGTTCGTCAATTGAAATTCTGATCAGTCGCAGGCAACAGCAACACTGTGACTTTCAGTGTATTCCGTTCACGTTGATAGAACAGTGCCCCACTCCTCGCCCCTTCAATCCACATTCCGTATGCTGCATCATATCATTTTTACACTCAGATACCTCGGCCGTTGAAAACGCGTTAGGAGAAGCTATGAAAACTCTGCGACACCTTGGCTCGATGGCCTTCGTAGCCGGGCTCTTCGTTTCGATCTTTGCCGGCATACCATGGCACGTAGTCGTCACCGATGACCCGGCTGTACCGTGGTGGCTCCGGTTGGCCATTTTCTGTTTGTTGGGAGGGATTCTTGTCGTTCTGCTGAGTTTGACCGTCGAACAACTGGGTGACAAAGTCGCACCCGACCGTGAAATCGGTGCCGGGGTTGACGGCAGGATCCTGTTATCAAACACCCCCACGGTTCCCGGGCGCCCGGTCGCAGAAGTTCTAGGCCTGGTCCAGGGGCACACGGTGTTTGCCATCTGGATTGGCAACGACCTGTCTGCCATCGTAAGATTGGTCCTGGGTGGTGAATTGACGGAATACACCGAGATGATGGGAAAGGCCCGGGTAGCAGCGACCAGCAGAATGGTTGTCCAAGCCAACGAAATGCAGGCAGATGCGATCATCAATGTACGTTACATGACGACCAGCGTGGTAGGCACTGCGTCGGAACTTTTCGCTTACGGCACGGCTGTCAGGCTGAGCGAGTAAAAAGACTGGCTGGCCACCGAGGTCCTGCCCAGACATCCATTCCCGAGAAAAGACAGATGCTATCAGAGAAAAGCCGAATTTCCCTTCACGCCCCACCCCTGGAACTAAGCAACCAACCGGGTCGAATCCGGAAGTTACATGTCCGACCCAAAATCTGATTTACCTCGATCCTTAATTTGTGCAATAATACGGTTTGCCGGCCTTTGTTCACTGATACATGTATTCATTTCCTCGAGTGCCCTCATGGCCCCTCTAACGAAGATCTGTAACGACATCGCCTCCTGCGTTTCACGCGACTGGCCGCCGAGCCTCTTCCGCCGGTCGTTGGCAATGCAAGCTTCCGTGATGTTTCTAGCTGCCCTGGTCCTGTCGGGATGTGGCGGATCCTCTTCTACACCAGAATCTGATCCGCCTTCAGGACCGAGACTTCCGAAACCGCTTCAATCAGCAAAAGAAAAACAGGATCAACAAATCGATGCGGCCCAAGCGGGTACTCCTGCTGAACCCACGCTGCCCCCGCCAGGTTCTATACAGACAAGCAATCAACCCGTGGTGAACCCGGTCGCAAATGTACCAAGCACTCCGATAACTTCTTCACCATCGGTACCCACCACTCGTCCGGGAGAGAATCTCCCGGGTGCACAGACTCTTTCACCAACGAAGGACGAGAATGAGGAACAGGAGGCGACTCTACCAAAACGGCCTGAAGATTTTTCCGAATGGAAACCAGACGATTTCGATGATGCGCGGAAAGAACATGACCCCCGACTGAACGAGGCGTTGGACTACCTGCTCACAGAGACTCCGGATGATGTGGAACGAGTTGACTTGCTGGTCCGGCTTTTAGCTGTTGACCGAACGGAGAAATCAAACCAGTCCAATACAAATTCAGCCGGTGCCAGGAACTACCGCAACAACAATCATGTGCCCCACACCAATATTCCCGCATATCAAAACCCATCACACGGTGGCAGGGGGCAGCGGTTTCCCCAAGTACAACCGGCCACCGGGCCTGACCATCTGCCGTCAGACCTAGCTGCGAAGGTCATCCATGGGTTGGGAAAAAGTAATACTTCCAAAGCCCTCGATGTTCTGAAGCGACTGGTCGCTGGCAAGCAGGAAGCCCCCATGCAAAAACGGGACATCGTGGTAGAAGTCGTTAATGCCTTGGCAATAAAAAACGATCGTCCGCGAGAAAAAATGCTTTTTACCATGCTGACCAAGCCCGACGCGGTAAAACCCGTCGGATTCGAGCAAGCCGCGTCGTTCAGCGACTCAGAAATCTCCCCACACCACCACACCGCTGGACCACGGGGCGGAGCCCCATTGGGACGTGGACCGCATACCCCAATCGACCCTGAAAACGACGACCCTATCGACGGAGACTGGATCCGGATGCAGGTCTTATCCAAAGCAGGACCAGCTATTTCTGACGACATGCGAACTGCGCTGGCAAAGTATCTCAACGGTCCCGATGTCGTATTGGAAACGGCCCAGTTGTTTGAACAGTACTTATCCACTGACGACATCCGGAACTATCGCGCCCAGATTTTTTTGTTAGAGAATCCCGATACGGAACTGGAAATTCGCCAACGCCTGGAAAGCATGTGGATTCAAAGAAGTAGCGAGGGCATGCGGGAAGTCCTGGGGGTTCCGGAATCGACTGGTTTCGCAAGCGATACTCGCGGAAGACCATCTGTCTACACCATCACTCCGTATGAATTACCTTCTCCAACAGGCAACACCCGTCGCCCGACGAACAGGGTCCGGCCCGGCCCCAACCCGTTCGCGGCACCATCGGGCAGACGAAAATCCTCACGTCCTTCCCGATCAGATCGGGACAAAAAGGAGCCAGTGGAACCCGCAAGAGCAGAAGAGTCTGTGGAAGAGCCCGATCCGATCGACCCGGCTGAACAGCGCGATGCGCAACTTCGTTTACTCTGGACTCGACAGGCAGTGAAAATGCTTCACGGTACCCTGCAGAGTGACAAGTTCGACGATATCCAGAGCAGGCTGCCTTTGCTTCTGGCAACCGTACCATTACCGTCGGCACGTCATACGGTTGCCGAATTACTACTGAAAGCCGAATCCGATCCGCAGCGGTGGCTGAAGATGGGAATGTTTACCACCACCACCATTGATCCGGTGATGTTACTTTTAGCCAAACAGAATTATCACCAGGTGAACAAGCCCCGGTCTGGAAGGGTGCCGACGAATGACGAGCAGGAGGAAGACCCGGAAGATAGTCCTGCGAAGAAGTGGTCTGAAGTTCTCGGACCCTACGTGGCTGACCTCTGCAAACGCCTCTCCAATTCAGACCACACGACAAGCCAGCAAGAAATGAAACGAGGCAGGTTAACCCTTCGAGTCCACGATCGGTCAAAAATCGTATCTCGGGTTGATTTGCAATGGCCCCAAAACTTCAGTTCGCGGTCCGTTAAGCATGCTGTTTCACCATTGGAACTTCATTATCTCAAGCTACAAGACACCACTTTGGCCAATGGTCTGGTTTTTCACTATCGACATCACAACAAAAAAGCACGGGAAGAAACACTCCCTAATGGAATCTGGTTGGATGGCTTCGATGCTCGTCAAAAGAAATCAATTGATATCCGAATCACCTCGTCAAACCAGGATGGGCTGAATCTTGTCACTCCGGCGAAACGGAATTCGAAAGGTGGCAACAACCAAAAAAGGACCAAGCAGGAAATCCAATCGATCGTGATTGAGATTCTAACAATTAACATTCCGCTCCCCGAGGAGAACCCTGATACCACCTCCTGACCTCTACCGCGGGGAAAACAAGTCCTTATTTGTCTTCCCGTCTGCAAAATATTGGAATTCGCAAGAAGAAAAGGATGTGTCATAATCAGCGACCGTCGTCAAGTCACTGGTCGATGTTATCAGACTTTTACCGGATGGAAACACATAAGATGCCACATACACTTCGTCTCTGGTTGGGAATTCCACTACTGTTGTTAAGCTCTTGCCTGGGTGCCGCAGAAACAACCAATCGCCAAGTCACCAATCATGTATTTTTTGACGTGACCATCGACGACGAACCCGCAGGTCGAATTGTCATGGGACTCTTTGGCGATGTTGTTCCCAAGACGGTTGAAAACTTTCGCGCACTATGCACCGGTGAAAAAGGCAAGGGGCGGTCTGGTAAGGACCTGCATTATAAAGGTAGCTTGTTGCACCGTGTCATTCCGGATTTCATGATCCAGGGTGGTGATTTTACGATTGGAAACGGTACGGGCGGTGAAAGTATTTACGGCAGCAAATTTAACGACGAAAATTTCCGTTTGCGACACAACCAACCGGGTTTACTCAGCATGGCCAACGCGGGGCCCAATACCAACAACTCTCAATTTTTCATTACGACGGTGAAAACACCCTGGCTGGATGGCAAGCATGTCATTTTCGGACAGGTCACCGAGGGGATGGACGTTGTCAAGGCAATTGAAGCCCTGGGAACCCGCAGCGGTAAACCTAGCAGCCAGATTCAAATTGTGGATTGTGGCGAACTCCAATGAAACAAACGCATCTTTCCGGTGTCTGCTGAAACATGCCCCTGCCAGAAGATGCGAAAACCGAACTCTTGCGAATCGCCAAATGCTCCATTGAACATGAATTCCATGAACAAGATCGGTTGCCAGTTCGATTAGAAAATTTTTCACCCGAGTTGCGCAAACCAGGAGCCGCTTTGTAACGCTCAGAATTCATGGTCAGCTGAGAGGTTGTATTGGCAGCTTGCAGGCCAAATTGGCCCTCGTGGATGATGTCACCCGTAACGCCCACGAAGCGGCGTTCGGTGACCCCCGCTTCGCCCGGCTGACATGGCCCGAATTCAAACAGCTGGAAGTCTTCATTGCCGTGCTGACTCGGCCCGAGCCGATCACCTTCACCTCGGAAGACGATCTGTTGTGCCAACTGCAGCCCCATCTTGATGGCGTCATTCTACAAGACGGCCGTCGGCAAGCTACGTTGATACCTGCGGCCTGGAACAGTATTCGTTCACCTGCAGAATTCATGAAAACTTTGAAAATGAAAGCCGGACTTCCTCGGACTTACTGGTCAGAAACCATCCACTTTCAACGGTATCAGACAGAAACGTTTTCTTGAGGGACCGGTTTTCTTTTGGCCACCAACTGCCTGTCGCAGCAGGAAAACAGGCACAAACATCAGGAATCTTCTGTATTGAACGCCTTCAGGGCAATTTCACGAATTTGTTTGAGATCCAATTTCCCACTGCCTAACAGGGGTAGCTCCTCCACTTCGAAAAAGCTATTCGGAGAGGGAATATAGAGTTTTGGAAGTCCCTCTTCAGCAAGAGCTTCGCACAGCTGTTGCGGAGTCTGATTGATTTTCCGATGGATCACGATCAATCGCTCACCTTTTTTGGCGTGAGGAATGGCAGTCACTGCAGCTGGTAGAAATTCTTCTTCCTCATTTTCCAGAAGACGGACAAGCGTTTCTTCAATTTGTATGTGAGGCACCATTTCTCCACCAATTTTTGAAAAACGGCTCTCTCGCCCCGTGATCTTGATAAAACCGTCCCCATCAATCAAGGCGACATCACCGGTCACATACCATCCATCTTGAATCGCTTCTGCCGTAAGATCCGGACGATTCAAATAACCTTTCATCACATTGGGCCCCTTGATCTGTAACATTCCGGGTTGGTCGGTACCCAGAATTTCACCCGTGTCAAGATTGACAATACGGGCGCCGACTCCGGGAATCGGCCGTCCAACAGTCCCCTCTTTGAGATCCACCGATGTATCATCCACCG
>CAUZBP010000091.1:0-18563 GCA_963578105.1 Planctomycetota bacterium
AGAGGTTCTCGGGCAGATTCTGCAAAACAGTCGTCCCCCCCAGCTATCGTGACCAACTCACTAATCCAGCGAATCCCGCTGATCAGCGGATCATCCCACTCCTCAAAATAAACCTTTGGACGGAAATTCCATTTTTCGGTTTGCAGACGTAACGCACCCAGGCCAGTCTCGAGCCGACTGATCAAAGCGTCCGCCTTATCCGCGCAGTCAATCAACCCACCAACCATCCGAATCATTTGTAAAATACCAGTGACACTCCGTTGGTTAAATATGTGAACTGCGAGTCCACGCTGAATGAGTTCGGAGGCAATGGACGCCTGCAAATCGGAAAATCCCAGCACTAAATCGGGCTGCAGGTTTTGAATCTCCTCAATAAGGGCCGTCGTGTACGTCGCCACAACCGGCTTCTCCTGAAGTGCTCGACCTGGCCGTGTCGAAAAGCTCGAAACACCCACAATCCGCCCCTGTTCCTCCAGTAGGTAGAGTGTTTCGGTTGTCTCTGCGGTCAAACAGATAATGCGTTCTGGTGTTCGCTGGTCCATAGGTTCCCCGCCGGTTGCCTCGACATTACCAGATTCAGGTCACATGACTAGTGACGCAAAAGTTTTACGACTTCCCCCAGTTCGTCACAAAACGGCCCTTTTTGGCCTTTGTGGACGAACTCGTGCCACCCGGAACATTTCGCGTGACCAAACGGCAAACCAACGAGGTCCCAGTAACATGAGCCTCACAGGAGGCATGGCCGCACCGACAAATTCTCGATCCGAGGGTCGTACGGACCTGCGTCATTGCCCGACTACTCGACTTTAGTTGTACCAGAGGGCATATTAAACGGTCTGCCTAAGGGCCCTCGTATTCTCTTGACCTCCAGGGAACACTTGCCATGAACAACGTTTTATTTTGTGTGACTTGTACGATCTGCATTAGTTACGTTAACCTCGGTCACCTGTCCTCGACCTCCCTTGCCGCCCCGAGAAGCAATGCCGTGGTTTTGACAAATGCACAACACAACACGACACCAGAAACCACCAGAATACTTGGTAGCGAGACGACACCCAACTGCCCCACCAACTGGTCGGTCAGCAAGTCGGTCCTGCGGGGAGGCAAGCAAGAGGGCGTTGAACTCATCACTATTGATAACGGCGCCATGCAAATCACGGTTGTGCCAACTCGTGGCATGAGCGTGCTACAGGTGCAACACGGCGACATACGGCTTGGCTGGGACTCACCAATCCCAGAAATTATCCACCCCCAATTCATCAATCTGGAAAGTCGCAACGGACTGGGATGGCTGGAAGGTTTCAATGAGTGGATGGTGCGCTGCGGCTTGGAGTTTGCGGGAGCTCCTGGACCGGACAAATTCATCACGAACACTGGTGACGAGGCTGAGATGAATTTGACGCTGCACGGCAAGATCGGCAATATCCCTGCCTCACACGTGGAAGTTGCCGTCGATCAAAAGCCCCCTTATCGGATCCACGTCTGCGGCGTAGTGCATGAGCGGACCTTTCATGGGCCCAAATTGACACTCACAACCGATATTTCAACGACGCCAGGCTCCGACAGCCTCCGTATCACCGATACGGTAACCAACAGCAGCGGCAGCCCTCAAGAGATGCAACTCATCTACCACACGAACTATGGCCGGCCCCTTTTAGAGGCAGGCGCCAGCATCGTTGTACCCGCCAGTTGGGTAGCCCCAATCAATGAACACTCCGCCAAGGCAATCGACGCATTTGCTGAGTATGCCGCACCCCAGGCTGACTTTGTTGAAGAAGTTTTCTTCTTTCAGCCGCTGGCCAATCGCGAGGGCCTGACAGAAATACTCCTTCAAAACGCGGCCGCCGATATTGGAACCACGATTCGCTGGAACGTGAAACAGCTACCTTACTTGTCCGTCTGGAAAAATACGATCTCCGAGTCAGATGGTTATGTCACCGGGCTGGAACCAGCGACCGGCTTCCCTTTTCATCGCAGCATTGAACGCAAACTTGGCCGGGTTCCCAAACTTGCCGCGGGCGAAACGCGACAATTTGAACTCGATTTTGGTCTGCACATTGGTCGTGACGCAGTTGCACGCCAACAACGATGGATTGCCGATCTGCAAGGCGACCAGACCATCGAGATCCGAACTGCTCCACCAAATGGAAAACCATGACCGCGTAGAGCTAACCGCGGTTCCCTGGGCATTATGGTCCCTGAGCAACCAGACAAGAGTGTCGGAATGCGGCCCCATCAGGCTGCGGGCAACTTGCGCAACACAGCACGTCGTTGTTGGTCCGTTTAGCGTATTGGCCGTCCCGGCATCACAGCAAAACGCCCCTCGAGAGTTCGAGAGGCGTTTTAGCAATTTCTCAGCATTACGACTCAGCCGTCAATAACTCAGGCCGATTCGACCGCGACGCGAACCATTGTCGCACAAGGTCCCTTGCGACCTTCGCCTACGTCGTATTCCACTAGTTGACCCTCACACAATTCCTCGAAGGCAACACCCTGCACCTCGGAATGGTGGAAAAATAAATCGTTGGGAGTCCCTTCGACAAACCCAAAACCGCGATCCGATACCAATTTTTTAATCTTACCCTCTGGCATTTCTGCCCTCCGCAAAACCTGAAACATGGGCAAACGGAATTACTCCTGGTGAAGTAAACCAAAGACCCGAATAGCTTGGGAGCAGATAGCCACAAGCCCAACGCGGGCGCTTCCTTGAAGAGCACGGCTACGCAGCATGCGGCGTGACGTGAAAAGAGACCGTGACGACGTGTCAACCTTCATCATTTCCTTCATCTTTACCTTACCTGCTCGTCGCGATTCGTCGCGACTCCACTAATGTAGTGACTGCGTAGACCCGGGGCAATGGGTGAAAGCCTGCTTCGTGACCCGAGATAGCCCTCGATTCGGCCCTCATCCTCGCTGGCGACTGCGTCAGTGGCCCTTCGCCGACCGCCAAAGTCATTTTCGATAAAAGCAGAACTGGACAATCGACCTAACTTGGCAAACCCTCAGTAACGGGCCCGTGACGCAGCAACCCCGAACTGAGGAACCTGTCTACCAACGGTGCACGTAAAGCCATAATGTCCGGCAAATAATGTAGTTACGGCTAGCACCTTCCGCTGCGAGGCAACGATTTTGTGGCCATGGCTGCAGCCAAGCTACAACCCTATATCCCTAATAATCCACAGAATTTCAGATCGGCCAAACACAGATCACCTGTCAAAGGGCTGCTACGACCGCGATTCGATGGATTACAACTCTGTCCGATTTCACTGCCGACCACGAGTGTTACCCGCTCGTGGAAAAATTATCTTCAGGAAAAAACTTTCTCTCGGGGGAGGCCAAACGAAATCGTTTTCCTGGTTGTCCCCGCGCCCACCCGCGGTCCGAGAAAATCGTCCTGCGTCGGGAACCTTTTTGTTACCCGCCATGCCCGCGTACGAGATTCGAAACATCGGTCCAACAAACGGGAACCGACAGTAACCATCAATTCCGGGAAATTTGCCTGCTATTTCCCAAAGAGTCAAGAAGGACGACGGTCATGAGCCACAGTGATCGCCATTCGTACCCGTTACCAACAGTTGAGGGGGTGACTCCTCGGGGGGAGGTGTCATTGCACAGTTCCGTGTCGGTTCCAATAATCAGCAGAGGCGTACGGTCACGCCAGGCAGGTTTCAAGCCATGCTACTCCGTTGATTTATTCAAGCATCGCTTTGGAGGTAACGCGTTATGTGTCGCTGGCTTGCTTATCAAGGTCCTGCCGTCACGTTGAGTTCTCTACTTATACGTCCCAATCATTCGTTGATCGACCAAAGCCGTCACGCGCGGGAGAATATCCAGACGACCAATGGCGATGGCCTGGGCGTGGGGTGGTATGGCGCTGACAGAGCACCGGGAGTTTATCGGGATACGCATCCAGCCTGGAACGACACCAATTTTCACAGCCTTGCTGACCACGTTCAGTCACCGCTGTTTTTGGCTCACGTCCGCGCGGCAACGGGAGCCCCTGTCCAAAAAACCAACTGCCATCCGTTCACCTATGATAAATGGCTTTTTCAGCACAACGGTTCAATACCGGAATTTGACAAGCTGATACGCCAGTTCATGTTCGATGTCGAACCCTCCCTGTTTCCCCACATCGAAGGTTCGACCGACTCGGAGATATTATTTTTCCTGGCCCTCACGTTCGGCTTGCAGAAAGACCCCCCGGCAGCGTTATCACGAACCATGGGATACGTGACAGACGCCGTTGAAAAAGCGAATATTGGCCTCCCATTTTTCTTCAGTTCCTGTGTGACCGATGGCCAACGCATTTGGGCTGTACGATATTCGAGCAACCATCAATCGAGAACGCTCTACCACAGCTGTCACATCCACGCCCTGAGGGAAGTCGACGGTTCGTACGCTCCTCTTCCCGATAACGGGGTTATCGTGGTTTCGGAGCCACTCGATGAGTTAACCCAACATTGGGAAGAAATCCCCGAGTCCTCGTTGCTGATGGTAGAAAATGGGTCGACGTCGATCACACCATTTTCAGCTTCCTAGGCGGTTGCCTCTCAGACTCGAATGAACACCAGCTACCTGTGCTTTGCGCAGGAAACTCTTAGTACGCAATTAAATCTCTTCCAACACAATGCCCTTGGTTTCTTTTCCCAACACCATGACGACCACAGCTGCAATAAAGAACGAACAGCCAGCCAGCATGAAGACGCCTGACTGGCCAGTGCGGGGAAGGATCACGCCAACTAACGTGGGCCCCAGAAAGGCGCCGATACGGCCCACGGAACTGGCGAATCCAGTTCCCGTCGCACGCGCGTGTGTCGGATAAAGTTCGGGAGTATACGCATAGATGACTGACCACATCCCAAACATAAAAAATTGCATTCCCAGCCCATAGATAATCATCATACTGTGGCTGGTCGCAGTTCCGTAGAAGTACCCCAAGACCGCGCTGCCGGCGAGCGCGCATACTACCACGGGCTTTCTGCCCCACGCCTCCAGCAGCCATGCCGAGACGAGAAACCCGGGAATCCCTGCCAATGCCATCAACGTGATATAGTCGGTCGATTTGGTGACATCATAGCCCCTCTGTTCCAGTAACGTTCCCAGCCAGGTGGTCAACCCGTAGTATCCTAGCAAGGCGAAAAACCACAGGCTCCACACCATGCAGGTTCGTTTTGCATAGTCCCCTTTCCAGAGTTGAACGAACGAAAAGTGTTTCTGCTGTGATGGGCCAACCTCGTCGGGGCCGATTTCGACTTCCGGAAGATTGTCGACTTGCAGGACGCGTTTTACTTTGGTCTCGATGGTGCCAAGTACCGCTTCGGCCTGGTCGATCTTTCCCGCTTCAGCGAGCCAGCGAGGTGACTCGGGAACAATACGGCGGACGATGAGCACGAAAAAGGCAGGTATTGCCTCAGCCACAAAAGCACCACGCCATCCGTAACGCGGGAGGATGAAGTGCGCTAGCACCCCAGCAGCGATAAAACCAATTGGCCAGCCACCTTCGAGCAAGGCCACGTACTTTCCACGCTGTTTTGTAGGAATGAACTCACACACCAACGATTGGGCAACAGGTAACTCCATGGCCAGCCCGATTCCCAGCAAAACGCGAAAGCACATCAAGGTGCCGACGTTGGGTGCCGCGGCACAGGCAAGCGAGCTGACCCCCCACAACACAATGCTCCAGCGAAACACGACACAGCGACCAAATTTGTCGGCTAATATCCCGGCCGAGCCAGCTCCCAAAAACATGCCCAGAAAGCTCATGCCGGCCAGCGTTCCCGCCTGTTGTGAACTCAGGGAGAATTCGGCCTTAATGGACGACAAAATGAATGTCATGGTGGCCAGATCAACACAATCGAAGAACCAGGCCGTTGCGATGACAATAAAGATGGTCTGCTGATACCGCGTAATCGGTAGTCGGTCAAGTCGACGGGCGATCGAAACGGTGTTGGTCATCGGCAAGATTCCCAGGGGGGTGTCGTCTCCAACATCGGTTTGCAGCCACAGGCAGGGGAAGTCACGCAGGTCTATGGGGCGACTCGTTGGTCTGCCTCCTTACGAAATTATCGCAGGAGTTCCCACGAACGGGCCACGCAAGTGCCACACGTTGGGCCGATTGAATCTGCTTGTCAAGAGGCACCCTGCATCCGGGGTGGGTAAAATCGAGAGATTTTGCCCGGGCATGCGGGGATTTGTGGACTTGTCGGCGAGGACCGCAGAATTCCAGAGGTTGTCGTCACCTGCCCCCTCGCAAGAGCCCAGCAGGGTTGTTAAATTCGGTCTACCCCGTGAGGCTTTGTGGGCCTGCTGGCCAAATCAGAAAGCGTTGCATCCTCGTTCGGCGAAAAGCTCGCGCCGGTGTTCACGTGCATGTCTGTGCGTGGCCCGGCAGGCAAAAAACATAAATCCCAGGCCTATTCGTTACTTAACAGGAAAAAACAGATCATGTCCGACCGGGAAACAGTTCGCCAAAAATTGCAGGAGAGTGGGATCGACTTCCTCCTGGTTCAGTTTGTCGATATCCATGGATCTGCCAAGGTTAAAATGGTGCCGGTCAGTTCCTTTGACAATGCCATCGATGAAGGTGCGGGGTTTGCCGGTGCCGCCGTCTGGGGCGTGGGACAAGGTCCTCACTCGCACGACATGCTGGCGCGAGTCGATCTCGACAGCTATACCCCTTTACCCTGGCTCCCGAACACCGCGCGTTTTGCTGCCGACTTGTACGTTGATGGCCAGTCCTACCCATACTGTGCCCGCACAAATCTCAAACGCGTGCTATCCCATGCACGCGAAAAAGGATACATCTTTAACGTGGGCATGGAACCAGAACATTTTCTCGTCACCCGCAAGGAGGATGGCTCCCTTGAGCCCTGGGATCCGGACGGCGCCGACGGCCTGGCAAAACCTTGTTACGACTTCCGTTCCATGGCACCCGCCATGGGTTACCTCCAGGAATTGACAACGTCTTTGAATCACCTTGGCTGGGGCGTGTATCAAACCGACCACGAGGATGCCAATGGACAATACGAGGTGAATTTTGATTACACTGACGCCCTCACGACCTGCGACCGGATCACATTCTTCAAAATGGCAACTTCACAAATTGCCAAGAAGTATGGAGCCGTGGCCACGCACATGCCCAAACCGTTTAGCGACCGAACTGGGAGCGGGCTGCACGTCCATTTTCATCTCGCCGATGCCATCAGTGGAGAATCGGTTTTTAACGGTGAGTCCGATGCACGTGGGCTTGGCTGCTCGCAATTGGCATATCACTTTATTGGGGGCATCTTGCACCACGCGCGGGCCCTCTGTGCGGTCACCAGCCCTACGGTCAACTGCTACAAGCGTCTTCAACTTGGTTCCGGGTTGCAATCGAGTCGATCCGGGTTCACCTGGACACCCGCCTTTGTAAGCTATGGAGACAACAATCGCACCCAAATGATTCGTACAGCAGGACCTGGCCACTTTGAAGATCGGACCGTTTCAGCCGGGTGCAATCCGTATTTGGCACTGGCCGCCTATCTGACTGCTGGTCTGGATGGTATCGAGCGCAAGCTCGACCCGGGCGAGCCAAATCTCGGTAATTTGTATGAAAAGCCACTTACGGAAATTATCGAAGCGGGCATCCAGATCCTCCCGCAGTCGTTATGGGAAGCGATTCAGGAGTTGCGCAACGACCACGTTGTCCAGGAAGGTCTAGGGATGATTGCCGGCGAATTTCTCGAACTCAAAACGCAGGAATGGGAAACTTACGACACGCAAGTTACGCAGTGGGAAGTTGATCAATATCTGACTTTATTTTGAGCCACACCAGAACGGCGCATCCAAAACAAGCCCGTATCCCTGCCACCCGCCCCCACGGCAACCCCAAGTTTCCGAAACTCGCGTCTTGGATAAAAATGCTTCTTCACTTGCTGGAATTTAACACTCCCCTATGCCATACCGTCTTTTAAAATTCGCCTTCAGCAAAGACTACCCGGAGGCTCGCATGTTTCGCGAGCCGAGTCGTCTGAAAGACGAGTACGACGTGGTGATCATTGGTGGCGGGGGACATGGCCTGGCAGCGGCCTATTACCTGGCAATGAATCATGGCATCACGAATGTGGCCGTTTTCGAAAAGGGCTACCTCGGAGGGGGAGGGACCGGGCGAAATACCGCCATCATCCGCTCAAACTATCTAACCACCGAGGGAGTCCGTTTCTACAACCGCAGCCGCGAACTGTTTCAGGACTTGTCGCACCAGCTCGACTTTAATCTATTTTACTCGGAACGTGGGCATTTTACGCTGTCTCACTCACCCGCATCACTCAACACCATGCGGTGGCGGGCAGAAGTCAATAAACATCTGGGCATCGACAGTGAACTGGTTGACCGCGCGTTTATTCAGAAGTCCATCCCGGAAATCGATCTTGAATGCGGCGGCCACCAACCCCCAATTTATGGTGCGCTGTTCCACCCGCCAGGAGCCATTGCCCGTCACGATGCAGTTGCCTGGGCCTACGCGCGAGGGGCCGATCACCGGGGTGTTGAAATCCACCAGAAAACCGAGGTTAGCAACATCGAAGTCCGCGACGGGGAAGTTGCCGGAGTCCACACCAACAAGGGATTTGTCAAAACCCGAAAAGTCCTCAGCGCTGTAGCCGGCTGGACAACACAACTGACTCATATGGTCGGCGTGCGCACTCCATTGGTCATTCATCCGCTGCAAGCTTTTGTTACCGAACCGTTAAAACCCTGGCTCGATCACATCGTCGTGTCGGCAAGCTTACATCTTTATGTGAGTCAGTCGTCGCGAGGTGAGTTGGTCACTGGGGCTTCGCTCGACCCGTACGAGTTGATTTCGATGCGTTCCAGTTTAGAGTTTGCCGAATCGCTTTGCGGGCAACTGGTCGACTTGTTCCCCAGGTTGGGCATGGTCCATGTCCTGCGGCAGTGGGGCGGGTTGTGCGACATGACCCCCGATTTTTCGCCGATCATGGGAACCACCTCGGTGCGGGGGTTTTACCTCGACGCCGGTTGGGGAACGTGGGGTTTCAAAGCGACCCCTGTGAGCGGAGAAACGATGGCGTACACAGTCGCCCATGATCATCCACATCCCTTGATCGAGCCGTTTGCCCTGGACCGATTTGAACGATTTCAATTGGTGGGTGAAAAAGGCGCTGCCTCCGTCGGACATTAAATCGTGCCCCCTCCAAAACTCCCATGAAACTTATTCCCTGCCCTCTGAACGGTTTACGTCCCGCCCAGGAATTCCACTTTGGTGGTGAGTTTCGCGATATGCCCGACCCAGACCAGGTAGACGACGTGGCTTGGGCAGCATACGTCTTTCATCGTGATGGGCATCCACATGTGAAACGGGAATGGTGGTATCACCTGCCGAGTGGTACGTGGTTCATTGCCGAACGAAACAACGTGACCGACGAGTTTCTCCGGACCTATCTCTTCGAAAAAGAGGCCTGAGCGTGGAAAATCGGCTTCCCCAACAACCGGGTGAATGGATCGACCGCAACCAGCCGGTGACCTTTCAGTTCGAAGGGACCACCTACACTGGGTACGCTGGCGATGTACTGGCAAGTGCACTCTGGGCCAACAACGTTCGTTTCACGGCCCGGAGCTTCAAATACCATCGTCCACGGGGTATCTACAGCCTCGCCAATCATGACGCAAATTTCCTTGTCGAAGATGGCAGCCGTACTAATCTGCGGGGAGATCAGTTACTCATCCGCGAGGGCTTAGTTACTCGCACGGTCAATACTTGGGGTGGACTCCAGCGAGATCGCTTGAAAGTCATCGAACGATTCGGGAAATTGATGCCGGTCGGCTTCTATTACAAAGCGTTCCACACACCTCGAAGACTCTTCCCGTTCTTTGAAAACCAGATGCGTCAGGTCGCCGGCCTGGGTCGCCTGCATCCCGATTACGTTGCCAAAACAACACCCAAAGACTACGCATTCTGCGACTTGTTGGTGATTGGTGCCGGCCCCGCCGGATTGTCGGCAGCCCTGGCCGCTGCCGACGAAGGTGTCGATGTGCTGCTTGTTGACGAGTTGCCCCACGCTGGCGGCAGTTTGACATGGCAGTTGACAGGAGATCCAGATGCCTGCAAATTGCTCAAGTCGCTGCTGGAACGTGTGCACCAACACGATCGGATTCGGCTGCGGCTGGGGACCCAGGCAGCGGGCTGGTATTCCGATCATTGGATTGCCCTGGTCGATCAGCAGCGACTGACAAAACTTCGGGCAAAGGCCCTGGTGGTTGCCAGCGGTTGTTACGAACAACCGGCTGTCTTTCAGAACAACGATTTGCCAGGTATTTTGCTCGGGTCCGCGGCACAGCGGTTGTTGTATCACTATGCAGTGCGGCCGTTTCGATCGGCCGTTGTGATGACCGCCAATTCCGACGGGTACCGGCTTGCCCTCGACCTGCTGGAAGCTGGCGTGGAAGTTCCCGCGGTGGTCGACTTGCGGCCAGACCCCAAAACAGAATTGGCCGACCGGGTGGCGAGAAAAGGCATTGTAATTCACCACCAACAAGCAATTCTGGAAGCGATTCCCACGAAAGCGAAGCAGGCCGTCGCTGGCGTGCGGATCGCACCGTTAGAAAGTACAGGAAAGCTCAACACGGCCAGTCCCACATCGATTACCTGCGACGGTGTTGCCGTGAGCGTTGGCTGGGCACCGACGGCAGACATTCTCTACCAGGCTGGCGGGCGGTTTTCATATGATCAGGCCCTCGAGCAACTTGTTCCCACCAGCCTGCCATCAACGGTGCATGTGGCTGGCCGTGTCCGCGGGATATTCCATTGGCAAGACCAGGTTGAGGATGGCCACTCGAGCGGGCTTGCCGCCTGCCGCAGCCTGGGTCATGAGGGAGATCAGCCGTCGCCGCCGTCCAGGGCCCATGGCCCGGCCCCCAGCCACCCCTACCCGATATTTTCCCATCCCAGGAAGAAGAATTTCGTTGACTTTGACGAAGATCTTCACCTGGCCGACTTTATTCATGCCCACCAGGAAGGGTACGACAATATCGAATTGATGAAACGGTACTCAACCGTTGGCATGGGGCCAAGTCAAGGCAAACTTTCCAATCAAAACGCAGTTCGCATTCTCGCACGACTCAACGACAAGACCATCGACGAAACAGGCACCACGACGTCGCGGCCTTTTCACCACCCCGTTTCCATCGAACACCTGGCCGGTCGGCGGTTCCATCCCTCGCGGAGGACCCCCATGCATGACTGGCACCGCCACCATGGCGGGCAGTTCATCTTCGTCGGGGGTGGCTGGGAGCGTCCCGAGTTCTACGCACAAGCCGAGAAACCACGCGCCGACTGTATTCTCGATGAGGCACACCACGTCCGCCAGCACGTTGGCATGATCGACCTTGGCACGCTTGGGAAAATCGTCGTTAGTGGGCCTGACGCGGCAGCATTTTTGAACCGCGTTTACATTGGGTCGTTTACCAAACAGAAGCCAGGCACTTTGCGCTATGGCGTGGCCTGCGATGAATCGGGGGTGATCATCGATGACGGCGTTGTCGCACGGCTGGAACAAGAGCACTTTTACTTGAGTGCCACCAGCTCGGGTGGTGCAAGCTTTTTTCGCGAACTACAACGGTGGGCCCTTCTGTGGGACATGCGGGTAGTCCTGATCAATCTGACTGGCCAATACACGGCCATGAACCTTGCCGGCCCTCGATCACGGGACGTCCTCAGCTCCCTGACCGACATCGACTTGACCCCTGGCGGATTTCCTTTTTCGGCAGCCCAACAAGGCCAGGTAGCGGGCGTGTCGGCTATTATCATGCGGGTTGGTTTTATTGGCGAACTTGGTTATGAAATTCACGTCCCCGCCCACCTCGGATGCCATGTCTGGAACACGATCATGCACGCTGGCGAGGCCCATTCGGTCCGCCCATTCGGTGTCGAAGCCCAACGGCTTTTGCGACTGGAAAAGGGGCACCTGATTGTGGGGCAAGATACCGACGCGTTAACCACTCCGTATCACGCCAACCTTGCCGGCCTGATTCGCCGTCAGAAGAAGTTTTTTGTCGGCCAGCGGAGTTTGAAAATCCACGAAAACCAACCTCTCGATCGGAAGCTTGTTGGCTTTTGCTACCCGCCCAATACGGAGTTGCTATTGCCGGACGAATGCAACTTGATTATCGCCGACGACCAAATCGCTGGCCGGGTGACAAGCATCGCACACCGCAGCACCCTGGGTCATCCCCTGGGACTGGCGCACGTTCGTCCTGACCTGGCGGAGACAGGAACCACCATTACCATTCGGTCCGACTCGGGTGCGCTTTCGCATTGTCAAATCACGGATACACCCTTCTACGACCCTGAAGGTGAAAGGCAGTTGATTCCGTGAGCGACCCCTCGCGCAGTACACCCCTGTTCGATCAACTTACAGCGCTCGGGGCTGAATGGGCCACGTGGGAAAGTGGACTCGTGGCGCGGCGACTAAGTGCAGTGGAGGACGAACAGGCACAACTTGGCCGCCTTGCTCTGTGCGATCTGAGTTGCCAGCCAACTCGTTTCCTGAAAGGGGAGGGTGCCGCATCGTGGCTCAGCACGCATGGCGTTGCAGTACCCCTGGACATCTACGCAACGGTCGAAACACCCGATGGCGTTCGCGTGGTCCGCAGTGGCTCAGACGAGTTCCTGATCGAATCGGCCCCCGGACAAACGAGTGCACTCTGGCCGGAAGTTGTCCTCGACGGGACCATTTCCTCGGGTTTTCACCTCTTCGACCGCCAGGATGCCGTCTTCTACCTCTGTGGTGAACAGGCCCGCGATGTCCTGGCTCAAACGTGCGGGATCGACTGGTCCACAGCAGCAGCCAACTTGCTGGTCATGACCCGGGTAGCCGGTGTGAGTTGCAGTATCTTGCCAACCCACGCCGGTGGCGTAGCATGTTTTCAAATCCGGCTGGATCCGACCTACGCCCTTTACCTTTGGGACGAGTTGCTCACTATTTGCCGCGACCTGGAAGGCAACGCCATCGGGGCAGAAGTGCTGTTTCCCCACTGGTTTCAAGAGCTCTCGCAAAACTGATTCAGCAAATCGGTCAAGCGAGCCTTTGCCTGCTGGAGTGTTTCGTCCGGGGTATTCTTGTTACCCTGCAGAATGAAGAGGCATCGTTTCGTGTCGGCACTCAGTTTTGTCTTGTCGCATTGCTTGTAATCAAGTCGGCAAAGCACTTCGACGTCATCAAAGTAGCAATACTCGCCAGCTCGAACCGACTCGACGTCCCGGGACCCCAACGGCAGAAACCGCTCGTCCCCCTTTGCGAGGCGAAGCGTGATGTTTCCCACGACTTGATCGAGATCATGGGCACCCATCGTAAGGCGTGTTTCTAACGAGACAAGATTATAAATATCGACCACGAGATTAATTGACGGCAACTGGCCCCGCCGCCGGACGAAGCTAATCAGACTCTCGATAGAACAGGGATATTTCTTGGGAGATCGTCCGACCGCCTGACGTAGCGTGCGGAAACCAAGAATGACCGGATCGTTGGCGACGAATTCAGGAGTATATTGCTCGATAAAACGGGGCAGGGCAGCCTGTTTTAAACGCTCGAACTCTTCGTCCCCTTTTGAATTCGAGAGCGTGGTCGTGACATGATAGGTAGCAACCAGTCCAAGCTCAGCTGCCTCTGGAGTTACGATCAGTCGGGGAGAATCCATCAGCTGTAAAACCACTCCACATCGGCAACCGCCGCTTTCATCGGCATGCAACTGCGGCCCAACTTCCCAGGTGGGTTGGGGTTATCCATCTTGGAAGCCTCGTACATGATGATAACTTTCCCGCCGCTGGTAAAATGGCAGGATGGGTTGGTGAACTCGTAGAGTGGATCGGTCTCAATATCCTTGAAGTTTTCCCACGTCCGACCTTCATCCCGCGAGATGGCCGTGGTGAGCGGTGTGCGTTTGCCACAATGGTCAAAATTTGGATCATAGGTGCTGTGATTCCAAATCACTAGCAAGTCGCCCGTGGAGGGAATCTTCACGAGGCAGGGCATCGACTCGGGAGCTCTCAGTCCTGTTGTCTGTGGACTCGACCAGGTCACAGCTCCATCGTGCGACTCAGACTGAAAAATCGCCCCCAACTGGGTCCTCATATACATCAGCAAGCGTCCATCACTTAATTCAACAATATGAGGTTCCATTGCCCCCCGCATCGGCAGGTCCACCCAGTTTTCCGATTGTTTCCACGTGTGGCCCAAATCGTCGCTATAGGCACAGCTGTTTATTTGATGATCCGTCGGTCCACACCAGTCCCCCAGGACTTTTTGAATTGGATGAATAACCCGACCGGTACTTAACTGCGTAAGCAGATAGGCAGCAATCGGGCTCTTTTGATTGATGTTGTGCTTGACCGGGGCAGAAAACGTTTTTCCGTCATCGGCGCTTCGCATCGAGAAAGAGGTTGAACTCTGTGGTTTTCCGGGTGCCAACAGGTGAAGTCGCTGAAAACAAAACAGGATTTCTCCGTTGTTAAGTCGACCGAAGCAGGGGTAATGAATGTTGACGTCCCCCGGCGCATTTTCAACGAAAATCTTTCGATCTCCCCACGTGTAGCCTCCATCGCTGGAGGTCATCTGCGCGATATTGCAGGGCGCGTGGTCGTGGCCGATCGTGTCGCCCCCGACGTGTTCCATCCAGGCCAGCAGCAGCTTACCATCGTTGAGTTCGACAATCGTGCCAGCTCCATGCCTGGGCCGCTCCGGCGGCGCCTCGACGACCATATATACGTCAATGTTTCCCATAATTCATAAACCTTTTTGTTGTTGAAGGTGCGGCAGTTTCACGCCTCAGTTCATTGACTCACCCGGAAGGCAGTGATACCCCGCCCCGGTATGGTTCCTTCGAGGACGATCGCTCCCAAAACGTCCTTTTGGACCGGTGTTACTTTACCGGTGTAGTCTATCCGGTCAACATCCACCACCGCATCGGCCGACATCCCGTGGCGAGCCAGTTCGACCGTACTTTCGAAAGGCATATCCTGCCTGGACGCATTGGCGACAAATATGGCCAAGTTGCCTTCGGCATTGCGGAACACGCCGTTCCAGAGCGCCGGGAACTCACCACCGCGTGAATAGACCATTATCGGCATTTCGGCTGGCTGGCTGAACTTAAGCGGCCGCATGAACTGGCCGTAAGACAAAAACTCTTTGCTGGCATCGCTTTTGTAGTAACCGAGTACTTGCTCCAGAAAAGCGATCATCGGGGCTTGCGCTGGGTTGGAAAGCGAAAGGGCCGCATCTCGGGGACGCAATCGAAGACGTCCGATCTGGGCGCCTTGGACAAACAGAGATGCGGCCTCGAGGAAAAATGCATCCTGGTCGTACTTGTCTGCAAACCTGTCTTGATACCCGGTTCCCGTAGACATTTCTGTACCGTACCGCTTGATATAATCCTGGTAGACGGCAGCAAATATGTGTGCCTTGTTTTCAGGCCAGAGGGTGACCGCAAGCGTGCCATCTATCACGTCGAACATGTTTTCGGTGCAGTTCTCCCCGGTGATGATCGACATGGGGTCAGCCTGCTTGGTAGCATTAAAACATCGCTCGACAAGTTGATGCATGCCGCGGGTCATGGAATCGCCGCCCGCGGCCGAATGTCCGTGGGGTGTCCAGTAACAGGGCAGTCCGGCACCCTGCATCACATCGAGGTACAGTCCACCAATTCCTTCACGCTCGGTCATCAGGCGGCAGGTCTCCTCCAGACGATCCTGCCACCAGGCGGTAGCACAGCATAACTGCCAGGCAGTCTCACCACCCCAGGTTCGCTTCTTGCCAAACAGGTCTCTCACCACGTTGGGCCGGGCCTCGTCGGCATAAGGGGAATTCTCGCTAGGGCCTTGGTCAAAAATTTCCAGGGCAACATAAGGGACAACCATTCCGCCCTCGGTTCGCAGCCGATGGCTCTCGCGGGTAAATGCGGCCCAAGCGCCAATCTTGGGGTAGTTACCATCGTGAATATTCATTGCGGGAAGATTGCGCCATCGCCCCTGGTTGTAGAGGCGATGACTTCCAAATGGTACGTCGTACGAAGTCATTCCCGGGACATACTCTTTCCAGCCATACCACTTGGCGGCCAGCGGCATCCCGGCCCACTGGAGAAATTCGCGAAAATGGTCACGGGCAATGACCATGTTCTCTTGCATGTCGTGGGTGCCTTCAGCCGAATCGCCAATGCTGGTGTAAAAGACGAACGGAGACTCCTTGTACCAACGGGGTACTTCCTTGCGGGTACGGAGCGGGCCCTTGCGACACCATGACTGGCGGGTGGCCCAATTGCGATAAATTTGCGCCGCATCGAACCAATCGCCCTGAAAGGGGCCAACCACACAATCGTAGGGCAGGTAATAGTTCTCTTCGGCAAAGGTGATATTGGGCGGAAAATGACCAGGACGCCAGGTGATTTCTTTGGGTGTGTTGGCAATTTGCATGTTCATCAAACTGGCCGCTGGATCCTGGGTCGCCAGATAAATTCCCTTTCCGGTTGGTTCGTCGTAGAAGGCCTGAAACTGCATGTTGAAACTAACCGGATAATACACCCCCTTGGTGTTAAACCCACTGCCAAACCCGGTTGGGGCGTTGAAGGGATCTTTCACAAATCCGCCGTGCTCCCGCGGATAGATGTAAACGTCATCTTCCGGGGCATCGATGGGCGCCAGCGATACCAGGGGAAACCGCACACGTTCCAGCCCATATTGCGTCCCTGGGTTATCGATATTGATTCGCCAGTACGAAAAGGGATCACCTTCCTTAAGCCTGATCGTAACTTCTACGTCGACCAGGTGAGATTTTCCCCGGACCGGTATCTGGTGCCAGTTCAAATGCACCACCGCCTCATCCCCTTCGGTTTCCGACCGCCAGGATACGGACGTCGCCTCCTCGGACCCGACCGAAAACGCATCTGCCGCCATTTCATCCATAATGCCCATCAGGCTGCCCACCGTTTTCCAGCGTTCATCACGATTGCTGCCCCGCAGGTCAGGTGTCATGCGAATGTCGAACAAGTTGCGCTGACCACCCAATGCATCGCCGGCAAGGAAATCGTGGTCTTGCTCGATACTGTAGAGACGATTTAGCCGAAAGCCTCGGTCCGACTGAATCAACTCAAGCCCGATTTTACGATTGGCCAACAGCACACTACTACCATGCTGCTCAACGTTAATCGGATCAGGGTGTGTTTTGAAGAACTCGGTGGCCTCTTCTTTTGCCACGGGAGTCGCCTGAGAAATTGCAAGACCATGATTCTCGGCCTCCTCCAGGAAATGTGCGATGATTTCCTTGTCATCGATTGCCCGATTGTAAAGCCGCACATTATCGATAAGCCCCTGGTACCGAGGGAGGTCAGACCTGCCCTTGTGGCCAATAAAAAAACCACCCCCAGTTTCGAACCGGTCTTTCTTGGACCTGGCGTTACCGACCTGCCTGCCATCGATCCAAAGCCCCATCTGCTGTCCATCGAACGTTGCTACTAGATGCTGCCATTTGTCGAGCGCCAGCGTCTCCTTCAAATGGTTCCCACCGCCGGCGATATAAAACAGGCAGATGTTCGTGTTGTAGTAAGTAAGGGCATAACTGCCAATTCCCTCACCCAACAAGAGGGCATCTCCTCCGCCTCCCGCACGGGTCGGTTTGACCCACGCCTCAATAGTGACGGCTTGTTCCAGTTCGAGATCATGAGCCGGTGCGCAGTCAATGTAATCATCCACCCCGTCCACAGAGATGGCATAACCCTCATCGAGCTTGACCCAGCTCGCACCATGCACGCTTCCATCATGCCCATTGCCGCTGGTATCCTTGGCAATATTTCCCGAGCCCTCGTCAAAACGCCATTCCGCCAGTAAGCCAGCCGGTTGTTCGGCCACAGCCCCCGGGGACAGGACAGTCAGAATTGTGATTGTTGTCAGCAAGACTCTATGAATAGACATAACTTTCCCTCGCACAAATAAATATTAAGACCCATGGTTTCATCCCAACCTGTGGCCAACTCCGATACCAAGTTTTACAGGAAGTTACACTCGTCGTCTGCAATGTATGTGGGTTTTCATTCCAAGACACGTTAGCTCTCGGGTGAGGCCGTCAACCACGGCCTCATAACGCTCTTCGTCAACCCAAGGAAGACTCGTAGCCTCGACCCTAAAGTTCAGTTGCCTGTCAATATTTTATCGTAACGACTTCCGGCAAAGGGCCAAGGATGAGACACTAGTCATTCTACTTCTTGAAACCATTGAGGCGACTAGAAAAGCCAAAGCCATCCCTGTTGCACCGGGCGTAGCCGCCTGCCTCGTCCGCCTGTGGGATCTGTGCCTGTGAGACCGGCTTCAGCTGAAAAACTTTACCAGGTCCCAGCAGCAACATGAGCATTGGCTGGCCTGAACGCGCTAAATCGTACAACGGAAACGAAGCCATGGAGTGACCTGCCCCCAGTGACAGTACCAGTAGTTAAGTTACTCTTTGCAGCACCGCTAGGCCAGCCACTTCACTTCGTGGAGGCGTAGCCGGAACGAGTGCGTTGGGCATGGTGAAGTGATTGGGGGT